>JBDVMP010000001.1:0-3997 GCA_039970095.1 Cyclobacteriaceae bacterium
AAATATGGCTAGATCTAAAGGTAAAAGGGTCAAAGAAGTTAGAACGCTTTGATAGAGGTTCAGGTGCGGCATCTAAGATCAGGTTTTGATTATTGGGTGACTTCAAACCCTACGCATTAAAAGTGCATCTCAAAAACAAAGTTCCCCGGATACAAAGGAGGTTTTATGAGCGGGTAGAGTGAATTCATAAAAAGAATCGTTTTTTTATTTTTTACTTATAACTTTATGAATCTATGAAGAAATCCTTGAAATCGGAGTATTTATGAAAAAAGCAAGGTATAGAAGTGACCTGCAAAGGCCCGTAACCGTCCGCTTTTCGGCAGATGCCTATGCTGAGCTCAGTAGTGAAGCTGAGGACCTAGGTGTCACTATTGCAGAGGTTCTGAGAAGAGCCTGGTCTGCATATCAGGCGAAAACACGGTTTGAGTTTCAGATAAGCGAATTAGAAACCAGATTTATTCGCAAAATTTTCGAAATAAATGTCGCTGTATGCGGCTTAGATGAGAGTGAAAGGCGTGAGGCGTTAGACCAAGCGCGTGAGTTAATTGCAAGGGCGAAAGTATGAGTGACGAAGGTAAGCAGTACTGGGGCGTTATTTTTATCTCAACAGGGATAACTTCGATAGTTATTTATTCATTAATAGCTTTCTGGACTTGGGGAGTCTTTACAGATTGGCCTTCAGTCGATAAACACTTAAAGGTTTTTCTTAAAATTACATCTGAGTACTTTAGCGGGAGTACTTTGGCATTAAATGGATATTATGAATATCTTCATTCAAACGGTTTCCTTTTGGATTTTTGGCTTCACGCTCTGATACCGGCGATGATTGCTATCCCTTTAGGCTTCTACATTTCATATAAAATTATCTATGTCGAGGGAGGTGTTGAAGATCATCAGCATAAGAGCGGGCCTAGGCTCTATGTTGGTAATAGGGCCATCTCTCATTCTAAATCATGCCTGAATAAAGAGGTCTCCCGCAGAGAGGGGGCGCGAGGTCTTAGGCTGCATCCAGGTACCGCGATATCCGCCGAGGGTGAGGTGGGCAACCTGTTTGTTTATGGGCAACAGGGAAGTGGGAAGAGTGTGGTAATCAAGCCTATAGTCGAACAGATTATAGATCGCCAGGATAAGGTGTTGATTTACGACCAAAAAAGAGAATATACCGCTTTGTTCGGTGGAAAAAATGCTGTCTTGGTAAGTCCCACTGATAAGCGTGGCTTTGTATGGGATATCGGCAAGGATGTTGAGACCCCTGAGCAAGCCAAGCTTTTTGCAGATTGTTTGATCGAAAGTCGAGGCGGCGAGGAATTTTGGTTTCAGGGTGCTCGAATAATCTTAACTGGGTGTGTAATTGCTGCTATTCGCCAGTCTGAGCATTGGGGATGGGCGGATCTGCGAGATGTTTTGGATAAGCCGATTGCAGAAATTAAACGTCTGTTCGAGCGCTACTACCCGGAAGGGGTGAAGCTGGTCGAAGAGGATAGCAAAACTACTCAGGGCTTCATGACGATCATAGGGAGTCAATTGGCCTGGATCAGTGATCTATCCAAGCTCTGGCCAAAAGACAGCAAGCGGCGCTTTTCTGTCAGGTCGTGGGTTAATAATAAGAGCGCGAAGAAGGTTCTCCTGATTGCTAATGATCCACTGAACTCAGCAGTGTCAGCTCCGTTGTGCAACGCGATTGTGACGCTCTCAACGAGGCATGTGTTGTCTCTTGGAGACAGTGCGAGGCGGCGTATTTGGTTTTGTCTGGATGAGCTGGGGAATTTGCCTAGATGTGACGCATTACTTCAACTGATGAGTTTGGGGCGATCTAAAGGCGCATGTGTGGTAGCGGGGACCCAGTCTACCTCCCAACTCGTTACTATTTATGGCGAAAGCCAGACGGAAACACTGCTTACGCTTTTTGCCAACATCATTTGCTTACGTTTAGGTGCCTCAGGGAAGTCTGCTAGTCGGGCAGGAGAAAGTTTCGGGAGGCGCACGATTGTTGAAAATGTCTCGAACATTGATAACGCTGGGAATAAATCGATCTCTAATCAGCAGAAGGATATCCCTTTGGTTACACGAGAGGAGATTGTCCATCTCTCGGCAACGAAAAAGGGAGTCTCCGGGTTTATGTCTATCGCTGGCTGGGGGGCTGTTTACAGACTGGTTTGGCCGTTCCACAGACTGGAAAAGAAATATCCAGAGTATGTCCCAGTGGACCGGCGGCCCCGGTCGACTGGAAAACGCCAGAAAGTTCGCTCAAAGCACAAGCGGAGCGGTGTATGTTGACGATAAGCGTGGTGCGCAATATTGATTACTACACCGACCTAAGTGCCGAAGATTATTACGCCTCTGGCTCCGAGCCAGAGGGTAGCTGGGAGGGTAAAGGGTCTACTCTTCTGGGCCTTTCAGGGAAGGTAGAAGTCGCTGTTTATCGTAAAGTTCTTGAGGGGCTTTCCCCAAATGGCGACGAAAAGCTAGTTGCTAACCCTGGTGAGGGACATCGACCAGGATGGGATCTGACCTTTAGCGCTCCAAAATCGGTGAGTTTAATGTGGGCAGGCTCGAGTGAGCCTGTCCGAGAATCTATTTCAAAGCTTCATCATAAGGCAGTGCGGAGCGCCATCAAGTTACTTGAGGATGAGGCCGCAGAAACTCGCAGAGGCGCTGATGGCGTTAAGCGTGAAAAGACGGTGGGCCTGACCGCGATAACCTTTGAGCATTGCGTGAGCCGCGCACTTGACCCTCAACTTCATACCCACTGTTTGATCGCAAATGTCGCTCCACGCTATGACGGTAGTTGGGGGACGATCGAAAGCAGGAACCTCTATCAGTGGCAGAGAGCTGCTGGCGCTGCCTATCGCGCCGAGTTGGCTTTCGGTCTGACGAGCTTGGGAATTGAAATTGAACTCCAAGACGATGCTTTCCGAGTAAGCAAAATTCCCGAGTCGGTTTGTGAAGAGTTTTCTAAACGCAGTGCTGTCATTCGCGAAGCACTCAAAAAATATGGTGGCATCAGGAGTGGAAGTAAACTTGGAGACTTGATCTCACTTTACACCCGTGAAAAGAAAACTACTTATGAGAGGGCGGATTTGCTGAAAGACTGGCAGGCCCGACTGAGCCAGTTTGGTTTAACCCCTGATCACCTGGGTTCGACAGATCCACAATTCGTGAAGAGTCGGCTCTCAATTGATTCGGGAAAACAAGCATTGACATCAAATATGTTGGAGTCGCTTACGGAGCAAAAGACAGTATTCAGAAAGCAGGACGTCTTTCAGGCATGCTTCAAGTTGGCTTTGTCACAGAGGCTGTCAGCAAAGGAAGCAGCATCGATAGCTTTTGATGCGCTTTCCCATGCCCATACTGTGTCGCTTGGTCTGGACGAGCGAAACAATCAGGTATTCACTACATTTCGCGCCTTGCAGGAAGAGCAAGAAATGCTTGAGTCTGCAAAGTCGTTGTCGTCCCAAAAGCATTTTGGTGTAGACGATGAACTGGTTGCGTTAAGTATGAGTCGCCAGTCGATACAGCTGAGTGAAGAGCAAATCGAGGGGATTTGGTCGGTTTGTGGACAAACATCTCTTGCGATTTTGCAGGGTAGTGCTGGTGCTGGGAAGTCTGCGTCGATGAAGTGCGTGCGTGAGGTATATGAGCGTAGCGGATTTAAGGTCTTGGGCGGAGCGGTGGCTAAGCTAGCGGCGGACAATTTAAATCGAGAAACTGGAATCACCTCTCATACCGTAGCGAAGATCCTTAGTGATCTGGATGCCGGTCGCTTCGAGTTTAATGAAAAAGTAGTGCTTATTGTAGATGAAGCGGGTCAACTCGGTGTTAGCCAACTAGCCCGGCTATTAGCAGAAGCAGAAAAAGCCAGCTCAAAAATTGTTTTGGTAGGCGAGGACAAACAGCTTGATTCAATACAGCAAGGGGGCAGCCTAAGATACTTGTCGCGTTCCGACATAATTGGAGCATCGAGAGTAGAGACGATAAGGCGTCAGCGAGAGGAATG
>JBDVMP010000002.1:0-13322 GCA_039970095.1 Cyclobacteriaceae bacterium
GACAAACCTCGCAAGGATGAATATGTTACCCAGGTCTTCGAAATCCTAAAAAAGGGAGGCAGCCGTGATGAGCAGCTTGTAGAAAAACTGCTAATGAATGCGCTAATAGAAGCGCGTAGCTGTGAGCGATTCAAAATCTTGTGGAAGAACATTGCCGATAAAGAATTGGCTGAGTTTTACCATGAGCTCATGATCTCAGAAGCGGGACACTATCATAATTTCCTTGAGCTCGCCAAAAAATACATGCCAGAGGATTACGTGATGAAACGTTGGGCTCACTTTCTTGAAAAGGAAGCTGAAATCGTGAAAGGCCTTGATCTCAGGCCTGACCGGATGCATTAAGTCTTCTGCTTTTTCTTCTTAGCTGCTGGAAATAAGATGTTGTTGAGGATCAACCTGTATCCCGGAGAATTGGGATGCAGCTTCAAATCAGTAGGCTGCTCGTTTACGTAGTGCCTGTAGTCTTCCGGATCATGCCCCCCATAAAACGTCCAAAACCCTTTCCCCAAAACACCGTGAATGTATCTAGCCTCATCTACTGATCTGGTTTCTCCCATGATCACCACATCAGGCTTTATCAGTTGTTTTTTGAAGGCTGTAGTCTGGCCCATGAACCCTTTGATGATTTGCGTGTGGTTTTGAGTCAGCATAGTAGGGATCGGATCCCATTTGGCAGAAAACTCAAAGAGTGAAAAGAAGTCATTTCCTTCCTTCAGCCCCCGCTCTCGATCTTGCTGATCTATGTTGGAGTACTCATATTCATACGGACTTCTCTCAAGTACAAAATTCTCAAATGCGAACGTCTTGTCGTAATCCAGCTTAGATTGGGCATTTGGGTCTGCAGGGTCTCCATCAAACATCGACTCGCAAATATCCAGACCTTCAGCGCTGAGCGCTATATCATAGGTGTCTGTAGCTGAGCACATGGCAAACAAAAAGCCACCACTGGCCACATAATTCTTGATACGCTTGACAATAGCCAATTTCAAATGCGAGACTTTAGAAAAACCATGTTTCTTGGCAGACTCCTCATATTCGCGTTGTTGCTGCTGGTACCATGGAAAATGCTGGTAGGTCTTATAAAACTTACCATACTGTCCTGTGAAATCTTCATGGTGCAGGTGAAGCCAATCGTACTTAGGCAATTCATTGTACATGATTTCATCATCAAAAATCACGTCGTAAGGTATTTCCGCATAGGTGAGCACGAGCGTCACAGCATCATCCCATGGCTGTTTGCTTTTAGGTGAGTACACGGCAATTTTTGGATGTTTTTCCAGTTTCATCACATCCATATTATTAGCCGGGCTGGCTATTTCATTCAAAACCTGATTAGCGGCTGCATCAGAAATAATCTCATAACTGATACCTCTTATGATACACTCATTTTCCAGCGTTTGAAGGTACTTTACCATGAAACTCCCACCTCTGTAATTAAGCAGCCAATCCACAGAAACCTCTTTTGTGAGCATCCAATAGGTGAGTCCGTAGGATTTCAGGTGGTTGCTCTGCGTTTCATCCATGGGAATGAAAATATAGGAAGCCCTGCTGCTCAAAGAGATGATTAAAAGAAAAGAAATGAGAAATACCCGCATAAAATCCAATCGCTTTTTCAATGGTTACGTTAATCCAATTCGGTAGTTTTAATCAACAAACGATTTGTTTGCAGCCGATAGTTTCTGAGACCTCATGAAATCTACCAGCACAATAAGAATCTAACCATTAGATAAGCAGTAAAGATAAAAATGAATCTGAGGGAAAACGTAAAAGAAGGACTTAATTCTATTAAAGGAAATAAGCTTCGCACCATCCTCACAGCAGCAATTATTGCCATCGGAATCACCTCTCTTGTTGGTATCCTTACTGCAATAGATGGTATTCAAAACTCGATAGATAGCAGCTTCTCCAACCTTGGGTCAAATACCTTTGATTTAGAAAGCATTCGCAATGATCGGGGAGCAAGAGATGGTA
The DNA here is from genome assembly GCA_039970095.1 of Cyclobacteriaceae bacterium. Taxonomy (GTDB): domain Bacteria; phylum Bacteroidota; class Bacteroidia; order Cytophagales; family Cyclobacteriaceae; genus JAMZMI01. The sequence continues at coordinate 1,972 of JBDVMP010000002.1, forward strand.
AAGATGCCAGGTCTTATCCTCCTATTAAGTATCAGCAGCTGATGATGTTTCAGGATAAGTTTACCACCAGCAGTGCGCTGGTCAGTGTCAATGCGCTGGTGACATGGAACGCTGAGGTCAAGCATGGATCCAAAGTGACCAATCCGAATTGTCGAATTCAAGGCGGGGATTATAACTATCTACTGGTAGATGGATATGACATTGCAGAGGGACGTGCTTTTTCGCAATCGGAAGTGGAAAATGGCGCCAACCTTGTCATCATCGGGTCAGAGGTAAAGGATGCCCTGTTTGATGAGTTTGAAAGCCCTATAAATAAGAGTATTACTTTTCTGGGTGGAAAATTTAAGGTTGTTGGCATATTGGGGACACAAGGTGCGGCCGGTGGTGATGGCAGCATAGATCGGATGTGTCTGATCCCGACACTAACGGCAAGAAAACTGGCAGCCGGCAGGGCGCTGAATTATGAGGCCACCATAGCAGTAACTGACCCCCTCCAGATGGATAGAGTAGTGGGGATGGCCACTAGCCTGATGCGTGCCATTCGCCGAGATCCTGTGAAGCAGGAAAACTCCTTTGAGGTGAAAATGAACAAATCCCTGGCCGAAAAGTTGGGAGAAATAACAGGCTACCTGCGTATCGGAGGGTTTTCAATTGGCTTTATAACGCTGATAGGAGCCTCTATTGGTTTGATGAACATCATGCTGGTGTCGGTAACAGAGCGCACAAGAGAAATAGGAGTAAGAAAAGCTTTGGGTGCCACGCCGCTCAAGATCAGAACACAGTTTTTGATTGAAGCCCTGGTGATCTGCCAGCTCGGGGGTTTAGGTGGTATCTTTATGGGGATAGTCGTTGGCAACCTGATCTCGAAAGTAATCGACGGAGCATTTGTCATTCCCTGGTTGTGGATGTTTGTTGGTGTTTTAATCGGAATGGTTGTAGGTTTGATCTCTGGTTATCTGCCGGCCTACAAGGCATCCAAATTAGACCCGATTGACTCCCTTAGATTTGAGTAATATGTTATCAGAAAAGCTTGACAAGACCATTCGCGACATTCCCGATTTCCCCAAGCCAGGTATTATATTCAAAGACATCACACCCATTCTCTCAGACCCTCAGCTCTGTGAAGAGCTGTGCGCTGCATTTGTTTCTTATTGGAAAAATAAAGGAATCGAAGGCATAGCAGGAGTGGAGTCCCGAGGCTTTCTTTTTGGTCCTCATTTGGCAATGATGCTTGGCGTGCCGTTCATTCCTGTTCGTAAAGTCGGAAAGCTGCCACATACAACCATCAGTCATAGCTATGATCTGGAATATGGTTCTGCCGAAATAGAAATGCACATTGATGCCGTATCTCCCGGCCAAAAGATTATGATCCACGATGACTTGCTGGCAACAGGTGGTTCTGCAGGAGCAGCATCAGAATTGATCAAAAAAGCAGGGGGAGAAGTGTTCGGTTTTTCTTTTATTATCGAACTGGGCTTTTTGTCGGGAAATGAAGTTCTAAAGCCTTACAGCAGCGATATTCAGTCTCTTATTACGTACTGATCACTCAGTGACCATCACTTCTTTCGCCCTGTCGAGGGCATCAAAAAGTACGCTTAATCGTCTTACTCTCAAATTTTCGCATGTATCTCCCGCCGTGAGGTTGTAGTAAAAAAACTTCTGATTTCGTCGGTATAACTCATGCTCATCTGGCTGGCCCAGAAACTGTTTGATTTCAGCCTGACCTTTCCCCAATACATTATCTTGATTGGATACGATCAGCTCCGCCAAATCAATTTTATTCTCTTGACATGTCACAATGGGTTGTTGCCATTTATCACCGTCAAATCCCTCAATTTTTATTTTGGGATAGCATGAAAAGCAAAAAACTGTGAATAGAAGTAGGGAGTGCCTTAGTAAGTTCATCAAGTGGCTAAATTAGCTGTTGCCACTGAAAGCATTATTTGTTCGAGAAAAGAATATTTCAATAATTGGCATTAAAACGTTTTTAGGCTATTTTTAAAATAATAGTGTTTGTGGAGATTTTAATATGTACCTTGCACGCTTTCTAATACAAATATTTTTTAAAAATGAGTAACGGTACAGTAAAATTCTTCAACGATTCCAAGGGATTTGGGTTTATCACTGAAGAGGGAACAAACAAAGAACATTTTGTTCACGTTTCAGGTTTGATCGATGAGATCAGGGAAGGTGACTCTGTGGAATTCGATTTGAAAGAAGGCAAAAAAGGATTGAACGCAGTGAATGTTAAAGTGGTATAATTTCCACTATGAACAGTAATTGATAAAATTTTAAGCCCGACTTGTATTCAAGTCGGGCTTCTTTTTTGCCCTTATTTTTTAAGCATTAGCCCATAAATAAAAAAAGGTGTGGAGTCCATCAGTTTTTGATGAAAATCCACAACCTCTATATAAGTATCCGTTCAAAGCATCTGCACGATCATGTCGCTCAGACGTTTTTAAGTTATCGTTTCCCTAAACCCAGGTAGGGTCAATCGAGGAAAGAAAACTTCTCGCCATATTTCAGCATCTGCTCGGTGAAATCTATTGGGTAGTTCACCTCAACATCTGTAATCTCACCAGCATCGTTTGTCACAGGCACTAATTCAGGATTGATAAAACCACCATAAGGCGCTGATTTTAACTTGGCGTATCTGTCCAGCACTTCCTGATGCAGGGCCTGATCTACCTTCACACCATAGTTTTCAATAAGCGCTCTACCTGCCTCATAATCACCCTGAGATTTGATTCTTTGAATCTCTCTCAATAGCTCTCCAAATAAAGTTCTCAGCTTGTCATAGTCATTGATGACAAAGTATGTCTTCCCATCTTTCACCACTTTCTCAATCACATTTTCAGCCTTTCCATTTTCGTATGCCCATGCCGCCACTGCCTGTCGGTTTCTCATATGCGCCTCTTCTATTTCTTTGCCTGGCTCCAATCTTCTCAGCTGAAGCATGAGGCCGTTTCTGATGTAGCTGTCGTATTCTTCTTTACCCACCTCGATAGAAGGGATGAGGCCAAGCTCTACAAGTTTAGGATCCATCAGGTAGTAAAGCGCAACCAAATCTGCTCGGGCCTCCTCCAAAGTGGACCTGTAGCTCTTAAGCGTTTCTTTTGGTGTTCCTGTTCCTTTTTCAAGCTGACCGGAAGCATGTCCAATCACTTCATGAAGAGCAGTGTGCATTTTATCACCAAGCTCACCGTGTGTTTGGGCTCTCGCTATTTCTTCTTTGCTATACGCAAATTCTGCCAAAGAACCCGTAGTGCCTGCTTTGTCATATGCGTCTATGATGTTGCCAAGGCTTACAGACTTAGAGCCGTGTTTTGCTCTGATCCAGTTGGCATTGGGTAGGTTCACGCCGATGGGGGTGGAAGGAGAAGCATCGCCCGATTCTCCGGCCACTGTCACCACTTTGTAGCTTACGCCTTTCACGTTGGCCTTTTTGTGCTGGTCCATGATAGGAGAGTTGTCCTCAAACCACTGAACATTTTCAGACAAAACCTTCATTCTCTCTGACGCTTCAAAGTCATTGATCTGGATGATGCTTTCGTAAGAGCCACGATATCCTTTAGGGTCATTGTAAACTTCAATAAAGCCAAGGATATAATCGATATCGCCGGCTGTTGCTTTGGTCCAGGCTATGTTGTAGTCATCCCATATTTTGAGGTCGCCGGTTTTGAAATATTCTATGAGAAGCTCCAGTGCTTTGCCCTGAGCTTCGTTTTCGGCTACTGTCACCGCTTTTTCCAACCAGCCAATGATTTCAGTGATGGCAGCACCATACATGCCGTCGGCTTTCCAAACCACTTCTTTCAGTGAGCCGTCTTCTGCTCGCACAAGTTTCGAGTTTAGCCCGTAGGAGATAGGCTCGTCGGTGGTTTTATCCATGATGGATGCATAATAAGCATCTACCTCCGGTTCGGTAATGGACGGGTCGTAGAAGTTTGTGGCAGAGCCTTTTAGCAACCCTTTGTCAGGGTTAAGGTTTACTTTCTTCGCATCCACTGCAGGGTCGAAAATCACAGTCATAACCTCGTCGCTTATGCTCGTGCCGGTTGCATCGAGTAGCCCCTGAAAGTATTCTTGAGAAAAACCCGGTGTAAACTTATCCATGCCGTAGTGGTGATGGATACCATTGGCAAACCAGATTCGCTTGGTGTAAACCATCAACTGATTCCAGTCATCGGTAGTCTTATCACCATCAAATTTGGTCACAATACTTTCCAGAGCCTTTCTGATGGTAAGGTTGTGTCGGTAGTTCTGATCCCAGATGATGTCTCTGCCCGATAACCCCGCCTGAGTGAGGTAATAAACCAATTTTTTCTGATCCAGACTCAGCCTGTCAAAACCGGGGATTTGGTATCTGATGATTTTTAAATCTGCAAATTCTTCGGTCTTGTATTTAAACTCTTCTGCTACCGGAGCTTCTGTTTTCTTTTCTGTCGGCTGACAAGAAATGAAAAGTACAGCGATGAGTAGAATGGGGTAATATTTCTTCAACATGTTGCTTGTTTTTAAGTTAGTCATGCGCAATAAAGGAATTTATTGAGTCATACAAAATGATACGAGTCAGGGAGTTATGCGATTTTTGATAAACGAACGATTAGTGCGGATGAGGGGATATTTTTTTGACTTGTTTTCAAAGTGTCACTTCCTTTGTTTCCGTCATTCCGAACCTGAGGAGCTCTCACTTATCGTCATTCCGAACCCTGAGGAACGAAGGGTGAGAGAATCTCATGACTAGATGAGACATCATCCTCTCCATAAGCCTATTCAAGGTAGCCATGATGAGATTGTTACGCTCCGTTTCTCTTCGCTCACAAAGACGGTTTAGTAAACGTCACTCCGAACCTGAGGAGCTCACTTATCCGTCATTCCGAACCCTGGGCACTCTCCTTTATTTCCGTCATTCCGAACCTGAGGCACGAAGGTGAGAGAATCTCATTTTCGTATGAGACCGCCACGGTTCCTTACTATTGCGCCTCTGACTGATGTTTAAAAGATTGTGGCGCTTATTCGCTGTGATGACCCTTCGAGAGCCTCAGGCTGACACTGCTACGTTACCCTTCGCACACAAAGACGGTTTAGTAAACGTCACTCCAAACCTGAGGTGCTCCCACTTACCCGTCATTCCGAACCCTGGGCACTCTCACTTATCGTCATTCCGAACCTGAGGAACGAAGGGTGAGAGAATCTCATGACTAGATGAGACATCATCCTCTCCATAAGCCCATTCAAGGTAGCCATGATGAGATTGTTACGCTCCGTTTCTCTTCGCTCACAAAGACGGTTTAGTAAACGTCACTCCGAACCTGAGGTGCTCTCACTTATCGTCATTCCGAACCTGAGGTGCTCTCACTTATCCGTCATTCCGAACCCTGAGGAACGAAGGGTGAGAGAATCTCATGACTAGATGAGACATCATCCTCTCCATAAGCCCATTCAAGGTAGCCATGATGAGACTGTTGCGCTTATTCGCAGTGATGCCTCTTCGAGGGCCTCAGGCTGACACTGCTGCGTTACTATTACGGATGTGCCTTGTGTCGTGAGGTTGTTACGCTGCGTTGCACTCCGCTTGCAAAGACGGTATGGGTTAGAGGGTTGCTACATCTCAATATTTGGGATTCTCCAGGCTAAGGGGCGGTGTTAGTTTCCTTTCACTCGCTCCCAAAGGTCTTTTATGAGCTGTTTGCCATTACGAGTGTCCTTTTCCACTTCTGTCAGTGTCACCTGACCGCTGGTGTTTTGGGTGATCAGGTATTTGAAGACAAAATCCGTAGATCCCGGCTCCAGAGACATCAGTCCAAACCGCAAGTCATTGAAAAAGAGTGAGCCATCTTCTTCGGTGATCATATACCAACCTTTGGATATCTTGATCATTCGCTGGATGCGTTCATTGTGCTGTAGTTTGCCCAGCAAGTGTTGGTTTTTCGGGTACGAATCAAAGGAGATCGGTTCATTGTCAAAAAGCGAATAGTCTCCTAATAGATAAGCATCTCCAGTGTCCACGTTGGCGTTCCATAGAATGGTGTTGAAAGCTGCAGGCCGAGTGGTCATATCGTCATAGTCGATTTGCTGCGCCTTTAAGGCCTCTTTAAACTGATAATAGGTGTAGCCTTTGAGTACAATAGATAGAACGAGGTACAACGAACTAAACCATAAACCCAGCCGGTTGTAATATTGACGTTTCGGGTCGGTTCGTTTGTGCACCATGGCTAAAGTCAGACAAATCAAAAAGGGCAGGGTGTATAGCGGATCAATCACGAAGATTGTTTTAAATGCAAGTCGGATATCCAGAGGCCAAAACAACTGTGTGCCCCAGGTAGTGTGTGCATCTAAAATAGGGTGCGTCACAAAAGCCCAAAAGAATAGCCAGGCCCAACTCCGCACATCTTTGAAGCGCTCATAGCGCGTAACCAACCAGGCAAAGAGGGGTGCGAATAGGACAGAAAAAACAATGGAATGCGTAAAACCTCTGTGAAATTCCAGCGAACGTGAAGTATCCAAAAAATGAGAGGATAGCACGTCAAGGTCGGGTATAGTACCTGCAATAGCCCCGTAGAGCATGGCTTTGTTGCCTACCTTTCTGCCGAGCACTGCCTCTCCGACGGCAGCACCTAATACTATTTGAGTTAATGAGTCCATAGGTAAGGGAGAACCAACTGGTTCCGGATCGTTTCGTTGTGGGTGCAATTTAGATTTATAATTATAAGCTGAAGGGAATATTAGGCACTTTGAAGATGAGTGATATTCTCCAGCTGGGCGCCTCGAAAGGCTTCATTCTTCGGCCTGTGTGGATTGACGAGAGGCAGAACAGTGTCATCCTGAACCTGTGGTGCTTTCCTTTATTTCCGTCATTCTGAACCTGAGGTGCTCTCACTTATCCGTCATTCCGAACCTGAGGTACGAAGGTGAGAGAATCTCATACTCAGGTGAGTGACTACCCTTCGACAGCTCGGGGGGGCTAGTCGGGGTGACACCTGATCAATTGGTAATTCAAAATGAAATTCATCAAAGTTGTGAATAGAACCTTAAAACGTTCTATTGTTTGTTTAGAACCTTAAAACGTTCTAAATTACATCTATGCGCATTGTGAGTTCGGTCATAACAGGGGATATCGTAGGATCCAGCCAGATCAGGGGGGATTATAAAGGTGTTTTGCATCAAATAGGGGAAGACATACGCCAGTATGTAGATGATCGTTTTATGATAGATATCTATCGTGGAGATAGCTTTCAGACCATCTCTAAAAAACCGGAGCAGGCATTTCAAATTCTGATTATGATAAAGGCAGGGTTAAGGCAGTATAGCAGCAAACAGGCCGGAACCGATTTGCAATGGGATGCGCGCATGTCATTGGGGATTGGGGTGTTGGACGCTTACCCACAATCTGCGGATCTTAGTGAGTTTTCTGGCGAGCCCTTTACCAGATCAGGGCGTGCACTGGACAAGGTCAAAGAAAAAGGCAGTCTGCTACACATTACCACAGGAGATGCGACGCTCGATGCAGCCTTTGAGGCTACCTGCCCGCTCATAGAAGTGATCACCAACAGGTGGAATACTACACAGGCACAAGCAGTGTATCATTCACTTTTGCGAAATTTCACACAACAGCAATTGGGGGCGCTATTTAAGATCACTCAGCGGGCGGCAGGCAAGCGCCTGGACTCCAGCAATCTGGAGGCTATCCGTGGCTATGATCGTCATTTTCAGCAATTAATCAAGAGAAAATGGAAGATTTAGATGTACTGTTGAGGCTCATCATAGCCCATCTGCTGGCAGATTTTGTCTTTCAGACTGACAAAATAAACAAGGGTAAACAGGAAGGCATTCGCTCGCGATTGTTTCTGCTGCATATTCTCATTGTAGGCGCAGTGGCCTATGTGCTCGTAGGGCAGTGGACGCAGTGGTTGTTGCCACTGCTGATCATGATGGTTCATGGAGGTATAGATTGGCTTAAAGTCAGCTTATCGAAACGATTCAGCCAGTTGTGGTTGTATTCGGGAGACCAATTCCTGCATATGTTGTCTCTGGTCGTCTTGTGGTGTGTTTTCTATCAGGTACCAATGGGTCTGGCAGTGGAGTACTTTTCAGGTGTTTTCAGTGATCCAAAAGTTTTGATCACAATCATTGCTTTTTTGGTGGTGTCATGGCCATCAGGGTATCTGATAGGTTACATGACGGAGGGGTGGAAGAAAAAAGTAGATGGCAGCAAAAAGAGTCTAAAAAAGGCAGGCGAGACCATTGGCGTGATAGAACGGGTGTTGATATTGGTTTTTATCCTCATCGATGAGTGGAGCGCTATCGGTTTTTTGCTGGCCGCTAAGTCTGTCTTTCGCTTTGGAGATCTGAATACCAGAAAAGCACGTCGCAATACGGAGTACATACTGATCGGCACTATTTTGAGTTTTGCCTTTTCCGTTGTTTTAGGTCTGCTGACACTTTTTCTGATTGATTTATTTTGATCCTTTGTGGCCGGGGGAGGTCCGTTCCACTCCCATATCGAAGTGTCATTTTCCTAGCCAGGCGCCAGCAGGAGATGATAATATGGGGAAAAATTGACCTTGAAAGGGAAATAAAATCATTTACTCAAACTCCACCTTATACAGCACCAACCCTGAAGAAGGAGCTACATGTCTCACCTGTGGGCCATCAGCGTTTATCAGAGATTCTCTCAGGTCGTCGAGCGTCCAGAGTCCTCTGCCAATTTCCACCAGGGCACCCATCATCAGTCTAACCTGATAACGCATGAATCCTTTACCTCTTACTTTGAAAACATGGGCAGAGTCGGGCATGAAATTGCCGGAGATTTCTGTCATCTTTTCTATATGGGCACTTTCTATCTCTCGCTCGAATATGGTGTCCGGAGCGGGCTTACTCGCGTACCTTTTGAAATTGTGCGTGCCTACAAACAGTTTGGCAGCTTCCATCATCAGTTCAATATCCAGGTGCTGGCCAAAATCCCGAATCAGTGGAGCATTGAATGGGTGAGACTTCTCTCCAAAGGAAAACCGATAGTGGTATTCTTTGATTTTGGCGTGCTGTATGATGTTGAAGTCTGAACTTACGGCTTGCACAGATAAGGCTCGAATGTCTGAGGGCAGGTTTTTATTTAGGCGGTGGAGCAGCTGATCAGGGATTGTTGCTTCGTTTAAGAACAGTTCAAAAGCATAATCTTCGGCTGATACTTTGGCGTCCGTTCTGCCACACCCCAGGGTTCTGAAGTTTTCATGGCCAAGGATGAAAAGCAGGGTTTTGTCTACCATCCCGTGCACACTCTTGTGATCTTTTTGCTTTTGCCACCCATGGTAACGAAAACCCAGAAAAGCGATTCTGATCAAATAGAAATGCGTCCAATTCGCCATGTTACCAGTCTATGGGGCGGTAGTCTTTCAGGAATTTGCCGCACCAATGCTTGCCGGTATTGATGCCGTCAATCAAAGGGTCCATGACTCTGGCGGCCCCATCTACAATGTCGAGAGGAGGCTGAAAGTCATGCACTTCCTGCTTGTGCTTAGAAAGCTCAGCAGGGTCTTCATCGGTTACCCAGCCCGTATCAACGGCGTTCATATATATGCCATACTTTGCCAAATCAGAGGCAGAAGTGTGCGTCATCATGTTCAGTGCCGCCTTGGCCATATTGGTATGAGGGTGGCGGTCTTCTTTGTGAAACCGATGAAACTTGCCTTCCATAGCCGACACGTTGATGATGTGCTTCATGCCCGTGTTTTCTTTCTTCATGAGCCGCGAAAGCCTGTTGCAAAGCACAAAAGGAGCCACAGCGTTTACCAACTGCACTTCCACCATTTCGGGTGTTTCTATTTCACCCAACTTCAACCTCCAGCTGTTGGTTTTTCTCAAATCAACCTGCTGCAAGTCGGCATCCAGCTGTCCTTCGGGAAAAACTTCCTGCGTTTGTAGTGAGTTGTCAAAGCTGTATGGGATCTGCGACAACTTAGCCGAGGCTCTCAGACCTATCCCAGGTTCAGGCGTTTGCCAGGTTACGGGCAGATTCTTGTTTTTGCTCTTTGTTGTATCCGTCGAAAAGCTCGACAACTCGTCGAGGCACAGCTGATGATCGGAGAGGAGCGAGGCGGCCTTGTCAGGAAGAGCAGCCTCTGGCAACTCTTCATTGGCCATGAGGTGATGGTAAAACCCGGCAGGCCTGCGCACAGTTTGCGCCGCGTTGTTGATCAGGATATCCAGTCTGTCGTATTGATGCTCGATAAAGCTGCAGAATATTTCTACACTGGGAATATGACGCAAATCCAATCCGTGGATTTTAAGCCTGTCGCCCCATTCTTCAAAGTCCGATTCTTTGGCAAACCGGAGTGCCGAGTCTACAGGAAAGCGTGTGGTAGCCACCACAGTGGCACCAGCTCTTAGTAGCATGAGCGTGATGTGATACCCTATCTTTAGTCGCGACCCTGTCACCACAGCCACCTGACCTGTCAGGTCAGCGGACTGAAAGCGCTTGGCATAGTTAAAATCCCCACATTCCTGACACATACTGTCGTAGAAATGATGCACTTTGGTGTACTCGGCTTTGCATACATAGCAGTTGCGTGGAGACAACAACTCACCAGGATCAGGAAGCTCTGCCTTGAGGTTCTCCAGCATTTTTGGCGCTTCAAAAACCACCGCCTCCCGTGCAGAGCGAATGCCTGTCTGCTTTCGAGCATGTTTGTCTCGTTCCCGCTTTTTTCTTTCTGCCGCCTTTTTGGCGTCCTTGCGCCTTTTGTCAAACTCCGCGCGATCCGGACGGGACAATAGGCCTGCCGCTTTGAATAAATCAACGCGCTGCTCTTCCGGTAGTTCGAAGAGCTGGTTGGTGTCAGCTAAAAGCTTATTGAGTGTGTCTATACACTGCAATATTTCTTTGCTACTCAATTGTGCCTTTTTATCTTCTTCCTCGCTGTTCATTCTCAGGTTTTGCAGCCGCAAATGTATGAATTAGGGATGTAAAACAATAGCATGGTGTTGTGGGAGTGGATCAGTTTCCTTCCTCTAATTCTAAGATATTCTGATTGAGGTCATCGAGGTGTTTTCCCAATGACCGATTGTTTATTCGTTTGTTTACCAAATGGGAGAGGGGAATGAAAAAGACCATGAGCCCAAGGAAGATATACCAATCCATTGGCTCGTTTAAGAATCCCGTCTGGGGATCCCTGAGATACATCCCAAGAAGGAACCCTGCGGATGCTGAAATGGGGAATAGCACCAGGCTGGCAGCCTCCTCGATTTTTACGATGGATTTAATTTGATTTTTGCAATCTGAAAGTGCTTTATGGATATTCTGATCCAGATGAACGTCGGATTGTAGTTTTCTGTATTCTGTGAAATAAAGG
>JBDVMP010000003.1:0-37617 GCA_039970095.1 Cyclobacteriaceae bacterium
ACAGGTGAGGCCTAAGTGATGTTCCATGGCAATCTCTGCCGCCATCAGCACTTGCTGCGGAGTGCCGCCAAGAGCCTCTGTAAGCGCGCCAGCAGCCATAGCCGACGAAACGCCAATCTCCGCCTGACAGCCGCCCATTGCCGCCGAGAGTGTAGAGCCAATTTTGAACAAAATGCCGATCTGCCCTGCCGTGAGCAAGAACCTATGTATCTCCTCTCTGGTGGTCTCTTTTTTGCCAAAGCAAATCAAGTAGAATAAAACCGCTGGGATAACTCCCGCTGAACCATTGGTTGGTGCCGTTACGATGCGGCCGAAACTGGCATTTTCTTCATTGACCGCCATACTGAAGCAGCCGATAAGCTTGATGATGTCAGAAAAATCATAAAAGTGCGTTCTGATCCTATCTGCCCATTTATCCACATCATCAATATCATTTTTAACCAATAATTTTTGGCTGATTTTCGAGGCTCTACGAGAAACATCCAATCCACCAGGCAGCTTGCCTTCGGTATGGCACCCACTGTAAACCGATGCTTTCATCACTTCCCATAATTGGTCCAGTCTTTCCTCTATTTGCGCATCCGACCGCCATACACGCTCATTCTCCAGCACCACATCACTGATATATCTACCATTGCAGTGGGCAAGTAATTCTGCGGCATTCATGCAGGGGTTGGGTACTACCAAATTGGCCTCAGCCTGCGACTCCACAGTTTCACTTTCGTGCACAATAAACCCGCCCCCTACAGAGAAATAGGTTGACGAATGCAAGTCTTCAAACTCTCCAAAAGCAATAAATTTTATACCATTAGAATGATACGGCAAGCGCTCTTGTTTTTTGAAAATGATGTCAACCTCTCGGTCAAATTCAATCTCACTTTGCCCTCCAATAAGTATTGATTGACTGGAAATGATCTGATCTGGAACAGACTTTATATGTTCCAGTGGGACAGTTTCTGGGTCAGCTCCGGAAAGCCCCATTAGCACGGCTAAATCCGTTCCGTGACCTTTCCCCGTCAGGGCAAGGGACCCGTACAGGATAACATTCACTTTTCTTACATCCTCAAAAAGGTTCTTTTCCCTAAGTTCATCTATAAAGTGGAGTGCGGCCTTCCATGGGCCTAGCGTATGAGAACTCGACGGTCCAACGCCAATTTTGAGAATGTCGAAAATACTAATTGATTCCATCTGGGTATTCTGTTGGGGTGTATACTTATCCGAAGATAAGCGGAAGAACCAGCCAAACAAAACAGAATATAATGAGTATGGAAATTAAGTTTAGCCATACTCCTGCTCGAATCATTTCCCCGATTCGTATTTTCCCCGAACTAAAAATAACCGCATTTGGCGGTGTGGCTACTGGCAGCATAAATGCACATGAAGAAGCCAAGGCAGCACTTACCAGGAGTGTCATTGGGGTGATATCAAGCGCTGCAGCCAGCGTGATCAAAAGTGGTAAAATCATACTCGCTGTGGCAGTATTAGACGTGATCTCGGTGAGAAAATTAATAGAAGCCGTAATAACCAAAACGATCAAAATGACAGGCAGGAAGTTGAGAGTTTCGAACTGACCGGCAAGCCAAAACGTCAAATCAGTGGATGAGAAACCTTTGGCAATAGCCAATCCGGCTCCAAATATTAATAATACTCCCCAGGGCAGCTTCTTCGCTGTATCCCAGTTCATCAGGTTTTCACCTTCTTTGCCTGCTGGGATCAGAAATAAGATCACGGCTCCAAACATGGCAATGATGGTGTCGTTTATCTGAGGAAAAAAGTGGTTAAGTACAAATGAACGGGTGATCCACAGCAGGGCTATAAATGCAAAAACCATTGCCACACGCTTTTGGGGCGTAGTGATCTTGCCCAATTCAGGCAGCTCCACTTTCAATGTCTCTTCTTTGGACAGGCCTCTGGTGAGGTAAAACCAGCAAATGATCAATAACAAAATTGAGAATGGCAAAGCAAACAGCATCCATTGTCCGAACGGCACTTCAAAATCCAGAGAATCTTTCATCACCCCGGCAAATACAATATTCGGTGGCGTGCCGATTAATGTCGCCATGCCTCCTATCGAGGCTGAATAGGCCAGTCCAAGTAAAAGGCTTTTTCCAAATTTCTCGTTCCCTTTACTGGAATTCACTACTGAAAGTGCAATGGGCAGCATCATGACGGAAGTAGCCGTATTGGATATCCACATCGACAAAAAGGCAGTTGCCACCATAAAGCCAAGGATCACTTTTTTGGAACTGAACCCTATGGCGTGAATAATAGAAAAGGCTATACGCTGATGCAGATGCCACCGTTCAATGGCCAGGCCAATGACGAAACCTCCCATGAAAAGAAAAATATAAACGTGCCCATAAGATGCGGCAACATCGCTGATTTCAAGTCCGCCGGATAGCGGCAACAAGACGAGTGGCACCAAAGAGGTAACCTCAAGCTCTACAGCCTCGGTGATCCACCAGATAGCCACCCATGCTGTGGTAGCCAGTACTGCCTGACCTTCATAAGACAATTCATCAATCTCCAGAAATTTTATTGTGGCAAAAGCCAGCGGCCCAAGGAGGAGAGAGATTAGTTTGCTGGTATTTGAGTTTAGCGCCATCGGCCACTAAATTATCAATTATGAATCAACCAAAGGCTATTCGCACAAACTCGTTCTTTGTGGGCATTCCCGTTTTCCTTCTGACAAGACAAGGTGAGTTTGCCTTTTGGAGCCGTTGAGAACGTCATTCTCCAGAAAATCATCAAGCAGTGTGATGTGCTCATCGTCGATTGGCTTACTTGACCATTCGTGTCCTCCGCCACAATCAGTAACCAAAAAGTATTGTTTTCCCAGGTCTATCAACTTCTGAGCTATAGAATATGATCCGTGAAGCATCAGAAACCCGGGTTTATCCGCTTCGCAATAATGATGTGGAGCATTGCCGTATGGCACTAAAGGATCACAAGTGCCGTGAAAAAATGCAGCAGGAATCGCTGTATCTTCTGTAATCCAATTAATATCAATTAGTGCTCCTGCCAAACTCACGACACCTGCATATTTAAAATCCACAGGAAGAATTCCATCCATTGTTTCCCTCCAATAAACGGCCTGAATAACGGCCTCAGCACCAGCACTGCTCCCCACCAAAACAACTCTACTTGGGTCGATCCTATATTTATCGGCCCTTTCAATAAGGAAGTCTATCGCCTGATGTGTGTTTTGAGCAGCTGTCTTGATCGTGGTGATTTTTTCCTGAGTTGGTGCATCACAACTAAAGCCCTTCCCTTTTCTGGTCAGGTGATAAGATATAGTGGCTGTGGTCCACCCTTTCTCTGCATAACGCTCGCAAAATCGGATATGGTCAGGATGATCACGTTTGCCTCCTGAAAACCCACCACCATGAACATAGACTAGCAAAGGTCTTGGGGATTTATCTACTTTAGAATAATACACATCCAGGCCCAGCGTGTCTTCATATATGAGACTCTCTTGCTTAATCGAATTACTTTGAGAAAAGATGCTGGTGCAAATGAAAATGCCTATTAGGAAAAGGTGTATGCGCATGAATAAAGTTTAATAAGTATCTCTGTAAATATGATCAAACCGTCGGCCATGGTCAGGCTTCAACGGCATTGACTCACCGTCCGTTTTCGACAGCCAGTCAAATATAGCTGTTCTGAGCCCAATAGCAATCTCCTTGAATTCCGGATCTCGGATAAGGTTGTTCATCTCATGAGGATCATTTTCTATGTCATATAATTCATTGATATCCCAAACCCCATGATACCTGATAAACTTATACCTGGACGTACGCACCGCATGCACTGTAGGGGTCTGAGGAAACGGGCGCTCCCAGAAATACTCATAAAACACAGTATCTCTCCAGGGTATGGACTCCTGATAAAGCAAGTTTTTAAATGAAGATCCATCCATGTGCGATTTGGTCTCCATACCTGCAAAATCCATCACCGTTGGCGCTATATCTATATTTTGCACCACTTCGTCTACTACCGAACCTTCCGGTATGCCGCCACCCATAGCGAGCATCGGCACGCGCATAGACTCCTCATACGCCTGCCGCTTATCTATCAGGCCATGTTCACCAAAAGAGAATCCATTATCACCCATGTAGATCACAATAGTGTTTTCCATCAAACCTTCGTTTTCGAGGTACTCAAGCACCGAACCTATGCTCTCATCAACGGAAAGGAGCGTTTCGCAATATCTCTTGTAGAAGTCCTCAAAATTGATTTGCCCATGATACATGTAGTCCACTCCATGCCAGCTGTTTCTTTGCGCTTTTACCCAGTTGGGCAAGTCGTCGTAGTTGTAGTCCTCAGGCGAGACCTCACTCCTTTTGTGCCCCGGAGGAAACATAGATGGAGGGTATGCAACCTCTTCATTCTGATATTTACCTGAATGTCGTGGAGCGGGTTTGAAATCCGCATGAACACCCTTATGAGACAAATAAAGGAAGAAGGGCTTTTCCTTGCTTCTATTTCCTATAAAATCTAGGGCATAATCTGTGAGCAAGTCGGTAACATAAGTGGAATCGTCAAACGCCTGCTCTTCTCCATTCACATTCATGGTAGGGTTAAAATAGTGACCCTGCCCTTTGAAACTCGCCCAAAAGTCGAATCCGGGGCGCTTCCCGAAATGATGCTCACCCATGTGCCATTTGCCTATAAACCCTGTCTGATAGCCTTGCTCCTGTAAGTAATTAGGAAAGAAAACGGTCTCTTCAGGAATGAGCGACTGATTGTCCACCACCTTGTGTTTGTGCGCATACTGCCCCGACAATATGCTAGCCCGGCTTGGCGAACACAAGGAAGTACTTACGAACGCATTTTTAATATGTGCCCCTTCTTTGGCCATGCGATCCATGTTGGGGGTTTCTAAAAACGGCACCTTGCCAGTGAACCCCATAAAGTCATAGCGATGATCATCGCTGAGAATGAACACTACATTTTTCTGATTGGTCGGTTGCTTCACCTTGGCTTTTTGTTGTTCTGGTGAACAACTAACTAAAACTACCACAAAGGTTAGGAGGTATAAATATGGTTTCATATCATCTTATTCTATTTTCGGATCGCTTACTACAATCAATCTATTTTAACAATCTTAATTCCGTTCAAAACAGTTTGTCCTCCACTGTTTTCCAGCTTCAACTCAATGATTCGGTCAGCATCCACCAAATACTTTTTAGTCACTGGCACAAACGGCTCCATAGAACCAAGATCGATGGTTTCCATTTCAGTTCCATTGATAGATAATCTCTGCAAGCCTTCTGCCTCGGCAAGCTTTGACACCAGAGCCGTTACTTCATACCTCCCTTTTGGCACTTCAATTTTATATCCAGATAAGTTTTGATTTTGTGTTTGATAGACCGGATCCAGCTCCGTCAAACTGATGGGGTGGTCAGTGCCAATTCCCCGGTTTCTCGGTCGGTACTCTCTACCATCTACACTTCCATATTTTTGCCCGACAGCATAGGCTTGATCTGGCAACCACAGTTCGTTTAAAATCGGATCATAGAAATAATAATTGGCTCCTAAATTGATGTTGAGCTTATCTGATAACTCATAAGTTGTTGAGGTAGTTATTGAGATATTTTCCTTAAATCCGGTAGCCTTAATATATAATCTATCTCCAATCAAAGGCACAGACCACTCGGCAAAACCATCTTTTATTTCTTTAGTCTCATATACATTTCCGTTAACCATGATTTCAGCCTCATCAAAATTAGAAATGACCTTAATGGGCCAAAAAAGTGTATCCTCGCCCAACGACTGAGGTAAAACCGGAAATAGTGTTGGTAGGATTTCAATGACTGGCTCTTGCGAAAGCCAGGCCTGATATAAGAAGTAGGAGTCCTTAGGCTTGCGGTCGTGGGTCATGAGCCCCTTGCTGTTGATATGTGGTACGGCATCTGGTCGATGTTCTGCTCCAAAATCACATAGATTCCATACAGCCGCACCTGCCAAAAATGGTAGTTCATCAAATTGTTTTAAATGCTCCAGGTGGTACCGAAACTGCCAGTCAATGGAAAAATCGAATCGCTCAGGATTGAGACTTCTGATACGAGGATCAGCTCCTGCTCCGTACTCTGTAATGATCATTGGTTTATCGGCCACTTTGCTATGCGCATGGGTGAGGTAATCCGAAAGGCCCGAAAACGATGGCTCATACCAGCCGTAATACAGATTCCAGCCGACAATTTGGGATACATCCGTAAGCCCCGATTGATGATAAATATTGAAATCCCCATGATTGGGTATCATGGTGAGCCTTGTGGGGTCTTCTTTTTGCGTAAGCGAATCGAGCTGCCTGGAAAATGAAACAATCTGATCTATTTTTTCCTTGTCACGGTTTGGATTTCGTCCCAAAAACATTTCGTTCATGTAAGCCCAAATCACGATGCTGGGATGGTTGTAATACTGATGGATCATCTCCTGCATCATATAACGCGAATTCTCCTTAAACTCCGCTGTATTGGTCATGTCATGATCAAGAGGTATTTCCATGGTGACAACAAGCCCCAAACGGTCAGCCTCATTTAAAACAGTCACGTCTTGTGGGTAATGAGCCGGACGGAAGAAGTTGGCACCCATTTCTTTTAGGAGCCGAACATCCCTTCTGTGAAAGTCATCGTTGAGGGCATTGCCCAGCCCTGCAAAATCCTGGTGGCGATTGGCTCCAATTAATTTCACATGGTTGCCATTCAAAAAGAAACCAGAATCAGTGTCAAATCGGAAGGATCGAAATCCAATTTGATGACTGTAGGAATCAAGCACCTCTGCAGACTTTCGATCGAGGATTGTTATTTCCGCGAGATATAGGTTAGGCTCTGCTGTTGACCACAGGTCTATTCCCTGAAGTTTTTTGAAGTCAAAGTTGAACGAAGCAGACTCTCCTGATATCGGGAGTTTTTTGGTGGCATTGATTATTTCGACTCCACCGGACGACTCAAGTCTGACTCTGACCAACACAGCTGATTGTGACTCTCCTGAATTAGAAACAGCCCCTTTTACATTCAAAGCATGGCTACTCCCATCTGTGGTAGGGGTAAGGTAAACAGCATCATTTCCAAACTCGGTTTTAGAAAAATAAACCCGGTTTTCCTCCTCTAACCATACATCCCGGTAAATGCCTCCATAAAAATTAAAATCACCTTTGAGTGGCACCACATCCGAATTATGCTCATTGGAAACCTCAACTCTGATCTTATTAACTCCTGGTTTCACATGCCCTGTGAGGTTGGCATGGAAGGCTGTATAACCTCCGAGGTGCTTTTTCACCAGTTTACCACCAACAAAGACATTTGCTTCCTGGTTGACAGCTTCAAATTTCAAAAACAGGTTATGTTTGGCAGTATTGCTCGAAATGATCAAATCTCTGCTGTAAATACCCGTACCGCGATAATAGCCCGGTACATCGTCATAGGGATCTGACTGGTTCCAGGTATGTGGAACTGAGATCAATTCTGCAGCATTTCCATCTTTTGAAAACACCCACCCGTCATTTAGCAAGGTAGTTTGCCCCGCAGCAATACCAATGACCGCCAAAAGATGTGATATGAAAAGCGTGAATTTCACCCTCTTAAAGCGTTATTTCACCCAATTGACAACCGTGGACTGCACGTCGCGGGAATTTGTTCCAACCATAATTTCAAAATCACCAGGCTCCCAAACGAAATCAAGATTGTAATCGTAGAATTTGAGGTCTTCTGTTGTGATATCAAAGCTCACTGTGAGCGTTTCACCGGCCTTGAACGATCGTTTTTTGAACCCTTTCAATTCTTTTACCGGTCTCGTCACACTGCCAACCAAATCACGGATGTAAAGCTGCACAACCTCTTTGCCATCATAACTCCCTGTGTTCGTAACGTCAACAGAAACGGTGAGCGTTTGATCGCCCTGTAGGCTAGACTGACTAACCTGAATATCTCCATATTCGAACGATGTGTAGCTCAATCCATACCCAAAAGGATAAAGTGGCTCGTTTGGTATGTCCAGATAATTGGACTTGAATTTCTGAAACCAATTGCCATCAGGCAATGGTCTTCCTGTTTTTTTATGGTTGTAAAAAACCGGCACCTGACCTACATTTTGAGGAAACGAAGCACTCAATTTACCTGACGGGTTTACCTCCCCGAAGAGTACATCTGCTATGGCATCTCCCGCCTCACTTCCCGCAAAGAACATGTTAACCATCGCTGGTATATTTTGCTCTTCCCAGGTCAGAGCCAGAGGTCTGCCTGTCAAAACTATGGCCACTACGGGTTTTCCGGTGGCCAATATCGCCGCTACTAGTTCCCTTTGATTGTCAGGGATCTCGATGTTAGACATACTGGAGCTTTCACCGCTTGATTCGGATGCCTCCCCTATTACCACGACAGCCACGTCTGACTTTTTCACCAAACGAACCGCCTCACGTGTCATCTCTTCCTCAGATCGCTGATCTCTAAATGTAGGTTTACCAAAAATGCTAATTCTGGACTCGAGTGCCGCATCCGGCACCACGTTGCATCCACGGGCATATCTGACTGTAGCCTCATCTCCTACTGCATTTTTGAGGCCATCCATGATGGAAATGGACTTGTCAAAATTACCGGCCACACTCCATGTTCCGGCCATATTCAGTCGATTGTTGGCCATGGGGCCAATCAGCGCAATAGTGCCTGTCTTTTTCAATGGCAAAATATCATCTTCATTCTTCAAAAGCACCATCGACTCTGCTGCAATCCTTCGTGCTACCTGCCTGTTTTCTGCGGTAAATACTTCGGTTTGCGCTCTCGATTCGTCGCAATACTTATAGGGGGCATCAAACAACCCAAGCTTGAATTTTGCTTCCAATATTCTTCTGCAAGCCGCATCTATTTGAGCTTCTGTAACCAGCCCCTTTTCCAGCGCAATTTTAGTTTTGTCAAGAAATGCCTCACTGACCATATCCATATCTACACCCGCATCAAGCGCTCTAGCCGCAACCTGCAGAGTGTCTCCCACTCCATGCTCAACCATCTCGGTAATGCCCGTGTAGTCCGTCACCACAAACCCATCAAACCCCCACTGATTTCTCAGCACTTCGGTCATCAGCCACTTGCTTCCTGTGGCTGGCACGCCATCCACTTCGTTAAATGAGGCCATGACACTTCCCACTCCAGCATCCACAGCCGCTTTGTATGGCGGAAAATATTCGTTGTACATACGTTGATGACTCATATCCACCGTATTGTAGTCCCTACCTGCCTCTGCTGCACCATACAATGCATAGTGCTTCACACAGGCCATCATGGTATTCTCAAGGGTGAGATCATCACCCTGATATCCACGAACCATAGCTTTGGCTATTTCAGAACCGAGGTAGGCATCTTCACCCGAGCCTTCCGAGATGCGCCCCCACCGAGGGTCGCGAGACACATCTACCATTGGCGAAAAAGTCCAGGCTATGCCATCTGCTGTAGCCTCTTTTGCAGCCATCCTGGCTGATTCTTCTACCAAATCCATATCCCAAATGCAGGACATCCCAAGTGGGATTGGAAATAATGTTTTGTACCCGTGAATCACATCCATTCCAAAGATTAGCGGAATCCCCAACCGGCTTTCTTCCACGGCTACCTTCTGCGTGGCTTTGATTTTTTCTACTGTGCTGATATTGAAAAGGCCACCTACTTTACCGTCTTTGATCTTAGGTACGATCCCGGTACTTTTAGCCAAACCAGTGTTGATGTCTCCTGCACCTGGGAGGTTCAACTGCCCTATTTTCTCATCTAGTGTCATCAGTGCCATTACAGAATCCACTCTCGCATCTATACTAGATGCTTTTTCTCCAGACTTTTGCTGCTCACATGACATGAAAAACAAAACTGACACCACGAAAATTACTTTAATTTTTTCCATCCCTTTCTTACTTAGTTCACTGTACTTACTTCAATTTCAGATTTCGGTGAAATACCATTTTCATTGAAAGCTTCAATGACGAAATAGTATGTCTGATCTACGGTCAAACATCGCATTAGCAGCTGTATATCATCATAAACCAGCCAACTGCTATAAAGCTTATCAGGAGCTATCCCCCACTTTATATTATAGCCCTGTGCACCTTTCACCGGACTCCAGGAGAGGCGAGCATCCCTGCTATCCTCCTCCCTTTTTACCGAAAAGTCTTTGACCTTGCCCGGTCCTTTCCCAAACCCCAAACCAAAAACCCTGAATTCAGACATGGCGAGGTTAGCACCCGGCACTTCAATGTTTTTATATCTAACAAATTTTGCATCAACCGGCTGATTGAGGGTGACATATGCATTGGGCGAGTCCTGATAACTATTGCTTCTATCAACAACTGTTCTCCAGGATTCTCCATCATCCGAAACTTCAATAATGAAACGATGACGCAACCCTTCAGTTCTTGTATAAATACCACTTTCATGATCATGGAAATTGAGTTGAAATGCGTAAACCTTCCCGGGCTTCAACATTTCGATTCTTATCCATTGCTGATCGTCGTTAGCATCCGCCACCCAAAAGGACTTTGGATTTTCATCTGTCAGCACCTTAGAAGTGATCTCCCCTTTCTTATTTTTTTTAAGGGGCATTTCCGTGATCTGATAATCACTATCAGTGGAGGTGCTCTTCTTAACCTGCATTTGAGATGAAGACACCACGGTCTGACCCTGATATGAGAGTAGCATCCAGCCGCAATGTTGCCCGGCTTTGGTTGAGTGATCTGCGCCAAAGCGCGGATAGTCACCATAGTTCGTATCTGTGTACATCAGTCCTTCCGCATCAAAGTAGGTTGGAAACATGCACAATCGGCGCTCCCAATGAGAATTGGAGGCAAGAGCCATAGTTCCAAAATGCCAGTATTGTCCATTGGTTTGCTTTACTGTGATGCCATGCCCTGCTCCATTGGTAAACCCACCAGGCTTAAAACTCATGGGGTTATTTTCCATGTAGGTGAAGGGACCCAATGGAGAGTCACCGATGTAAGCGCCATCGCCATATACATTGAACTGAGTGCCCGGCGCTGCATACTGTAAATAGTATTTGCCGTTGTACTTGGTCATGGAAGCGCCTTCCATATATCCCTCCTTTAAGGTTGGATGAAAATTATTTTCACCAAAACGCTCCCAGCCGTTTCGTTCCTCAACCAGGTTTATCAGGTCTTTTTTTACGCCGGTTTCCAGAAATCGATCGTCCTTATTCAGTTCCTTAACGCGAATGGGGTGCACATTAGAAGATCCCCAGTACAAATAGGTCCTGCCGTCATCATCAATAAACAATTCAGAGTCCTGAATATTATTAGATATAGAGGCAGTTGGTGTCCATTTTCCGCTTTTAGGGTTATCGGTATATAAAATACTGCCATAGCCAGCCGGGTCACCTGCAAAATAGACGAGGGAATCTTTATAATTGAACGCCGTTGGTGCGTTGCAACCTTCGAAAAACCATTGTGCTGGCTTGATGAAATCCCAATTGACCAGATCGAAAGAATGCCAGTAACCAAAAGAGCGGGTTACAAACATATAGTACTCTCCACGGAATTCGATGACTGCCGGATCTGCTCCTGATCGGTATGAAATATTTTTGCTCGAATTATAAACCATGTACGTATAGTCTATATCGAGGGGGTTGCAATAGGTTTTTGGGCTTTGTCCATAACAGGAAACCATCATCAAGGTCGCTATGATAAATAGCTGCAATTTCATCGGCCTTTGACATTTGAAAAGAGCCAACTCATAAACTCAGGCTCAGCGAATGCCGAATCCCAACTGTTGTGATTGGCATCTTTATAAAGTGTGTACCTGGCGATTCCTCCATTCTCACGAATGGCTATGACCATCTCAGTGGAGTGTGATGGCAATACCAAATCATCTTTGGCACCATGAAAAAACCACATTGGAACATTACCGGCAATTTGCCTGGCCCTGGCAGTATGACCTCCTCCACAAATGGAAAAAGCCGCAGCGAACATTTCCGGCTTTCTGGCTGCCAGTTCGATAGTTCCCATTCCGCCCATTGATAGTCCGCCAAGGTAAAATTGATCATCCTTGGTAAATGGCAAAGCATAGAGCGAATCCATAAGTGCCATAACTTGCTGCAGCGCTGATGTGGCAGTCCCTTCTTCATGGAATACCAGCCTCAAGGGATGAAAACTTCTATCTACGGTAACATTGGACCAATAGTCCTCTTGCGGGCACTGTGGAAACACAACGATAGCAGGGTAATCTTTTCTAAAAGATGCATTGGAGAATAGCTTGCTGCCATGAACGAGCTGCTTTTGGTTGTCGTCTCCACGTTCTCCAGATCCATGCAGAAACAGTAGAACCGGATAAGTGTTTTTAGCCGAAAAATTTTCCGGGTAAAGTATTCGATAATTGAGTTCCCTCAGGTCACTTTTATAAGTCTGAGCCTCATATTCTGGTTGAGCCAAGGCCGCAACAGCAGCGAAAAAACAAAAGAGTGATACAACAATTTTACTCATACCTAAAACCTAGTTTTTTAAGTCCTTCTTTTACCTCCGGTGCACCCATAAACAGCTCCCACAAAAAACCACTTCTATAGTTTTCGATCATCACGGGTATTGGCCCCTGATCAATGGCCAAATAACGGGGTAAGTACCAATCATTTTCAAAACTGAAAGCATCATATGGCCCATATTCGCCCACCAGTGTATCACGTTCGGACGCATATAAAAACTTGAGCATCTGCATGCTTTCCTTTGGTGTATATGGGAATGAGGATAGAGCAGCAGTTGGCGAAATCACGCCGAGATCACGATCAGGTCTGTGTCCGGCATATCCGCCCATGGAATAGCTAGAGGTGAGCCCCCAGCAATCTTCACCATAGCCGTCATACCCTTTCGGGTTTTCCACGCAATAGGCATAATGAACTTTAGCATGAGACTCATTCAAGGTTTGGTACTCTCCATACTTATCAACCAAACCACGAGGATCAAGCCCTAAATAAGAATAATGAGCCCAGAAAAGAGGGCCTACTTTGGCTTCATCATGTTCGAAATGGTTCAGAACCAAATCATTGCCGTAGGAGGTTTGGTTAGACTCTATCTTACCATCACGAGCCCATCCTTTGTGATAAGCAGCAGCATCAACCCCATGGGTGGGAGAAGCAGCAGCCAATACGTACATAATTAAACATTCGTTGTAGCCTCCTACCGGAAAATCCATTTCCCATCCATAGTTGGGAGACCAGTGCCAGTAGAGTACATCTTCTCCGCCCTTTGTGTACCAGTCCCATTCTACATTTTTCCATATGGTATCAATGCGCTCCGAAATCAATTTTTCGCGGGCATTTCCATCTTTAAAATATTCACGAACCGCAATCAGTCCCTGCATCAAAAAAGCTGTTTCTACGAGATCTCCCCCGTCATCCTTTTTACTAAATGGCTTGGCTTTGCCGGAATCACCATACCACCAGTGAGGATACGCTCCATGAAAACTCTCGGCAGTTTCGAGAAAGTTCAAAATTTTCTCATACCGCTCTACTGCTTGCTGGCGTGTGATGAATCCGCGTTTGATCCCAACCAATATGGCCATTACTCCAAAACCTGACCCGCCTGAGGTAACTACATTTTGATCATTGGACGGATAGATGCCGTCCATGTGAATTCTTTCGCATGCAAGACCAGAGTTAGACTCAGCTCCATTCCAGAAATACTGAAATGTCTGATACTGAACCAGGTTAAGCAGTGAATCTTCTGTTGATTGTCCGGCAGCCGTACTGCTGGTTTTTTGTTTGCTTGCACAAGCGTATAATAGCATCCCTGCAACCAAAATCAGGCTATATTTCAAGTGCTTATTCATATGTAAATCCAAGTTTGGTTAAACCGGCTTCAACCTCCGGATCAGACATAAAAAGATCCCAAAGTAGGCCTGTTCTATGATTTTCGATCATTACGATAATGGGTCCTTGATCTATGGCCAGGTAAGATGATGCTGTCCAATTTTCCTTGGGGCTAAAAGCATCATAAAACCCGTAATTTCCCCACAACCTATCTCCAAGGATGTAGTAGAAATGCTTTAATGCTTCCATCGATTCTTCGGGCGAATAAGGAAATGACGAAAGTGCGGCCGTTGGAGTAATGACGCCTTTGTCATTATCAGGGGAATGCGCATTATAACCTTCATAGTTATCACTTGCCGTCAGCCCCCAACATTGTGCTGAATATCCTAGATAATTTCTTGGATTATCTATACAATATGCCCTGTTGATCATGGTATGATTGACATTCTGTTCCCAATAGTTGGCATACTGATCAGACAGGTTTCGAGGATCCAATCCCAGAAATGAATAATGCGCAAAAAACAAAGGGCCTCCTTTGTCATTTCTCAGAGGAAGTGTATAATCATAATAAGAGTTTCCGGCGCTATTAACCATACTTCCACTGCGCGACCAGCCAGTCGTATATACGGCAGGGTCGATAGTATGAGTGGTGGAAGAAGCGGCCAGGACATAAACAATGAGCGACTCATTCCATCCTGTAATTTTATGGTTTTTCTCCCAACCAAAATTTGGAGACCAATGCCAATAAAGTACACTCTGATCATCCTGAGTGTACCAGTCCCATTCCACTTCATCTACTAGAGTATTTATTTTTGTAATGATCTGAGCCTCCAATGTATTCTGATCATCAAGGTAGTTTCTGGCAGCAATTAGCCCTTGAATCATAAAAGCTGTTTCTACCAAATCCCCCCCATCGTCATTGCCACTAAAAGGAATTACGTTACCGTTGGTGCCATTGAGCCAGTGCGGCCACACGCCATGAAAACGGTCTGCCCACCCTTGAAGAAAGTTCACAATGGTATATAGACGATCGATTCCCTCCGCTCTGGAGATAAATCCTCTTTCGATTCCTACAATTATTGCCATTACTCCGAACCCTGACCCTCCGATGGTGACGGTTTCCCCACTGGTATTTCGCTCACGTGCAAGGCCACTGGTCGGATGACCAAAGTCCCAAAAGTATTTGAAGGTCTGCTCCTGAACCTTTGTCAGCAACTCATCATCGGAGATTTCGGGAAATTTTAAGGTGGAGTCTAGTTTGGTGACAAAAGCAGCTTCAAAACCTTCGAAACCTGTAGCTCCAATACCTGCAACTGCCGTATCCAGAACGAGACTATATGTGGACCAATAATTCAAGTTCTCGGGCTCAGTAGAGATATGAAGCTCACTTCCCTGAACATCGAGGTTTATGTTTGTTTTAAATCCCTTTGAATCAACAACGTAAACATTGCTAGAAGTGACTGTAGCTGGATCCAACTCTCCAGAGAAAGAAACTTTAATGTCAAGATCAAGAGGAATTTCATAAATAAGGGAATTTAAATTTAAATCTATCCCGGCAGACTCTATATGCTCAAGTTGTAAAAGGCCCTCTACTGTCCTGAAGGTATAAGAAGTCGCAATATTTTTGGAATCACCGTATAAACTTATGATCGCATCGGTGATAGAAATGGTGTATTCTGTATATGTCTTTAGAGGTTGGGTAGGGTATATAGTTACCGATTTATTGCTATTGAAAAAATTGAACCTCAACAACAGTTCATTTCCTGCTTCATCGGTGATGACCAGGCCTTGAGATACTGAGCCGGTATCAAGAGGAAGGTTAAAGGATACAACAATGGATTGGCTAACCGGCACATCAACGACCGATCCTTCAAGCAAGCTTTCATTGCCAATGTTAAGGGAGGTTAATATTAATTCTGGTTTGTTGTCCGAATCATCATCATTACAAGCAACAAGAGTTAGTAGAAACAAAAGCCCTAAAATGATTGTCGATTCTTTCAAGTAATACATTCTGAATATAAAAATTGGTTGATTTGGTGAGTAAGAAACTCCCCGAAGCAAATTTCTTCGGGGAGTTTATGGAAGTATGAGGTCTGAAAGCCTCATTTACTAAACTAAATGCTGAGTTAGTTTCCTGCAGCCTTCAATGTTGCGATCTGAGCAGGTGTTAAAACACCATTGTAGATTCTCAGTTCGTCTAACATGCTGGTTTCACCAAGGTGACTCCACTCCTGGAAACGTGGAGCTCCTGAGCCAAATGACAATAAATCACACCCTGTCCAGTCAATAACCTGATCTTCAGAACTTTGAGCTGCCAGAATACCGTTTAGATAAACCTGGCTCTTACCTCCGCCTACAGTGACTGCCAGATGTAACCAATCTTCTCTAGCCGCTGCGAAAGTAGCGTAGCTTCCGCCATCTACCCATGCATTTCCATCTCCATTACCAACATTCATTTTGAATGTTTGTTTCACATCATCACCTTCTCTGAAGAGCCTAATTCCTTTTGTAAGGTCATTCTTGGATTCACCTTCATCGTGTAAGGCACTTATAGCCAAAATACCTGCTCTGGTTGCTGTAGGATCCAGTTTGATCCACATGGACGCAGAAAAGCTATCATTTAGTAACCCATCCGTTGGGAAGGTAATGTAAGAACTAGCATCTCCGGAGTATGCTTTGCCTGATACTCCACCATCCACTACTGAAGGTGTGCCTACCTCTGTTACAGTTACAGATGTACCTGTAGAGCTGAAATCAGTATCAAATGACATATAGAGTATTTCGGTAGCATCATCTCCATCAATAGGTGTCAATCCCGGATCTTCAGGGTCGTCGAGTTGAGGCAATCCAAACTCTAGCCCTGTTAGATCTTCAAGTTCAGCTTCGCTAAGGGCTTTATTGAATATTTTAAGCTCATCAAGGTAGCTCTCGTCAGCTAGGTGATTCCATTCTGTGAATCTTGGCTCACCAGACATTATTGATAGTATATCACAATTGGCAACACTCAAACCAACATGTTCGGCCACAGTGGCTACCTGAGCGCCATCAAGGTAAAACGTTGCAGTGGTAGCGTCAACAACAAATGCAACATGGTTCCATTCACCCGCAGAAGGGTCTACCGTGGCAAGGTCTCCACCATCTAGCCAACTATCTGATTCACCCGTTCCAAAATTGGCCTTGATAACTTGAAGCCCTTGATCACCTCTTGGCTCACGAAATATTCTAAACCCACTAGTTCTTAAGTTTTGAAAGTCTGTATTGTCAGGATCTGGAGGCCCCATGACAAGTATTCCTCCTCTCTCTGGAGTTGAATTTACTTTTATATAAAAAGAAATTGTCATAGTTGCCGACTGAATATTATCGGTACCGAAGGTTAGATATGACTCTGCTGCACCAGCGTAAGCGTCTGCCCCTACTTTACCCTCACCAGCATACCCGGGAGTTCCAACTACAGTTGCTTCGACTTCAGATATGCGTTCAGCATAGTTACCGTCAAATGACCAATACGCAACTTCACCATCGAGGGCAGTGTACGGGTTAGCCGTTGATTTGGTGAATGTAGCAGTCGCGCTACTAGACTTACCTGCAAGGTCAGTAGCAGTAACCGTCACGGTATGATCACCGTCAGCTACTCCATCCTGATCCACTTCTCCTATATATTTCAAGAAGTCTGTAAATGAAGTAACCTCAGAGATTTGGGTTCCATCAAAATCAACAACAACAGAAGCTAACTCTACGTCATCCGTTGCTTCAAAATTGATTGTTACGGTTGTGGTTTCGTCAAGTGTCTCAACTGTAGAGCCATCTTCTGGAGAGGAGATGGTCACTACAGGAGCTTCCAAATCTTCCGCCCCCGGGTCTTTGGGCTCATCATCATCACCGCATGAGATTGCCGTGGCTATCAATGCGAACATCGCAAAGATCGATAGGTGTTTTAGAATTTTCATAGAATAGAATTTAGTTGTTTACGTGGATAAATTATTTGTTTATTTGGTTGATCGGTTATTGTTAATTCGAATCTAATTGTGGCAGCAAATCAATTTGGGCCAATGGGTAGGGTAAGAACCTGTCAGCCTCGCTATAGCCGACTAATTCGGAGGTTTTATCATGGCGAACCAAATCATAAAATCTGATACCCCATTCCATTCCAAATTCTGCGAATTTTTCATCAAGAACCTCATCGATGGTTACTCCGGCAAGGTTCCCCAGTCCTGCCCTTAATCTTACAGCATTGACTGCCTCGTCAGCAGACATTGCAGAGCTAGAAGCACCACTAACCAGAGCCTCAGCGTGCATCAATAAAATTTCTGAATATCTAATACAAATGAAGTTTTTATTTGAGCCATATTCAGTACGACCTGCAATCATCTGATTAGATGGCAAATAGTGCTTGCCGCTTGAAAATATGGCTCGAGGGTTGGGATTGCCATTGGTATTCCCAATTACGTCATTGTCTCTGGTTGTGTTGCTAACAAAGGCTGGTAGGTCTGTATATCCTTTAGCTTCCAAGCTATCTACCCCTTGATCAGTAAATAACACAGATGTTTCCAGTCTATCCATTTCCCCCCTGTCAAGCATAAATGTGATATACTTCAATGAAGGCTCCCAAAATCCCCAGCCAGGGCCTACACCGTCAACCTCAGGTGTCCAGTTGTTTGGCCCAAAAAATGCATGCAGGTAGCGCACTCCCGCTCCAGTACCCTCGCCAAAGTCGGAGTATTGAAACTCAAGAATATTTTCATCAGCTAGTTTTCCTGGAGTTTTGAAAAGTTCGTAGTAGTCTGAAAACAATTGGAATTTACCAGAACTGATTATTTCTCCCGTGGCATCAGCCACACCTTGCCAGTTTTTCATTTCTAGGTTAGCCATGGCCTTAATGGCCAGTGCTGTATGCACAGTGATGCCGCCAGGAATAAAAGTCCTTTCATTTGGCGCAGCAGTCGAGAGCAAAGGAATGACCTCATCTATTTCATCAGATATATATTGCATCACTTCGTCAAAAGGAGTGATAGGAGCCTCATATAGTGTATTTGTCTGCGAGTTTTTTGGTATCAAAATCCCTCCCCACATTCTGGCCAAAAGAAGTAGTTCATAAACTTGCATCACTTTTATCTCAGCAATGTATTGTCTTCCTGGAGCTGGGTCATCGGCAAATTCATTGAACTTCTCAAGCTCTTCTATTATAGAATACCAATTGATAATATCAGAATATAAATTGAGCCAAGTGGAATTGTACATCCAAAATGACCGATTGTATCTAAATGCCTCAGTTTCCAATAGTGGCTCCTGATCGCCTTCGGCATTGACATCATCACCTCTAACAGAAAGTAGTGGAAAAGTCTCCCATTGAATATTGTAAAGATTGTAATAAGCCCCTTTGATAAGTTGCTTCATTTGAGGTGTGTTTTTGTAATCGACACCTGAGACTACTACTTGAAGTTCCTGTGGGTCATCTAGTATATCATCACAAGAGGGTGCTATGAAAATAACTACCATCAGCGAAATACTGGTTAAGAAAAATTTATATGATTTCATAATTGTTGTCATTTTCGTTATCAAATCTTGATGTTTAAACCCATAGTATAGATTGCTGGAATCGGATATGTTTGATTATCCACCCCATTGGATACTTCCGGGTTAAACCCATTGTAGTTAAAAACAGTAAGCGGTCGCTCCGCAGTAAGAATCACGCGCATATCCGGCAAACCTTTGCCTAGAACCGTGGCAGGTGGAATGGTATACGTAAGTCTAACGTTTTGTACCCGGAAGTACGATCCATCTTCCACGAAGTAATCACTCATGGCCTGGTTATACCCCTTTCTTAAGCCCGCAGCTGACGGGTATTTATTTGAAGTTCCTTCCCCCGACCAAAGGTTTTTAACTAAATCTGCATCAAGATTGGCATCTGTAGTGAATATAATTTGTCCTCTTTTTCTATTCAGAATTTTTTGCCCTTGCTGACCTTGAAAATTAGCGCTTAGATCGAACCTCTTATATTTCACACCTAGATTAAAACCATATGTAAAGTCTGGTAGGAATGATCCTAAAACGACTCTATCTAAATCATCAATGAAGCCATCATTGTTTTGATCTTTATATTGAAAGTCTCCAGGTTCTATAGAAGAATCATCTATGAACTCAGAACTGAGACCGCTATTCGTAATTTGAGACTCATTTTGAAATACACCCAAAACTTCGTAACCAAAAAACGCCCTAATCGGCTGACCCACAATTGACCTTTGCCTAAACTCCGCTGACCCTGCATTCAAGTACTGCTGCCCACCAAGCGATAAAACCTCGTTTTTGAGGGTTGCAAAATTTACTCCAACAGAATAACTCAAATTAGGGTTGATATCATCAGACCAATTTGCTACAACCTCAAGCCCCTGATTTCTAAAACCAGCCAGGTTTCTTCTTACATTGGCCCTTACTAACGGAAGAATGATTGTCACTGCACCATCTTCTGTATCTCGGACATAATAATCCACGTCTACAGAAAGTCTACTATCTAAAAACTCTCCTGTCATACCCACATTCGTTTCAACGGTGGTTTCCCATCTATCCAAAATATCGAACTGCTTGGTTACAGTAGTGCCGCTTTCCTGGGTGTCATCTATTGCTACAGTTTGATTTTCATATGTTGGTTGCCCAACGGCCGCATCCACATTAACATTTCCAAGTTTACCCCAGCTACCCCTGAGTTTTAAGAAATCTACACCAGGAACATCGAAAAAGCCTTCTTCAGAAACAACCCATCCAACTCCAACTGTTGGAAACAAACCCCATTTCTTTTGAAACTTGTTGGTTCCATCTCTACGCAAAGTCCCGTAAAGCAAATATTTGTCGTCGTAGTTGTAAGCAATTCTTCCAAAGTAAGAAATTCCATTAAATGATTCCCCAAAATTTCCTGTTGCTGAGTTCCTCAATGGATCCGTAGTGTTAGTAAATATCTCCTCACCCGGATTGGTGAAGTACCAAAGCTCTTCATTATCAAATGTTGGACTAACGTAAAGGCTGTCACCTTGCAATCTCATTCTTTTGTATTCTTCAGTCCTGACCTCATATCCCGCCATTACCGTTAAACTATGCTTACCAACTGATTCATTATAAGTCAGGATATTATCCCAAATCTGATCGAAAGTAGTCTCGTTAATATTGACTAATCTGGAAAGGTTTAGCTGCACACCATCATGGTACCGAAAGTCCACATTTCTGGCATTCAAGGTGTTGTAGGTATAATTGTATGCCATTCTATAGGTCAACTTATTGGGGATAAGCTCAATTTCGGTAAACAGATTTCCAAGAATTCTAGCCGTTAGGTTCTGATCATCTCCCGAGAGCATGTCAAAAAATGGATTTTGCCTACCTCGATATCCCAGGTTCCTGGCATTTCCTAACATATATGGAGTGGCGTCAGTATTAGTGTCATCATAAACTGGGATTATCGGTACGGCAAAATAGGTATTGGACCACACTGAACCGGGAGCATTGTGCTGCTCACCCCTTATAACATTTACTGTTCCACCAATTCTCAACCAGTCCTTTGCGTCAACTTCCACATTGGTTCTGAAATTGAATCGTTCATACGAATTGGGCGTGTCCCTAACCAAACCATCTTGCTGAAAATACCCAACTCCCACTGAGTATTTGGCATCCTTTGTTCCTCCACTTACCGTTACATTATGGCTTTGCTGGGGTGCATAATTTCTCAAAACCTTATCATACCAATCAGTATTGACATCAGGTAGAGATGTATTCGCTCTATTTCTTCCATAAGTCTGAAATGCATTGTTAATAAAGGCGGCATCCGCATCGGACCCTGTGGCAAGCGCATATTCAGTGAACAACTTGGTATTTGC
The DNA here is from genome assembly GCA_039970095.1 of Cyclobacteriaceae bacterium. Taxonomy (GTDB): domain Bacteria; phylum Bacteroidota; class Bacteroidia; order Cytophagales; family Cyclobacteriaceae; genus JAMZMI01. The sequence continues at coordinate 21,648 of JBDVMP010000003.1, forward strand.
CATTTCAAGTACATTTTGAGGACGCTGTACCCCGTAGTAACCATCATATGTTACTGTAGCAGACTGCTCATAAGCCCCTTTTTTGGTCTCAACCAATATTACCCCATTTGCAGCTCTCACACCATATATTGCGGCCGCCGAAGCATCTTTTAAAACGGATATTGATTGTATATCGGCAGGGTTGAGAAAATCTATATTATCAAGAAACATTCCATCTACCACATAAAGAGGCTTGGAATCTCCCTCCAGAGTACCAATTCCTCTAACACGCACAGTTGGTCCCTTGCCGGGTTCTCCAGAACTCACAATCTGTACTCCAGCAACCTTTCCCTGTAAGGCCTGCATCGCCTGACTTGTCGGCGTTTTGGAGAGCTCCTCAGCTTTCAAAGTAGAAATTGAAGAAGTCAAATCCTTTTCTCTCTGAGTACCATATCCAACAACTACAATCTCTTCTAACTCCGAAATATTTAAACTCAAATCAACATCGATTTGAGTTCTTCCATTAACGGGGATTTCAGCCTCAACATACCCAACATAGGATATAACCAGAATTGCATCAGGGTTTAACCCAGACACTTCATAGGCGCCATTGAAATCTGTGATTGTGCCATTGGTGGTGCCTTGCTCAAGGACTGTGGCCCCTATCAACGGTTCCCCGCTTTCACCATCAGTGATAATACCAGTAACCTTAAAGTCCTGAGAATATAAGCGACTGGAATATAAAGTTCCAATGAGTAACAAAATTAATAATTTGGAGAGGTGTTTCATTTGAATCTATTTATTGCAAACGTTTTCTTTCAATACAAGATTATCAATTTCACAATCAATCACCAAACCTTTTTCGAGATCGAAAATTAGAATAATACAAAAGATTGATAGATTTAAAACATGCCCTTATAAAAATCGTTACGCTTTAATCACAACCAATTTTATATTAATTAAGATATTAAAAAGAAATTATCAAAATCAGTATATCGCTTTAAACACACGATTTACTCAAATAAAAATTCTTTAAATAATACAAATAAATTTTCAAGGATTTTGAGGCTCTTTAACCTTATTAAAGATTTTGTACAGCTTTTCGTTTTCCTGCGGGGTTTTGGAAGCTACCTTTTTCTTAAAACTCCAAACTGTACTTTTTCTTAGACTGAGCATTTCAGATAGCTCAGATAAAGAATATTGATCTTTATTCATGGCCTCATAAAAGATATAGAAAGCCTTGTTAAGCGGAAACCTGATGTTGTGAAACAGAGTGTGCGTGGTTGGGGATTCCTGATAGCCACACTTGGTGCAGCGCCGGCTATATTTCACTGTTCCCTCACTGTAAGTATCACTTTTACATTTAGCGCATTCATAGCCATCTCCCCACTTATAATCTGACAATATCTCAAGGAGTTGGACATCCTCTTCGAAAATATTCAGGAATTCATCATAAGTGAGTTCCTTGTTGAGCAACCTTTCCTTCTGAATAACCTTGATATCATTACTCAACCTGAAATTATCCAAATCAAGCAAAGTGTTGATCTCACTTATTTCTAGTTTTTGCTTTTCCAGTTCTTCATTCTTGTCCCTCAGTTCCTTGGTTCTTTCTGCTATTTGATGCTCTAATTTGGCGTTTAGCCTATCCTTTAGTTTAGAATTATGCTCGTGTTGAGCCAAAATACGTTTATAGGCTTTGTCTCTGTTGTTTTTCAAAATCCTGACCCTGTCACTCAAGGCAAATGACAGGAAGAGCATCTCTAAAACAAAGGCAATATGCAAGCTGTAATAGCTGGTGATGTAAAATGGAATGACGGATAGCATCAACAGTGCTTTGGTGATAAAGCCAAAAAACAGCAGACCAAAGGCAACAATAAAAAATCTAGCCGGCTTGTAACCTCTTAAGTAAACCGAAACGCTCGCAACGAAAATAATGGCAAGGGGAATGATCTCGATGCTTCTGTGTTGGAACAAATCGTGATTCCAAATGAGCGCAATAAAAAACCACACAACACGAAGCACTAAAACGATAAGGAGTACTTTGTTTAGTCTAGGTGACCTAATGTTTGTGTTTAGGAATTTGCGGGCAAATAAGATCGCCCAAAATATCAAAAGGAAAAGCGCCACTCCGTGAGCAATTTGATTCCATTCGGGTCTATAAGGCCATAAGTACTGATACCCTACCCCGTCTACGCTCATAGCATAAACCCCAACACTGAGAATATAAAATGTGTAATACAAATACCTTGACTCTTTAATAGCAAAGAATATCAGCGTATTGTAGAGGGAAATAATGAGGATCATTCCATAGAATAGACCATACACAAAGTACTCAACCAGGGCATATTCAATAAACCTATTGTAACTCCTAATGGCCACTCGTATATCAGCATATTCATGACTATGAACTTTGATATAGCACAGGTAGTAGCCCGCATTCGGGAGCGGCACTTCAAAGTTTTTGTGCTGAAAGGGTTTGGATGGAAAATAATTAAGATCCCCCATCACATAGGTAGTGAAGACACTATCCTGCTCATACACCAAATGCACCTCCAACTCATCTATGGTCTGGTCATAAAACTCGATAAGGTAGTTTTTCTCCAAATCCGTAATATCAATAGCCAACCTGACCCAATAGGTTGATGAGGTGTTATAGTCGGTGGGTTTGGATTGAGGGTTAAGTCGAAATTTTTCCTGAAAATCCTGCTTAGTTACGTCTTTGAGTGTAAGAGTGGAGCTGGTGTCTTCATAATACCAGAGTTGATCCAGACCCATCAAAATCTCGTTCGTTTCTGACGAAACAATGATCGGCTGAAAATAAAATTGAAAATTGAGTAAAACGAACAGTAGCATAGGATAAAAGCTAATCCCTAAAATACAGGATATTCCATTATCGTGCACGCAAAACTGACTCTAGACCAGGCTGATTACGCTTTGGTTTTTCTGGATTTGAAGGACATCACCACCGCCATGATGCAGGCCATTATCAGGCCCCCTAAAGTAAATCCATCTACAAGTTTTCTTGAAAAATTGATTCCCGATATTTTCTCCACCATATATTCCACGAAAGAACTAGACATCCCGCGTTCGCCTCGTTCCCGCTTGATATCCCAATGCCAATCCGTAAGCGGACAATACCCTAGCACACCTTTGTACACTCCAATACCAAACCATGCAATCAAAATAAGAATCAAAAGCAGGGCGTGGGAACGACGAGTCTGAGGAAAAATCCATCCCGAGAGCACAAATAAAATGAGTGCTGTGTGAAAGTAGGTTAAGAAGTAGTCTAGAAATTGGAGCATATCTTTCTCCTGACTAAAATAATGCCAAACTACAAATTCTATTCCCGCAGAATTGGCTCCAGCTCCTCAAGTCTGCCATCCACATTGTCAGGGCTTTCCAAGCCCAGAATTTTTGCCACTACTGAAAACACATGAATATTTTCAAACTCTTCGATATTAATTCCTGACTTGAAGGAAGGCCCCTGAGCCGCAAATAATGCCCCCATATCATCATTCGTATAAGGATTAAAACCATGCGTACCACCCTTTACCACTTGTGGCTTTTTCAAAATAACAAGAGGCGCTTCTGTGTACAGAATCAAATCACCTACCCGATCACCGGCAGGAAGATGCAGTCGCTCAGGCAGCTCTTCAGGCTTCCATGCAGCAATTCTTCCGTCAGCATTGATAGTACTTTGTATCTCATTTATTCGGATCGAATCATCGGAATAAATCATCGGAGGAAAGCTCCAGGTCACTTTACAATCAGACACATCGACTATATCGTCAAGTATCACACCCCGGTTAATTTCAGACATGCCATGATCTGCTACCAATATCACATTGACAGGTAAATTTACTTTTGCCAGCTTATCCATAAACTCTCCAAATTGTTGATCTAGCCTCAAAACAGCCTCCTCTGTTTGCTTTGAGTTAGGACCATATCTATGCCCCACATCATCAATAACTGAAAAATAAACAGCCATAAAGTGAGGTCTATCTGCAGCCGGAAGTTTCAACCAATCCACAACTCCCTCAAATCTTTCTTGATTAGGTATTGAGCCGTCGTAAGGCTTCATGTATGTTGGAATTCGTCCACCTATTGGAGCTTCGGATCCAACCCAGAAATAGGATGCAGCAAGCATCCCGGCTTCTTCGGCCAATACCCACAAGGGCTTGCCTCCATACCATGCAGCATCATGTACTGTTGCCAGATCTCCAACTTTATAGGTAGCATCCTTCTCTCTGCTGTAAAACTCATTACTCACTAATCCATGAGTAGATGGGTACATCCCTGTAACGAGCGTGTAATGATTGGGGAAGGTTTTGGATGGGAACGAAGGGATCATCTTATCAGCGGAGACTCCACTCTCCATAAAGCTGAGGATATTCATTGCACCATACTTTCGGGCATAGTCGTGTCGAAACCCATCAAAGGATATTAGCACAACATAAGGCTGATTTTCACCCCATTCGCTGTTTGTAGCAAGCTCTGACTGATCATTTTGTGATGATGAAGAATTCGTTGCACAAGAGCATAGCATTCCACACAGAGCCGCTATCAATATGTATTTGACCATATTCAAAATTGTTCCAATTTAAATTCAGAGAAAAGAGATCGACATTAAATGAACAATAAAAAAACCCACCTTAAAGAAGGTGGGCCGAATAATTATCAATTATATATTATAACCATTGATAGCATCTGCGACCAATCAGCAACATTCACTTAATGCAACTTATAGACTTGCTTTTAAAACCTGATGAAGTTGGAGTGTTGCGGAGTGACATTTTCCTTTGGACTGGAGTAGATAGATCCAATTCCTATTAAGAGAAACACAATTAATGCTATTAAATATCTGAATTTTCGCATTGTTTAAGCTGATTGGTTGAAACAAATATAATCTAAATTTTTAAATAACACATTATCAAAGGATTAACTCTGTTTAGCGAATCAAATTCTAATTAATTACCACTAAGAGTCTTGTACGAGCTACATTAAAAATCACAAAAAAAGGCCCAAAACTTGCGTTTTGGGCCTTTCATCTATTATTAGGCTTCTTGTTTACTTTACTTCAACCAAATCTGTTTGCAGAGAGGCCGCTGATTCTTCCAACGCCACTTCAACTTTATCGACCTGAGGAGAATCCACAGAAGCATGAGATCCTGATCCAAATATTTCTCCTAAAATCGGTGCAATCACCAAGCCTACCAGACACGTAAGCTTGATCAGAATGTTCATAGATGGGCCAGATGTATCTTTAAATGGATCACCTACAGTATCACCTGTTACAGCTGCTTTGTGAGCTTCTGATCCTTTGTAAGTCATCTCTCCATCGATCATAACTCCAGCTTCAAAAGACTTCTTGGCATTGTCCCAAGCACCACCTGCGTTGTTTTGAAAGATCGCCCAAAGCACACCAGACACTGCCACTCCAGCCATATAACTTCCGAGAGCCTCAGGCCCCATGGCAAAACCAATGATGATCGGAGTGATAATTGTCAATGCACCCGGCAACATCATTTCTTTTATTGCGGCTTTTGTAGAAATATCCACACACTTACCGTACTCGGGCTGGCCGGTTCCCTCCATAATGCCAGGGATTTCCTTAAACTGCCTTCTTACCTCCTGAACCATTTCCATGGCTGCTTTTCCTACTGACTGCATAGCCAATGCGGAGAACACCACAGGTATCATCCCTCCGATGAACAGAGCTGCAAGTACATCCGCTTTGAATATGTTGATGCCGTCGATCCCCGTGAAAGTCACATAAGCTGCAAATAGCGCCAGTGCCGTAAGGGCAGCTGATGCGATCGCAAAACCTTTACCTACAGCTGCTGTTGTATTTCCAACAGAATCCAGAATATCCGTTCTCTCTCTTACTTCTTTTGGCAATTCGCTCATCTCTGCGATACCACCTGCATTGTCAGCGATTGGGCCAAATGCATCGATAGCCAACTGCATTGCCGTAGTTGCCATCATGGCAGAGGCAGCAAGCGCAACGCCATAAAAGCCTGCTAACGCGTATGACCCCCAGATTGCTGCCGCAAAAAGGATGACAGACGAAAAGGTAGAGATCATCCCAGTAGAAAGCCCTGCTATAATATTAGTGGCTGCACCAGTTGATGAATTTTGAACAATATTCATAACCGGCTTCTTGCCTAGCGCAGTGTAATATTCTGTAAATAATGAAATCAGGTAACCCACAGACAAACCAACTAAAGTGGCATAGAACACATGTCTGCCTGGGATATTTTTCACACCCTCACCAAAAAACTTCATTCCCACAATTGTTTCAGGAAGCATCCAATCGATTAGGAACCAACCCGCAACTGCAGTGATTAAAATGGAGGTAATATTTCCTGTATTTAAAGCCTTTTGAACTTCATTCTCTTTTGCACTTTCATTTTTTACGCTTATAAAAAACGTACCTATGATAGAAGATATGATACCCACTCCTGCAATCATAATCGGCAATAAGATCGGCCCTATGCCACCAAAAGTATCGAGGATCACACCTGCATCGGCCATGTCTTTGATGATATAGTTACCTAGCACCATTGATGCCAGCACCGTAGCAACGTAAGAACCGAAAAGGTCAGCACCCATTCCCGCTACATCACCTACATTATCACCCACATTATCGGCGATAGTGGCAGGGTTTCTTGGATCATCTTCTGGGATACCAGCTTCTACTTTACCTACAAGGTCAGCTCCAACATCAGCGGCTTTGGTATATATACCTCCGCCCACACGCGCAAATAAGGCGATGGATTCAGCTCCAAGTGAAAATCCTGCAAGCGCCTCCAATACGATTGTCATGTCACCTGAGTTAGTCCACTGACCACCCATAAACCATTGGAACAAAAGGATAAACAGCATGCTCAATCCGAAGACGGCAAGCCCCGCAACACCTAAGCCCATTACAGTTCCACCTGTGAAAGACACCTTCAGTGCCTTCGGTAAACTCGTTTTTGCAGCTTGTGTAGTTCTCACATTGGCAGCCGTGGCTATTCTCATACCGATGTTTCCAGCCAAAGCTGAGAATACCGCTCCGATCACAAAGGCCACAACTATAAACCAGTGAGTGGTTTCGACCAGACTTGAGATAACTCCTAAAAGAATACCTGCTAAAACCACGAAAATGGCCAAAATTCTATACTCAGCACTTAAAAACGCAAGAGCTCCTTCACGAATGTGATCGGCTAAACCCTGCATTTTCTCATCCCCTGCATCCTGCTTATTTACCCACTTAGATTTTATGATCATGGTGAGTATTCCTACTAGCGCCAAGGCTGGCACCAAGTAAATTATATTGGTCATGTTTTTAATGATTTTTTAAAAAGATGTGCAAAGATATAAGAGTTGCCAAATTATAAAAATGACAAAAAAAGTATTCCTACAAGCACAAAAAACCGTGTCGGACATACACTGAATTAATGTAATTTTCAATTTTAATAAATCTGCCCCTCAGGCGCACTCCGATTTTTTTTAAAATAAAACAGGAATGACCGCAAGTTTTTTTGACAATATGCGTCTAACCTATCAACTAAATGAATTTTCTTATGAAATATCCTTTATCCTTTATCCTTTTGATAGTTGTCTATTGCAGCACTTATTCGCAACCTCCCGGAGGTGGAAGACCAGGTAGATTTGATCCGGCTGAAATGGTGAAGCGCGAGCAACAGAATGTGAAAACCAAAGTAAGCGACCTTAGTGAGGATCAAATGATTTTGATAGACGGTATATATGAAGAGTATGCGGTGACCATAACCGAAACTATGGAAGAAGGTAGAAACGGCGAAAAAAGAGAAGATGTCAGGGCTAAAATGCGCAAACTGAGAGATGAGAAAAGTGAACTCATCCGCGATGTACTGAATGATACGCAGTATGCTGAATATGAAAAAATCATAGCCGAAGGCAGAAGAAGACCAAATCAACCAAAAGATTCCGAAGAAGAAACCTCTAACTAATCATGCTCAACATTCGCCCTCTTATTCTGGCAACCATTTTATTCATTTCTTTTAGCGCTATTGGTCAGACCGCCGTATCGGGAAGGATCCTTGACTCAAATGACGGGAGCGCAATACCCAGTGCTTTGGTCCGATTTATCAACATTAAAGACTCTGTGAAGTCAAAATATACTGTTACGGATTTCGAGGGAAACTTCAGCATTCAAACGCTAGATCAGGCTTTTTATAGACTCAACATTTCCAGTCTGGGATATGAGCCCAGCTCGAGGATACTGCGTGTCATCGGAGATCAAATGGATTTGGGAACTTTGAGTTTGATTGAGGATGTGACAGTACTAAGTCAGGTGGAGGTTCAGGGCGAAGTGGTAGCCATAGAAGTTAAAGGCGACACTGTACAATATAACGCTGATGCGTACAAGGTAAACCCCGACGCATCTGCCAGTGACCTGGTGAGCAAAATGCCAGGCATTGTGGTAGATACAGATGGGGTGACAGCCAATGGTGAAAGCGTAGAGCAGGTATTGCTGGACGGTAAGCGGTTTTTTGGCCAAGATCCATTACTCTCCCTCAACAATATACCGGCAGAAATGGTGGACAACATTCAGATATACGATGAGCAAAGTGATCAGGCTCAATTCACAGGCTTTGACGATGGCAATACGACCAAGACCATGAATGTGGTAACCAAAGAAAACAAACGAAATGGCCAGTTTGGGCGATTGTACGCAGGAGCTGGTACCGATGAAACCTACAAAGCAGGAGGAGTGCTTAACTCTTTCAACAAGGACCAACGAATCACTTTGTTGGGTATGAGCAACAACATCAATCAGCAAAATTTCAGTAATCAGGATTTGGCCGGCATTGGCGGATCTGGAGGCAGACGTGGGGGCAGACGCTCGGGAAGTAATCAGAACGTACTCACAGGCAATCAGGACGGAATCACTCAAACCAACAGCTTTGGGTTAAACTTCACCGACAAATGGGGCAGCAACACGAACTTTGAAGGAAGCTACTTTTTCAATCAGACAGAAAACAGTAACAACACCCTGACCAACCGGGAATCTTTTTTGACCGATCAAACGCTGTATTACGATGAAGACAGCCGCTCTTCTACCGACAATGTAAACCACAGGCTAAATCTGCGCCTCGACCATAAAATCAACGACAACAACAATTTACTTGTAAGATCTTCCATAGGTTACCAGGACAACCTCAGAGAGGAAACAACCATTGGAACCACCACCAATGAAGCCGAAGAACTGATCAACTCAACCAACAATGTTTACAGCAGCCACAATGAAGCTCTTAGCTTATCAAACAACCTAACTTTTCAGCACAAATTTGAAAAAATAGGGCGTACGGTTTCTCTGAATCTGAGTAACGCACTCAATCTAACTGATCGTAATAATAGTTATCAGGATCAGGAGGTGGACTCTACCCTGCTCTACCTCACCGATGAGATCAACAACTCATGGTCAACGAAACTCACCTACACAGAGCCTGTGGGCAACAATGGACTCCTATCCGGAGCTTACAAACTCACCACCAACAAACGAAACTCAGACAAAGATACCTATCTGGAGGATGCCCAAGGTGAGCAAAATGAGTTACTCCCTGCATTGTCCAGCCACTTCAACAGTGGTTACACCACACACCTGCCTTCTGTATCATTTTCAAACCGGTCCTATGGAGGCTTTATCAATACCGAAGTTTTTTACCAGCACGCCACACTGAGCAATGAGCAGTTTTTTCCCGAAGAAATTGGCCTGAGCACACACTTCAACAGCCTGCTGGTTTCAGCCATGGGTCGGTTCGATTTGAGCGAAAAAACCAACCTATTTGTAAGGTATCGTACCAGCACAAATGAACCATCCGTGAGTCAGCTACAAACTGTGATCGACAACAGTAACCCCTTGTTTCTTTCAGTAGGAAACCCATCTCTTGATCAAAGCTACTCCCATGATTTCATGATCCGGCTAAACAAAAACAACATTGACAAAAATGTCACCCTGGCAAACTTTACCAACATCAAATACACCGAAAAATATATTACCAACGCTACAAATATCCTCTCAGCGGACTCAACCCTGCAAGAAGACATAGTAGCTCAGAGAGGTGCTCAAATCAGCCAACCAATCAACCTAAACGGCTACTGGTCCATCAGAAACAACACCACGTTCAGCACGCTTATCTCCCCTATCAAATCAAATATCAATACCACACTGGGGCTCACTTACACTCGACTACCCGGGCAAACTAATGATATAAGAAACATTTCTAACACCTATTCAGGAAACATCAGATTGGGTCTGGTAAGCAACATCAGTGAGAAAATAGATTACAACCTATACTATAACCTTCGGGCCAACAAAGTCTACAATAGCATACAGAGCGATTCGCAAAGCAGCTACTATACCCAGACATTTGGCGGCAAACTCAATCTGATCTTTGGTAAGGGTTTTGTGTTTCGCTCGGACATCTACCACCTCAACTACAATGGTGTTTCCAGTTCATCGGATATCAATTACACATTATGGAATATGAGCGTGGCTAAAAAATTCCTGAAAAACGATCAGGCAGAGTTGGAACTGACCGTGTTTGATCTACTTAAACAAAATCAAAGCATTGACCAGCAGGTAACTTCTTCCTATCTGCAAGAAACACAGACGGAAGTATTGCAACGCTACTTCATGCTTACGTTCACCTATCAGATTCGCAGTTTCAGATCATGATAGACCTTTCTACCTCAAATCCGTCTTAGCATTGATGTAGTTCAGAAACTCACTTTTCACATTTTGGTCTTTGAACTTTCCATCGAAGTAAGCCGTACCGGTCATGCTATTGGTGTCGCTCACTCCGCGTGAAGACACACACATGTGTGTGGCATCCAGAACCACAGCCACGTCTTGGGTTTGCAGTACCTCCTTAAGCTCATTGGCTATCTGCATGGTGAGTCGCTCCTGTACCTGCGGACGCTTGGCATAATACTGCACCACTCTGTTGATTTTAGAGAGCCCCACTACCTTACCACTGCTGAAGTAAGCCACGTGAGCCTTGCCATAAATAGGCACAAAATGATGCTCACAGTGCGAATAGAAAGTGATGTCTTTCTCCACGAGCATCTGATCGTAATTATATTTATTTTCGAAAAGCTTCGCCTTGGGCTTATTCTTTGGATTCAACCCACTGAAAACTTCCTCCACATACATCTTAGCCACACGCATAGGTGTGCCTTTCAGACTGTCGTCTTCCAGATCAAGCCCCAGAATATTCATAATCTCGGCAAAATGCCCAGCGATTAACTCCTTCTTCTTGTCATCATCGAGCACAAAAGCATCAGACCGCATCGGCGTTTCATCCGAGGTGCCCACATGATCCATTTCCAAATCTTCCACCTCAGCAGGGATATTCGACAAAGTTTCTTTCTGTTTCATACAATCTAATCTTTAGGTCAAGGTGCTCGTCTATGGCGCCTCGAAGCTTATTATATATTACCACCGCGATGTTTTCCGCTGTTGGGTTCAAATTTCTAAATTCTTCCGTATCCAGGTTAAGGTTTTTATGATCAAATTTTCTGATCACCTCCTTATTGATCAAATCACTCAACACCTTCATATCATATACATACCCCGTCATAGGGTCAATCTCCCCGGTGAGTTTCACCACCACCTCATAGTTATGGCCGTGCCAGTTGGTGTTATTGCATTTGCCAAACACCTCATCGTTTTTGGCCTCCTCCCAATCAGGATTGTGCAGCCTGTGTGCCGCGTTAAAATGTTCCTTTCTAAATACAGATACCCTGGCCATTGGTCAAACTAAGCTTATGAATGTTTAGACAATTATTCTTTGCAAACCGAAAGTACTTAAGATTTGTTCGGCTCAATTACAATTTCATGGCAAATCTCAGCATTTTGTTTTTTTTCACAGTTCTTTTGAATTTAAAGTAGAGCAGGGTTGTTTTGTAGCCTAAACCTCAATTATGGAGATAGAAGAAATAAAGGATCAGATAGATAAGTATAAAAGCGAGGGAAAAAAGATGTTTACTACATCTTCTTTTCAGACTCACAGTCTCGTGATGCTGCATTTGCTTAGTCGTATTGACAACACGATCCCCGTCTACTTTCTCAATACGGGCTATCACTTCGCTGAGTCAGTGGCATTTAAAGATAAAGTCGCTTCCGATTTTGGGATCAATGTACTTGAAGTTAAGTCATCCATGCCACGATTTATGCAGAGAGACTCTGAAGGCAAACTGCTGTTCACCTCCGATCCTGATCACTGCTGCTACATAAACAAGACCGCTCCCACCGAGCATCTGCTTAGAAACCATGATGTGTGGATCAATGGAGTACGTGGCGACCAAAGTGCTGTGAGAAAAGCCATGACCACCGAACAACCCGCTCCTTTCGATTCTATCAGATTTCACCCCATGTTAGACTGGAGTATGAAAAAGATATTTGCTTACATTCGCGAGCACGATCTACCCCGTCATCCGCTTGACGCCAAAGGGTACATGAGTATAGGTTGCGAGCCATGCACAAGAAAACTTGACCCTGACATGCAGGAGAGAGAAGCACGCTGGTACGGAATGAACAAAGTGGAATGTGGACTTCACACTGATTTAGTAAAGAAATGAACGTATTGATAACTGGAGGTGCCGGATACATTGGTACCGAATTGATTGGAAAGCTTACACAAAACCCTGCCGTAAAACGGGTAATCGTTTATGACAACCTGAGCAGAGGCACACATTCGCTGTTTACAGGACCTAAGTATCCTAACCACGAAAAAATAAAGTTCATAGAAGCCGAACTATTGGATTCACGCAAGCTCAAAAAAGCCCTTGAAGGAATTGATGTGGTCTATCACCTGGCTGCCAAAGTGACTACACCTTATAGCAATGTGGATGCACATTACTTTGAGCAGGTCAACCACTGGGGTACCGCAGAGCTGGTTTATGCTGTGGAAGAAAGCGACGTAAAACACCTCGTTTACATAAGCAGTATCGGAGTTTATGGGTCATCTACCGTGGAAATCGACGAAGACACTGACGCCAATCCACGTACTTTCTATGCCATCTCCAAATACCGAGGCGAAGAGCACGTGCGCAGACTGGAAGACAAAATCAAGACACATATCATCCGCTGTGGCAATGTGTATGGCTATAGCCGAAGCATGCGTACCGACTCGGTGATCAATAAGTGGATCTTTGAAAGCAATTTCAACAATCAAATTTCTATCCATGGCAATGGCAAACAAAGCAGAGCCTTTCTTCAGATAGACCTGCTCTGTGATGTCTTTGATCAGCTCATGACCAAAGACGTGCCTTCAGGCATCTACAACCTCGTAGAGCGCAACATGACCATGATGGATATTGTAGATATACTAAAAGCTATCAACCCTCCTTTGGAGTTTATCTTCATCAATCAGCACCTTAACCTGAAATCTATCTCTGTGAATACAGACTTGAGGTTAGCCAAGTATGTAGATATAAAACCAATATCCACTTTTGACGAAGAGATGAAAGCATTCGGAGCTCAGTTCGCTTTTTAAGGACTGCACCTTCGCGGTGCGTCTTTCTGCTTTGCGCCTCAAGTTCTTCTCTACCGCCACCACGAGCCTGTCGAAGGGGTTTCTTTTATACCGTCACTACAAGCCGAGTTATACGAAGCGTGACAATCTTATAAACATAAGACACAGACGCAATAGCAAAGAAGCAATTTCAACCCCACAAGCCATAGATCGCTTAGAGCTTGAAATGCCTGTTGTATTTTCCTCTTTTAAAACAATCCAAGGTGAACCATTGTCGCTTCCAATATGCCATTGGGCAGTTCAAACCCTGCGAAGAACACACCTACTCCAAAAACTTTATTTTTATCCTTGACCACAGATAGCGCCAAAGGCAAAAAACTAACTGACATCAAGGCATAAAACACCGCAAAAAGAATACTGAGCATTATCAGCAGCACATAGCTTTGGGCAAAGTAGATAGCAAAAGAAAGTGCCGTAATGGCTAAAATGGCCAGTAAAATGGAAAGGTAAACAGACCTTTGCTCCACAATCCTACTGATTGGGTAGCCCAAAATGGCCACTATCAACAAGATGCCAGAAACCAAAGCACTCCCGCCAAACCCAAATACCGTGAAACTTTTAGCTTCAAACCATAAAGGGAACAGGTTGAATAATACCGTAGTGGCAATACCGAACCCGACACCCAGCGCCAATGCGTAGGTATAGTCAGATTTACCTACTTCTTGTTTAGGTGGCACGTCTAGCATATGCTTTGAATTGTTCTTCAACAACAACCCACTGAAGAACACAGCTACACCACCTACAATAAACGTTACAGGCGCAGTTAAAAATGTAATCAAATCGACAATAACAGGCTCTATGGCGTACAGCAAACCGTAAACTATAGTCAGCATAGCCATAGCAGTAGGTAATTTTTTTACCGGGACAAACACCTCTATGGTAGATATGGCAGGACTTGTAAACAGCGCCATCGAAAACAACCAAAGCACTATTAATCCTGGCAGAATCCACCTAAAAATGGGTCCCGGATCAGTGAATAGTGTAAACGCTGTGGCCATAAAAATCATGGAAGCAAAACTCACTCCGGCCGAAATGATAGGAAGCCTATGACCCGCATTTTTCCGGAACTTGTCCCCCATCTTACCAGCAATCATCGGTGTAATCACCAAAATGATACCCTGGGAAATAAACAAAAAGAGGGTGAGGTCTGTGAAACTATACTTGCTTAGCAGAATCGGCTGATAATTATAATATGCGATCCAACCTATAATTACAGATATGTATAGGAGAGTCAGTGATAAAAGTTGCTTCCAAAGCACATTCTTCTTTTCAACATATTTCAATTTGGAGTTGGAGACATGCCCAACAGTAGATGCGGAAATCATAAGTGCGTTAATATTTGATGGTTGATAGAGTTATTAAAGCCAATGTACGAGCTAAAAAGCCAAATTGGATTCCAATTGTTTAAAAAAATCAGCCTTCACTATTTTTAAGCCCTTGAAAAAACGAGTGATTTAACTGCGAAAATATCAATATCACAAGACCATTTCCTACACACTCTTTTCAGTTTTTATACCCACCATGGAAACTTGTTTGTACTAAAAAATCATAGATTTGCGCTTCATTTTTATTCCAAAAAAGGACATCAGTTAAATGAGCATATCTACTAAATACGATCCTGCCAGCATTGAAGACAAATGGTATAACCACTGGATGGAAAACGGCTTTTTCAAGGCCGAAGTAAACCCGGACAAAGAACCATACAGTATCGTCATACCTCCGCCCAATGTGACAGGAGTGCTCCACATGGGACACATGCTCAATAACACCATTCAGGACATCCTGATCCGCAAGGCCAGAATGGAAGGTAAAGAGGCTTGCTGGGTGCCGGGCACTGACCATGCATCCATTGCTACAGAAGCTAAAGTTGTAGCCATGCTTCGCGAAAAAGGCATCAAAAAAAGTGACCTCAGCCGCGATGAATTCATGAAACATGCCTGGGAGTGGAAAGAAAAATATGGTGGGATCATCCTGGAGCAGCTAAAAAAACTAGGCGCTTCATGCGATTGGGATCGCACAGCCTTCACCATGGACGAAGGTTACTACAAAGCTGTAATCAAAGTATTCGTTGACCTTCACAAAAAGGGCTATATATACAGAGGTCTCCGTATGATCAACTGGGATACTGAAGCACAAACTGCACTATCCAACGAAGAGGTGATCTATAAGGAAGATGGAGAAAAGGCCACTTTATATTCAGTTCGCTATCAAATCAAGGGCACTGAAGAATATGTGACCATAGCCACTGTCAGACCAGAAACCATTTTGGGTGATGCTGCCATCGCTGTAAACCCAAAAGACAAGAGATATACCCACCTGATCGGTAAAAAAGCCATTGTTCCATTCGTAAATCGTGAAATTCCCATCATCACAGATGAGCATGTGGAGCTAGACTTTGGTACTGGTTGCCTCAAAGTAACCCC
>JBDVMP010000004.1:0-66895 GCA_039970095.1 Cyclobacteriaceae bacterium
TTGGCATCATAGTCGGAGTTTACTTCACGCAGTTTTTCGTCAAGGAGCGTCCCAAACCTTTCCACATCATCGGGAAATTTGATAAACTCAATCACCCATTCGTGACCACCTTTGTTTCCTTCCGAAATGTACCGTGGGGCAGCCGTAAAATTATTTACCTCAGCGTCTGTTTTCTTGCAAGCATGCGCGATGGCTTCCACTACATTTTCTATCATCAGTTCCTCACCAAAGGCATTGATAAAATGCTTGGTTCGGCCAGCGATGCGGATTTTGTATGGGTCTAGTGAGGTAAACCTCACCGTGTCTCCGATTTTGTAGCGCCACAGTCCGGCGTTTGTGGTGATCACCACGGCGTAAGTTTTGCCCAGCTCCACTTCATCGAGGCTGAGTGTTTTTGGGTCATCGCTCTCCCAGTCTTCCATCGGGATAAACTCATAGTAGATGCCATAATCGAGCATCAGCAGCATGTCGTGGCTGTCTGTTCTGTCCTGTATCCCAAAGAAACCCTCACTGGCGTTGTAGGTCTCCATGTAGTGCATCTTGTCAGACGGAATCATCTTTTTGAACAGATTGCGATAAGGCGTAAAAGAAACTGCACCGTGTATGAAGGCCTCAAGGTTTGGCCATACTTCCGTAATGTATTTTGCCCCTTTCAGTTCGACTATTCTCTCCAGAAGCACAATCGTCCAGGTGGGCACTCCCGAGATGCTGGTCACATCTTCGTTGGCCGTGTGCTGCGCCATTTTTTCAATTTTTTCTTCCCATTCGTCCATCAGGGCTATTTCCATGGTAGGCGTGCGCACCATCTGTGCCCAGAGCGGCAGGTTTTTTAGCAAAACTGCAGACACATCTCCGTAGTAGGATTTGGCGTTTCTATCAAACTGATTGACTTGCTGGCTTCCACCAATCACCAGATTTTTGCCCGTGAACATCCGCGTTTCGGGGTAATTGTTCACATAAATAGACAAGAGGTCTTTTCCTCCTTTATAATGACAATCTTCAAGAGCTTCAGGTGAAACCGGAATGAACTTACTACGGGCATTTGTGGTGCCCGAGGACTTGGCAAACCATCGAATTTCTGAGGGCCAGAGCATATTTTGCTCACCCTGCATGAGCCGTTCTATATATGGAAAAATGTCTTCGTATGATACTACCGGAACGTTCCTTTTGAAATCCTCGGGATTCATGATTCCCGAAAAGCCGTGTTTGAAACCGTATTCTGTACTTGCTCCTTTTCGTACTAACCCATCGAGTAGCTCTCGCTGCACATCATGGGGGTATTTCATAAAAAGCTCGATATCATGTATCCGCTTTTTCATCACCCAGGTCAATATCGAATTGAGAATTTCCATCAGATCTTTCTCTTCAGTTCAAAGTGCTTTCCAAGATATACTCTCCTTACCTGCTCATCTGCCGCCAGCTCTTCAGCCGTTCCGGCTTTGAGGAGGTTGCCCTCAAACATGAGGTACGCCCGGTCAGTAATGGAAAGTGTCTCGTTCACATTATGATCTGTTATTAATATACCAATATTTTTGTTTTTGAGCTTCGCCACTATAGTTTGGATTTCTTCCACGGCGATCGGGTCCACTCCGGCAAAGGGTTCATCGAGCAACACAAATTTGGGATCTACGGCCAGGGCTCTGGCTATTTCTGTTCTCCTTCTTTCACCACCTGAGAGCACCATTCCCAGGTTTTTTCTGACATGCGTCAAACTAAACTCCTCGAGGAGACCTTCCATTTTTTCCTTCTGCTCGGCTTTGGAAAGATTGGTCATTTCCAGTACGGCCAGGATGTTATCTTCTACCGAAAGTTTTCTAAAAACAGATGCTTCCTGAGCCAAATACCCGATTCCTCTCTTAGCTCTCTTATACATGGGCAGACTTGTGATATCGTCTTCATCCAGATATATATGCCCTTCGTTTGGCTTGATCAGCCCCACTATCATGTAAAAAGAAGTGGTTTTACCGGCTCCATTTGGCCCAAGCAAACCAACAATTTCACCCTGATTTACAGACACGGAGATGCCTTTTACCACGGTTCTCTTTTTATATTTTTTGATCAGTTGTTCGGCTCTTAGCTCCATGTTTTCGTTTCTATGTACTCAGGATCAATGGAATATTTGGTTTCACTTCCGGTACTTTGTTTCCGTCCCTGACGGTGCAATTTATCAATCAAATTTGATATCCTTAATCAATAATTGTAGGCTTTTGTTTCCACGAAAATTGTTCTCCTCAATGTGATACGCCAGCTTGAAGGATTCGGATTCTAAGATTTGGTCCTTTAAATGTCCCATACCAAAGCCTATGGCATCAAACGATTGATTTGGCGTCTGCTGATAAACCTGAAGTTTTAGGTGTGTTTCTTTCAAAACCCTTGGTTCGATTTTACACTTCACATCGGCAGATGAAAAAACAGGCTGCATGTTTTGAGGACCGAATGGCGCCATTTGCTGGAGGATAGCGTATGATTTGAAATCGATAAAATCAAAATTGATATCAAGGTCTATATCCAGCTTGGGGATGAGCTGCTCGGGCGTGATAGAGGCTGACACTACCTCTTCAAATTTTTGTCTGAAGGCGTCCACTTTATCAAGTTCGAGGGTTAGCCCTGCGGCATATTTGTGTCCGCCAAACTGCTCCAAGAGTTCACTGCAAGCCGATATGGCCTCATGCACATCAAAGCCATCCACCGAACGTGCCGAACCTGTGGCCTTATTTTTAGATTCTGTGAGAATGATGGTGGGCCTGTAATAAGTCTCGATACATCTGGAAGCTACAATCCCGATCACGCCCTTGTGCCAATCTTCTTTGAATAGCACGGTGCTCTTTGCATCCCGTAGAGAGTCATCCGTCTCGATCATCTCCAGCGCCTCCGCTGTGATGGATTTGTCGAAGTTTTTGCGCTCACTATTTTTGGTATTGAGGTTGTCTGAGAAATAATCCAGGTCATCTTCCGATTCCGCTAACAATAGTTTGACGGACTCTTTGGCATGGGTGAGTCTGCCGGCAGCATTGATTCTGGGACCTAGGTAAAACACCACATCCGAAATGGTGATAGTTCCCTTCAGGCCGCTGATTTCCATGAGAGACTTGAGTCCTTTTGAGGGCGCCTGGTTGAGTTTCCTGAGTCCGTAGTAGGCCAAAATCCGGTTTTCTCCAACTATAGGCACAATATCCGACGCGATGCTGACTGCCACCAGATCAAGATGGGCGTAAAGCTGCTCTATGGGAATGGTGTTTTGAGCACAAAACCCTTGTAGTAGCTTAAAGCCAACACCACATCCCGAAAGCTCTTTGAAAGGATATTGGTCGTCCTTTTGTTTCGGGTCCAGGATGGCCAGCGCATCGGGGAGTTCATCTCCAGGCAGGTGGTGATCGCAGATAATGACGTCAACACCAAGAGCATTGGCTTGCGCCACACGATCCACGGCTCTGATGCCACAATCCAAACTGATGATTAGCGAAACATTATTTTCTGATGCCCAGTTGACTCCTTTCTCAGATATACCGTAACCTTCAGTATAGCGATCCGGGATATAATACTCAAGGTGTTCGGTGAATGATTTTAAAAACCCGTAAACCAACGATACGGAGGTGGTTCCATCCACATCATAGTCGCCATAGACGAGGATTTTTTCGTTTCCAAAAATTGCTTCGCAAAGCCGATTGACGGCATTCTCCATTCCTTTCATTAGAAATGGGTCGTGCAGCTGATCCAGTGAGGGTCGGAAAAAGCCCCGGGCGTCATCAAAAGATGTGATACCTCTTTGTATCAGTAAAGTGGCCAAAGTTGGGTTTACGTTGAGCGCTGTGGCCAGTGTTTTTACTGCCTGATCTTTTGGAGTGTGCTTATAAACCCATCGTTTTTCCATAGTGGGAAATTAGAGAAAAGGATTGAAAATAATGGTGAAAAATAAGCATCTACAATAAAAACACAAATAACGACCTAATTTGGTTTCTTAGGAAGTTGCTTTTCAAGTTCCGAGATTTTGTTTTTCATCTCTTCATAGCCTATTTGAAAAATATCATTGCTGCTATCAAAGTCAAACAACGGGTATTTGTGAGTGCCTTCTACTTCCATCAAGAAATCACACTTTTTTCCATTTTCTCGTACACTACTCCAGGCAATGATCTCAAAACATCGCTTGGCCACACCTTTTAGCCCGTCTATTTTTTCGAGGCTTTTATGATAGTGCGCATTTACGCCGATTACAAAGTCGCATGTCTCGAGTAATGGAGCTACAAGGAGGTTGTTGATCAGGCCTCCATCTATATAAGTGTGCTCCCCAATTCTCATGGGTTTCATGAGTAGAGGAACAGACATGGATGCACCCGCTGCGACAGACAGCTGACCTTTTTCGAAAACCTCATAAGCTCCCGTGTTTAGATTGGTGGCACCTACGGAAAGCTTGGTTTTGAGAGACTCGAATGTGTCGTCTTGGGAGTTGTCGCGAATGATCTTTCTGAAATACTCTGTGTCAACCAAACCCGAGGTGAAGCTTTTAAGGTTAAAAAGCTCAAAGAGGGATTTGATATCGAAAAGCTTGAGAATTTTGTCTGGCGTGTTTCCTGAGCAATACAATGAGCCGACCACTGCTCCGGCACTCACGCCCGTAATATGGTGTGGCTTGATGCCTGCCTCGTCCAGGGCTTTCAACACTCCGGCATGAGATGCGCCCAGAGCCCCACCTCCAGAGAGAGCAATACCGATTTTGACGTCCTCCATTTTTCTTATTGATTCATTTCCTGATGAAGGAATATTAAGTAAAAATAGATGTTAATTGTTTGACAAAAGGTGGTCTAAAATCAAATTATTGAGTCAAAGTCCTTCTCTGTGGAATAATGGTTTTGGTACCAGTATTCGTATTCTGTGTAGTCCACACAATCGTAATCGTTGGCTTCCCCCAAGGTCACGAAGTTTTTATCGCCTACCCAGCTGCAAAACAGATAGGCCTGAGGCGAAGAAAGGTCAGACAATCGGAGGATCTTTTGACCATTGTAAAAAATAGGGGAGGCTTTGCGGTGCATGATAATAGCAGGTTTTGTTATGCAAGCATACCAATTATTTCAATGGGTTTATCATCGCACTGGTTAACGTTTTGTTATTTCTTACCTCTGTTTATGCCAGCATTATTCTCTTATTTCATTAATTTGTCTGTCCCTTTGTTGCGAAACTGAGCTGAATGAGAGTATCTCTAAGTGAAATATGGAACTTTACCGACATCATCAAAGATGAGGAGGACGGATGGTCTTTTGCTCTGCATGCCGGTGATGCTGTGGTGGACGGCATCAACAAAGAGACACTGCAGCTGCTTCGTGATGACAATGATTTTAATACCGAACTGCTACCTGAGGTTTTTACCTTCAGGGAAATTTTATGGCAGCCGGATATCTTCACAGATGCTGATATGAGCCTGCCGAGTTTGCGGATCTTGCGGTCTTATTGCTACGAGCAGGCCGATGCTTACGGAGCAATCTCAAGTGAACTCCATGACCTTTATGCCCAGCTGTTGAGTGCCATCGCCTCAGAGTGTGATAAGGGAATTCTTGCCCTGGAACAAGACGAAGCGAAGGTAAAACATGTATTGGGAGCGCTCAGAAGAAACACATTTCCTATCATCAAATTTTTCATTAGCCACCCTCGAAACCGCCTTGATTATTATCGTGATGCTGTCAACCGGCTGAACTACGCGGTGAAAATCATCATCACACAATTCAATGGAAAATACACGGATCTGGTAGAACCTTACTGGGAGGTTTTGTTTGACAAAAGCCAGTCTACAAAAAAACAAAAATCGGATAGGGTCGAAAATCCTTCCGAAACGATTGAAAAAAGATAGTTTTGCCATTTGGCTGACATGCCCAGTCTAACATTTCGCGTTTTTTTGAGTATATATTTTCCATGAATCAATCTAACACACCACTGGATCAAAAACAGTCTGGCGAAAAGGCGACATTTTTTCTCAAGAACCTGATGCGCGGATTGGTTTGGTTAGTGGCCATTGTCGGCGGTTACTATTTCTTAGAAAGTCATTATGGGTTTTCGCTTGAGACTATTCTCGGTCCGTTTTACGAAAAGCCAGTAGTCATTTTTTCATTGTTTTTAGGTTCTGAGGTCATTTTTGGCATTATTCCACCGGAGCTTTTTATGATCTGGTCTTTGCGCCACGAAGTGCTCAATTTGTACATTCAGAATATCGTGGCTCTTGCCATCATATCTTATCTAGCCGGAGTTATTGGGTACTTTATAGGTTCACGTTTTGGCACCACGCAGCTCTACCAAACTTTAAAAAAGAACTATCTGGGAAAGTTTGAAAAACACTTCAATCGCTTTGGTGGTTTTCTGGTCATTGTGGCGGCTTTGACGCCTTTACCATTTTCCGGAATATGCATGCTCATGGGCGCAGTGAAGTATCCAATGAAAAATTTTCTTTATATCTCTTTGACGCGATTTATCCGCTTCTCTGTTTATGCATTCATAGTTTGGGAAGCTAACATTCTACAATGAGCAAAAAAGGAGTTTTATTAGTGAACCTTGGTACGCCGGACTCCACGAGGGTGCCAGATGTGAGAAAGTATCTGCGAGAGTTCCTGTCTGATAAGCGAGTAATTGACATTGCGGATATTCCCAGATGGATGTTGGTGAATCTGATCATAGCGCCCTTTCGTGCACCCAAATCTGCTGCGGAGTACCAGAAGCTTTTCACCGAAAGAGGCTCTCCGCTAAAATACTATACTGAGGACTTACTTGCCCCACTTAGATCATTGGTTGGTGACGAATATGTTGTGGAATATGCCATGCGTTACCAGAGCCCAAGTATCGAATCAGGACTGGAGAAACTGCGGTCTGAAAATGTCAGTCGGATTCATATCATTCCACTGTTTCCCCAATACGCTTCGGCTACCACAGGTTCGATCATCGACAAGGTGATGGAGATCGTGAAGAACTGGCAAATTATTCCGGAGATCAAGTTTACTTCGCAGTTTCTGGAGGAGGAGTTATTCATTGACACAGTCGTGAAAAATGGAAAAAAATGGATGGAGCAACATGAATATGACCATTTTGTATTCAGTTACCATGGGCTCCCCGAAAGGCAAATCAGAAAAGGTTCTGTCGGCAGCCAGTGTCAGCTGGGCAACTGCTGCGACCAGTATCACGACAAAAACAGGTTTTGTTACCGTGCGCAGTGCTTCCACACCACCCGATTGATCGTAGAAAAGCTCGGACTCAAAGAAGATCAATACACCACCTGCTTTCAATCAAGACTAGGCAAAGACCCGTGGATTCAGCCATATACGGAAGACACACTTCACAAGCTGGCCGCCAAAGGGGTCAAGAATGTGTTGGCCTTCTCACCGGCATTTGTTTCGGATTGCCTCGAAACAACCATTGAGGTCGGAGAAACTTATCACGAGGAATTTATAGAGGATGGTGGCCAAAGGTGGGATTTGGTCGAAAGCCTCAACGATGACCCTCTGTGGGTCGAGTGTTTGGCTGAAATTGTGAAAAGCTAGACCGATCGTATTAATAAATTTATGGAATTGGGTTATGTTTAGATTGGATAAAACCTCCTGCTAACACAACTGCCGATTTTGATCAGAAGAAACTTCTTTGCCCTTATCCTTTTTTTGATCGTGTGCTACATACAGGCCCAACCGGATCAGGTGCATTTCAGCTCGGAGGGTATCCCTGCCATGGACTACCTCTTTGGGTCGGAACAGATTTGGGATGTAATTCAGGATAGCACCGGCATGTTGATCGTTGCAACTGGAGCTTTGAAAGAATACGATGGAAAGGATGTAAGAGTCATACAATCAGATGTTGTTATCAGAGTTCTTGAAAAATCGGAATCGAGCCGAATCTATGCCGGGGGAGTAAATGACTTTGGCTATTTGACAAAAGATAGTGTTGGACGAACCTGTTTTGTTTCATTGACCAGTAAATTATCCGAAGCTTCTGAGCCAGATAAAATTGAGCATATCCTGATTAAGGGAGGGAGTATTTATTTTGCTGGAACCAACCATATATACCAGTATGAAGAGGAGACGGATCAGGTAGTTACTTATCACACCACCGCTCGCTCATATCCGTTATTTAAATACGAGGGGTCAGTATACTGTATCATAGATAATCAGGGAATTTTTGAGCTGAATGATGGATCCCTGCGATACTATGAAGATCAACCCAACTATGAAGGAATAGGAGCTACATCAGTTATTTCCTACGAATCAGATTCTTTGGTTCTGTTTTCCAGTTCCTTTGGAGCCTTGAAGTTTAAGGCCGGGAAATACTCTAAAATGGATGTTTTTGGTGATGACTTTTTGAATAAGGAGCTTCTCTATAGTGTTGAGCCGCTTAACAGTGGCAACTATGCATTTTGTTTTCTTAAAGGAGGGCTGGTCATAACCGACGAAAGATTTCAACCAATAGTTCGGTATGATGAAACCAATGGCTTTAGTAATCTGGTGTATGGTGTCAGGGAAGGCCTCCATAATGAGCTTTGGGTTTGTACCAACAATGGCCTGTTTGTTCTGGATTTAAACTCCAATATATTTTTTCACAACAAGCTCACAGGTCTCGAAGGTCTGGTAACCGATATTTTGTCTATCGGTGATTCACTTTTTGTCTCCACTTTCAACGGGGTTTTTACGACGCTTTGGAGTGATACCAGTGATCCGTTGGACAGACATTCTCACAGGTTCTCTAAGGTTTCTGGTTCGGGCATTTATTCCTATGATTTATTACAAACCCCCGAAGGCCTTTTGGTCAATTCTTACCAAAACGTGGGAATCATTGCCAATGACAAATACACTGTCTTGGCGACCAAAATGAGTTCGAATGGGTTCGTAACCTTTAGTCCAGACTCATCACGAATACTTGCAACAGGAGATGCAGGCAATGAGCTTCTTGTATTTACCAGAAAAGGGAAATCGTGGAAACTGAATAATACGATCGATACCAGAGAATTCAGCTCAATTTTTAATGTATTCAAAAAAATATTTTGGGATGATAAACTGCAAAAATATTGGGGTTCGACTAGCAGAAATATCTTCACTTTGGAGTTTGACTCCTCATTTCAGCAGTTGGTTGAGCTGGAACTTTTTGACGAGGAAGATGGCCTTCCTAATGCCAAAGGCAATACGGTGGTCAAGCTTGGTGAACAAATTCGTTTCTTAACCAATTTTGGACTGTACAAGCTTGACTATGATTCAACTCGTTTTTTAAAGGATCTCCGCTTCGGAGAATTATTTGATTCCAATGGGTTCTACCTATTGAATCAAGAGGATGAAAACAAATATTGGTATGCATCTCGGGACGGTACTCAAGGAATGATCTATAGGCCATCAAACAAGGAAAGCTTTCGGATACTGTCAAAACCCTTAAATCAATTTCCTCCCAACCAGCAAATTATTGTCAATTCAATTCATGGTGCTCTTTTCGGCGGTTTTGAAGGAATGGGTATTGTAAAGAATCCTCTAGATGTGGAATTTAAAATTCAAGTTCCTACAGCCATACGGTCGGTAGAAGTATTCAGCAATCAGGGTGACTCTACGGTGTTTTGGGGCTCTCCCAAGGGGGATTTGATTCCAAAGTTTAGCCCAAGCCAAAATGCATTTCGGTTCAGGTATTCATTGCCATATTACTTGCTCAAAGACAGAATATCTTATTCCTACAAGTTGGATGGTTTTGAAACCGAATGGTCTCCTTTCATCGATAAAAATGAAAAGGAATACACCAACTTATCTTCAGGGAAATATACCATGCGAGTGAGGGCCAGGAATGGCTTTGATGAAATTAGTGAACCTGGAGAGTACTCGTTTGAAATCCTGCCGTCATGGTACATTACAGTCTGGGCTTTTGCGAGCTATTTCGTGCTCTTTATTTTTATTATTTGGGTGGTGGTGAAAGTCAATGCTCGCAGACTAAAGAAGGAAAACGAAAAACTAGAACAAACCATTCTTGAGCGAACTCAGGAAATCCGCTATCAAGCAGAAAAACTCCAGTCTCTGGACAATGCCAAATCCAGATTCTTTGCCAATATCTCGCACGAGTTACGGACTCCACTCACTTTAATCCAGGGGCCTTTGGAATCTGTGCTGAATGGAAGCCTTGGGAAAGTTAGCGATACTGTCAAGTCTAACCTCGACTTATCACGATCCAGTACTAAAAAGCTTTTGAACCTTGTAGAAGAAATTCTTGACCTCTCGAAACTGGAAGCCGGCAAGCTTGAATTGAAAACAGAAGCGGTCAGGTTTCACGATCTGGTGAAGCGGATTTTCTTCACCTATCAATCATCCTATTCGGCAAAATCTATCGAATTCCAATTTGACTATCAGCTGGATGAAGATGCAATCTTCCGAGTGGACATAGGCAAGCTTGAAAAAATACTGGACAACCTGATGTCCAATGCCGTGAAGTTCACAGAAGCCAATGGCCTGATCAAAATGAATGTATCGGGTCAGAAGGACAAAATAGAAATCAAAGTGTCCGATACGGGTGTAGGAATTGGGCAGGATGAGCTGGATCAGATTTTCAATAGGTTTTATCAAGCAGGGAAGGACACAAGATACTCAGGGGGCACAGGAATTGGTCTTTCTTTAGCCAAAGAACTTGCCACGCTGATGAATGGAGACTTGCAGGTGATGAGTAAGTTGGGCGAAGGAACGACTTTTACATTGACGATCCCGATGAAAGTAGCCGTGCAAGAGGATCTGGTTCTCTCTACAGCAACTAATGAAAAGGAGATAGCCAACCTAGATGAGAGCGAAGCAGTAGAAGCCGACCCGCTCAACCTGAAAACTGCCAAAATCCTGATAGTGGAAGATGATGATGCCATGCGGGGCTACATCAAAGCGCAGTTAGGTAGCTATTCACTCGACGAAGCGGCGGATGGACTATTGGCCATTGAAAAGTTAGAAGCCAATAGATATGACCTGGTCATAACCGATTTGATGATGCCCAAGCTGGATGGTTTGGATCTGGTGACTCATCTCAGGGCAAACGAATCCACCAGGAATATCTCGATAATCATGCTCACGGCCAGAGCCGCAGATGAGGATATCGTAAACGCGCTAACTATGGGTGTGAATGATTACATGATAAAGCCATTTAACCCTGAAGAACTCAAGGCCAGAGTGGTCAATGTACTCACCAATAGAATGGCCGTAGTAGCCGAAGGACAACAGCCAACTTCTGCGGATGAAAAGCTGGTTGAAGAGATGAAAGTCATCGTAAGGGGCAACATGAAAAACTCCGCTTTTAACGTAGCAACTCTTGCCGCTGAAGTGGCATTGAGCGAGCGCCAGCTGAGCCGAAACATTCAAAAAATCACAGGCTTGTCAGCAGGTAATTTTATTCGAGAAGTCAGACTCAACGAAGCAAGAATACTGCTCGAAAACCGAACCTACACCACCATCTCAGAGGTAGCTTATGCGGTAGGTTTTGAGAAGCCAGGGTATTTCTCAGAGATTTATTCTAAGCGATTCGGGAAGAAGCCATCAGACTACCTGCAGACTTAAATTCTGTACCAAAAATCCCTTAATTGGTTTTGCATTGATTGAAATGTCCGGTTTCTGGTAGTTAATGTCCAGAATTTGGCAATTCAATGTTTCAACTTTACAGAAGCAAATCCTGATAGATCATTATGTGATTGTGCACCATGCCTAAAAATATGTTAGGCGAACAGGGTTTCAACTTGTCTATAGGCAGCTTCGAGAGAAGCTCCTTAATTGGAAAAAGCGAAGGTCAATTCACCGCATTGAATTTACCGCTGTACCTTAAACCTGCCCTGAGGCAGGTTTTTGTTTTAGGGAGCCCCTAAAGGGCAGAAGCTGGATCAAACCGAAAATCTGTGGGCACTATTCAAACAATCCTGTTGCGTTGTTTTTGTAATTGAGTCCCTGAAGGAGGGCGGGCGTCCACCATCGGCGTGAACGACACGAGGCATGTGGGTTGCCAGCTTTTAAAATGTCTTAATAGCAAAACCGATATTAAGAATACGTTTGAACTTGGTATTTGCTCGGGGATTACCACAAAAACAGGACATTTTACCGTGCAGCGAAGGCCATGTGGGTTTAGCGGGAAGTGTTGTTTTCGTTGGTGGCACCTTTTTCTTGCTTCTTCTTTTGGGTGAGCAAAAGAAGAAGAGTAAGCTCCTGGAGTGTAAGGTCTTCAATACTTGATAAATCCCATTAACCCACAGAAATATTGCTTGATCCCAGAAGCTTTCGCAAGAAAATGGTTTTCCCGCCGAATTTGTGGCAAAAACAATGTTCAAAGAAAAGTGTCTTTTCTGGAAAACAGAACCTCCACTATCACTTCAGTGGTATGCAGCTGAACAGGTTTTGTGGGACCAAAATATTTTGCTGAGGAGCAGTTGTAATCTGCAAATTGTCTAGCGAATCATGTTGATTTTAAATTATATTAACACCAAATGACTTAACAGGAGGATTCCTTTAATGATAGCTATTACACCGCCTAACCGCCTATTCGGCCGATTGAAATATGCATAAACTTATTCATCGGTTGTTCAACACTACAGAGCCCTGCATATCATCAGCGACTACATGGGTCTTGGTTATTCATTTCGCTATACTGAGCCTGATATTTTCAAATGCCAATGCCCACCGTTTGGAAGCAGGAGAGCAACCCACAGGCCGGTTTAGTACTGCAGCGGAGTTGTTAGTTCGGTGGGATAGCCTGGATGATTCCGGCGATCAGCATTTTATGGAACTTGAGGCTGGCGAATGGCTCAGTGCTGTGGCTCACTTTGAGAATCTCGCAAAAGAGCAATCGGACGATTCCACACTTTTTCAGCTCCAGTATGTTCATGGCTCGCTACTCTTTTATCTGAGTAGGTATTATCAGGCCATACCTTTTCTAAAAGCCACGTTGGAGCAAAAAGAATCTTTGACCAAAAGTCAATTGAAATGGACACTTGTCAACCTGGAGGAGTCATACCGCAGAACAGCCAATTTGAAGGAGGCTATCCCCCTGAGGAAGGAGCGAATAGAACTGGGGTACGACAATGATTTTTTTGAAATATATGAGGAGGCAGGTCTGTATAATGAGGCAATTGTAGAATTTACCCAGCACAACTCCTTTCCCAAAAGCCCACTAGACAGACTGGGTTATCATGCCAGGATAGGCCGCCTGCACAACCAAAACAATCAGTTGGATAGTGCTATCTATCACTACGAAAAAGCATTTGCCTTTGGGTTTGAAACACTGGATAAGGAGGATTATTTGGGTAAAAGACCCCTTTATGATTTTAGAAAAAAATTCTGGACGTACGAGATGCAAGGTGAAATTGGTGTGATCTATGTAAAGCAAGGTCGTTATCAGGACGCCATTCCTTTTTTGAAAAAGATCATTGCCGTAGGGAAGGAGATTAATGAATCCGCCCTGGTGGTGCCCAAGCGACTCGCTCTCGCAGAGTGCTATCTAAATCTGAACGACATTTCTTTGGCCAAGAAGCATTTGGATACGGTAAGGCAACTGACCAGCGAGATGGATTGGTTCCTACATAAGGTGAAGTATCAGGAAGTCCTTGGAGACTATTATTACAGCACAGGAGTTTTTGATTCAGCAGCCATTGCGTTTAAAGAATACACCAGGCTCAAGGATAGCATTCAATCTATCCAAAACGAAAACAAACTTATTGCTACAACTGCTTTTCTTGACAATGAGCGACAGGGCAAGCTACTAGCCGAACAACGCCTGGAGCTAGTCGCTTTTGAGAATGAACGTATTCAGAAGTCTAACCAAATCATTATTCTGATAGTTGTCTTTTTAGGCGCATTAGGACTCGCATTTTTCTTATTTATCGACTCCAGGAGAAAACAAAAGGCCAAAGAAAAGGCACTCTTTGATAAGGGAGTTATTGAAGAGCAATCCGCCAAAATAAAGGAGTTGGATCAGGTAAAGACCCGTTTTTTCTCCAACATTTCTCATGAATTTCGCACGCCGTTGACTTTAATTCAGGGACCTATCGAGAGTGTACTCATGGGCAAGGTCCAAAACAGGGAGGAAGTTGACAAAAACCTCAATGTGGCCAGCCGAAATGTCAGGGTGCTCAAAACCCTGATAGACGAAATATTGGAATTCAATAAAATGGATGCCGGCCAGCTTAATGTTGAAATGAAGCCTGTACCACTGTTGGATTATTTTCAGGAGCTGTCAGAGTCGTTTCACCTTCTGGCCCAAGAGAATGGTGTCAGCTGGAAACTGAATCTAGACTTTGACCAAAGCCTGTGGTTGGATTTGCCCATAGACAATATAGAAAGTGTAATCAACAATCTGGTATCGAATGCCATCAAGCATACACCACGCGGGAATCAGGTGAGTATGTCTATTTCGGTGCGTGGCGAGACTTTTGAAATATCAGTGGCAGACCAGGGTATCGGAATTTCTGAGGACGAGTTAGATAAGGTTTTTGAGCGATTCTATCAGGCTGCCGAAGGCAAAATGTTGCCCCATAGCAGTGGCATAGGCCTGGCTTATGTTAAAGAGATTGCAGAAATGCTTGGAGGTACAATAAAGGTGCAAAGCGAGCAGGGCCAGGGGAGCACGTTCACTTTTACACTGCCAGACATCATCATTTCACCGGCCAGAACCGTCTCTGAAGAGGATGATGTAGTTGATGGTGGCTCATCTGAATATTCACACCCGAATAATAAGATCCTTGTGGTGGAGGATAATGAGGAACTTTCCGCATATATCTGTCAGGTGTTGGGTTCGCAATTCGAAATCAAACAGGCTGGAAACGGTCAAGAGGCTTTGCAGGTTTTGAGTGAATTTGATGCTGACCTGATCATATCAGATATCATGATGCCTGTGATGGACGGGTTGCAACTGCTGGATAAAATAAAAACACATGATACCTGGCGATATAAATCTATTATGATGCTCACAGCTAAGTCTAGTCAGGAGGTTAGAATTCAGGCTCTTTCGTTTGGGCTGGACGACTATCTGACTAAGCCGTTTAGTCCATTGGAGCTGGAGATTAGGGTCAAAAACATTCTCAATAATCAATATGAACGGTCGCAATACTTGACCGCAGATGCAGATCAGGTTGAGCTCTCTGACCCTGTAATTGATGGTTTGATCTCAGAGATAGAAGACAATCTGTCCAACAGGCACTTTGGAGTTTTGAATTTGTCTGAAAGTGCAGCCCTTAGTGATCGGCAACTCACCCGCATAGTCAAAAAGTCCATAGGGCTGACGCCAGCCAGCCTGATACGTAATGTCAGGTTGCAAAAAGCCAAGGACTATCTGGAGACAAAAAAGTACCGCTCTGTGTCAGAAGTTTCATTTGCTGTAGGTTTTGAGAAACCCTCCCACTTCACTAAGATTTATTTTGACCGCTACGGCAAAAAGCCATCATCGTACTTTACCTGATCTTAATAATTTACCCCAACCCCAGAAAGAGGCCCCCAACCATTATTAAAACACTCATTAACCCCAAAATGTCTGAAATGGGGTATTAAATGTCCGGTTTTTGGCTATTGATCGGAGCTATCATTACCCATTATTAAACTTAAACTTTATCCGCCATGATAAGATCTTCAAATAATCTAAGACAAACACTTTTTGTGCTCTTCACAATCCTGACCTTGGGGTTGTTTGCACAGTCCACTTTCACCGTCACCAACATCAATGATTCCGGTACAGGATCATTGCGACAAGCCATCACTGATGCCAATGATAATGGTGAAGGTTTGGACATCATTAATTTTTCAGAGGATGTCTCCGGTACCATTTTATTGAATAGCCAACTGCCAGTCATCACGACAGCATTGACGATCAATGGGCCAGGAGAAGAAGTGCTCAGTGTCTCCGGTCAAAATGCGTATAGAATACTTTTCATCAATTCTACAGGAGATGTAACGATCAGTGACCTGACCTTAACGGAAGGTCGAGCTCACGGAGGCAATGCTGGAAGTGGTGCCTCTGGAGGAGGCGGAGGAGCTGGTATGGGTGGTGCTATTTTTCATGAGAATGGCCAACTGGAATTAAATTTTGTAAGTCTCACTGGTAATAGTGCCAATGGAGGAAACGGAGGTGTTTATAACAACCCAAGTACCGCATTTGGTGGAGCTGGAGGAGCCGGCCCTTTGGGCGCTGGAGGTAGCAGTCCAACAGGCGATGGTGTTAATGGAATGTTTGGATCAGGAGGATCAGGAGGAGGTTTACGTTTCTCAGGTGAACCACGTGCTAACGGTGGCAATGGAGGATATGGTGCAGGAGGCGGGTCAGTAGGATCCAGCGGAGGCGGAGCTTCTGGCGTAGGAACCACTGGTGTGCCAGGCACATTTGGCGGATCAACTTCTAATCCGGCAAATGGAATAGTGCAAGCCGGTGGAGGTGGAGCTGGATTGGGTGCAGCGTTGTTTATCTATGGAGGGTCTGTTTCCTTGAATACCGTTAAAGTATTGAATAATAGTACCCAGGCTGGCGGACCTGGTGGCTCTGGTGCCACCTCAGGACAAGCTAAAGCATCTGGTATTTTTCACTACAGTGGAACATTGACCAACAGTGGGGTTTTCATTTCCGGTAATTCAGCATCTAATGCTGGTAGTTCTGATTCAGATAATGCCGACTTCTATTCAGAAACAGGCTTCTCTTTGGCAGAAACCAATGCTCCCGTGATTAGTAAATCCATACCTGCTGATGGAGAGAATAATTATCAAAAGGAGGATGGACTGACGATTTTCATGAATGAAAATATTTATAATACCGATGGTTCTGCAGTTGTTGATGCAGACTTATCCGGTATCATCACTTTTAAAGAAACCAATGCCAGTGGCTCTGATGTACCATTCACCGCAGCTCTAGATCTAAACAAGTTGATCATCACACCGGATGAGGAGCTGGCAAACGGTCAGACCTACTATATGGCTGTTGCCAATCTCGAAGATAGATATGGGAATGAAATGGCTACTCCGGAGACCCTGACGTTTACGGTTGATGGTGCGGCTCCTGTTTTTACAGCAGATCCCGCATCCGGCACTACCATTCTTGGCAGGTCATTTGCGTTTACCGCTGATGAAGCATTTTTTGATCTGGATGGAACTGGAATAGAGCCCTCGGAGTACATCAATGTAGTAAAAGTCAGATTAGATGATGCAATAGGCGAACTGGTAAGCACAACTATCACCAGAGAAGGGAATACGTTGCAAGTATCATTGGATGAATCTCTCCCGGATCAATTGTATCATGTCACTCTGGAAAGCATTGCTGATGCAAATGGCAATGAGATAGCGCCACAGGTATTTACCTATTCCAGGCCATCGTTTGCAGAGGCAAAAATCAGGGTGAACCCAAGAGATGGCAGTACGCTTTCCACCCGAGCGATCGAGGTTACTTTCGAAGAAGACTATTACGTAGAAACTGCCCCGGGCACTTTTGCGCTTTTTAACACAAGAAGTTATTCACAGTCATACACAGATGCAGTTTTGGATTTGAAACTCAATGACGAAAACGGAACTGACATCATTGATCGATGGTCTTTTGACGATGGAAAGCTGTATATATTAAATGATTTAGCACCCAGTAGCACCTACTACTTCCAAATTGCCAACCTCTTTACTGCAGATCAAACTCCTGTAGAGTCGGTAGAAATGACCTTCACTACTCCTGATACTTTTAATCCGGTACAGGGATCAGGATATGCTGTATCATTTGGTAGCGTTTATACGGATCAAAATGAATCGCTGGGTACGGCTTATTCTGCAGAATTTGCAGTGAAAATGAACAGCTCAGGATACAATCAGGTCTTTTTTTGGGGCTGGTCACCTACCAACGCTGACAAGATGATTTTTTGGTTAAACGGTGATAAACTCACACTTTCAAAAGTGGATGGCAGTGCCAATATCATTGATAACCAAACTATAGAGTCTTCAGCAATCACTGGTTTTGAGAGTTATCAGGAGGTAGCCTTTACTTATGATAACGGCAACATTGTATTATATCACAATGGAGTAGCGGTAGGGTCAGGTTCCATGGATTTGGATAACTATAAGCTAACAGGATTTGCGTACCCTTCCAGCAGCACCATTACCGGAAGCTTTGGTACGGTTTACTTATCTGGTAGAGGTTTACTGTATACAGACGAAATTAGAATTTGGAACACGGCATTAACAGCACAAACAATCCTAGACGGTATCAACACACCAATCACCACTGCGCATCCGCAATTTGCTGATTTGAAACACCTATGGACGTTTGATGAAAACGGGGGAAAACTTGGCTTTGACGCAAAAACAGGCATAGCCAATCTGTGCTTCAGCTGTTCAGGGGCAACTCCCAACTGGGAAAAATCAAATCGCCGTGATGAGCCACTCATTCAAGTATC
The DNA here is from genome assembly GCA_039970095.1 of Cyclobacteriaceae bacterium. Lineage (GTDB taxonomy): Bacteria > Bacteroidota > Bacteroidia > Cytophagales > Cyclobacteriaceae > JAMZMI01. The sequence goes on from JBDVMP010000004.1 coordinate 18,356, forward strand.
TCATGGAGGTGAGACCCTGGTTGTAGGAGATGAAATCTCCTTTATAGCCGGAAATGGAGGCCAGTTGCAAAAGGAGTTTACCATCACCAATACGGGAACTGCAGACTTGGAGCTGTTAGGAGAGGCCTCAGTAAGTGACTTTGAGGGGCGTTTCACGATAGACTATTCGGAAACGGAAACGACACTCGCATCTGGTGCATCTACTTCATTCACCATTACCTTTCAGTCCAATGACGTGAGAACGTACAACACGATCATTACCATTCCAAATAACAGTCTGGATAACAGCTTTGAATTAAGCCTCACAGCTAAGGGAATTAGTGCTACCAGTGGCAATTGGCAAACCTTTGGAGCTCCAGGTGAACTCCCACAAATCTTCGACATGTGGGCACATGATGGCAAACTGACCGTCACAGCTGAACTGACACAGGAACCCTATACACGTTTCATAGTAGATGTTACAGAGAATGCAAGTGGAGGATTGTCCTATTCTACACCTACTTACTTAAGTAGCTCGGTCGGTTACGGAAGTCACTACATTGATTTGATGGGTGACGAATCTGGAAATTACTATGTGCAGAATAGTAACAACATTGGAGAAATTAAAAACCTGATCACAAATGATATTCAGACGTATGGCGTGAACACTACCCACGATGATCTTACGGACGGAGAGGTTAAAACCGATCGAAATGGGGTCATTCATTATCTGCATTCCTTCTATGATGGAGCAGCTACGAATAGTTTTGGGTTGAAGATAGAAAAAGGCCATCCATCTACAGAAACCATCACACTTACATTTGAGGATTTGGTCAATTTTGGAGGAACCATCAACAACGCCACACATATTACGGCGTACAGCATGGGCTTTGATTCCAACAATGACCTTTATGTAGCGCTATTAACCAATGAGAGCAATCCTGAGCCGCGTCTATATGTTTTGAAATATGACGCCAGCACCGGATGGGACGACTTGGGTTACGATAGCTTTACAGACCCTTATCGGAGTACTTTAAGTGTTGCGTCTTATCTAAAGCTGGTGATTGATGAAAATGATTTTCTACATCTTGGCACAGTATCCGATCAAGCTTTAATTTATCAGAAATTAGCTTCAGATGGCACGTTGATAGAAGGAGGCTCGATTTCTGATGGGACCTTGGGGCTTAACATAGCCTATATCGGTAGTTTTAGCAGGAATAATTTTTTCGGACTTGGTGCAGCCGGTGAACCCATGTTCATTGTCAAATCAGGTTCCAACAGCGTCAGCTCAGTAGTATATGAAGATGGAGAGCTCAGTCTCTTCAATGAGCAATACATTACCGGAAGTGACCCTGGGTCTTTCTCAAGCTTTTTTTGTTCCATTGATCAGCAAACGGGTCAGCCTTACGTGCTTAAAAATGGAATTGGAAATAATGTGGCATATACTATGCAAGGGATATCACCAGAGCTATCAGTAACATTTGATGGCGATCCACTTGAGAGAGGAGCGAACTGGCCAATACAAACCGGAGTGGGAACATCATACGAATTTGATATGATTGTCTCTAACTCAGGTTTTACCAATTTACATCTCACAGGTGACCCGCTGCTAGCTATCACAGGTGATCAATCTGCGGATTTGAGTTACAATGCAGATGAATTACCATCCATTTTAAAGATTGGAGAAAGTGTAACCATACCAATCACATTTGCACCAACAACCATTTATACAAATAGTGAATTGATGGTACAATTGTCTACAAATAGTCCATATGGAGATTTTGAATTTACAATTTCATTAAGCTCTCTGGATGATACTAACACTGGAGAATGGACGCTTCATACTGATATTGTTGATCCACCTTATACTGATGTGGATATGCGAATTGGGAAAAATGGTCAACCTGTTTATACCTACAATACCTATCAGACAATTGTATACCAATCAGGACCCAATGCCGGGGTGACTATTCCTTATGCACGTCTGGAAACGTATCAAGGATATTCGGGAACCAATACTTTTGATCCGGATATTCTGAATGAAAACATCAACCTAACTACGGCGTACCCACCTACTGATTACTTTCCACAGATTCAGTCTCTGGTCAATCCGACAAATAACCTAAACTACTTCGCCTTTGGAAGAATATCAAGTGGCATTGTACCAACCCTATATACAGTAAATCCGGTTGCAGGACTCAGTGTGGCAGATTATGCATACTCCCTTGCCGGTAGAGCAGATTTTGAGTTTGACGAAGATGGAACTTCCTGGTTCCTTGGTGTTGGGGATGTCTCACCTGGTTATGTTCACATAGCCGCAGCACAAGCCGGAGAACAAAATATTACATTCAGTGGGACGAGTAGAAATTCCAAAGATCTTGACTTAGAGATTACACCCGACTTCATGTATTCCATGACACAGGAACATGGCCAATCATTAGGTTATAAGTCACCGAGAGGAACCCATTCCACTGATCAGGGATCAGTAGTCTTTCTAGGATCTAGTTCTAATCAGTTGCGTAACGGGAATTATTCTAATGAGACACATAACAAAGACATTGAGATATTTAATAGCAATCAATACACTGCATGGATTAGATCAGATGGTGGGATTGAGTTTTATGAGAATACTGCATTTATTTCTAATCCAGGGGTTTCAAATGTCATTGACTTACAGTTGCAAATCCACCCGGATGGCACACCATACATCGCCTACATAGAAGACCTTGGCAACAACCAATTTCCTGTATCTGTGGTCAAGTATGTTGACGGTAACTGGGAAACAGTAGGCGAGCCAAGGTTTTCGTACGGAGATTACGATGATCAACATACAGGATTGACTAATGCTCCTACTAGACCAGCACTGCGAGCGGCTTTTCAGATCAATGATTTAGGTCAGCTTTTTGTTTTCTACGGAGATATCTACACAGTAACAGAAGCACCGGAAGCGTTCAATCATCCACCAGCCTTCACTTCTACGCCAGGCACAGAAGCGAACGAAGGAGAAGAATATCTCTATGAAATAGCAGCTTCGGATAGTGATTTGGACGCTTTGACGATCGGCACTGTCGATTTACCAGAGTGGTTGACGTTTTCTGATAATGGAGACGGTACGGCATTGCTTTCTGGTACGCCAACAGATGAGAATGCCATTGCGTATTCGTTTTCAGTGACTGTTTCAGATGGAAGTCTGATAACCTCACAGGAAATTGCCTTGACCGTAAACGACCTAAATACCCAGCCATATTTTGATCAACCTGTGTCTACAATCACCATCGATCAGGATGTGGAACTTCAAATACTTGATTTGACAGGATTGTCTGATGGAGATTTCCACCAGGAGCAATCACTTTCGTTTGAGGTGGTAAGCGATAATGAATTTTTATTATCATCCTTATCCGCAATAGCTAATGAAGATGGTACAGGCTCTTTGCTTTACCAACCTGCAAGTGGGGAATCAGGAGTAGCCAACATTACACTGACTTTGTTGGACGATGGAACGCCGCAGGAGTCAATCTCCTACGACATAGAAATCACCGTCAACCCTGTAACAGATCCGAATGCAATAGTCGTCACGAATACCAATGACAGTGGGGATGGCTCCTTGAGAGCAGCCATCACGGCAGCCAATGAAAACCCTGATCATAATGTGATCGACATGAGGTTCATTGAAGGCACTATAGCTCTGGCGAACACTTTACCAGCATTAACCACAAATATGGATATCGTAGGGACGGATGCTTCACCCGTGACAGTATCTGGTGAAAATGCCCATCAGGTTTTTTATATGACATCAGGTAATGTCCTTCTTAAAGGATTTAAAGTAGCCAATGGATTGAACAGGGGAGGAGATGGCACTCAAGGTAGTGGAGGCGGAGGTGGAGGAGCCGGTTTTGGTGGGGCTGTTTTCCTTGACGGAGGCAACCTTATTGTTGACCGCATGAATTTCTCAGACAATGTTGCTCTGGGTGGAAATGGAGGAGATGCAGGTGCAGTAAACGGTGGAACCGGTGGCGCCAGCATCTTTGGAACTGGTGGCGCTGGAGGCGCAGCTGGAAATTTTGATACACATGGAGCAGCTGGAGAGTCCGGGGCATTTTACGGTACAGGAGGAGGTGGCGGAGAGAAAGGCTTCAGTGGGTTCTCAGGAGGCAAAGGCGGAGATGGCAATTTTGGAGGAGGAGCAGGCGGAGGAGCTGGAGTAAGCTCAGGCAGTAGCTATGGAAATCCTGGAAATGCTGGAACCTTTGGCGGCAATGCCGGAAAAGCGAACAATGGAGGTGCTGGAGGTGGAGGAGCTGGTCTTGGTGGTGCCATCTATGCTAAATCGGGTAACTTGATTGTAAACGCGACAGCTTTTGCTTCAAATGCTGCTACAGGCGGATCCAAAGGAACCAACTCAGGAAGTACTTCGGTGATTCAGCCTACGAATGGATCAGGTAAAGGAGGAGCTATTTTTCTCTACCAAGATGTAGCTTATAAGCTTACAGATGTGGTCTACTCTGGTAACAGTGCTACAAGCCATTTGAATACAATAGGAGATGATAACAATATCTACATAGGAACTGATCAGGGAGCACCTTCGATTTTCCTGAGCAATACATCAATAGATGAGAATCAATCTGGGCCAGTATTGATTGGTAATCTTTCTACATTCACAGGTAACCCGTCTGATGTATTTTACTACACTATAATTTCATCCTCCTTAGACGAGAATGATTTGGAAATAGACGGAGATGAACTCAACTATATGGGTTCCGGGTTGGATTTTGAGACACTAGCGTCATTTGATATTCAGGTTGAATCAACAGCAGGAAGTGCAACTAATCTGAGCAATTTTACGATTTCGGTCAATGATCTCGATGACCCTGCTACGGATTTTGATCTTAATGCTACCAGTTTGGACGAAGGTCAGGATACTGGAACTGTGGTTGGCTCATTTAGTGTGACAGATGAAGATGGAGGAGATAATACCTTAATACTTTCGTCCGATTTTGGTGACAATGCCTTTTTCCAAATAGATGGTGATGAGCTACAAACAGCCGCTGTGCTGGACTTTGACGAGCAGTCTTCCTATTTCATTCAGGTGGAGCTCAATGACCTTGTAAAGCAATTCACCATCACGGTGAACAACATCAATGTGGCACCATCTGCTATTGAACTTTCTGGTGCTTCTACCCCGGAGAATGGCTTTGCAGATGTGCTGATCGGCACGCTAAGTACCATCGATACGGACGATGAAGACACGCATACCTATACCATTGTCGGTGGTACAACATCCTTGGAAAATGAGGATGTGAAGCTGGTGGGCAATGAACTCTATACCAACAGAAGCTTTGATTTTGAAACTGAGCCGGAGATCACTGTAGAAATACGATCTACGGACAATGGCCTGGAGTCGCTAACGCAAACGCTAACAATCACCATAGAAGATGCCAATGATGTACCAACGGGAATTGAATTGTCGGTCAATACGGTTGAAGAAAATGTGGAGGTGGGCACAGTGATAGCAACGGTATCTGTTTTGGACCCTGATATCAATGATCAGCATACGCTCACACTGACACAAGGCTATGAGCAAAATTATGCCGTGTCTATTGATGGGCTAAACATTGTTTCAGCGATTCCTCTGGATTACGAGATTTTATCTTCGTTGGCCTTGCAGCTACTTGTAGAGGACGCAGCGAGCGGACTTAATCAGTTTGAAATAGTCATAGATGTTGTGGATCTCAATGAAGCGCCGACTGATATTTTCGCAACCAATACATCATTTGATGAAAATGCGCAGTACGGTACCGTGATCGGTGCATTAAGCGCTGTAGATCAGGATGCAGACAACACGCACACATACAAAGTCTTGACATACACCGAGGAGGATGGAGTCAAAACGTATGATGTACTCGCTCAGGACGGGAATGTTATTGTAGCCAACACCATCGATTTCGAAACGACCCCATCACTCACGATAGACATAGAGGTATTGGATCAGGGAGGACTGTCTTTTGTGAAAACTTTTGAGTTCACGATCAATGATGTCAACGAACGACCTGGGGAGCCTTCGCTTTCTAATCAGGCCATTGAAGAAAACAGCCCAACAGGTTCGGTTGTAGGGCAAATCTCCTCTGAAGATCCTGATACAGGAGACATACTTACCTATACATTGAATTCAGAATATGGTGGTGGAAGTTTATTTGAAATTGTGGGGGATGAACTCAAAACAGCCGATGAGCTTGACTATGAAACATGGAATGACCCTGAAATTCTGATCACTGTGACGGACGATGGTGGCCAATCATATGAGAAGTATTTCACCATTTTAATCAATGATATCAACGAAGCGCCCACAGCAATTACGTTATCAAAAAGTGACATTGATGAAGATGCGGAACCGGGTTCGATCATTGGTACTTTGAGCACCTCTGATCAGGATTTAGACGACACACATACGTATGAGGTACTTACACCACACGTTGTTGATGGACAGACCTTTTTCCCAATCGTAGCTGATGGTTCCAATTTGATTACCACCGTGTTTTTGGACTATGAGACGATTCCTGTTTTCGAGATAGAAGTAAAATCAACTGATGCAGAAGGACTTTCGTTTACCGAAACCTTCATTTTGACAGCTAATGATAAGAACGACGTACCTACAGGGTTGGAGCTTTCATCTACTGAAGTTTCAGAAAACACCGCCATTGGTACAGTGGTAGGCACACTCAGTACAAGTGATCAGGATGCCGGCGATACACATACTTATGATTTGGAGACTGGCTTTGGAGACAATGCCGCCTTCTCTATCAGCGGAAATGAACTGCTAACGAACGAGGCAATTGATTTCGAAGCGAAGGTGTCTTATGAAATTAAGATTAGAACTGCGGATGGGCGTGGAGGTATTTTCTATAGGGAGTTTACCATCGGTGTTTTGGATGTGAATGAAGCTCCAACGGCGATCACACTTTCTGCCAATACAATTGATGAAAATGCGGCAGTTGGAACATTGATTGGCAGTCTGACGGCAGACGATCAGGATGCAGATGCGGCTCATACCTTTAGCCTTGTAAGCGGTTTCGGTGACAATGCCAGTTTTGAGATATCCGGAAATGAGCTTCAAAATGCAGCGGTGTTTGACTTTGAAACCAAATCAAACTATACGGTCAAAATAAAAGCCGACGATGGTGCCGGTGGTGTTTTCGAACAGGAGTTTGGAATCACTGTAAACAATGTCAGCGAAGGAAGCCCACAAACGATCACCTTCGGTTCACTAGAGGCTAAAACCTTTGGCGATGCGCCATTTGAGTTGACCGCCACGGCAAGCAGTGAATTGGAAGTCATTTACACCTCATCTGATGAGGCGCGACTTTCTATCAGTGGAAGTACGGCGACAATCCTGGGTGCTGGCCAAGTAACCATAACCGCAAGTCAACCCGGAACCGAGGGTACGTTCGAAGCAGCAGATCCGGTAAGCCAGGTGCTGACGATCAACAAGGCATCCCAAACCATTTCCTTTGACGCCCTTGCTGATCAGATTTCCGGTGCAGACCCTATCACGCTTTCTGCGACTTCAACCTCTGGCCTGGAGGTGAGTTTCTCCGCAACAGGCGCAGCTTTTGTCGACGGCAATACCCTTACCCTGGAAGGTACGGGCGAAGTGGTCGTTACTGCCAGTCAGTCAGGAAATGCCAATTTTGAAGCAGCGTCAGATGTTGTACAATCATTCGTGGTGAATGACCCTGCCAAAACGGATCAAACGATTACGTTCGACCCACCTGCGACAGTATATGTCACTGATGAATCTATAGAACTTTCAGCCACCAGCGATTCAGGGTTAGAAGTCTCTTACGAGATAGTCTCCGGAGATGAGTTTGCCACTTTATCAGTTGATGTGCTGAATATTGAGAAAGCAGGCACCATAAATGTGCGTGCTTATCAGGCAGGAAATGCCACGTTCAACCCAGCATCAGTTGTGAAGACCATAGTGATCAAACCGGTTTTCAAAGTCTCTGGAAAAGTGACAAATGAAACTGGAGGCGCATTTACCGCGGGAACTGTTGCATTGCTTTCGCCGGGTAAGACAAATGGAGTTGGAGCACAGCTGGATGCCTCGGGCAACTACCAATTCAGTGATATCAAGGATGGAGTCTATTATGTTGGTGTTATTCCTGATGATGAGTCGGCCTATTATGCAACAGCCTATGGCAATGTGATCATTTATCAAAATGCCACGACAATTAATGTGACATCTGATGTTTCAGGAATTGACATACAGATGGTGGCTAGAGACAGTGGAAATGAGCTCACAGGCGATGGCGAAGTGACTGGTAGAGTAATAGAAGATGATGGAACGGGGAGCAGAATCACTATGGGTCGCATCCTGGAAGGAACGCCTATAGAAGGAGCATCTATTTTTCTGGTGAGAAAGTCGGACGATAAGATTTTGACAGAAGTTTTCTCTGATGCCAATGGTGACTTTACCATATCGGGCATTCCTGAAGGGTCATTCTCTATTCTCATCAACATACCGGGCGTGGAAGGAACCGTATCTTCAGACATTACCGTGAAGGAAGGCACGCAAGTGCTCATGACAGCCATGGTCGGGGAAGATGGCATTGTCTTTGAATCGGAAGTGACAGAGGCGCTTAGTCTTCGGGACATCCAGACGTCACTCAAAGTTTACCCTAACCCTGCTGTTGAGATGATCAGCGTCTCGTTTGAAGGCTCAGTTTCACGCCTTGATTGGAGGCTCATCTCTCTATATGGTCAGGAAATAAAAAGTGGCACTATGGAAGGAGTCAATGAAACCACGATCAACGTGTCGGAATTGAGCAATGGAGTTTACTTCCTGGTGCTACAAGACGGAATGGGCTTAACTAAACAAATAAAGGTTATTAAGTAAAGCGTTAGTAAAAGTCATGGCGGATAGGTGAGAGTCTATCCAAAGGGTGGTTTCGTGAGAGGCTGCCCTTTATTTTTTTAAAATGTCAGGATTCCGAAGCACATTGTCAGCATTGTTAAATCTTAAAGATTGAAATTTGAATATCCATTAAAAGTGAAAGTCCTTTCACCGCCGATTGCCCAATGCCTGTCATTTATGACAGGCTTTGATTTTTAGGCTCTGGCTGCATTCAGTTTGGAACACGCATCTCACGCACAATCCGCCACTTCCTTGTGATAGAACCAGCAAAAAAAACCACAGCGTGATTTTAGGGCTTTTCATGTCCGAAATGGGGTATTAAATGTCCGGTTTTTGGCCCTCTGCCTTTGCTAGTTTTACTCATGATTAAAGGGAGTAGTAGAAACGATTTTTTAACCCATACCTAAGCGACTCAACCTTTACAGCGATTAGTTAATGTATTAGCAGTTCACTGCTGAATCGAAACCTGCCCTTGATGGCAGGTTTTTGTTGTTATAAGGAAGTCGTACTATACGATGTGATCAACTTTTGTTCAGTTCTGCCAATTTACTCACCACGTAATCTACCTCTTCTTTGGTATTGAATCTGCTAAAAGACATCCTGACCGCTCCACGGTTCGGGTCGGCTCCTAAGGCACTCAGCACATGCGACCCTATATCAGACCCGCTGCTGCAGGCGCTACCTCCCGATACAGATGTACCTGCAATGTCCAGGTTGAAGAGTAGCATGTCGTTAATGTCGCTCGCCGGCAGAGAGATGTTCAGCACAGTATAAAGGCTGTTTTCTACATCTGCAGAATGTCCATAAAACTGCACGTCAGGGATGTTAGCTCTGAGCTGTGAAATGGCATAGCTCTTTACCTCGGTTATGTGTTTGCGGTGGGCATCCATATTTTCATAAGCCAACTCCAGTGCTTTGGCCAGCCCGATAATGCCATAAACGTTTTCTGTGCCGCCGCGCATATTTCTTTCCTGAGCACCGCCATGCACGAAAGGATGGATTTTTTTCTCATGGTTTACATAGAGAAAACCTACACCTTTTGGTCCGTGAAATTTATGCGCCGAACCTACCAAAAAATCAACTGGGGTGTTTTGTAAATCATGCCGGAAATGCGCCATCGACTGCACCGTATCAGAATGAAAGACCGCTCCATGCTCCCTGCAAAGCTCACCAATCGCGTTCAGGTCGTTGAGGTTGGCAATCTCATTGTTTGCATGCATCAGGCTCACAAGTGTATTGGGATGCTCTTGCAATAGCTTGGCGAGTTGGTCAAGCGAGATACTTCCTTTTGCATCTACATCTAGCATATGCACATCGACGATTCCGCGTTTTTCCAGATGATCTATGGTGTGCAGCACAGCGTGGTGTTCCAGCGGAGAGCTGACGATATTTTTGATCCCATACTGAGACACAGTACAGGTGATAGCGGTGTTGTCGGCCTCCGTACCCCCGGAGGTAAAAAATATCTCGGAGGGAGAAGTATTGAGCAGGTCTGCTACTTTTTTGCGGGCCTTTTCTATAGCAGCACGTACTTGCCTCCCGTGTGTGTGTATGGAAGACGGGTTTCCGAAATGTTCCAGCATAAATGGCCTCATCTCATCAAATACAGCCTCGTCTAGAGGGGTTGTGGCCGCATTGTCAAAATATACCTTCATCTCAATCTTTTTAAATTCATGGCAAAAGTAAACATATTGATAAGGGAACAGTACAATTAGTGATGAGAGGAAATAAGACGATTTCAGATTACCTGGTACGGGTACAGGCCATGGCCAAAACGGGGCTGACTTATGCAAAAGACCCATATGATATTGAGAGATACGAAGCGCTGGCTGAGCAAACAAACGAATTGCTGGCTGAGCACAGCAATCTCGAGCAGGAGGACATAGACTTACATTTTGAAAAGCTGGATCCTTACCCAACACCCAAAGTGGATGTGCGGGGCGTGATTTTAAGCGAAGGAAAGATTTTATTGATCAAAGAAAAGTCTGACCAGAAATGGGCCATGCCCGGAGGCTGGGCCGATGTGGGCGTTTCCCCATCTGAGAATGTGGTGAAAGAAGTTTGGGAAGAAGCTGGCCTGGAGGTGAAAGCGGAGAGGTTGCTCGCTGTTTGGGATAAAATGAAACACGATCATCCTACAGATCTTAACCATGTTTATAAGCTCAACTTCCTTTGCCGCGTTACGGGAGGAGAACTGAAACCTGGCCATGAGGTTTTGGAGGCAAGATTTTTTGGTTTGAATGAATTGCCTGAATTGTCCCTTATGCGAAATACTGTACAGCAGATTAAGACGCTGCACCGGTTGGCTCAAGTGAATGAGTCAACCAGGTTTGATTAGCAATATAATTTGAGGTATTTGCTATAATTGTTCAAATACGATTCACTATCTAATGGCAATATCTAAAGAAGATTTACATCAAGCAATTCTCAAGAGGTACCAGGATGTCACTAAGCATTCTAGATTCTATCATTATACATCTTTAGCGGTTTTAGTAGATCATGTACTTCCGGAGTTTAAATTAAGATTTAGTCACCCAAACAATTTCAACGACCCATTTGATTGTAATGAGTGGTTATTAAATCATGAAACCACAAACAAAGAATTTCAAGTCGGTATGAAGGAGTCAAAAATTTACACTCAATCGAACAGAAGTTTCAAAAGAAAGATCAAAAGAGATTACTACAAAGGAGATAGTACCCGTCGTATTCTAAATTCTGAGAAGAAAGTTTATCGGATGGCATGCTTTTCCAAATTATCCGATGAGGTTTTGATGTGGTCACATTATGCCGATAGGCATAAAGGGGTTTGTGTCGGATTTGATTTTCCACACCTCTATGAAGATAAATTCATTTTGGTGCCGGTAATTTATGAAGATAAGATTGAGCCTTTTTCTGGTCTTGCAAACAACCTTGAAGTGATTTTGCATTGGTTGACAACAAAATCGAAAAGATGGGAATATGAAGAAGAGATCAGAGCAATTATGAGGACAAAATTGATATCAGATCAATACGACTATGTTCAAGTAGACCCTTCGTGCATAAGAGAGATTGTCTTTGGCTGTAACGTGCCCGATCAAGTCATTCGGAAAAGCCTAAAGAAATTCAAAAATGCTGGCCTAAAACTGAAAGACTTACGCATTGCAAGAATGAGAATTAACCCTAAGACTTTCCTCCTAAAGGCTGAGAAGATTAACTAATTACTTTTCACAAGTAATAAAACGCACTTTTTAATTGCAAGACCTTCGACCCCCATGTTTCGTGTCCTCACGAAACACCTATCCTGATTGGTAGCTACCAACCAATCATCCCGCGATCAACTCCTTGATATCCATCATGAGTTTTTGAGCCAGGTGATCGGCGGTAGATGCACTGTCAGACTCAGCATAAATTCTAATGATTGGTTCAGTGTTGGATTTCCTCAGGTGAACCCATTCCTTGTCAAACTCGATTTTGAGACCGTCTATGGTCGTAGATGGGTTCTTGGCATACTTCAGTTTCAATTGTGCCAGGACACTGTCCAGATTGAGTCCAGAGCCCAGTTCTATCTTGTTTTTAGATATGTGATAAACAGGATATTTTGCTTTTAGCATGGAGCAGCTTTTGCCAAACTCAGCGAGATGAGAAAGGAACAAAGCTATTCCCACGAGCGCATCGCGACCGTAATGAAGCTCGGGCAGGATTACGCCCCCATTGCCCTCACCACCGATTACGGCGTTGGTTTCCTTCATTTTGCTCACCACATTTACTTCACCTACCGCTGCGGCTTCATAGGTGCCGCCATGTTTTTCTGTCACATCGCGCAGTGCTCTGGTCGATGAGAGGTTGGAAACGGTATTACCCTTTTTCTTTCCCAGCACATAGTCGGCCACCGCCACAAGCGTATATTCTTCTCCAAAGGGCTCCCCGTTTTCGTCGATCATCACGAGTCTGTCCACATCAGGATCTACCACAAAACCGAGCTGATAATCCCCACCGCTGATTTCGCTACAGATATGCTGGATGTTTTCAGGTAAAGGTTCAGGGTTATGAGGGAAAATACCATTTGGCTCACAATAAAGCTCGGTCACTTCTACGCCGAGCTTCTGCAATAATCGTGGCACTGCAATGCCCCCTGTGCTGTTTACAGCGTCAATCGCTACCTTAAATTTCTTTGCTTTGATGGCCTCAACATTTACCAGATCCAAAGCCAGGATTTGGTCTATGTGCCAGTCGATATAAGTGTCGTTTTCTGAGTAAGAGCCAAATTTCTTCGGCTCACTAAAAAGAATGTTTGGTGACTCAGACCAATCCAATATTTTGTTGCCGATTTCAGCTGAAATGAATTCACCCTTTTCATTGAGAAGTTTGAGGGCGTTCCATCCGGCAGGGTTGTGGCTGGCCGTCAGGATGATGCCACCCTGGGCCTTTTCCGCTACTACGGCCATTTCCACAGTAGGCGTGGTAGAAAGCCCCAAATCCACTACATCAATACCCTGAGCGCGCAATGTGCTCTCTATGATCGATCGAAAAAGTTTGCCGGAAGGCCTGGCGTCTCGCCCTATTACAACTTTGGCTTCCTGGTGAGATTCTTTGATCCACATGCCGTATCCTGCGGCAAATTTGGCTACATCTATGGGGGTGAGTGTATCACCCACTTTTCCTCCCACCGTGCCTCGTAGGCCGGAGATTGATTTAATTAGTGTCAATGCTTGATTCTTTAGTTTTAGCGGTCTTAAAGAGAATATCTCAAATGGATATTTGCTGGAAGTAAAAGGATGGATTAATTGAACTTCTCCATAACCTTGTTGACCTCAGAGTCCGGATTTCCGCATGCCTCATCGCCAGCCATTGTTTTACCACAATAACCACAGGTTGCCCCTTCTTTGTTTAAAAAGGGACTCTGAGAAGCGCAGGTGCCCTTAAACTCCCCGTTCTTTTTGAAAATCAGTCTCACTGACATCAAAATGAAAAAAAGTGCGATAAATCCAATTCCAAGTAATACAGTAGGCATAAGCTTACAATTTGATGCAAAAATAAAGAATCTTTGTGTTCTTGTCCGTGTAACACCTACAAACATCTAAAGATTTCAATATGTCCGAAAATTTGTCTAAACCTGATCTAAATAGGGCTGAAAAGCTAAAAGCATTCGATCGATTGTTAACTATAATGGATGAGCTTAGAGAAAATTGTCCATGGGATAAAAAACAGACCATGGAGACGCTGCGACATCTTACAATCGAGGAAACGTATGAGCTGGGTGATGCCATATTGGATGATGATCTGGAGGAGGTGAAAAAAGAGCTTGGGGACTTGATGCTCCACATGGCTTTCTACTCACGTATAGGCTCTGAAAAGGGCGCTTTTGATATGGCTGATGTACTCAATCAGGTTTGCGAAAAGCTCATCAGGCGGCACCCACATATCTATGGCGATGTGAAAGCGGAGGACGAAAAGGCGGTAAAAGAAAACTGGGAAAAGATTAAGCTTCAGGAGAAAGGCAACACCACTGTGCTAGGTGGCGTGCCGAAATCGCTTCCTGCAATGGTCAAGGCTATGCGGATTCAGGAAAAGGCCCGCGGAGCGGGATTTGACTGGGAAAAGAAAGAACAGGTATGGGACAAGGTAGAAGAGGAGATGCAGGAGTTCAAAAATGAATTCAACATCGATAACAAATCAAAAATTGATCGGGAGAAGGCTCAAGATGAGTTTGGAGATTTGCTATTCTCGCTGGTCAATTATTCTCGATTCATCGATATTAATCCTGAGGAGGCTCTGGAGAGAACCAACAAAAAATTCATAAAGCGATTTACTTATCTGGAGACAGAGTCAAAAAGTGACGGAAAGTCACTAGATGAAATGTCCCTGGACGAAATGGACGAGTACTGGAATAAAGCAAAGTCGCTATAAGTATTGGCTTAAAACAAAGGAGGCGCTGAACATTCGTTCAGCGCCTCCTTTGTTTTACTAAGAATTATTTTTAAGCATCCTTCCATTTGATGGTGCACCCGATAGCCTTCTCTTGAGTGACTGTGGGTTTTTTGCCCGCAAGCAATGCATTTACGGCATCCTCAACATACGTTTTCTCCACATCCGAAGCATCCCTTGGGCTGTCGTCTATCGCTCCTATAAACTCCACTCTCAACTTGCCACTGGCTTCTTTGTTTATCACATATACGTGAGGAGTTTTGCTGGCTCCAAAAGCCCTGGCCACTTCTTGAGAGTCGTCTCTCAAGTATGGAAACGAGTAGTTTTTGTCTTTGGCACGTGCAGCCATTTTCTCCATGGAGTCATCCGGCTGTTTAGTGATGTCGTTTGGGTTGATGGCCAACACGGGAAATCCCTTCGCACTAAACTTCTGATCCAAATCGATGATTCGTTGTTCGTACAGTTTGGCGTATGGGCAAGTGTTGCATGTGAAAACCACAATAAAACCTTTGGCTTCATCATAATCCGCCATGGATACCACATCGCCAGATGTCGATTTCAGTTTAAAATCAGACACGGTATCACCAATGCCATAACCGTCGGCCACAGTTTCAGATGCGTTTACATAAAGTACGGCGACTACAACAAGCAGTCCGGTGATGAGTGCAATTGATTTTCTCATAGGTTTGTTCATTTAGAAATAATATTATTAATAGTCTGATGCAATTCGTCTCTGGTAAAGGCTTTTTCGAAAAAATAACGATTTCCACTTTTGTCCAGAATCAAAGTGGCCGGAATGGCGCCTGTCCACGACGAATCCACTTTGTCAATAAAATCTTTTTCATCCAATAAATAGGAGGAAAGGCCAATGCCTTTTTTCTTGAGTATAGAACTGGCTTTTTTGATTTCTTCTTCAAAATCAAGACTGACCAAAGTAACGTTCAGGTTCGGATTGTCCGCAAGCTCGTCGAAGTAGGGTAATTCCTTCACACATGGCCCACACCAGGAAGCCCAAAAATTAAAAACTTTAATATGATTTTCATCACTGATCATTTCCTGGTTTAGTTCATCCATATTGATTTTTACTACTTCTTGAGAGAAAGCAGAAGTGAACGTCAACAAAAAAGCGCAAAGAAATAGTATTTTCATGTGATGTCTAAAACGCATAAGATGCAGTTTGGGTTTTAGCTAATCCTTAAATATAAATATTCTAATAATTTTAGCTAATTCTAATATCAGATATTGAGTTGTCATGATTTCTATACGATACAAGAGATGGCGGAAGCAAGCCATAGGAAGTGATTTTTTAAATCGTTCGCAATAGACCTGCCTTGAGGGTTTAAAATTTCAAATAAATGCAATAAAACTTGATTCTTTTTCAATTTTACAATTCAAAATTTATTTATTCACATTTTCTCCACTTTATCCACACGGATTAAAAATCGGCGCTTAACTAATTGATAATTAAAGTTTTGTATGCTTGAATTTAAATTCAATTATTGTGGATAATTACTTTCGTGAAATAAAATCAAAGACAATCCAGAATTAAATGAGAGAATGGTGTGAGTCTTCTTTACTCACGACTCTGTCTAATCAATTTTGTGCGGTAGGCGTTGAAAATTCGAGCTTTTGAAACAAATCCAAGATATTTTCCATCCTCGATAACTGGAAGGTTCCAGGCCTGTGTCACCTCAAATTTATTCATCACAGATTGCATTTTTTCTAGGGGGCTCACAAAGTCCGGAGGCCGGTGCATTAGCGTTTTGATCACTACAGCTTCCTGTTTTTCCGAATCAAACATGATCTCTCGGACATCATCCAACGTTACAATGCCCTCCAGTTCCTGGTTTTCGTTCACAACCGGGAAGATGTTTCGCTTGCTCTTTTTTACCAGTTTGATCAGCTCCGAAAGGGAGGCATTCGGGTCTATGGTCAGCAGGTCCTTTTCTACAATTTTTTTGATGTTGATCTGGTTTAGGATCATCCTGTCCCGGTCATCTCTAATCAGCTGGCCACTTTCTATGAGTCTCTTGGTGTAAATGGAATGTTTTTCGAAATAGGAGATGGTAATGAAGGAGATGGCTGAGACCAACATGAGCGGTACAAAAAGCATGTATCCACTGGTGATTTCTGCTATAAGGAAGATCCCAGTAAGGGGAGCGTGTAGTACTCCGCTCAACACACCGCACATACCTACGAGTGTGAAATTGCTTTGGCTCACTTTTGAAGCTGGGTACACGATATTGGCCACATGTGAAAACAAATATCCGGTGACCCCACCCATGAAAAGTGAAGGAGCAAACACCCCACCGCTACCGCCAGCACCTATGGTAAATGCGGAAGCGATCGGTTTCACGATAATGATTAGTAGCAAAAACAGGATTATGATGTATTGGTTTTCCGCAAAGGAGTAAAAAAGGCTGCTATCCAAAAGATGAATTTCACTTCCCGCCAGCAATGACTTGATTGATTCATATCCTTCGCCGTAGATAGGCGGAAATGTGAAAATGATAAGTGCGAGTCCTAGCCCTCCTACAACTGCCCTGATGTAGTTGTTTTTGATCTTGTCTATGATGCCCTCTGCTGCGAAAAGTGTTCTGGTAAAATAAAGCGACACCAGGCCACAGAGAACTCCAAGGAGCATGTAAAAAGGGGTGTCCTCAGCGGCAAAAGAGTCTGTGAGTTTAAATGAAAACAGGATGTCTTCTCCTAAAAGAACAATGCTCACCAGCTGGCCACTCACTGATGCAATCAGGATGGGAATGAATTTGTTGATTTTAACTTCATTCATCAAAACTTCAATGGCGAAAATGACACCTGCTATGGGCGAGTTGAAGATGCCTGAAATGGCTCCTGCTGCTCCACAACCAATGAGTAATGCCCGCTTCTTGTAGTCAAGGTGAAAAAATTGACCTACGTTGGAGCCAATGGCTGAGCCAGTTACGACAATGGGTGCCTCCAAACCAACAGATCCTCCAAACCCAACGGTGATGGCGCTCTTCAGCATGTTGGATACCATGTATCTCTTGCGAATGCGGCTTGAATTGAGGCTAATGGCGCGCAAAATTCGTGTGATGCCATGCCCTGGCGTGTCTCTTACGATATACGTACGAACAATTACGGTCAATAGAATACCGATCATCGGATAGACTATATACAGGTAATTGATTTTGGTGATATCGAGGTTTTGCTGGAGGAGGTGCTGTATGAAGTGTACGGTGCTTTTGAGCGTGACAGCAGCGAGACCCGCAATTAACCCAATGAGGCTTGCCACAATTAAGGTGAAATTGTTGTCACTAATGTGTTTGAGCCTCCAAACAAGAAACTTCATGATGTATTTAGATGCCGTCATGATGATGCTTGCGTCGAGCCTGTGTTATGGTAGCAGGCTGTGTTTTGGTTAGATAAAGGTGCCATTGACTTTTTTCAAAGCTTCCTCAATGTAGTCAAACGTGGATAGAATATCGGGCTTACCGTCTACAATAGCAACATCATGTTCGAAGTGAGCTGATGGTTTGCCATCTGCCGTGACAATAGTCCATCCGTCGGACTTTTGGATTACTCTGCGCGTTCCCATGTTGATCATAGGCTCTACGGCCAATACCAAGCCTTCTTTGAACAATGGTCCCCGACCTCTTTTTCCATAGTTGGGTACTTCCGGAGACTCGTGCATTTTGCGCCCCAATCCGTGCCCAACCAGTTCTCTCACCACACCATAGCCAAAACTTTCGGTGTAGTTTTGAATAGCATAACTGAGGTCGCCCATCCGATTGCCGGTTTTCATTTGCTCTATGCCGAGGTACAAACTTTTCTTTGTGACGGTGAGCAATTGCTTTACTTCTTCAGAGATTTCGCCAACGGCAAAGGTGTATGCATGGTCACCGTAAAACCCATTTTTAAGCGCTCCGCAATCCAACCCTACTACATCTCCTTCCTCTAGCGGCCGGTTGGTAGGCAGGCCGTGTACGACCTGCTCATTTACAGATGTAATGATGGTGTTTGGATAGTCATAAAGCCCTAGAAAACCGGGCTCGGCTCCATGATCGCGGATAAACTCCTCGGCATATTGATCTAGCTGCAGTGGAGTGATTCCTGGTTTGATCAGTTCGGCCATCAGTCCCAAAGTCTTTGATACAATCTGAGCACTTTCGCGCATCAACTCTATTTCTTCTTTGGATTTATAATGGGTCATGCCTTGCGATATATTTTTGAATTAAGGCGGCAAAATTAAGCATAAACAAAAAAGCCCCCGATAAATCGGAGGCTTATATTTTCAATCGAAAAGAATATTTTAAGATTTGGATACTCCTTCAAGTACTTCCTTGATCGGAACACGCTTGCCGTCTTTGAACGAAACGATCCAAGCATCCTTCACACCCATTTCTCTCAGGTATTTTTTGAAGGTGTCAGCTTCCCAATAGTCTCTAAACACACCAAGTGAATATTTCTGAACATTCCCATCAGACTCTCCCGAGAAGGTTTCAGATGATTTGGAATATTTGCTCAGATCCTTCTTTGCGAAAGCTCCTATCTGTACTTTGAAAACCACGCCTTTAGACTCATCTATTCTACCACCTACATCTGCAGGTTGAGTTTGGGCGACTGAGGCAGCTTTTTTAGCAGAAGCCACTTGATTTCTCAAGTCAGAAATTTGAGATTCGTATTGAGAAATTTGGTCGTCTTTGTCAGCAATTCTATCGTCAACACTTGAAAGTTCATTTTTCAAGCTTGAAACCTGGCTTTTGAGAGACTTATTTTCCTCTATAAGGGTCTTATATTGTTCAGGCTCTAAAGCCTTGATCCTTTTCTTCCATTGTTTGGCCTCTTTTTTTGACATCTGAGCGGCTGCATCAAATGTGAACGAAACGCAAAGTGCCAGGGCGATTAAAGTCAATATTCTTTTCATCTTTTAAGCAATTGATTATTAAATGTTTAGATATCTTTTACTAAAGTACAAAAATAACTTTAAAAAAAACAATTATCTATTTTTTCAGTGAGCCAATCATGTCCTCCGGCTTGACCCATTCGTCAAACTCTTCACTACTAAGGTAACCTAATTCTACAGCAGCTTTCCTAAGAGTAGTACCTTCTTTGTGTGCTTTTTTCGCAATTTTCGCTGCTTTCTCGTACCCAATGTGGGTGTTCAGCGCGGTAACCAGCATCAGAGAATTTTCTAGTTTTTCTTTGATAACGGGGTAATTTGGTTCTATACCAATGGCGCAGTTATCGTTGAAGGATTCGCATGCATCTCCTATCAATCTAGCTGATGTTAGCAGATTATAAACCATCATAGGTTTGAAGACATTGAGCTCAAAGTGACCAGTCATACCGCCAGTTGCTACTGCCACATCATTTCCGATCACTTGCGCACAAACCATAGTGAGTGCTTCGCATTGGGTTGGGTTTACTTTCCCCGGCATGATAGAGGAGCCTGGTTCGTTTTCAGGAATGATGATTTCCCCGATACCACTTCTAGGGCCGGAGCATAGCATCCTCACGTCATTCCCGATTTTCATCAGGCTTACGGCCAGCTGCTTTAGTGCACCATGTGTCTCTACGATCGCATCATGAGCAGCGAGTGCTTCAAATTTGTTTTCGGCAGTTACGAACGGAAGGTCTGAATTTTCAGCGATTTTCTTCGCCACCAACACATCGTATCCTGCTGGCGTGTTAAGACCTGTGCCAACTGCAGTACCTCCGAGTGCAAGTTCTGATAAGTGAGCCAAAGTGTTGTTCAGGGCTTTCAATCCATGATCCAGCTGCGCTACATATCCGGAAAACTCCTGACCAAGACTCAAAGGAGTGGCATCCATGAAGTGGGTTCGTCCTATTTTCACCACACTCATGAAAGCGTCAGATTTGGCCTTCAATGTGTCCCTTAGCTTCGTCACCTTCGGAATGGTGTTTTCAATGATAATTTTGTATCCGGCGATGTGCATAGCCGTGGGGAAAGTGTCGTTTGACGATTGACTTTTATTTACATCGTCATTGGGGTGAACCTCTTTCTTGTCGTCTGTGAGTTTTCCTCCGTTGATCACATGTGCCCGGTTGGCCACCACTTCGTTGCAGTTCATATTGGACTGGGTGCCACTGCCTGTCTGCCAGATCACCAAAGGAAACTGGTCATCTAGCTTTCCTGCAAGAATCTCATCGCAGACCTGTGTAATCAAATCTGATTTTTCTTTAGGCAACACGCCTAGCTCTGCGTTTGCCTGAGCGGCGGACTTTTTGAGGATGGCAAATGCCTGGACGATCTCCATTGGCATTCTCATGTTTTCTCCTCCTATTTTGAAGTTGTTTCTTGATCTCTGGGTTTGGGCTCCCCAATACTTGTCGGCAGGTACTTGTACCTCGCCCATGGTGTCATGCTCTATGCGGTATTCCATCGTGATAATTAGCTAAAATTTTATGTGGTAAAGATAGCAATGGAATTTGGCTTAACTCTGAAGTGGATCAATTGATCCGCTGAGATATGCTATTTGGGCTTTGAAAAATTGTATCCGAGAGAAAAATAGAAGCTTCTTCCATCTGATGGCATGATCCCCGGACCAGGGTAACCGGCCGCTCGTCGAGTGAAGTATTTGCTGTTTAGTAGATTATTGACTCCAGCTTCGGCTTTAAACCCTTTCCCAATTTTATAGCCGGCAGAAAAATCCATTACAGTATAAGCCGGAATCAAGCCTTCCACTGCTCCTGGCACAGGCCCTTCTTCGTTTGAGGCGTCAGAATATTGCTCAGCTACTGTGGTAAACAAAAGCGAGGTGCTGAGTCTATCACCTTTGTAGCTAAGACCGGACTTGATGTTGTACATTGGCACCAGCTCCACTTTGTTACCTTCAATTCCGTTTTGCTCTGATTTTTGATATTCCGAATCAATGAGTCCCAGATTGATAAACCAGGAGAGGTTGTCCGATCTATCTCGGGTAGAATTGAAAATTCTGAAGAGGTTCATTTCTATAAATGCTTCTAATCCGTAAGTCTGGGCGTCAGCGATATTGGTCCTGTATCTATAGGTACGGTCTATCAAATTATTAAACCTGGGATCTGGCTCGGACGCTAAAACTGTGCCTATTCGGTCGTTATACTTCAGCAGGAAAAGACTGATATCATAATTTAAAAAACCCTGAATATTTCCTCTGGACCCCAGATCGAAGTTGCCCCCAAACTCATCCTGAATATTCTCGTCCACTACGAGAGAAGGATTATTGACTCTTATATCGTTGAAATTGATGGAGCGGTAGTTTTGCGAATAGTTGCCATAAAACTCCACTCTTGAGTTGAGTTTGTAACTGAGACCAAGGCCACCAAAAAGAAAGGACCGGCTTCTGCTCAGCTCTTCATAAATGACAGTATCTGTGAGCACGTTCCCGGCCAAATCACTGGTAGTGTTTCTGTAATAACCATCTGCTTCGGTTCTGATATACTCGAAGCGTGCGCCAGGGGTTATGCTGAATTTGGGAGAGAGGTTAAATATGTTTTCCACGAAAAATGACACGTTGGTTCCGGGCAGGTCAAAATCTGACCCCTCAAGCCTATCCGGGTTGTTGTATTCAAAATTGTGGTTGTTTCCGGCCGGGCCATTTCCTTGCTGGCGATGGGTAAAGCCTTTGTAAAAACGTGAACCAATCAGAAATGCGGATTGCTCTTTTCCGATATAGTAGTTGTAGATCAGCCGGGTTTCATTTCCCCAGTTTCGAAACTGATCGGCAAGCAGGTCTCTCTCCATGCTTTCGTCATCAGGACGATCTATGCGTCCTAAATTCCCCAATGCATCTTTGGCGCCTATTAGCGCAAACGTGCGGCTGTTGAGCCGGAGGTTGGCATTGAAATCATAGTCCAGGTGTACGGTGATTAGGTTCCAATTTACTCGGAACCAATTTCTTTCCCGGTTTGATTGTTTGGGGTTTTCATAAAACTGGTTGTCGGTAACTCCTCCCGGTTGCTTGGACAGATAATTCATTCGGGTGTACTCCACGCCGGCTTTGAAGGCATCAGAAAACGCATAATGAAGGTCAAAATAGGAGGTAATGGAACTGAAATCAGTATTGCAGCGCCAGCAATCTCCACCTACAGTTCGGTTGAAAAAGAAATAGCTCATTTTTCCAGCAGTGCCACCTGCATCTACATAGCTGTTGTAATAGCCAAGCGAGTTGTAAGTCTGTTCGGTGTTTACTTCGATGATCTTGTCTGCTGGAGCCTGCTTGATTTTGAAGTTGACTAACCCGCCAAACTGAGTTCCGTACTGGAGCGAGGCAGCACCACGAACCAGCTCGATTTTTTCTACTGCCTGAATGGGAGGAGTGTAATAACTCTCCGGGTAGCCCAGAGCATCGGCAGAGATGTCAAATCCATTTTGGCGCGTATTGAAGTTGGCATTTCTATTGGGACTCAAACCACGGGTGGCGATTCCAATTTGCAGTCCGGCACAGTCGCTCTCCCAGATATTTGCGCCGGGGATTTTGGCAAAAACCTGACGGGCATTGTTGGCGGCCTTATTGGCCACCATGTCCTCCAAAACGATTACTTCGGTTTTTTTAGCTTCATATATCCCTGCTCCGTCTATGGATTTTAGGCGCGTAATACCGAAGGTGTTGTCTTTATAATCGCGGATCACTACCTCTCCCAACTCCGTTTTCAGCTCGTTCATTTTCACATTCACCGTGGTGTTTGCAAGCACAGAAATGCTCCGGGTTTGTGTTTGAAATCCAGTCAAGAATATGGTCAGCGTATGCTCACCCTGAGCCACATCGGCGAGCAGGAATTCTCCTTTTAGGTTCGTTTCTACGAAAACCGAGCTTTGGTCCAGGATGACTGTGGCTTTTTCTTCCAACTTTGATCCGGTGGACACTACTCCGGAGATTTGAAACTGAGCTTTAAGGGCTAGACCAAAGATTAAGAGAGCGATATAGAGGAGGGTCTTTTTCAATTTTTAGGATAGGGTTTAATCCAGTCTTTGTGTGACCAGCCTTCTTTTATTTCTGTGAGGTTTGCATTTGGGTCTATAAAAACCTGACTTTTTTTGCCGTTCAAAGTGACTTTGCAGTCCACTGTGACTTCTGGTTTAGAAAAACCCTTTTCCTTATATTCTTCTGCTAAAAAGTGCGCAAACTGTAGGATCATGTCTGGCTGAGTGCTCATTTCCCTTTCCTGCAAAGGGGTCAAATACTCGTAATTTGCCACAATAGCGGTCCTGTTTGTTTGTCTGTCGGTGATTTTAAAAGTTGTATTTCCCATTTTCTCCATGAGCATAACCCGCCAGGAAAACCTGTAGCCCTCTTCGGTCCAGAAGAGATTGCCCGGGTAGAGCAAATACCTCCAGGGGAATAGCAGATTGAAAACGCAGAATATGACCAAAACACCTGCTTTTAATTTGTTGGTTTTGATGGTGATGTTGGTAAGATATGTAGGGGCGCGAAACAGCTTTTCCAGCCCGCTCACTATCCTTTCGTGAAAAGTGGCTGAAAAGAAAATCAGCGCACTGAGTGTCATGATAAACGGAAACATGCCAATTGGAAAAAGAATGGCAGTAAGCCCGTGGAACACGATTACGAAGAAGTAGGCAAGTGGTCTTATCTTTTTACTGAGTAAGAAAAATGGCACCAGCATATCGAAAGCCGCACCAGCCCAGCTAAAAATATATGCTGTGATTTCGTATTTGAGTAATGGGCCGATCAGTGGCAAATGGGATTCAGACGGGAGCCAAATTTTGAGGGGCTGAGCATGAAGCAGCCAATCTGCGTTGAGCTTAGCCAGTCCGGCATAGAAGTAAACAATGAAAAGCTGAAACCGGATGATGTTGATTGTCCACGCTGGAACCGTGGAGGTGGGTGACACGCCCCTCAATAAAACATCAAGCGCAAATCTTCGGTTGGCCGGCAGAAAAATCATTAAGAAAGCGATCAGACTGATGAAATAGTAGTGGTTGAGGTAGGTTGTCTTATCTATCAATTCCACGTATGTGAAAAGCACAAAAAACAAAACGGTAGCCACCCTATATAGATAACCTGAGGCAATTAGAAGTGCCGAAACAAAGAGCAAACTAAACATGACGTACATGCCTTTGGCCGGCAAGGCTTCCACCCACTCAAACCCGTAATAACTAAAATGAAACTGCGGAGAGATGTAAAGCTCATCGATCCAGCCATTCAAAGTGAAACGCGCTACGCTGAACGCCATCATTAAGCCAAAAAGCACCCTGAAAGTTATCAAAGGTGCAATGGGAGTTTGTTTCGATATGGTATTTGAGAGAATCACCTAATCCCCATCTGTGTCTGTAAAGGTGATCTCTATACTGAGCTGAGACGCGATATCTGTTTTGAGCAGGTTGACTAGCTCTTGCATTGCTATGAAAACCGCTTCTACGGCTGCCTGATCATTAATTATATGATCTGATAGAGGGTCACTAACTAAAGCCAGTTTTGCTAATACAGCGTCAAAATTTTCAATTGCCTCAGCTACTAAATCTTCCCGACCATGAGCGATAAGGTAATCGTCAAACCCTGCTGCGGTATTTCCTGTGAAGATGCTTCTGTACTGTTGGATATTGGCAATGGCCAGCTCAGCAGAGTAGCCGCCATAATAAGCTTCCGTAGAGGTTGGGATGATCTCACCGTTCGTTCTTACACCAACTGGGATGGCAATTTTCCCATCACGGGTTTGTCGCTCATACGTTTGAACCATGGTGTTGAAAAGCTGCGAGGCAGAGCTCCCTACGCTTGACCCGTAGGATGAACTAGCGGTAAACTGCACCAGATATTCGCTTTCCCAGGCTTGCAGCACTGCTTTTGCGCTGGATTCCATATTAGCGGAGATGTCTTTTAGATATTGTATCCTGTTTTGAGCGTTTGCATCAGTGGTGAATAGCTCGATGATTTGCTCATCTGTTTTATCATCACCATAAATAAGAAATGCTATGCCAGGGAAGCCCTTGGCGTCATTGTTGGATAATGAGCCCAGGTCATAGGTTGCACTTTCAATATTTTTTTCAATTTGGTTTTTATCAACAGGAAAAATATTGGCTTGCGCTGTGAGTGAAACATCTGCGGCAGGCCCAAAACCAAGCATATTAACTGCCTGCCAACTTAACCTTGCAGCTTTCAATTGTGTCCGCAGACTGGACAGATTTATAACTGTGGGCGATTCTGTGAAGGTGCCAACACTGGCATGGAGTGTCTCCACCTCACTCACCAGGTCTTCGTATGCCGGCACAATAATATTGGAACCTATATTAATGAGAAATGCTGACTCGTCTAAGTCAACATTTCTCATGGATGTATTGTCATTGCAGGCCATACTTAGGCCAAGACCAAGTATCGATATTTTAAATATGTATTTTGTCATAAGCTGTCTGCCACACCCGCTAGTTTTGGATAAGCACTGGTTATGGTTGATTTTGCAGTGGTCAGACCCTGAGCTGATACCTTCCAGAAGTCACCGTCTGTTCCGAAGTTTTCTGTAAGAATGGTCTCGATTTGTGTTGTGGTCAGAGCGGCGTAAGGACTGTATTTGATTGCTTTCACAAAGCCATATCCTTCGGATAAGTGATGAAAAAGGTTGCCGGTATCATTCACGTTAAGGTCATTTAGAGCCTCATTGATATAACCAACAGCTTTTGCGGCAGCAACCAGCTCGTGTAGCTCGTATATGGTGGTTACCTGCTCGTTTTTCGTTTCGTGATCTTTAGCAACTATGGCTGCTCTGCCGGTGATGTATGCTGTCATAAGTGGCTCGTTCAAGCCTAAAATGTCATCAAGTCCGTTTGTGTAGTTTGCCCAAAACCGATTGTAAGCATCAGTTAGCACAGGATCTCCGTTTGGAAAGTCAACTGGCACCCCCCAGTATCCAAAAGCCTCATCCCAGTGATGCTCAAGGGTAGTATAGTTTTTCCCTTCTACTATGGTTTCGTTATCCACAGATTCACCAATTTTTTCATCTGTCAGGTATGAGTTGAAAATTTGATTGTACATCAAAGCGCCCATTAGACCCTTTTCCATGATTTGAGTGAATTCCCAACCTTTCTCGCTTACATTGATAAAGGTTCCACCGGTACCTCGCTCAATAGTGCCTGCTACTCCTTCTTCAGCCGATGTAGAATTGTCCGATACATCGATACTCACTGCCTCAGCGGCCACAAATAAATCTTTGAAGAACTGCACGTCTGTAGCGAAAGTTTTGTTTTCTATCTGTTTGGTGCTGGTGTTTAGAGCTTCAGCGGAAAAGGGACTGTTTTCATTGGCAAACATGTTTAGCAAAACGTCAGCATCAATGGCTTCTCCTGCGTCTCCTTTTTTCATATACGTTTTCATTTCTGAAACCATATCGAGTCTTTCGGTTTGACCGGAGAATGAGACTGTGGACTCACCATCCCTTGTGAAGGTATAGGTTTCAGGGACCTCTAAACTCAGTTGGTTGTCGTCACTGTCTTCGTCACACGACGTGGTAGAGATGAGAGCAGTAAGCGCTAAAAGAAGCGTAATTTTTTTTGTTGCTGGTAGCATTTATTTTGCTTATTTAGATTATTTCTTAATAATGCAAAATTGGCTGTGACTCAGTGCGTGGGCAATAGCTACGCATAGGCAAATTGGTCACTAGAAGTAGTGATTATTGGAAGACCTTCACTTTTGAATAGAAGTCCCAGATCACTATTCCCATACTTACTGAAATATTCAGCGAGTGTTTGGTACCAAATTGTGGAATTTCCAGTACGACATCAGATTTTTCTATTACGGTATCATTCACACCAAAAACTTCATTCCCAAAGCAAAAAGCATATTTCTTATCTGCCTCAGGCCGGAACTGGTCTAGTTTTACACTTTCGTCGGCCTGCTCTACGCTCACAATTTCATAACCTTCGTCTTGCAGTCGGGCAATGAGATCAGCAATATTCTTTTCATATTCCCAATCCACGGACTCTGTTGCTCCAAGGGCAGTTTTGTTGATTTCCCGGTGAGGAGGGGTGGCCGTGATGCCGCAGAGATAAATTTTGTCCACGCGAAAAGCATCAGAAGTGCGGAAGGCGCTCCCAACATTGTTCATGCTGCGGATGTCATCTAATATGATGCAGGCATTTAGTTTTTTCGACTGCTTGTATTCTTCTTCGCTGATTCTACCCAGCTCTTCGTTTTTTAGTTTTCTCATGCAAGCCGCTTTCCTTAATATTGTCCTTTGAAAAATATCCGCAAAACTACCACCAAATTTAGGGATGTCGAAAACCAAAAAAGCTTCTGAAACCCCATTGATGAAGCAGTATAATGCGATCAAAGCCAGATACCCTGGCGCGTTGCTGCTTTTCCGTGTCGGTGACTTCTATGAAACCTTTGGTGAAGACGCCATCAAGGCAAGCAAAGTTCTTGAAATTGTGCTGACCAAAAGAGCCAATGGTTCCGCTTCGCACATAGAGCTGGCCGGCTTCCCTCATCATTCGTTAGATTCCTATTTGCCAAGATTGGTAAGGGCGGGGAATCGGGTGGCGATCTGCGATCAGCTGGAGGATCCAAAATCTGTAAAAGGGATTGTAAAAAGAGGAGTCACAGAGCTGGTGACCCCAGGACTTTCGCTCAATGACAATGTGCTGGATCAAAAACGCAACAATTTCCTTGCGGCCATTCATTACAATGAAGACAAAGTGGGTGTCGCCTTTCTCGATTTGTCAACGGGAGAGTTTTTAGTGACAGAAGGAGCACCCGGTTATATTGATAAACTGGTCCAGGGCTTTCAGCCTTCCGAAATCATATTTTCAAAAGCAGAAAGAAAGCGATTTGAAAGCAATTTTCAGGATGCCATCAACAATTATGCGCTGGAAGATTGGATCTTCACACTAGACTATGGTTATGATAAGCTGATTCGTCATTTTCAAACATCCAACCTGAAAGGATTTGGTGTTGAGGAGATGAAAAATGGAATCATTGCTGCTGGTGCTGTTTTGTTTTATCTGGAAGAAACAGAGCACAAAGAAGTAGGCCATATTGGCCATCTGTCGCGCATTGACGAACAGCAATATGTTTGGCTCGATAAGTTCACGATTAGAAACTTAGAGCTGATTCAGCCAGCTCAAGGCGATGGTACGGCGCTGATCGATATTTTGGACGATACCCAAACACCCATGGGAGCCAGGCTCCTCCGAAAGTGGATGGTGCTTCCGCTTAAAAATAAAACCCAGATCAATGATAGGATAGATGCGGTGGAAGCATTTGTTTCAGATGAGGACCTTCTTTCCGGTGTGGTGGAGCACTTGAAGCAGATTTCTGATCTGGAGCGCCTGATCTCCAAAGTGGCCACCGGACGCATCAACCCCAGAGAGATGCTCCTGCTTAAAAAGAGCCTGAGTCATATCGCTCCGGTTGCAGAATTGGTAGAAGCCCAAAATGACGCATTGAGCAAATACAAGGACTTGCTCAATGACTGTGCGCAGCTAATAGAGAGAATCGATAAAACGATAAAGGACGAAGTACCACTCAATGCCAATCAGGGAAATGTGATTCGTGATGGCGTAGATGAAAATCTCGATGAGTATAGGAAAATAGCCTTTTCAGGAAAAGATTTTCTAAAGGGAATAAAAGAACGGGAAGTAGAGCGCACAGGTATTACATCACTCAAAATAGCCTATAACAAAGTCTTCGGCTATTATCTGGAGGTGAGTAACGCGCATAAAGATAAAGTCCCCGAAGAGTGGATCAGGAAGCAAACTTTGGTGAATGCCGAGAGGTATATCACAGAAGAGCTAAAGGTGTACGAAGAAAAGATTCTCAAGGCAGAGAGTGAAATCTTTGTCATTGAAAGCGGCCTCTACCTTGAATTAGTTGCCCATTGCACCGAATATATTGAAGCTATTCAGCAAAATGCCCGGGCGATCGCTGCTTTGGATTGCCTGACCTCATTTGCGCAGCTGGCGGACAAAAACAATTACATAAAGCCAATTATCAGCGAAGAGTATTTGCTCGACATTAAAGAAGGAAGGCACCCCGTCATTGAGCAACATATGCCCCCAGAAGAGGATTATATCCCCAACGATATCTATCTGGACAATGAGGGGCAACAGGTGATGATCATAACAGGGCCAAACATGGCTGGTAAGTCTGCACTGCTCAGGCAAACAGCACTTATTGCGCTCATGGCCCAAATGGGTTCCTTTGTGCCGGCCAGCTATGCGCGTGTCGGGCTGATAGATAAGGTCTTCACAAGAGTGGGAGCATCTGACAACCTAAGTCGCGGTGAATCGACATTCATGGTGGAGATGACAGAAACAGCTAGTATTCTGAATAATCTCAGTGACAGGTCTTTGGTTTTGATGGATGAAATTGGGCGAGGTACGAGTACCTATGATGGTATTTCCATTGCATGGTCTATTGTTGAGTTTTTGCACAATCATCCGAACTTTAAAGCCAAGACGCTTTTTGCCACGCACTACCATGAACTGAATGAGTTGGCTAAGGATTTGCCTCGTGTGAAGAACTTCAATGTCTCGGTAAAGGAGTTGGAAAACAAAGTGATCTTTTTGCGCAAGCTACAGGAAGGCGGAAGCGAGCACAGTTTTGGAATACACGTGGCACAAATGGCGGGCATGCCCAATCAGGTGGTGATCAGAGCCAATACTATTCTGAAGCAATTAGAATCTGACAAGCTCTCTGAAAAGGACCGGGAAAAACTGCAGGAGCTCCCAAGCAGTCAGTTTCAGTTGAACTTGTTCGAGTCAGATCCACGGTTTGAGCAAGTGCTAACGCTGCTGAGAGAAGTTGATGTGAACACAATTTCTCCAGTTGAGGCACTGCTGAAACTCAATGAAATGAAGGAAAGCCTGAAAGGAAAGTGATTAAGCCGTTTCTTTGAGGTTGGACCAGCCGTGAGTAGTGTCTATACGTGATTTGTGTGCACTGATCACCTGCTCAAGCAATTCAATGTTTGCTTCGTATTTTTTCTCACCACTTCTGGCCTGATGTCTTTTTAGGTGATCCAAAATTCTCTGAGCACAACTCATCGCCATTAGGTTTTCTTCAAAAGAAAGTTCGTCGGTCGCTGAGTTTTGATCCGAAAGGATGCTGTCGATCAATGTTTTCATGTTAGCTGGTTGGTTAAAATAATAAATGTATTCTATAGCGTTTGAGCTAAGAAGTTGATGAATGTATTTGATTTATACCAAGGAAAATCGATGAACAGGAAATATTCGGGGGTGAATAAAGGCATGACATATTAAAGTGCGCTTCCACCTAATTATTTGATTAAGCCGATGATCGGGAGGGTTTTTTTGGCATTCGCCATCTAAGCGATGGTTTGTCTGTTTGTATTGAGTAATTGAACAGAAAAATTATCTTCAGCAGTTGTTTATTTTCATTACGATCATATAAATTTGCAGTCCTTTTACAGGGACAGACAAAAAAGCGAGAGTAGCTCAGCTGGTAGAGCACAACCTTGCCAAGGTTGGGGTCGCGGGTTCGAATCCCGTCTCCCGCTCAGATAGGAGCCGCACTAGTTGCGGCTTTTTTGTGAAAAAAGCTATGAAAATAGCTTGCTGCCTCGGTGGTGGAATTGGTAGACACGCAGGACTTAAAATCCTGTGACCCTTAAAGGTCGTGCGGGTTCAAGTCCCGCCCGAGGTACTTGATAATCAAGTAGTTAGAAGCCCAAGATTAAGTTCTTGGGCTTTTTTCATTTCTGGCAAGTACAACATAGGTACAACAATAATTCTTACTTGGTCATATATATTTCCATATCCGTTTAATTTTGGGTTATTTTATAAATCCTAATTGATAATAGCGCATTTTAATTCGTTTTGTGTGATAATCAAATTATTAAGCGCTTGATTATCAATATTTTTATTCCTAGAAAAGAATAGAGCCTAATTAATTCCATTCAATGGGATGGAGAAGAAATATAATATGTCAACACCAATAGAAAAACTTGACCTACAATCACCAGACTTGGTGAACGATAACTTTGAAAAGCTTGCCGAGCTATTCCCTAACTGTGTAACCGAGAGTGCAGATGGCAAAGCCATAGATTTTGATCTGCTCAAGCAAGAGCTAAGTCATGCGGTGGTGGAAGGAAACAAGGAGCGCTATCGCTTAGAGTGGCCTGGAAAGCGTGAGGCCATTGTAACTGCTAACCTCCCTACCACAAAAACTCTCAGACCTGTTCGTGAAGATTCCGTTGATTTTGACAATACTGAAAACCTCTACATCGAAGGTGATAATCTGGAAGTCTTAAAGCTTTTGCAGGAAAGCTATCTTGGTAAGGTGAAAATGATCTACATCGACCCGCCATACAACACTGGTAATGACTTTGTTTATAGAGACAACTTTGATCAAGAGAGTGAAGAGTATTCACAAGAGAGTGGTCAAAAAGACGAGCTAAGAAATAGATTAGTTGTAAATCCAGAATTATCAGGTCGTTTTCATTCTAACTGGTTAAGCATGATCTATCCAAGAATTAAGCTTGCCCGTAATTTATTATCTGATGACGGAGTAATTGCAGTAAGCATAGGTACTGACGAAATCAAAAACACAATTTCTATTCTCGAAGAAATCTTTGGTGAAGAAAATTACATTTCAATTATTACTTGGGAACAAGGACGAAAGAATGATTCTACATTTTTCTCTGAAAGTGTTGACTATGTTGTGTTCTTCGCCAAGAACAAACAGCTTCTAGCAAAGCAAGGTGTATGGAGGGAAAAGAAAGATGGAGTGGAATCAATTCTAGATCATTTCAATAAACTGAAGGCTAAACACGAAGGGGATTATGAACTGATTGAAAGTAAAATGAAGGAGTTTTATTCAGGGCTAAGTAATTCTGATGCTAGAAAAAAGCTCAAGCATTTTTATAGAGCAGATGAACGAGGTTTGTTTTTTGGAGCAGATATTTCATCTGCAAGTACAAGCATCCCAGATTATGAGATCTACCATCCCGTAACAAAAAAGCCTGTTAAAAAGCCTTCCCGTGGGTGGGGTGCAACAGAGCCGGTAATGTTGAAAAAAATTGAAGAAAATAGAGTTTTATTTGGAACGGATGAAACAACAATTCCTTTGAAAAAAAGCTATTTATATGAAGTAGATTCAATTGTTAAAACCCCCGTGATTTATAAAGACGGTAGAGCTGCATCAAGGGTTATATTGGATTTGTTTGGTAAAGCCGTATTTAATAACCCTAAAGATCATTTTGTTTTATCTGAGTTCATCGAATATGCGACAAACAGCAAAGATGATTTTATCGTAATCGATTTCTTCGGTGGAAGCTCGAGTACAGCACACGCAACGTTACATTTAAATTCAACGGATAGTGGCAAAAGAAAATTTATTGTCATTCAACTTCCTGAGCCAACTGATGCAAAAAGCCTAGCTAATAAGGAAGGCTTCCATAACATAGCTGAAATTGGTAAAGAGCGGATAAGACGTGCTGCTAAGAAGATCAAAGAAGAAACACAAGCAGATATCGACTATGGCTTCCGCGTATATCGTCTTGATGAAAGCAATATGCAGGATGTTTATTACAAGCCTCAAGACTACAGCCAGGATAACCTCAAACTCTTCGAAGACAATGTGAAGCCTGATAGGACTCCAGATGATCTATTGGCACAGATCATGCTCGACTGGGGATTACCACTCTCTCTTAAGGTTGAACAAGTCACTATTTCAGGCAAGAAGCTATTCAAAGTAGCTGGAAATTCTCTTTACGCTTGTTTTGATCAGGGTATTGATGAGGAGTTTGCCAAGGAGATTGCTGCGGATACCCCACTACGAATTGTCTTTAGAGATAGTGGTTTCAAAAACGACACAGCGAAAACCAATGTAAAGCAATTATTGAAACAACTCAGTCCCGAAACTGAGATGAAAGTAATCTGATCTGAACCATGAAATTACAATTCAAAGAACAGGACTTTCAGATTCAGGCCGTAGATGCCGTTGTTGATTGCTTCGAAGGTCAACCACTAAAAACCAATCGATTCACCCTTGAAAAGAGTAAGGAACTGATTAAAAAAGCCAAGCAAGCTGCCACTGGTATTGATCAATTAAGTGCTTTTGATGGACAGATATTAGAGGATATTGGTTATCGTAACGCTGGAATTCAGGTATTGGAGAGCCAAATTCTCAAAAACATCCAAGAGGTACAAAAACGAAACGATCTTCATGAAAGCCAGCAGGTGGAGCGTCCCAATGGGGTAAAACTTGGCTACAATCTTACCATTGAGATGGAAACGGGAACGGGTAAAACATACACCTATATCCGTACTATGTATGAGCTTCACAAAAAGTATGGATGGAGCAAATTCATAGTCATTGTCCCAAGCATTGCCATTCGTGAAGGTGTGTTCAAATCCTTTGAGGTCACGCAAGATCATTTTCAGGAATTGTACGGACATAAAATCAATCCATTCATTTACAATTCGAGCAGACCACAGGATATTGAAAACTTCGCTTCTGATAGCCGTATCAGTGTGATGATCATTAACACACAGGCCTTTAATGCCCGAGGCAAGGATGCGCGTAGGATTTATCAGGAATTGGATCAATTTGGAACAAGACGACCGATAGAGATTATTGCGCAAACCAATCCAATATTGATCATTGATGAGCCTCAATCTGTAGATGGGAAAAAGACGCTTGATAGTATGCAGGATTTTAATCCGCTCTTCACGCTCCGCTATTCTGCTACCCACAAGGTTGATTACAACAAAATATTCCGCTTAGATGCCCTGGATGCTTACAACAAGCGTTTAGTTAAGAAAATACAGGTCAAAGGGATTAACCTTAAAGGATCAACAGGAACAACGGGCTATTTGTATTTAGAGCAAATCAGCCTGAGTACCACCAAGCCTCCTTATGCCATCTTCGAATATGAAGAGCGTACTTCATCTGGTGTAAAAAGGGTGAGAAAGAAACTTGAGCAAGGTGCGAATTTCTACGACCTCTCAGGCAATATGCCAGCTTATAAGAACATGGTCATTACCGAGATCAATGGCTACCTCAACAAGGTCATTGTTGGAGGTGAAGAAATATATCCAGGTGATATTCTCAATGATAAGGACGAATTGGCATTCCGCAGAGTACAGATCAGAGAATGTATCATGTCACACCTACAGAAGGAGAAGCAGCTTTTTGATAAGGGTATCAAAGTGCTTTCGCTTTTCTTCATTGATAGCGTTGAAAAATACAGAGTGTACGATGAGCTTGGAGAGCAAGCCCTTGGAGAATATGCCAAAATCTTTGAAGAAGAGTACCGAAACATCCAAAACGAGTTTCTTGACCTATTCCATCAGGATTACAACGACTACCTAAAAGACACAGACCCTACCCAGGTTCACAAGGGCTATATGCCAACTAACTACGGTGAGTACCTGAAACGTGATGATGCGGCTGATGTGCACCAGGGCTATTTCTCAATAGATAAAAAGAATAAATTGGTTGATCCTTCGGTAAAGCGAGGAAGTGAAGAATCCGATGATATTTCAGCTTATGACTTGATCATGAAAGACAAAGAGCGCCTTCTAAGTTTTGAAGAGCCAACTCGATTCATTTTCTCACACTCTGCCTTGAAAGAAGGATGGGACAATCCGAATGTATTCCAGATATGTGCGTTGAAGCAGTCCGAAAGTGGCAGTCTCACACGACGCAGACAGGAAGTTGGTCGAGGAATGCGTTTATGTGTGAATAAGAATGGAAACCGCCTGGATTTTGATGCAGTGGGCGATCAGGTTCATGAAATCAACAAACTCACGGTAATTGCCTCTGAGAGCTATGAGGCCTTTGCTAAAGGCTTGCAGAAGGAAATTGCAGAAACGCTCAAAGACCGTCCTCAGAAAGCCGAAGTGGAATACTTTGTTGGCAAGGTCATTACCAATGAGAAGGAGGAAGAACATCGCCTTACAGAAGAGGAAGCTAAAAAACTCAATAAGCACCTCTACAAGAACGATATCATTGATGAAGACGATAAGTTCACTCAAGAAGGTCGAGAGCTGATTGAGCAGAAGAAAGTCCCACTTCCCGAAAACCTGGAAGAATACAGGGATTCTATCTGTTCATTATTACAATCTGTTTATACAGGTGAAGAATTTAAGCCCGAAGATGAGCGACAATCGGTCATTCTTAATACCAACAAGAACTTCTCACGTAAGGAGTTTCAGGAGCTTTGGGAGAAGATCAATCTTAAAACCATTTATGAAGTCCAGTTTGATACCGCTAAGCTAGTCGAAGACAGCAAAATCAAGATCAATGCACAGCTTCACATTGGCGACCGCATTTACGAGGTGAAAACCGGAGAACTTCAGGATGGAACCAAAGAACAAATGCAAGCCGGGGCATTGATCAAAGAGTCCGAGCGTCAAAACCTGAAACTCAAGAATGATCTCTACTCAGATACCGTCTATGATGTTGTTGGTGAAATTGAAGTGCACACTAATCTAACAAGAAAGACAATCGTCTCGATTCTAAAGTCGATCAAGCCAGACAAGTTTCTTTTAATCCGTAAGAATCCAGAGGAATTCATTGCCAAGTGCAGTAAACTCATCAATGAGGTTAAAGCCAGTCTGATCATTAATAATATCGTCTATCATAAGACTGAAGAAAGGCACGACGCTAAGACTGTATTTACAAATGATAAGTTCGCGTTACGACAATCTGATTTGCTTAAAAAGCACATTTATGACTTCCTCACCTCTGACTCTAAGATTGAATCTGACTTTGCCGAGGCGTTGGAAAGTAGTACTGAAGTAGTGGTTTATGCAAAGCTTCCAAAAAGCTTTTATGTGACCACACCTGTTGCTAATTACAGCCCAGACTGGGCGATTGTTTTTGATAAAGACAAAGTACGTCACATATACTTTGTAGCAGAGACAAAAGGATCTGATTCAGACATGGATTTACGAGAGATTGAGAAACTGAAAATCCATTGTGCAAATGAGCATTTCAAAGAAATCAGTGGCAGTGAGGTTAGATTTGAAAAGGTAAGCAGCTATGACAAGCTGATGGAAATTGTGCAGCTTAATTGAACCAACATAAAAAGAATACAGGCGAATGAATTTAGGAAAACCTCACTTAGAAGACTTATTCAATAAGCAGATCAGATTTCGAATTCCGGTATTTCAACGACATTACGTTTGGAACGAACAAGAGCAATGGCAGCCACTTTGGGATGATTACATTAATAAACTAAATGAACGCCAAAATGGCAACAAGATTCATCCCCACTACACCGGATCAATAGTACTTTTCCAGGAATCAACCACAACAAGCACATTATCAACTTATAGTGTTATTGATGGCCAGCAACGTCTTACAACCTTTCAATTGTTTATAACAGCCTTTAGGGAGATTTGCAGAAAGTATGTTGGAGATGACAAACTTATCAATCAGCTCGACAAGCTTTTATTTAATGATGAGACTTATGGTCAGACTAATTATGAGGATCAGAAATTCAAGCTAGAGCCAACCAAGTTTAATAAAGAACTCTTTAATATAATTCTCAACAACACCTATGAAGATGTAAATAAAACCATGGTTGAGCCTATTCTTTCAGAATATGGTATAGGACCTAAAGGTTATCGCAAAGAAGCCAAAAGAAGGCATAGAATGCTGGCAGCATATCTATTCTTTTATGAGCAATTTGAAGAACTAATGAAGGCCATCGATGAAAAGGAATTGCCCACCTTCGTCCCCCTATGTCTGACCGTTCTTAAAAGAGATTTTCAGTTTGTTGAGATTGATCTTGATCAAAATGATGATCCTCAGATGATTTTCGAAACTATGAATGGCAGAGGTGCATCCCTGACCGAAACTGACCTTATTCGGAACTACATCTTTATGAGGGCAGACAGAAATCAAATTAATTTGGATAAGGTCTATGAAAAGTATTGGGATGAATTTGATGATGCAAAGTCTGAGTTCAAGTGGCATGAACAGACCAGTAGAGGGCGTTACTACGAGTCCCATTTGCAATTCTATATTATCGATTACTTAACCCTGAAACTACGAACTGATATTCGATATGATCAGGTATTTTATCACTATAAACAATTTGTGATTAATAAAGCATCTTTTGAGTCTATAGAAGATGAGCTTCGTGAATTAAATCGTTATAGCTCGATATACAAAGAAATTAACAAGCCAAATAGCAAAACAACTTTAGGAAGGCTTGCTAGAAGATTAAAGGATATGGAAATTTCCACTATTTACCCTTTACTTCTTGCGATTGAGGGTAGTAGTGAAATTTCGGGAATAGATAAAAATAAGATTTATGAAGCCCTGGATTCCTATGTGACCAGAAGGTTTTTGTGCGGCTATACAACCAAGAATTATAACAATGTATTCTTGGAGCATCTTAAACACCTAGATCAACACAAGAATGCCGATGAGTTTATCGACTATCTAAAGTCCAAAACCGGAGAAACGAATCTCTGGCCTACAGATAACGTTTTGAAAGAAAAATTACAGATTAGGCCTATTTACAGAGAAGAGAAAAATCGAACTAAAAGCTTATCCAATATTCTCTTGGAAATTGAACAGTTCCAAAGGGGCAAAAAGCAGGAAAAAATTGAATTCCCAAATGAAGGACTAACCATTGAGCATATCTTACCTCAAAAATGGTATGAACATTGGCCCTTGAGTGGAAATGAAATCACCAAGGAAGATTTTGAAATTTCCATTCATGCAGTAATGACCGAAGAAGATAAAAACGGACACTACCATCAAATTGAAAATAGAAACAAATTGCTTCACTGTCTTGGGAATCTTACTTTGTTAACGGACTCGTTAAATCCAGCCGTTAGTAATTCAAATTTTAAGGTGAAACAAAAGGAATTAGCCAAACAATCGACTTTGAAACTCAATACTTATTTCTTGGAATTGGATGATTGGGGTGAAGAACAAATTCAAATTCGTACTGAAGAGCTGATTGATAATATTGTAAAAATTTGGTGCCATTAGGATAAGAGATGAAGTTAATAGATAATGTAAATAGTCGGTTAGGCGATGACTTAAAGGAAAGCATCAAGAAAGGAAGCAAAATTAGTATTGCAGCTTCCTCCTTTTCGATTTATGCATTTGAAGTTTTGAAAAAAGAACTTGGAAAAATTGATGAGCTTCGTTTCATTTTCAGTTCGCCAACCTTTATTGAAGAACACTTTCAAAAAACAGCCAGACAGTTTTACATTCCTCATATTTTTCGTGAATCTGATCTTTGCGGTGGAGAGTTTGAACTCCGACTTATGAACCAACTTAATCAAAGAGCAATTGCTAAAGAATG
Source organism: Cyclobacteriaceae bacterium (assembly GCA_039970095.1). Taxonomy (GTDB): domain Bacteria; phylum Bacteroidota; class Bacteroidia; order Cytophagales; family Cyclobacteriaceae; genus JAMZMI01. Next base: position 57,375 of record JBDVMP010000004.1, read on the forward strand.
CTCTAAATGGGTTAGGGATAAAGTCACATTCAAATCAAATAAGCACAGCAACCTCCCTATGAACGGCATGATCCATGTCAAAAATCAACAGGGTGAGCATGCTTATTCCAATGTCTCCAGCTTCACAACCGCTGACTTGGGAGTTACCCATAAAAAAGGGTTTCCAACCATTATTCAAAAGTCTGAATATCCTGATAGTCATGCTTTTTTGGAATGGTTCAATCAGGTTTGGGAGAATGAAGATGATCTAAAAGATGTCACCCAAAAAGTTCAAGATTACTTTGAAAGTGCGTACAAAGAGAACGCACCGGAATTTATCTATTTCATTACCCTTTACAACATTTTCAATGACTTCTTAGAAGACCTTTCATTAGATGCCCTTCCAAATGAACAGATCGGATTTAAAAACACACTAATCTGGGATAAGCTTTACAACTTCCAGCAAGATGCAGTCATCGGGGCAATCAATAAACTAGAAAAATACAAAGGGTGCATTCTTGCCGATAGCGTGGGACTTGGTAAGACCTTTTCAGCTTTAGGGGTCATCAAGTATTATGAGATGAGGAACAAGGATGTGCTGGTGCTTTGTCCAAAGAAGCTAGAAGCAAACTGGAATACCTATCGCCATAACGATAAAAATAATATCCTTGCCTCTGATAGATTTCGTTATGACGTTCTGTTTCATACCGACATATCGAGAGAACGTGGCATGAGCAATGGGCGGAATCTGGAGTCGGTAAATTGGGGTAATTACGGCTTAGTGGTAATTGATGAGTCTCATAACTTCAGAAATAATAATACGGCAGTAGGAAGGGAAAATAGGTATCAAGCCCTGCTACGTAAAATTGTTCAGGAAGGCATTGAAACAAAAGTCATGATGCTATCCGCAACACCCGTAAATAACAGGTTCAATGATCTAAGAAACCAGTTGGCACTTGCCTATGAAGGAGATGCCGAGATCATTGACAAGAAACTTGATACCAGCAGCAGCATTGACCAGATATTCCGCAGAGCGCAGCAAGCATTCAATATTTGGAGTAAATATGCCACAGAAGATCGAACCACTGAAAAGCTTCTGGATATGCTCGATTTTGACTTCTTTGAGATACTAGATTCATTGACAATAGCCAGGTCAAGAAAGCACATCACTACCTATTACGATACAAAGGCGATTGGTAAGTTTCCTGAACGAAATAAACCTTTATCTATCCAAAGTCCTTTAACGGATACTGGTAATGTTTCTTACGTTGAAATAGCGGAGAAATTAACAGTTCTTAATCTGTCGGTTTACACTCCACTGAATTACATTCTAGCGAGCAAAGTACAGGCTTATGCTTCTTTGTATGATAAAGAGGTTAGATCAGGATCAGGTAAACTAAGACAGTTTGATCGTGAGAATAGCCTGCGTATTCTAATGAGAATTAACCTTCTAAAGCGTCTGGAAAGCTCTGTAGATAGTTTTAGGCTCACATTGGAAGGAATTATTACCCAAATCGAAAACGCGGTTAAAACCATCGAAAAAGGCAGCACAGGAGATTATGAAGGTATTCAAGCACGGATAAACGATGAGAACTTTGATTGGGAAGCTGATTGGGGTGAAGAAGAGCATGTATTCGGTAAAAAGATCAAAGTCCATGTTGCCGATATGGACACTCGGAAATGGCGTGAAGACCTTGAAGAAGATTTAGCTATTTTGACTGACCTATGGGGAAAGATTGTCGATATCACAGGAGAAAAGGATAAGAAACTCCAAAACCTGATTGAGCAAGTTGATAACAAGATTCAAAATCCGCTCAATCCTGATAATAAGAAAGTGATCATCTTCACGGCCTTTGCGGATACAGCCAATTATTTATTCGATCAACTAAATGAGCACTTCAAAGAGAGTTATGGTCTCAATACGGCTCTTATAACAGGAACTAGAAAGCTTAGTACCTCAAAGAAGATACCGGCTGATCTAAATCCAATCCTTACATGCTTTTCGCCACTATCTAAGGGCAAGAAGCAGCTATACCCTAAGATAACCGAGACCATTGATGTGCTCATAGCTACAGACTGTATTTCAGAGGGACAAAACCTTCAGGATTGTGACTATTTGGTGAATTACGATATTCACTGGAATCCAGTAAGAATTATTCAAAGGTTTGGTCGAATAGACCGAATTGGTTCAATAAACTCATCGATAACGATGGTTAATTTCTGGCCTGACGTAACCTTAGACTCTTATATCAATTTGAAGCAACGTGTTGAGAACAAGATGCTCATTAGCAACATGGCCAGTACAGGTGATGATAATATCCTTAAAACAGATGAAAAGGATTTAGAGTATCGTAAAATACAACTCCAACGCTTACAGGAAGAAGTTATTGACCTTGAAGATTTACGCGAAGGTGTGAGTATTACTGATTTAGGGTTAAATGACTTTCGGGTCGATTTATCCAACTACATCAAAGAATATGGTGAGCAAAAAAACATACCGGAAGGATTACATGCAGTTGTTAAGTCAACTCCAATTCTCGAAAATGGGATCATTTTCGTTCTTAAGAATGTCAATTCAAATGTGAACATCAACAAACTCAACAGGCTTCATCCGTATTATTTGGTTTATATAAAAAACTCAGGTGAATTGGTCTTGAACCATGTGGAATCGAAAAAGATTCTCGATTCAATGAGAATGCTTTGTAAAGGTATCTCAGAGCCAATATCCGCTTTATGTGCTGAGTTAAGTGAGGAGACAGACGATTATCACGAAATGAATGAATACTCTGATCTTCTGAAAGCCAGCATTGCCTCAATCCTTCAAACTGAAGAAGAAAAAGAAATCCTTAGCTTATTCAAGGCAGGTGGAACAACGGCTTTGCAGGATAAGATCAAGGGGATTGAAGATTTTAAACTTATATCATTCCTGATCGTCAGATAATGGGACTACTCGGATTACCAAAACGAACTGAATTTGGTCGGATTATTCCCAAGAATGCTTTTGATCAATACACGAATACAAAGCAAAAGAAGCTCTTTGCAGATCATATTAAACGTATGACTTGGACACATAAAATATCAAAGGAAACGGCCAATTTGGAGGGTGCCGTTTTCTCAGAGATACAAGTCTTTCATGTTGAACTAAAGGAAAAGGTAGCTATCCCTAAAATCGTGGCAATTATTCAAAAGGTCATTCCTTATCCAATCATTCTCTATATCTCATTTGATGACCAAGCTTATTTAACCACTTCTCAAAAACACCAACATCCAACCAATGAAGATGTTTCTATAGTTGATTGGACATTTGAATCTGAATGGTTCCTAACCAAGGAGTGCCCTTTTAGTCTAAAGCTCAAAAGCTCTCTCGATGAAGTCCATAAACAACTCTGTGTTGATCTGATTGGGGAAGATCATTTCAAAAGCAAGTCAATGAGTCATATCATTGAGCATCAAGAAAAGATCACCAACCTGGCCAGGGAAATCAAGAAGCTAGAATCTCAAATACCCAAAGTGAAGCAATTCAACAACAAGGTTAAAATCAATATTGAATTAGCAGAAAAAAAACAAGAGCTTCAAGATTTAGGTTCAAGCTCATTTAAGAAACTTGAGAATTAACCTAAGTATTGCGGCTTTACGATATCTAGATTTTGCAACCTATATGTCATAGCTATGGAACTAACCTTGAATTTATTTGCCAAGTCTTCAATTTCCTTTTCTCCGATCTCGTCATATTTTGCAGATTCTTCTTTCAGCAAGAACTCGGGCATTAATAAGTTTGCAGCAAAGACATTGGCTTCTGTTTCCTCTCGATTAGATTCATTGCTACGGAGGTAAACACTAGTCGACTTGTATTTATCCAAAAATAAGTCTTCACTTCCATCATTATTATAGTGGAGCAAGAAATGACCTATTTCATGAGCAATTGTGAATCGCTTTCTACCATCTACGTGATCATGATTGAAAGCAATAATGGCCTTGCCATTTTTTACAATCAACATACCAGAGGTATCATCGTCCAACATGGATGGCTTAAGCTTAAGGCTAAGCTTATTGGTTAACTCCTCTAAACTTACGGGGGCTGTAAGAATTTTACAGCTTTTCAACAGCTTTTCTGTGATTTGCTTAATTTCTTCAAATGAAGTCATAACAATTAATCTTGTTCGTTTAACAAATCTTCCAATGCCTCCAGGTCTTTTTCGCGAGGGGCATACTTATTTACCTTTTGGTCAAACTTTGTCATATAAGGTGGAAAAAGTTTGCCAATGTCTTCCTTGAAAAGAGCGCAGACAAAATAAAGAAAATGAATAGTAGGGCGCTGTTTTCCTTTTTCAATATTAACAATTGAGGCACGACTTAGATTTACTTTTTCACCAAAATCTTTCTGATTGAGTTCGTGTTTTTGACGGATATCCTTAATTCGACTGCCAATATGCTCGTAAAGTGAATCTATATCAGAATCAGAACGGATCATAAACGAGGGACTGTGGTGAAACTACACTACAAAGAAAGGAAATCAAATCGTGAATGTCAAGTATTATCAACATTTTGGTATGTGGAAAAGTTTTTTTACTAAAAAGTATGATAAGGCCAACAATTGAAAATCATTTATTAAATTTGAAATCGTAAATAGATTAGTAACAAAAAAAGCCAGGCATGTGCCCAGCTCTTAGTCTTTGAACTGAGCCTCACGAGCTCAGTCGGTTTCGCAGCCTCTAAAGTACTAAGAAGTCGCACAAATTGCAACTCAAGCACGTGTCCTGCCTTTTCTTGGTAACCATTAAATATGTGAATTGTGTCTAAATAGCCATTACCATCAATGGGCCGATCATGGCCTCTTTATTTAAACACGCTGCTCAGGTAGCGAAATTTCCAATATTTAAAATAAAATCACAATGTCTAAAGTTAAAGACGAATTAGTAACAATAGAGGTAAAGGGAACGGATTATTCCGTTGCGCCCGGTAACTACACAGCAAAAGCTGTCAGAGAAATTGGGAAAATTGAAGATGGAAATCTCCTCGTCGAGATTTTACCAGGAGGTCACTTGAAGAAATATCGAGATGATCAGAATGTTAACATCAAAGGCGGCGAACAATTTGATTGTCAGCCTCTGGGAGGAAAAAGTTCATAGCAAAATGAACTTTTCTGAAGAACAGATGACGAAACTGAAGAGAGTCTTTGGTGACGTCAAAGTTCTGAACGAAGGTGGTGTTGGGTATATTTATATACCCAACCTTCATCTTCCGGAGGGATGTAAGCCTGAATTGGTTGATGTACTCTTCTGTCCTACCGCTCGTGATGGATATTCTTCTCGGTTGTTTTTATCCGAAAGAATAACAGGTTGCCCAACGCGTAATTGGAATTCAAATGTTAGAATTCTTGACCGCACTTGGCATGCGGTTTCTTGGAGAATTCCAGATGAACAGCAACTCTATGAAACAATAATGTATCACTTAAATGCTTTTGATACCGATGTTGCAGCCTAGAGTAGTATTGAGAATAGCAAAAAGTTTAACGCAGGAAATAGAAAAAGACCTAAAACGAACCCATGATTTTGCATGGGAACGTGTTGGCTTTAGCTATAGTAAAAGTGTTCAGCTTGAAAATGGTGACTGGATAGTCACCATTTTCGACTATCAACCCGTAAAGGATGAAGATTATGTACCGGATGAATCGTGCGGTGCGCATATAAATGCAGACGCTATTCAAGTTTCCTTACAAAGAGCATACTCAGACCATATAGGGTCATTTCATACCCATATGCATGAGCTATCAAATAGCCCTGGGTTTAGTGGTACTGACATAGAGAGTTTACCTGAAGTAGCAATGGCGGCTCAGAGGTATTCCAAAAATGAAGTGCATGGGCTGTTATTACTAGGTGAGAAAGGGTTAAATGCTTTGGTTATTCTGCCTGGTTCTAAGGAGTTGATTGAACCAGAGTTGGTTGTTTCAGTTGGCAGTCCGCTTTCATTAAATTATATCTCCAAACCTTTAACGCCCGGAAAGACTGATCGATATGATAGGCAATCTTTTCTTGGGAAGTACACAGAGGATTTGTTTAAAAGAGTGAAAGTCGCCGTAGTTGGTCTTGGAGGAGGGGGATCCCATGTAGTTCAACAGCTTGCGCACATAGGGTTTCAAAATTACATTCTATATGACAGTGATATTGTTTCAGATTCCAATTTAAATAGACTTGTAGGAGCCAAAAATAAAGATGTTGAGAATAAAACATTGAAATTTGAAGTGTCAAAGCGCGTTATTCTTGGCCTACAGCCCATAGCTAAAATCGAAGGAAAGCCGTGTTTATGGCAAGAAGATATTGATACTATAAAAGGTGCTGATATCGTAGTCGGATGTGTGGATGGCTTGGCAACAAGAAGGGATCTTGAGTCAGAATGCCGAAGATATCTCATTCCCTATATAGATATCGGAATGGATGTTTACACAGGTTACGATCCTCCTAAAATGTTTGGACAGGTGCAGCTTTCAATGCCAGGTAATCCCTGTATGAACTGCACTGGTTATTTATCTGATGAAGATCTTGCTGAAGAGGCCGACAAGTACGGTGTCGGAGGAGGAAGACCCCAAGTTGTTTGGCCAAACGCCATATTAGCATCTACGGCAATAGGCATCCTTATTGATTTAATTACGGGTTGGTCAGGCGACAATAGACCTTTAAAGTATTTGGATTATTTGGGAAATTCCGGATTGATTGAGGAAAGCATACATATGAGACATTCTCAATTACGCACATGTAGACATTATCCAATATCTAATTGTGGCCCAATAAAATGGTAACTTACCAAAGGCTATCCGAGATGATCTTGGATAGCCTTTTATTTTTTCACCAAAAAAAAGACTTGCAAAGGAAATTGTTTGAATGCATACTATAGTATTTTAAATCATTTTTATTGACATATTTAAATTGTGGTGTTATACATCTTGGCCTTATGAGGACACCCCAGTCCTTTTTTTGTATCAATCAGGAAGGAAACAACGATGCGTAACAATTTGTACTACGGCGAGATTGCCGCAAAGATTTCAGCACATTTATATCAAAACCCGGAGCAAGTCTCTCAAATAGATGAGACATATGGCACTAGAGTTAGCGAAGAAGACACACTCTATACCGTGTGCGCAGATGCTGCCAGAGCATTTGATGCAATAGAGACTCTTACTGAAGACCCATATATCGCTTGGCACGATGCCTTAGATGAATATGCTGATGATGTTTTAGATCATTTGATGACAGGTGATACATTAGACATAATCGACATGGTTTCGATGGCCTCAAAAAGCGTTCAGAGCATTCGCTAAACACTTCCCTCTTTTTAAACACTAAATATTAAACCGCATTTGATGATTTTACGAGACACTCTTTAGAGCTGTCTACATGAATTTATTGAATGCTTAATCAGGTCATCGTTTGAGATGATCGGAAAGGATTATGTTATGACTAATCAAGCAGTTCAAGAGGAACAATTATTTACAGATACCAATGTCACCATGAAATCAGGACACCTTGTAAAAGATGCAGAAGTCGTTGGTGATGGCAAATTTGTGAAAATGCGTATCGCAAGTAATAAACAATACAAAACATCTGAAGGTGAAATCGCTACCAACACGAATTATTTCAATGCCCTAGTCTCTTCAAATCTTGCAGAGTCATTCGATAAGGCTAAAGCATTTAAAAAAGGCGATTGGGTCTATCTCAAGGGAGAGGATAGTACTCGATCCTTTGATACACCTGAAGGATATAAGCAAACCGCTTCTACCATTTTCGCCTATCATGTAGTTCTTAAGAAAGAAAGCGGCAGTCCAACACAGGGCAGTAAACCCAAAACAAAAAAAAGCAAACCTACTTTACAACCTACCCCAAACTAAAAGTCTTTAGCCCTAAACTCAAGGTAGATCAAACCTGATCTACCAACTTTTTCTATCGGAGATTTATATGAATGATTTAGTTACTCAATTTGAGGAAGTCAGGTTGGTTTATCGAAACAAAACATTGGCTTCAGAGCGACCAAAAGTTAATTGTGCATCCACCGCATACGAGATTTTTTTGAAGAGCTGGGATAAGGATCAAATCCAACTTTTTGAAGAATGTAAGATTTTATTGCTAGATAATCATTTTAGAATGATGTCCATCGCTAATATTTCGAGAGGCAGCATGAGCGAAACTCTTGTTGACCCCAGGGCAATTTTTGCCATCGCTTTGAAACGAAGAGCTAATTGCATCATTATGGCTCATAATCACCCGAGTGGAGTTTTAAAGCCCAGTCGTGCAGATATTGAACTCACCAAAAGATTATCCTCTTTAGGTGAAATGATGAGAATTCCATTGGAGGATCATCTGATCATTTCTCCAAATGGTTTTTCTTCTATAATTCATGACGATCTAAGGAGCTTAGAGCCATGCTAAAAAGGGTGAATTTTGAAAGCATTAAGCAAAATATAGATCTGAGAGAATATGCGGAGTTTCTTGGTTACAAGGTTGATCCTAAAAAGAGCACCAGATCATCAACAGTTATGACATTAGATCATGCTGATAAGGTTGTTATTTCTAAGCGTGGTGGAAACTGGGTTTATTTTTCTGTTTATGATGATAATGATAATGGTTCTATCCTCGATTTTGTAAAAAATCGTACTGACAAGAATGTGTTTCAGGCTGCCAATGAATTGAGTTCGTGGATAAATGAAAACCCAATTACCCAAAAAAATTTAAAGTATCGGCAATGTGATTCCAAGCCTGACCCTTACCGGATTTCACGACTATTTAATTTTTGCAAACCAGCAATTAATCATGCCTATTTACAGAATAGAGGCATTTCAAATTCTGTCATAAGTTCACCTCGTTTTTACGGACGTATACATCAAGATCAATTCAAAAATGCGGTTTTCCCTCATTTTACAAAGGGTCAAATTTGCGGACTCGAGTTAAAGGGAGACAATGCTGATTTATTTGTACGAGGCAGTCAAAAGACCCTGTGGAGATCAAACAGTTTACATGATGATCATACCTTAATAATTGCAGAAACACCAATTGATGCCATCAGTTATCATATGATCTTTAATTTAAAAAACGCGCTCTATACTGCCACATGTGGTGGGCTCTCTAAAAAACAAGCATCCATTTTGGAGCAGCTTATCTCGCGCTTACTTTGGGTTAAAACAATCATTTTTATCACCGATAATGACAAAGGTGGTGACCGTATTGCGGATCAATTATTGAATGTTATTTCTCAATCTGGATTTAGTGGCAAAGTTACTCGACATAGTCCTCAAAAAAGAGGCTGTGATTGGAATGACGTACTTAATCAACACGGAATATAAAGGTTGTTCACCTGGAATGTGAACAGCTCATTTTGTTTGCATCTATCCGATGCAAGAAACCCACTGACCAGCTTATCTTAAATTCTTAGACGTTTCTCTGTTTGTCAATGAACTTCCGCCGCAAGCGGTCTCCCGAGAAGTTCTTGACAAATCCAAGAGATTTAAGCGAGCCGTCACTCCGCTTATCAGCGGATGGTTTGTGACGCTCGCC
>JBDVMP010000005.1:0-136675 GCA_039970095.1 Cyclobacteriaceae bacterium
TTATAGTTACTCTCGTCTCTATATACATTCTTAGGAGGAAACATGTTTGCCTCAATGTTTTTCTTAGTGAACTTGGTTCCCTTTGAGATGATCTCGTCACCAAACTTATGTTTGATGCCGCTACAAGTCTTACCCTCTAGAAGAGTGGCTAGTTTCTCGATCATTTTATCTCTAACCTCGGTCAACTCCTTGCTATATCTACTCTTAAGGAGCTCAACTTCCTTCTTAGTTCGTGCCCTAAGATCTTTGTCTTTTTTAGGTCTTGAGAAAAGCTTGGTGTCAATAACAACACCTCTCAATGAAGGAGACGCCTTCAAAGACGCATCTTTAACATCTCCGGCTTTATCTCCAAATATTGCTCTTAGAAGTTTTTCTTCAGGAGTAGGGTCAGTTTCACCTTTTGGCGTGATTTTACCAATAAGTATATCACCTTCCTTGATCTCCGCACCTATTCTGATGATTCCGTTTTCGTCAAGATTTCTTACAGCTTCTTCACTTACATTCGGTATCTCAGAAGTAAGTTCTTCTTCTCCACGTTTTGTGTCTCTTACTTCTAACTCATATTCATCAATATGAATTGATGTGAATATGTCTTCTCGTACAACCCTTTCAGAAATCACAATAGCATCCTCAAAGTTGTAACCTTGCCATGGCATATATGCTACCTGAAGGTTTCTACCAAGAGCTAACTCGCCATTTTCAGTAGCGAATCCTTCACAAAGCGGCTGTCCTTTCTTAACCTTGTCACCTTTTTTAACAATCGGCTTAAGGTTGATACAAGTGTCCTGGTTAGTTCTTCTAAACTTGATCAGGTCATAAGTAACACTTGGACTTGCAAATGCAATGAGTAAATCTTCTTCAGTTCGTTCGTAGCGAACAACTATTTTCTTAGAATCTACATATTCAATCACACCAGCTCCTTCGGCAATAACCAAAGACCTTGAGTCTATAGCCACGCGACCTTCAAGACCCGTTCCTACGATTGGAGCCTGTGGTCTCAACAAAGGCACAGCCTGACGCTGCATGTTTGATCCCATCAAAGCCCTGTTGGCATCATCATGCTCAAGGAACGGAATCATAGATGCTGCAACCGAAACAATCTGGTTAGGAGCTACATCCATATATTTCAACTCCTTCGGCTCAACTACCGGGAAGTCACCTTCAAACCTAGCTTTAACTTTGTCATTGAGGAAAATACCATTGTCCTTAAGAGGAGCATTGGCCTGGGCAATGTTGTAAGTATCTTCTTCCTCGGCAGTAAGGAAGAGCACGTTTCCAGACATATCCACTTTACCTCCATCAACCACTCTATAAGGAGTTTCGATGAATCCCATCTGGTTCACTTTTGCATGAACACATAGAGACGATATCAATCCAATGTTTGGACCCTCTGGGGTTTCAATGGTACAAAGACGACCATAGTGTGTGTAATGAACGTCACGAACCTCGAATCCTGCTCTTTCTCTTGAAAGACCTCCTGGTCCCAATGCAGACATTCTCCTCTTATGAGTTACCTCAGCCAATGGATTAGTTTGATCCATAAACTGAGATAGTTGGTTAGTACCAAAGAATGAATTGATCACAGAAGAAAGTGTTCTTGCATTGATCAGGTCAACAGGCTTGAAGTCCTCGTTATCCCTTACGTTCATTCTTTCACGGATGGTTCTGGCCATTCTGGCCAGCCCGACACCAAATTGAGAATACAACTGTTCCCCTACAGTTCTTACCCTTCTGTTACTCAAGTGGTCAATATCATCAACAACAGCACGGCTGTTGATCAATCCAATCAAGTATTTAACGATTAGGATAATGTCTTCTGTGGTAAGCGTTCTCTTATCGTAACCTAATTCAAGACCAAGTTTTTTATTGATACGGTATCGGCCTACTTCACCTAAATCATATCGTTTATCAGAGAAAAATAGGTTTTGAATAATATCTCTTGCCGTCTGCTCATCAGGAGCATCGGTATTTCTCAACTGACGATAAATCTGTTCTACAGCCTCTTTCTCAGAGTTTGAATTATCTTTCTGAAGAGTGTTATATACGATACTGTAATCCGCAACATTTACGTCTTTACGGTGTAGAATTATGGATTTAGATCCAGATTCCTTGATTACCTCAAGGTCCTCTTCACCAATTATACTATCGCGCTCAAGAATAACCTCATTTCTGTCAATAGAAACAACCTCACCTGTATCTTCATCAACAAAGTCTTCCGTCCAAGTTCTAAGAACCCTTGCCGCTAGTCTTCTTCCTACAACCTCTTTAAGTTTTTTGTCGGTAGCTTCAACTTCTTCAGAAAGCCCAAATAGATCCAATATTTCCTTATCAGATCCATAACCGATTGATCTTAGAAGTGTTGTAATAGGAAACTTTTTCTTCCTATCTATGTACGCATACATGACGTTATTCACGTCAGTAGCAAACTCTATCCATGATCCCTTAAAAGGAATAATTCTTGCAGAATATAAAAGAGTACCGTTGGTATGTTTGCTTTGGGCAAAGAATACACCCGGCGATCTGTGAAGTTGAGAAACAATCACTCTTTCTGCACCATTAATAACGAAAGAGCCTTTGGCGGTCATGTAAGGAATGTTTCCTAAGAAAACCTCCTGTTCCATGGTTTCAAAATCCTCGTTCTCCTCATCATTACAAAGAAGACGAAGTTTTGCCTTTAGAGGCACAGAATAAGTAAGACCTCTCTCAACACTCTCATCTACCGAATACTTTGGAGGGTCAACAGTGTAATCGACAAACTCTAAAACGAAGTTGTCTCTGGAATCGGAGATTGGAAAATTCTCCATGAACACTTTATAGAGACCTTCGTCTCTTCGCTTGTCTGAAGGTGTATCAAGCTGAAAGAAGTCCTGAAAGGACTTAAGTTGAAGATCCAGAAAGTCAGGATAATCAATTACTGACTTAATGGACGAGAAGTTTTTTCTCTCAGATTTAGTTATAGCCAAAGCTTTATCTGTTTTAGTTCAAAAAAGGATCAAGAACGCTGTGATGTGTACAAACAGGAAAAGACCTGATCCCGAGCCGCACCCGATATTGATCGGGAGGGACTGGGAGCCAGGCCTACCTTTGTTGATTTAAAATCAAATTATTTCAACTCAACTTCGGCACCAGCTTCTTCAAGCTGCTTTTTAAGCGCCTCTGCTTCGTCTTTTGCTACTCCTTCTTTAACTACGCTAGGAGCACCATCTACCATCTCTTTAGCTTCTTTCAAGCCAAGTCCAGTCAATTCTTTAACAAGTTTTACTACGGCTAGTTTAGCTGCACCTGCTGATTTCAATTCAACGTCAAACGCTGTTTTTTCTTCAGCAGCTTCTCCACCACCGTCAGCAGCACCGCCCGCTACCATTACAGCACCAGCTGCAGCAGGTTCGATACCATACTCGTCTTTCAATATAGTCGCTAGCTCGTTAACCTCTTTTACCGAAAGGTTTACTAGTTGTTCTGCGAAATCTTTTAAATCTGCCATTTTTAATTAATAGTTAATTCTGTTAATAATCTTATTCTCTTTCTGAAAGTGTTTTTACAATACCAGCCAACTTGTGCTCTCCACTTTGAAGAGCCGCGATAACATTCTTGGCAGGTGATTGCAATAAGTTGATAATTTCTCCGATTAGTTCCTGCTTAGATTTAAGCTTGCTCAGCATGTCTAAGTTTTCACTACCGATGAATATATCTGATTCTATGGAAGCCGCTTTAAATGCAGGTCTATCTTGAGGGTCAACCTTTTGGTAATCCTTGATAACCTCTGCAGGAACTTTGGCATTTTCATTCACGAACATAATGCCCGAGAACCCTTTAAGAACCTCATCCATAGCTGAATAATCAGCCTCAAGGTTTGCCAAAGCTTTTTTAATCAAGGTGTTCTTTACCACCTTGTACTCAACACCCTTCTTAAAACAAGACTCTCTGAACTTGTTAATCTCCGCTACCGTCAGTCCAGACGTATCTGTTATATAGAAGTGATCTGTTTGCTGAAATTTTTCTGTTAGATCAGCTATAACTTTTGCTTTATCTTCTCTAGTCATGATATTATATTCCAGCTATTGTACTTTTATCTATTGCAATGCCAGGACTCATCGTCGTGGACAAAGTAATTGATTTGAAATATGTTCCTTTCGCTGATGCCGGCTTAAGCTTAGATACTGTCAAGATCATTTCAGCTACATTGTCTTTGATCTTATCAGAGTCAAAAGATGCCTTACCTACACTGGTATGAATTATACCTGCTTTATCAACTTTAAAGTCAATTTTACCTGCTTTCACCTCAGTAACTGCCTTGGCTATATCCATTGTTACCGTTCCCGACTTAGGGTTTGGCATCAAACCTCTAGGTCCTAAAACACGTCCTAATCGACCTACTTTCGCCATAACCGTTGGCATGGTAATGATCACATCAATATCGGTCCATCCGCCTTCGATCTTGGTAATATACTCATCAAGACCAACGTGATCTGCTCCAGCAGCTTTTGCTTCTTCCTCCTTGTCCGGCGTACAAAGCACTAGTACTTTCACTTCTTTACCTATACCGTGTGGTAATGCAACTACGCCTCTTACCATTTGATCGGCTTTCCTAGGATCTACACCCAACCTAATATCTACATCAATTGATGAATCGAATTTGGTGAATGTAACTTCTTTAACAAGCTTGGCAGCATCCTCTAGGGCATACTCCTTAGTAGGGTCCACAAGCTCTATTATTTTCTTTTGATTTTTGGTCAATTTTCCCATTTCAATAATATTTAAGCCCAAGGAGCTTTACCTGAAACTTTCACACCCATACTTCTGGCAGTACCTGCCACTTGCTTCATTGCCGACTCAACTTTGAACGCATTCAAATCCGGCATTTTTGTCTCGGCGATTTCTTTCACCTGATCCCAAGTAATTGCGCCAACTTTAACCCTATTCGGCTCTGATGATGCTTTTTTCAACTTGGCTGCTTCCATAATCATGACAGCTGCAGGAGGAGTCTTAATGACAAATTCAAAAGATTTGTCAGAAAAAATAGTTACCAATACTGGCAATACCTGTCCTTGCTTGTCCTGAGATCTGGCATTAAATTGCTTACAAAACTCCATGATGTTAAGACCTTTCGATCCCAACGCAGGTCCTACTGGTGGAGAAGGGTTTGCTTGTCCTCCCCTAACCTGGAGCTTCAAATAACCTGAAATTTCTTTTGCCATTGCTTAATCTTGTTTTTCTACCTGCATGTAATTCAACTCTACAGGAGTATTTCTTCCGAAAATTTTGACTGTAACGTTTAGTTTTTTGCGATCCTCAAACACCTCTTCTACGGTACCTGTGAAACCACTAAATGGTCCATCCATAACTTTGATGGATTCACCAACAATAAATGGAGTGTCGAGCTTTTCTTCATACTCTTCCACCTCATCTACTCTACCAAGAATTCTATTAACCTCGTTTTGTCTCAATGGTACCGGATCTTTGGAAGCACTTGTAGATCCTTCACCAAGAAAACCTATAACATTAGGTATTAATTCTTTATTGGTAATCATATGCTGTATTTCCCCATTCGAAAAATCTGCTTGAATGAGTATATAACCAGGAAAAAAGTTTCGCTCACGAACCCGCTTTTTCCCATTTCGCATTTCATAAACCTTTTCAGATGGGATAAGTACCTGTGGAACAACAGACTCCAACTCCTGACGAGCGATTTCTGAATCGAGTGCCTCTTTAACCTTGCGCTCCTTGCCACTAACGGCTCTTACCACGTACCACTTCAATTCTCCCATCTCTAAAATTCGTTATAAAACCACTTCATCGCGTTCTCAAAACCTAAGTCGAAAACACCAATCATAAGTGCAAATATCAAAGAGGCTACCAAAACCAAAATGCTACTATTCTGAAGCTCAGACAACTTTGGCCAAGTTACCTTATGCATTAGTTCATCGTACGCTTCTTTAAAAAATGTAATAACCTTATCCATAGTTATTTTTGTTGCACGGGAGGAGGGACTCGAACCCCCAACCAATGGTTTTGGAGACCACTACTCTACCAATTGAGCTACACCCGTAAAAAGCTTGCAGCCCGAAAAGGACTGCAAAGCTAGATTAATTAGTATTTATAAACAAATGCGGTCATAAAATAAATTAAGACCGCATTTCATAAAAGCTTGGTATTAGTCAAGAATCTCAGTTACCTGACCTGATCCTACAGTTCTACCACCTTCTCTGATCGCAAACCGAAGACCTTTTTCAAGAGCAACAGCACTGTGAAGCGTAACTTCAATTGTTACGTTATCACCAGGCATTACCATTTCGATGTTCTCAGGAAGTTTGATTTCACCTGTCACGTCAGTAGTTCTAAGGTAGAACTGAGGACGGTATTTGTTAAAGAATGGAGTATGACGTCCACCTTCTTCTTTTGACAGAACGTAAACCTCAGCTTTAAAGTGAGCGTGAGGAGTAACAGAACCAGGCTTACAGATAATCATACCTCTTTTGATATCAGTTTTCTCGATACCTCTAAGAAGAAGACCAACGTTATCACCAGCTTCACCTCTATCCAATATTTTTCTAAACATCTCAACTCCAGTGATAGTGGATTTAAGACCTTCAGCACCCATACCGATAATATCAACAGCGTCACCACTATTGATAACACCTCTTTCGATTCTACCAGTAGCTACAGTACCACGACCAGTAATTGAGAATACATCCTCAACTGGCATCAAGAAATCTTTATCTACAGCTCTTTCAGGAAGTGGAATATACTCATCCACAGCGTTCATAAGCTCTTCGATTTTCTCTACCCACTTAGCTTCTCCGTTAAGACCACCAAGAGCAGAACCCTGAATTACAGGAATGTCATCACCTGGGAAGTCATAATCAGAAAGCAATTCTCTGATTTCCATTTCCACTAGCTCAAGAAGCTCAGGATCATCAACCAAATCAACTTTGTTCATGAAAACAACAAGAGCAGGTACACCTACCTGACGAGATAGAAGGATGTGCTCTCTAGTTTGAGGCATTGGTCCATCAGTAGCAGCCACCACGATGATAGCTCCGTCCATTTGAGCAGCACCAGTTACCATGTTTTTAACGTAATCGGCGTGACCTGGACAGTCAACGTGTGCGTAGTGTCTTTTTTCTGTTTGGTACTCGATGTGTGAGGTGTTAATTGTAATACCTCTTTCTTTCTCTTCTGGAGCATTGTCGATTGATGAGAAGTCTTTTTTCTCAGCAAGTCCTTTTGAAGACAATACTTCTGAAATTGCAGCAGTCAATGTGGTTTTACCATGGTCAACGTGACCAATGGTACCGATATTAACGTGTGGTTTTGAACGATCAAAGGTTTCTTTAGCCATGTTTGAAAATCCTCGGTTTAAATCTTAAAAATTATAAATCAGTTTAAAATAAATACTCTCAAAGCGAACACTGTTACTTAAGAGCCAATGAGGGGATTTGAACCCCTGACCTCTTCCTTACCAAGGAAACGCTCTACCCCTGAGCTACATCGGCTGCTGGGTCAAGATAAAAATTTGAGCGGGTGACCAGGTTCGAACCGGCGACCTACAGCTTGGAAGGCTGTCGCTCTACCAACTGAGCTACACCCGCTTCAAAAAGTGTGGGGGGAGAAGGATTCGAACCTTCGAAGACATAAGTCAACGGATTTACAGTCCGTCCCAGTTGGCCGCTTTGGTATCCCCCCATCTTTATCTAAAAGTATCAATGTACGTCCCTTTGTTCAGATGTCTCTAAAAAAGGGATTGCAAAATTATACGGATTTTTATTTTAATCAAACTTTTGATCGTAATTATCAGCGAGATATTTCAATTAGTTCTGATTAACTTTTTTATATGCAACGCATTTATCATAACATACTTTGTTTTTTTTTGATTAACATAGCATTACAACCACTTTACACCCCAAAAATTATGAATACGAAGGTTATTGTTAACGAACAAAAAGAATTTGATTTTCAGGATGAAAAAAGTCAAATATTTCTCAATAATGAAGTGCGTGATTACAAAGTGATCCAAATCAGCGATAAACTTTACTCACTGAGTATGAATAATCAAGTTCATGAAATAGAAATCCTCTCCATTTCTAATGACAACTATGAGCTGAAAATTGATGGCGTCTCTCTTTCTGCTGAACTTCTGGATCATCAAAAACAAATCCTCAAGGCTCTGGGTATTGAAGTGGCCAATGAAGAAAAGGTGGATCAAGTGGTATCACCCATGCCCGGTTCTATAATAGAGGTATCATGTAGTGCAGGAGATGAGGTAGAAAAAGGTACTCCCCTTTTAATCCTTGAGGCGATGAAAATGGAAAACGTGATTAAGTCGCCGGCCGCTGGCACAATCACGGAGGTTAAGGTTTCGGTAGGAGAAAGCGTAGAAAAAAATCAGGTACTTCTGGTTTTTTGAAAACTGATCATGATAGAACCACCAAACTTTATATTTTTGAGGAATTTTTAAATACCTCACTTTTCCAATTACATGAAATACAAAAGAATATTACTAAAGCTCAGCGGCGAAGCTCTTATGGGAGATCAGCAGCACGGGATTGATCCCAATCGTATCATCCAGTATGCTGAGGAAATTAAGAAAGTAAAGGACATGGGCCTGGAGTTAGCCATTGTAATAGGCGGAGGTAATATTTTTCGCGGTGTAGATGGAGAAAAATCAGGTATAGATAGGGTTCAGGGAGACTACATGGGAATGCTAGCTACTGTCATTAATGCCATGGCACTCCAAAGTACGCTTGAAAAGCATGGCATGTACACTCGTCTGATGGCCGGGTTAAAGATGGAGCAGGTATGCGAGCCTTTTATAAGGAGAAGGGCAATCAGACATCTGGAGAAAGGGCGCATTGTGATTTTTGGTGCGGGGATAGGCAACCCCTATTTCACGACTGACTCTACAGCAAGCCTGAGGGCTATTGAAATTGAAGCGGAAGTGGTACTCAAGGGCACGCGAGTGGATGGTGTCTATACTGCAGACCCTGAAAAGGACCCTAAGGCTACTAAATACACGAAAGTCAGCTTTCAGGAGGTGTACGAGAAAGGCCTGAACGTAATGGATATGACTGCATTTACCCTTTGCCAGGAAAACAACTTGCCAATTATTGTTTTTGACATGAATAAACCCGGCAATCTTTTAGATATTATCAAAGGACAAGAAGTAGGAACATTAATCAATTGAGATGGAAGAGATAGACTTTTATTTGGATCACGCCAAAGAAATGATGGATAAGGCTGTGGAACATTCTATGCTTGCTCTTGGTAAAATCAGAGCTGGCAAGGCAATGCCTAATATGCTTGATGGACTGGAAGTAGAGTATTATGGAAACCCTACCCCCATCAATCAGGTAGCATCCGTATCAACACCTGACGCCAGAACCGTGGTGGTGAAACCATGGGAAAAAGGCATTATCCCTGAGATTGAAAAGGCAATCATGAATAGTGATCTGGGCTTGAACCCTCAGAATGATGGCGACATTGTACGCCTCAACATACCTCCGCTAACAGAGGAACGTCGACTCAATCTGGTAAAACAGGCCAAAACAGAAACTGAAAATGGAAAGGTCAGTGTGAGAAACGTGAGAAAGGAAGTCAATGACTCCCTTAAGAAGCTGTTGAAAGACGGAGCATCGGAAGATTTAATAAAGGATGCTGAGGCAGAAGTTCAGAATATCACTGACAAACACACCAACAGGCTGGACGAGCTTTTTGTCAAGAAAGAAAAAGACATCATGACTATTTGATCCTATACAAATAGTTTTTTTGCTTCTATTCGGGAAATGGCAGCATCTGGCACCAAGTACCGAATAGATTTTCCTTCACGAATCATTTTGCGAATAAGGGTCGCTGAGATTTCCATTTCTGGCGCTTCCACCATTTCTACTTTGGGATGTTTTATCAATTCAGACGCATCTGAATTAGGTCTTGGATAAACGATCAACCGAAAGTTTTTGAGTATCTGATCATGGTTTTTCCAGCGCGGAAGCGAACCTAAGTTGTCTGATCCTATAATTAAAGAAAACTCGTGATTGGGGTGTTTTTCCGTAAGTACGGTAAGCGTATCTATGGTATAGCTCGGTTTTGGCATGCTAAACTCCACGTCACTAACGCGAAAATGATAGTCATCGGCTATGGCTGCCTGAACCAAATCCAATCGGTCAAATTCGTGGAGCAGGTTTTTATTTTTCTTCAGAGGATTTTGAGGAGACACCACAAACCATACCTCATCCACGTCGGTAGATTCATGCACGATATTGGCAATGATTAAATGTCCCACATGTATGGGGTTAAATGAGCCGAAGAATAAACCGACTTTCATCTCTCTCTAGTAAATTTTGTAACAACATCTTCTGCTTCAGCGAATGCCTGTGCTAGATTATGATTGATTAACACATAATCAAATTTATCCTCTGCTTGCATTTCTTCTTGGGCTTTACCTATTCGTGCTTTCAGTGTTTCGTCCGTTTCAGTTTTTCTTGCTCTTAGTCGTTCCTCCAATATCTTTATACTTTCGACACTGACAAAAACGGCGAGGGCCTGATCTCCCAAAGCCTTTTTCAGGTTAATACCTCCGATAACATCCACATCAAAAATCACATGATTTCCTTCAGACCATATTCGCTCAACCTCGGATTTCAAGGTACCATAAAACATTCCTTCATAGACTTCCTGCCACTCATAAAGCTCGCCAGTTTTAATTTGGGATTCAAAATCTGATTTTGACAGAAAATGGTAGTCCACACCGTCCTTTTCATAGGCACGCTTGTCCCGCGTGGTTGCTGAAATCGAAAATTTCAGTGATGGGATTTTGTTGATGAGGTGCTTGACAATAGTGGTCTTTCCTGCACCAGATGGAGCGCAGAAGATGACAGCTTTACCAGAAGTAGACATTTAGGCGGATTGAGAAATTTTGCTTTTTATAAGGTTAGCCAAATCAGCCGGCACGGGCATCTTAGCGATTTTTGTTCTTAGAAGTTCCCTGATTTGTTTTTCCACCTCGTATTGCTCAAAGCAAAACATGCACTTTTCGATATGCTCTGTCAGGTAAGCTTCCTCATCTTTAGAGGCCTCATCATCAAGCATCAAGTGTAAAATTTTCAGGCAATTCTTAAATTCGGAACATACCCCCGCATCAGACTTTTCAACTTCTTTCATCTATGTTGTGAATTTTAAGCAAATAAAAGAATTATTTATATCCCATGCTACCTGCATAGGATCTCAATTTTTCTTTTAGCAGATTTCTAGCTCGATGCAATCTGGATCTCACAGTTCCTATCGGAATATCGAGAATCTTGGCCATCTCTTCGTACGTGAACCCTTCTAAATCACAGAGTATAATCACAGTTCGAAAATCGACAGCCAATGAATTGAGCGCAATGCTCACCTCATCTCCAATCATATCCTTGATCGCGTCAATACGCAAATCCACCGTTATTGCTTCATCAACATCATCCGAGTTGTAGAAGTTCTCCACTTCCTGATAATCTACTTTTGCCGGTTGTTTGCTTTTTTTTCTGAAATCATTAATGAATGAATTTTTCAGAATTCTGTAGAGCCAGGCCTTTGAGTTTGTGCCTTGCTGAAAAGAATGGATGAACCTATAGGCCTTCATAAAAGTATCCTGAACCAAATCTTTGGAATCATCCTCATCAAATGTCAATCGATAAGCAAAATTGTACATGGAATCAAGGTGGGGTAAGAATTCCTTATCAAATATCTTATTCTTCTCAACCTGAGAATAAGTATATCTCCTCCTTTCCTGATCTTCCTCTGTTTTTACCTCCTGCATGCTATATGTTTTATCTCGCTCTCAATATTACCTACGAGCCTACCCTCTCTGTAGATTCATGTAGGTACATGTTACTACGATTAACAATATGGAATGTTTCTAAATAATTAATAATAGTTAGGAACCTGACACCTCCAACAAACCCTGGAAACCACCAGAAATGAGGAGCAAAAAAAAGCCAGAGTTTTCACTCCGGCTCTAAATGTTGCTCTAACTTGAAATTAGTACCTATAAGTATCTGGCTTAAATGGCCCATCAACTGTAACTCCAATGTATTTGGCTTGATCTTCTGACAATGTGTCTAGCTCAACACCAATTTTAGCAAGGTGTAGTGCCGCCACTTTCTCATCTAGATGTTTCGGCAATGTATATACTTGATTGGTATAGTTGTCCGTGTTTACCCAAAGTTCGATTTGAGCCAGAGTTTGATTAGCAAACGAGTTTGACATAACAAACGAAGGGTGACCTGTAGCACATCCTAAATTCACCAATCTACCTTCAGCCAGCACGATAATCTCATTACCCTCTACATTATATAAATCTACCTGGGGTTTGATTTCAACCTTGGAATCTCCATAGTTTCCGTTGAGCCATGCCATATCTATTTCGTTATCAAAGTGACCGATGTTACAAACGATCGTTTTGTCATGCATGGCTTTGAAATGCTCCCCATTGATGATATCCTTATTACCAGTGGCAGTCACAACAATATCCGCTCTTTTCACGGCATCAACCATTTTCTTCACTTCATATCCGTCCATTGCTGCTTGAAGCGCACATATTGGGTCAACTTCGGTCACAATTACTCTTACACCCGCACCTCTCAATGAAGCCGCTGATCCTTTACCTACATCACCATATCCGGCCACTACAGCCACCTTTCCTGCCAACATTACATCCGTAGCTCTTCTGATAGCATCTACCAAAGATTCTTTACAGCCATATTTATTGTCAAATTTCGATTTGGTCACAGAGTCGTTTACATTGATAGCCGGGAGTGGCAAAGTGCCATTTTTCATCCTCTCGTACAATCTGTGAACACCTGTGGTGGTTTCTTCAGAAAGTCCTTTGATGCCAGACACGAGCTCCGGATATTCATCCAAAACCATATTGGTAAGATCACCACCATCATCCAAAATCATATTAAGAGGCTTGCCCCCTTCGAATGCAAATAATGTTTGCTCGATACACCAGTTAAATTCCTCTTCATTAAGACCTTTCCATGCGTATACAGGTACACCTGACTCAGCAATGGCTGCCGCTGCGTGATCTTGAGTGGAAAATATATTACAAGATGACCAGCTTACTTCAGCCCCTAGCTCCACCAAAGTCTCAATCAAAACAGCTGTCTGGATCGTCATATGAAGACATCCTGCTATTCTAGCTCCGCTTAGTGGCTTTGAAGCACCATATTCATCTCTCAATGCCATCAATCCAGGCATCTCTGCCTCTGCTAAGCTAATTTCTTTCCTGCCCCAATCGGCCAGTTTAATATCTTTTACCTTGTAGGATAATTTTTCTTCGATCATCGATTTTTAGATTTTGAAAATGCAAAATTAGTAAAAAAGAACAGTAATCAGTGGATGAATATAATGTCCTTCACATCGTAACTGTGAAGCTCATCAGTATGTTTCACCATCAGCTTACCAAATTCATTTATTCCAATTATTTCACCGGAAAAAGTTTCACCTCGTGATTCAAACTCATGGACCTCTCCTCTCCACCGGAGATTCTGGTGATAATCATACATGATTGACTTTATATTTTCGGCCTTCAATTTTAGATATTGTGACTCAATATCCAGTAACACTTGCTCGAGCACCTCATCCAGATCCAGTGAACACCTGACCACCGAAGAAAGCGATGTAGCAGTGGAGATTGCGAAATGATTTTGGTTAACATTTAAGCCAATACCCACGATGGCATTTTCTAAAAACCCGCCATCACTTGATGTTTCTACTAACACCCCTCCCACTTTTTTATTATCAATATAGATATCATTGGGCCATTTGATCTCCACATTATGGCCTGCCACAAAATGCTCCAGCGCCTTTTGCAAGGCAACCCCGACAATTACATTCAGCATGAAGCCTTTTTTGATTTCCAGAAAATTTGGAACCAGCGCCAATGAGAAAAGGAGGTTCTTACCTGACTCGCTGATCCAGGCATTTCCTCTCTGGCCTTTACCAGCAGTCTGATAATCTGTCAAGATGAGATGCCCCTCTGAAATTTTGGACGTATTCAAACGACCGGCCAACTCTTGGTTGGTAGAATGACATTGTGTCAGGTATTCAACCTTTTTACCCAGAAATAGCGTTTTGGCAAAGTATTTATGCAACTTATATTAGTTAATTTTGAAGACAAAAGTAATCTAAACCAGAAATGGATGCCGGGAACGAAAACTGAGACAGCCCAGTCTAACATACTAAGTCAATCTGTTGTAGAAGGAATGCTTGCAATGAAAGCCTCTGATGTTGTGGTAATGGATTTAAGAGACGTAAAAAACGCAGTAGCTGATTTTTTCGTATTGTGCTCAGGAAACTCTGACACCCAAATTGACTCCATATCTGATTCAATTGAAGAAAAGGTTTTTAAATTATCTAATCAAAACCCCTGGAAACGCGAGGGGAGAGAAAATAAAGAATGGATCCTCATCGACTATGTAGATGTGGTAGCCCATGTTTTTAACAAAGAAAAAAGATCTTTTTACGGATTGGAGGACCTTTGGGGAGATGCCAAGGTCACACACATAGAGGATTAATTTCGATCCGATTCTAACGATATTTTAACATAGAAAGAAATAATGGCAGATAAACCCAGACAGAAAAAGAATATTATTGGCGGCCAGCCCAACAAGCCCAACTATCAATTATTCCTGATCATAGGAATCATCACAATTGTTTTTGGATACGCTTTTTTGAGCAACAATAGTTCGGCCATAAAAATCAGCGACAAGCGATTTGAACAAATGGTGCTCGCCAATGATGTTCAGAGAGTGGTTTTGGTGAAAAACCAGGATCTGGTTGAGGTGACATTGAAGAAAGAAGCTCTTCAAAACACTAAATACAAAATGGAGTTGGAAGACCGTCCGTTTTCCAACAATAACGGGCCCCAGTATTATTTTAACACTATCAGTCCACAGATTTTCCATGAAGACTTCAACAAGCTTATGGAAGAAGTGCCGGAAAGCCAGCGTTTTGGGTATGAGGCTGAGGAAAGGTCCGATTTCACATCGATGCTACTCAACCTTGGTTTCTTCGCGATCATAATTTTCGGATTCTGGTTTATCATGCGAAGAATGACTGGTGGAGGTGGTCCTGGCGGACAAATCTTTAACATTGGCAAATCCAAAGCAGCGCTATTTGATGCAGAGAATAAAGTAAAAATCACATTCTCCGATGCGGCAGGGTTAGAAGAAGCCAAAGAAGAAATTAAAGAGATCGTTGATTTCCTTCAGAACCCTGGCAAGTTTACCAAGCTAGGAGGCAAAATTCCGAAAGGAGCACTTTTAGTAGGCCCTCCCGGAACAGGTAAAACTTTGCTTGCAAAAGCAGTAGCTGGAGAAGCAGGAGTACCGTTTTTTACGCTATCAGGTTCGGATTTTGTAGAAATGTTCGTAGGAGTTGGAGCTGCGAGAGTAAGAGACTTATTTAAGCAAGCCAAAGAAAAAGCTCCTTGTATTGTATTTATAGATGAGATAGACGCCATCGGAAGGTCGCGAGGAAGAGGTCAAATGCCAGGCAGCAATGACGAACGTGAAAACACCCTCAATTCACTCTTGGTTGAGATGGATGGGTTCTCAACTGATTCTGGTGTGATCATATTGGCTGCTACCAACAGGCCCGATGTTTTAGATTCTGCCTTGATGCGTCCGGGACGTTTCGACAGGCAAATCAGCATTGACAAACCAGACATTAGCGGAAGAGAGGCCATTTTCAAAGTTCACTTGAAACCACTCAAACTCCACTCAAACGTAGATGCTAAAAAACTTGCAGCTCAAACGCCGGGCTTTGCAGGTGCTGAAATAGCCAATGTGTGTAACGAGGCGGCTCTAATTGCCGCGAGAAGGAATAAAAAATCAGTTGACATGTCTGACTTTCAGGATGCTGTTGACAGAGTAATAGGTGGACTTGAGAAGAAAAGCAAAATCATTTCGCCAGAGGAGAAAAAAATTGTGGCCTATCACGAGGCAGGTCACGCTGTGGCAGGCTGGTTTCTTGAGCATGCAGATCCTTTGGTTAAAGTTAGTATTGTGCCGAGAGGAATCGCCGCTTTAGGATATGCTCAGTATTTGCCAAAAGAACAGTTTCTTTATCAGACGGAGCAGCTCATGGACGAGATGTGCATGGCTCTGGGCGGACGTGCTGCAGAAGAATTGATCTTCGATAAAATATCTACAGGTGCGCTGAGTGACCTTGAAAGAATTACAAAATTGGCTTACAGCATTGTGACCGTTTATGGTATGAATGACAAGATTGGTAACGTCTCATTTTACGACAGCAAACAATCTGAATACAACTTCACGAAACCATATTCTGATGCCACTGCTGAGCTGATAGACAATGAAGTGAAAGCGCTCATAGATGGCGCATATACCAGAACAAAAGACCTCTTGAAAAAGAGAGCTAATGAACTGGAAATCATTGCTCAGGAACTTTTAGAAAAAGAGATCATCTTCCAGGGAGACCTTGAGAGATTGATCGGTAAGCGCCCGTTTGAGCACCAAACGACGTATGAAAGATTTACCAATGGATCAGCAGAAGAAGAAAGTGAAGAAGGGTCTGAAACTGACCCGATAGAGGAAATCAAGAAAAACGTGAAAACTGAAGTGGAAGAAGAAGACAGCATAAAGGCATCTTCAACTGAGACAGAAGAAACTATAGAGGAAGAAGACAACAAGTAAACTTCTTTTCCATAACATCATATAAATTAGGGAGCCATTTGGTTCCCTTTTTTTATCACCATGAATACCCTGTTCGCAAGTATTACACCCAAGAAAAAAATTTATGCCGCCAGTGATTTTCATCTGGGTGCACCTGATGCTGAGCAAAGCAGAAAACGGGAAGACAAGCTACTTAGATGGCTCAACACCATCGCTCCTTCGGCAGGGGGGCTGATACTGGCCGGGGATATTTTTGACTTTTGGTTTGAATACAAAACTGTGGTTCCCAAAGGTGCGGTAAGGCTACTGGGTAAGCTGGCAGAATTGCATGCAGCCGGAATACCCATCATCATTTTCACAGGGAATCACGACTTATGGATGCAAGATTATCTCGCTGAGGAAATTGGCGCAACGATCTATCACAAGCCCGTGAGTTTCCAAATTGGGGATAGAAAAATTATGATTGGACACGGTGACGGTCTGGGGCCGGGTGATTCCAAATTTAAAATAATCAAACGCATATTTTTGTCAGGGTTGAATCAATGGCTATTCCGCTGGCTACATCCTGATATAGGAATTAGCATCGCCAATAAATGGTCGGATAGAAGCAAAGCAAAATGCCTGAAGAACCCACTCCCCTTTTTGGGAGAAATGGAACCCATTTTTGTTCATTGCAAAGAAATGGAAGCTACTGCTCATCACGATTACTATATTTTTGGACACAGGCATCTTATGCTAAATATGCCCATCACTGAAAACTCTACATATATCAATTTAGGAGATTGGATCAATTATTACTCCTATGCCGAAATCAATCAGAACTCTGTAGAACTGAAACAATTTGAAGACTAGCACTTTCATAGCACTTTCATTGATCGGCCATCTATGCTTCGGGCAGGAATGGACACTAGAACAAACGATAAAACCCAACAGGGAAATCACAGCTGTGTCAGTTGACTCGAAAGAATTGCTTTACCTGGGCACGGCTGGTGGGGAGATAATCAGATATACAAATGCAGGGGAAGAAGATGAGTATTTTTCTGCGCTTAACAATTCGTCAGTTACAGCCATTCAGGCATGGAACCGCCTCAAGGTCTTTGTTTTTTACCGAGATCAACAAACGGCATCCATTTTGGATCGATTTACTACGACCCCTAAAAACATCGGCCTCCGAGACCTGGGCTTGCAATACGCATGGCTTTTTGCCCCAGGAATAGACAATAGCTACTGGGCGCTGAGCACCGAAACAAGAGAGTTGATCAAATACGATGACCAGAACCTAAGCCGACTATTTAGCATTCCTATTCAAAAAGACATCAAGATAAATCATCCAATTTACCTTAGGGCTTATAAAAATCTCATCATCCTGGTAGATGACAAATCTGGTCTATGGGTGTTCGATCAATTTGGTGATTTTAAGGGGAACATCAAGAAAAGTGGCATAAAACACCTTGATATCAAAGAAGGCCTGGCGCACTGCGTGGTAACAGACCAGCTGATCACAATAGACCTGTTTAAAATGAAAGTAGTGAGCAGAAAAAAAGCTCCCGAATCGGGAGCTTTTTGGTCGGTAGTGATATCAGGCGATAGGTATGTATTCTTCACTAGAGAGCGAGCTGAAATCTACAGCCTGCACTAAATTCCTCTGTACAAGTTCAAAATCTTCTTTCGGAAAACAATGCCATATTTGGCGTTCACAAGTTCGATTTCTGCGCGATTCTTATTGTTCAAGCTTTCCAGGTAGGTGTAAAAATCGGTATTACCCGTTTCATATCTTTTCTTCACAAACTCAAAAGACTGCTCCAGAGCGGTCAGGTTTTCTTCTGCCGTTCTGTAAGACTCCTGAGACAACACCAAATCCAAATAGACTCTCTGAACCGAGTTAGTCAAATCCTGTTCAGCCTGCTTCGCCCCCAACTCCGCGTTGAGCATATTCAGCTTAGACCTTTGGATATTGCTGGATGTCTGGAACTTGGTGAAAATGGGGATATTCACAAAGGCACCAACAAACTTGTACTGATTCCAATCCATTTGGGTAATATATGGGGCCTTTTCTGCATTAAGGGTTTCAGGGTTTGCTGCTCCCTGAGAAGAGTATCTTGAGCCAATCTCTCCATACAAACTTACTGTTGGCATGAGAGCCGACTTGCTAGACTTGAAAGCGTAAACACTTGCTTCATGAGTTGCTTCGGCACCTTTTATCGTCGGAGAAACCACGAAACTTTCCTCTAAAACCTCGTCATAGGGAGTCAGCCTTTCCAATAAATCTTCTTCAGAGCTTTCTGTTTCAGCTATCGCATAGCTGGCAGACGGGTCAAGTTGCAACAATTGCACCAGTGTCAGCATATCGCTTCTAAGCTGATTTCTAAGGTTAGTAAGGGAAAGCCTTTCATTGGCTACCTGCGACCGGAAATTATAAACTGTTTCCAGATTACCCACGCCAACAGACTCCCTTTTCACTTCGCGCTCCAATTGCGCTTCTAATAGTGTGAGTCGCTTTTCAGAAATCTTGATGTTTTCTTTATCCAAAATTGTGGCCAAGTATGCGGACAATACATTGGTTTTGGTATCTAGTTTAGCAGAATTGATATTTTCTCTTGCGGCCTCATACGTCAAATCAGCGCTACGTCGGTTGTGCTGCTGCTGAAGCCCACTGAAAACTGTGAGGTTGGAGCTGATATTTGGGTTGGAACTAAACTGCTTGGAAACACGACTGGCCGCCACATTGTCCCAAAATGTTCCGAAAAGAAGATTGTAGTTCCATGCCGCTTGCAGATCGGGCAGGAAGCTCATCATAGCCTGCTTCCTGTCGGCTTTGGCTATTAGCGCATTATTTTCAGCTTGCTGTAGTGCTATATTATTGTCCAGTGCTGTCTGGATGCATTCATCGAGTGTTAAATGAATAGTATCCCCTTGCGCATTCGCGAAAAGTGAAAATGGAATAAGGATTGCTGCTAAAAATAATCTCATAAGTTCTGGGTTTGAAAAAAGGCCATCCGCCAGAGGACGGACGGCCAAGCATACAAGAGAGGGTCTTTACACTAAAGCGCTATCTTTAGTATTGATATTTTCAGATACAATCTGTCCATCAAACAGATGAATCACTCGGTGTGCGTACTCCGCATCTACCGGAGAGTGCGTTACCATTACCACGGTAGTTCCGTTCTCGTTAAGTTCGGTAAGCAAGTTCATCACCTCCTGCCCATTAGCAGAGTCAAGGTTACCAGTAGGCTCATCGGCCAGGATCAGTTTAGGTTTTGCTACTACTGCTCTGGAAATGGCCACCCTTTGCTGCTGACCTCCCGACAGCTGCTGAGGAAAGTGATTCCTTCTGTGCATGATTTTCATCTGCTCCATCACTTCCTCTACCCTCTTCTTTCTTTCAGAAGCAGAGTACTTCAAGTAGATAAGTGGAAGCTCAATATTTTCGTAAACCGTCAGCTCATCGATCAAATTAAAGCTCTGAAAGACGAAACCAATGTTGGCTTTTCTCAACTCTGCCCTTTTTCTCTCGGAGTGTCCGGATATTTCTTGATCTGTGAACCAAAACTGCCCCTCAGATGGGTTGTCCAAAAGCCCTACTATATTAAGAAGTGTTGATTTACCACAGCCAGATGGTCCCATGATGGCCACAAATTCACCTTCTTTTACTTCAAGGTTTACACCTGCAAGGGCAGTGGTTTCAATTTCGTCTGTGTAATAAAATTTCTTTAGAGATTCTGTTTTGATCAGTGCTTTGGCGTTTTCCATCATTCAGTGATTTTTATAGTTCAATATTTTTTAATTCAATACGAGTTTGTCTTTGTCTTCATACCCGTCGTATGAAGAGACTATTACTTTTTCTCCTGGTTGCAGGCCTTCCAATACTTCATAGTATCGTGGATTTTGGCGTCCCAATCTTATTTCTCTTCTGACAGCCTCAGATTCAGACCCATCAAGCACAAAAACCCAGTTACCTCCTGTTACCTGATAAAAGCTACCCCTTGGTATCTGAACTGCCGTAATGTTTTCGCTCAACTGCAACCTGATTTGCAAAGTCTGCCCTCTTCTAATGCCATTTGGAATTGAAGCTTTGTCGTCAAATGCCATATCTACGGAGAAAAGACCGCTGTTAACTTCAGGATATACCTTTTTGATTTGAAGATCGTGATCATCTCCCGCGAATGGAAACGACCCTCTCAAACCTTCGTAAATACGAGCTATATAATGCTCATCAATAGTTGCGCGAACTTTAAATCCGTTCAAGTCATCGATTTGTCCAATATTTTGACCTGGAGATATTGACTCGCCTACCTCCACATTCACCGTACTCAGCCTACCAGATATTGGAGCCTTGATATACAGGTTTTCGAGATTCTTCTTAATCATCGTCAGGTTCTCACGAGTACGCTTCAGCGTAGTTTCGGCCTGGGCAATCTGCAGTCTGGCATTAAGCGAATCAAATTTTGCACTCTCTATTTGTATTACCCTGTTATCAACTAACTGGTTGTAGTTTCTTTTGAGGGTGAGAAATTCCTGATCAGATATGATCTTGTCCTCGTGAAGTTTTTTGCCTCTTTCATAAGCATCTTGTGCTGCATCTATCTGATAATCCAGATCTATCAGCGCTCTTCTCAAATCAAACTGATTCCTTTTCAGGCTCAGTTTAGTATTCTCCAGGTTGTTTACCAGAATGAAGGCCTGAGTTTCCTCCCTTACAAAATTTTGAAGCAAGTCATTGTTAGATAACTTGAGAATAGTGTCTCCCTCATCTACCAAAATACCACCATCATAATATTTCTTTTCAACTACACCACCTTCTATTGCATCGAGCCTGATAGTCTTAATAGGCATTACAGAGCCATCCACGGGGATAAACTCTCTGAACTCGCCCTCATGCACCGTGGCAATGTTCACTTTCTCTTTCTCCACATTGAGCTTAGACCCACCATCGGCGAATATGAAGCTGTAGAGGATAAAACCTCCCACGAGACCAATAGCAGCCCAGGTGGCCACTTTTTTTACTGTGAATTTCTTCTTTTCAATCTTTCGATCCATACCATTATCAAATCTGGTCTCCCTATGCCAATTAGGATGCCAATGATACTATCTACCTATTTATCAGCGTGTTATAAAAAACAAGAATTGTAAGGAAGCCCATTGATGTACACTATGGAACATAAAAGTGTACGAAAACGCACAAAAAAAGTCCGACTTCTGCGAAATCGGACTTAAGGTCAAAAACTCAAAATAAAAGGACTAATAGAGTATCAAATATAATCTTTTTTTTGAGAGATCAAAATCAAATTAATTCCATTATGGCAATCAGTACCACTTTTAATTTAGGATTTAACTTTTAAGTGCTTTTTAAATGTCTCAAAATTATAGTATTTATAAAAATCAAGAACCATGAAATTTTTGAGCCTTAGGACGTTTGAAAGTAATACTATTATATTTGATAGTATAAGCCTATTAAATGGAAGCTTTGCAATTAAGACTAGACCTGAATAAGAACTTTTTCATTCGTGACCCTCAAAACACTGAGCTTGGCAAGCGCATTGTAGGAGAAGGCACTTTGCTTATAAGCACTATAGGCTTTGAGAGTTTCACCTTCAAGAAACTTTCAATAAAGATCGGATCAGTAGAAGCATCTATCTATCGTTATTTTGAGAACAAACACAAATTCCTTATTTATCTCATAGCTCGATATTGGGCATGGATGGAGTTTAAAATCGACTACAACACCAATAACATTGATGGTGCTGAAGAAAAATTAGATGCCGCACTGAATGTAATCAGCCACAAAGCAGAGGCGGATTTCACTTTCCCTGAGATAGATGAAAGTCTATTACAAAAGATTGTGATCGCAGAGACTGATAAAATATACCTCACCAAGCAAGTAGACGAAGACAATAAAATAGGGTTATTTAAGGGATACGAATCGCTCTGCCATAAAATTGCGGCTATAATCACCGAAATCAATCCTGATTATAAATATCCCCGAGCGCTCACCAGCACACTATTAGAAGCTTCGCATCAACAAATATTCTTTGCGCATCATCTCAAGTCGTTAACCGAGGTAAACGACCTTCAGGATCCTTTCAGTCAAAATTATGGATTCCTCAAATCACTTGTTTGCAACGCCATAAATTCCGTACATGAATAATCATCAAATCACCCGAACATTAGTAGAAAGCGGCTCTCTCATCGGGATCGATATGGCCAGCGATGTATTGGCTTCTCTGGATAATCTCTACCGCGACTACCAAAACGAGGAACTAAACGAATTTATACGAGACCTGGTTGAGGCTGGTAATGAGTCTAGCATGATCATGCTGGAAAAGCACCTTAATGAGGATCAATTCAAAGATTTTGTTAACGAATTTCAAGCTACTCCGATCATCGTCTTTGGCAAGACAGATGAGCTCTCTCCCATAATCATTGAGAGGAAAAGAAATAAGTTCCTGGTTTGGACGATAGAGGAAGACCAGACAAAAAAAGAAACAACAGACTCCATCGACCACCTAAATCTTGCATGTACTGACAATCTGGAGGTAATCTTTATTTCGGTGTTTGACTACAAAAGCCTTGTTAGCTCAACGGAAGATCCAGAAAGTGAATCAAAAGATATCAGCCCTGTCAAAAGGCTCTACAGGTTACTTTCAGCAGAGAGGAAGGACATTTTTTATGTCTATATCTATGCAGCGCTCATTGGGGTGCTGAGCTTAACCCTCCCTTTGGGAATTCAGGCAGCTATAGAACTAATATCAGGTGGAGTGATTTTTAGCTCCGTTTATATACTCATCACAGTCATAATACTTGGAGTTTTGGCCACCGGAGTTTTACAGATTTTTCAGATATCAATAGTCGAGTATTTACAAAGGCGAGTCTTTACCAAGGCGGCATTTGAGTTTGCATTCAGGGTGCCAAGAATCAAAATGGAGTCAGTCCTCAACCTACATATGCCTGAGCTGATGAACAGGTTTTTTGACGTACTTACGCTGCAAAAAGGCTTACCCAAACTTCTGATAGACCTAAGCACGGCACTGATACAGATTGTTTTTGGCTTGATCTTACTTTCATTTTATCACCCTTTCTTCATTTTCTTCGGCTTATTACTCCTATTTATACTATTTGGAATTTTTTATATCACAGGACCAAAAGGACTCAAGTCATCTATTATCGAATCAAAATATAAATACCGGGTAGTCTATTGGCTCGAAGAGATGGCGCGCACACTGTACTCATTCAAACTTTACGGCAATACCTCTCTTCCCATTAAGAAAACCGACTACAACGTCAATAACTACCTCAAAAACCGTGGCGTCCACTTCAAAGTTCTTATAAAACAGTATAGCTATGTCCTTCTATTTAAGGTGGTCGTAACAGGCGGACTACTTATTTTGGGTACAGTATTGGTTGTACAACGAGAGATTACTCTTGGGCAGTTCGTAGCTTCAGAGGTGATCATCATCCTAATTCTCAACTCTGTAGAAAAAATCATTATGTACATGGATACCGTCTATGACATGCTCACTGCAGTAGATAAAATCTCACAAGTCACCGACCTTCCTCTCGAGTCAACAGGAGGTATCGATATTCCAAAATCGGAACTGGAAAAGCGCGGCATCACCATAAAACTGAAAGACATCCATTATCAGTATCCTAACAACAAAGGGTACTCTCTAAAAAACATCAACTTAAAAATCAACAATGGGGAACGCGTCTGCATCAGTGGAGGAGGGTCGTCCGGAAAAACTACGCTTTCTAAACTAATGGCAGGTATTCATACCGATTATGAAGGAATCCTCACGTACAATAATTTCTCTCTTCGTGATCTTGACAAGACCTACCTAAGGGATAAGATTGGTAAAAATGTATCTCAAGAAGAGATCTTTGAAGGAAGCATATTGGATAACATCTTGGTAGGCAAGCCATTTGCCAAAATCGAAAATGCTATCAATGCCATAGAAAATGTAGGCCTGACAGATTTTATTAACCAACTGCCTAACGGCATCAGCACCGAAATACTGAGTGGAGGCAAAGGGTTTCCCAATTCGGTCATCAACCGCATGATACTGGCCAGATGTCTAGCCAAAGAACCTAAAGTTTTGATTCTGAATGATTTCTTCAGCAATTTCACAAAGCTTGAAAAAATCGAACTGATTCAGTTTTTGACAAAAAAGGAGAACAACTGGACATTCATTATTATTAGCAACGACCCTCTGATCATGTCATGTTGTGACAGGGTGATCTATCTCGATCAGGGGCAAATACTAGAAGACGGGCCTTTTGAAAAGGTGATTAAAAACGAATCCATAACAAAAAGCATTTTCTGATATGCTCAAAATCTCTAACGACGATATCAAGAACGTATTGGACGATGACCAGTTCTATTCGCTCCGGACTCTAAAGACCCCACACCTGGCTCGTGACCTTGCCCGGGTGCTCATGGTTTTGTCTATCCTGGTTGTGTTGGGCTTATTTTTGCCGTGGCAGCAAAACATCCGCGGAAGCGGTACACTCACTGCTTTCGATCCAGCTAAAAGACCACAGACCATCGAGTCGGCCATAGCTGGCAGGATAGACTCCTGGCGAATAAGAGAAGGACAGTTCGTCACCAAAGGAGATACTATACTGACATTAGCAGAAGTAAAAGAAAAGTACTTTGACCCTAACCTACTTCAGCGAACGCTGGAACAGATTGCGGCCAAGGAGAGTAGCATTGAATCTAAGGTAAAGAAAAAACAGGCACTGGAAAATCAAATCTCCGCCCTGGAAAAAGGCATGCGCATCAAGCTGACACAAACTAAGAACAAGCTTGCTCAAGCTCGTCTTAAAGTAGCCAGTGACAGTATCAAATATGCTTCAGAGCAAATCGCGTATAACAACTCGCTGGCCATTTTCAATCGAAATAAGCTGCTCTACGAAGCAGGTAACATTTCTCAGAACAAGTTCAACGACATGGAGTCCAAAATGCAACTTCATAAAGCCAAACTTGTGTCTGCACAAAACCAATGGATACAAACACAATCCGAAGCTGCAATAGCAGAAGCAGACCTGGCTGGATTTGAAGCACAGTACCTAGAGAAGATTAGCAAATCAAAGTCAGACTTAAATAATACGCTGGCAGACCTGTATGACGCACAGGGTTCATTGTCCAAGCTAAAAAACCACTACTCCAACCTGAGCATCAGAAACGATCAATACACCATCATAGCTCCGCAATCCGGATATATGGTAAGAGCCCTCAAGTCAGGACTCGGTGAAACCATAAAAGAAGGAGAAGCTGTGGCCACCATTATGCCGGCAGACACTGATCTATGCGCAGAAATGTATATCAAAGCAATGGATCTTCCATTTATCAGTGCCGGCAGAAAAGTAAGGGTTCAGTTCGACGGATGGCCATCAATCCAGTTTAGCGGATGGCCTAATGCCTCAGTAGGAACATTCGGGGGTATCGTGCGCACCATCGATCGTACGGATAGCAAAGCAGGAAAATTCAGGATACTGGTAACACCAGACCCGGATGAGGAAGAATGGCCAGAGCAGCTCAGAGTTGGATCGGGCATCAAAGGATGGGTGATGCTAGACAATGTTGCGGTGTGGTTTGAGCTTTGGAGAAACCTCAATGGGTTCCCTCCTCGCCTCTATAGCGAATCAGAAGCAAATGAATCCGAATCTCCAAAAAAAAGTAAATGAAGTTAGCGTTAAAACCCTGTATATCGCTTCTACTACTTGTCTTCGCTATTGGCGCAACAGCTCAGGACTCGCTCTCCCTCAACCTCAAAGAAGTGATTGACCTGTCAACGCAGTATCACCCTATACTGAAGCAGGCCAACCTCCAGCAGGAATTTGCCAGAATGGAACTGAGAGCCTCGAAAGGCATGATGGATCCAAAAGTGGCTGGAGGGTATCAGAAAAAGAGTTTTAAGGAAACCAACTATTACGAAAAATTCCAAACTTCGCTAAAGATACCTCTTTGGTTTCCAATAGATCCCAAAATAGAAGTGAGCCAAAACAAGGGCGACTATCTCAATCCTGAAAACTACATTTCGTCCAGCACTGACTACTGGCAGGTTACCTCCGGAATCAGCCTGCCTATTGGCAAGGGCCTGTTTATAGATGAAAGACGATCGCTCATCAAGCAAGCCAAAGTCTATCAGGACATAGCTGCCGCAGAACAAACAAAACTGGTAAACAAAGCGCTCATCACCATAATCAAAGACTACTGGGCCTGGCATTATGCAAGCTTGAAATATGGCGCATTTACCCAAAGTATTAAAATTGCCGAAACGCTCTACAGTCAAACACTACAAAACTATGAGCAAGGTGCAGCCTCAGTTATGGATACTGTACAGGCACTCATCACACTGCAAACAAGACAGGCTGAAGCACAAAAGCAGAAACAAGAACTTACCAATTCAAGACTGCAACTGTCGGTTCACTTATGGGGGCCCAACAATCTGCCCGTGGAACTGAAAGAAGGAACCAAACCGGAATACTCCAACCCATTCGAGTTTGTACCAGCGGATAGCTCCTTGCAAAAACTAATAGCCTGGTCAACAGAAAACCATCCGGAAATTCAAAAGCTAAAGGGAAAGCAACAACAGCTGGAAATAGAGCAGAAATGGAAAAAGGAAAGTCTCAAACCAGAAATCAACCTAAACTACTCCCTCATAGACGCACCGATCAACTATGACGGACTTGAAAACCCCGTTTGGGACAACTATAAGCTTGGAGTAGAATTTAGCGTGCCTCTATACCTGAGAAAAGAACGGGCGGGTTTACAAAAAACAAAACTCTATATACAAAGCACGGACTATGCGCTGGCTCAGAGGATTCAGGAAGTACAAGCGGATGTAAAAAGTGCTTACTCACAGCTCCGAACCAGCGAGCAACTGGTAACACAATATGAATCTATGGTCAGGAATTACGAAACACTCCTTCGCGCAGAGCTACTCAACGTTTCAAACGGAAAGAGTGACTTGTTCAAGTTCAACATCCAGCAGGACAAATTACTTTCCGCACAAATGAAGCTTATGGATGCTTCCGAAAAGCTGCAAAAGCTACGCGTACAGCTCCCATACACCATTGGGCTGACCGGACTGGACTACAGTCAGATGTACGAATAAGGACACATTTAATTTGGGAAAACGTTCGATTTCGAACACCTTATGATTATCTTTATTCAGCCAAAGTTCATTTCATGGACTTCAGGCTATTTTCCCTTATTTGGCACTATTCTAGTCATTAAGGAATACGAATCACATAAATCACAACAAGAGAATGGAAAAAGAACTCGGCAAAATTCTAATCATCGATGATGATGAAGATGTACTACTGGCAGCCAAAATGCTTTTAAAAAAGCACGCCAGAGAAGTGCTAATAGAAAAGAATCCAAAGAAAATTCCGTTTCTCCTCAACAACGACACCTACGACCTGATCCTGCTGGACATGAACTTCAGCAAGGACATAACCAGCGGAAAGGAAGGTTTTTACTGGCTGGAGCAAATCCTTGACAAAGACCCTCAGGCCGTAGTGGTACTTATCACAGCCTTTGGCGATGTAGAAATGGCTGTGCGGGCACTCAAAGCGGGCGCTACAGATTTTGTACTGAAGCCCTGGCAAAACGAAAAACTCATCGCTACCCTATCAAGTGCGGCCAGACTTAAAGAATCGTACAAGGAAGTCACCAAGCTAAAGCAAACCAGCAAGGCACTTCAGGAAGATAGCAATCAGGCTTTCAAGGACATCATTGGCGAAAGCCAGCCCATCAAAGATGTTTTCAAGATCATCGACAAAGTGGCAGGTACGGATGCCAACGTCCTGATTTTGGGTGAAAACGGAACAGGAAAAGAACTCATCGCACGAGCCATTCACCAAAAGTCTCTCAGAAAAGACAATGTGTTCATCGGAGTAGATATGGGAGCCATCACAGAATCACTCTTCGAGAGCGAACTTTTTGGCCATAAGAAGGGGTCATTCACTGATGCCAAAGAAGATCGTCCCGGGCGATTTGAGGTCGCCAACAATGGATCTCTATTCCTCGATGAGATCGGCAATCTGAGCATGCCTCTCCAATCCAAATTATTAACTGCTCTGCAAAAAAGAGAAGTCACCAGAATAGGCTCCAATCAGTCAGTGGCCATTGACATCAGGCTGATTTGTGCTACCAACATGCCGATTTATGAGATGGTTGGTGAGAATGACTTCCGACAAGATCTACTCTACCGAATCAACACCGTCGAGATCCATCTGCCGCCTCTTCGAGATCGAGAAGAAGACATTCCACTTTTGGCTGATCATTTTTTGAAAATGTACAACTCCAAGTATAGAAAGACCATCAATAAAATTGCGCCAAACACAGTAAAAAAGCTTCAGAAATATAGCTGGCCCGGAAACATCCGGGAGTTACAGCATGCCATAGAGCGTGCCATCATCATGAGCGATACTGACACCCTGACTCCCGACGATTTCTTCTTTTTATCTCAAAAACCGGATTCTGGCAACAGCGTGGAGTCTGACACATTCAACCTGGATGAAGTGGAGAGAAACATCATTCAAAAGGCCGTAAATCGTCACAATGGAAATATATCCAAAGCGGCTAAAGACCTGGGTCTGACCAGAGCCTCACTGTACCGCCGTTTAGAGAAGTATGGGCTTTAAGGGATTCAAATATCAGCTTGCTGGCAGGATAGTACTTTTATCCATTACGTTATTCTATTTTGCCAGCCTTTTTTACAACGACAGCTTCACGCTCACCAAGTTGCTCATTGCCACACTGGCGTTCACGCAAGCGTATTTTCTGTACCATTTTTTAGAAAAATCTAACCGCGAGGTGATTGGATTTTTGGAAAGCATTCGCTGGGATGACTTTTCGCACTCCTATCCCGACAGGAAAACCGACTCCAGTATCGACGACCTCCATAAGGAGTTCAACAAAGTGATGCGGAAATTTCGCGAAATAAGAGCCGAAAAAGAGGCGCATCACCAGTACCTCAAAACCATCGTGCATCATGTTGGGATAGGTATCATCACCTTCCAGCCCAATGGAGAGGTACAGATAATTAATGCCGCTGCTCGCAAGCTGCTCGGCATCAAACACCTAAAAAACATCAAGCAGCTTCGGGTGGTCAATGACCAACTGGTGGATAAGCTGACAAGCTTGAGAACAGGTGGCCGTGATCTGATCAAAGTGGGCAGTGATGATAACGAAATCCAGCTCGCCGTTTATGCCATCGAGCTGGTCATGCAGGGGCAGGAATTCAAACTCATCTCACTACAAAACATCCAAAGTGAACTGGAAGAGAAAGAGATGGAAGCCTGGCAAAACCTGATCCGTGTGCTCACCCACGAGATCATGAACTCCGTAACGCCGATTAGCTCTCTGGCCGGCACCATGGAGAGCGAAATGGAGCAATGGCTCCAAGATGGCAAGGACGTAAATAGCATCACCAATGACTCCATTGAGGACTTCCATACGGCCCTGCATACAATCCACAGACGTAGTGACAGCCTGATCAAGTTTGTCAGCGACTTCAGGAACATGACCCACATCACCTTGCCTTCACTGGAAGACGTCTGTGTGAAAGAACTTGTAGATCATGTGCTCGCGCTTCTCAAACCGGATATAGAAGAAGCCCAGGTCCAATTGACATGCTCCATACCCACCGATGTGACGATTACCATCGACCCTCAGCAGATTGAGCAAGTCATGATCAACCTGGTGAAAAATGCCATACAAGCATTGGCAGAAAATGAAGACGAAGGCAAACCAAAAAAACTGGAAGTAACAGCCAAAGCTCGCACCGAAGGAGGCGCCATCATCTCGATCATTGACAATGGACCGGGAATAGACGAAGAGGCCGTCAAAAAGGTTTTCATCCCATTCTTCACGACCAAAAAACATGGCTCAGGAATTGGGCTAAGCCTCTCCAAGCAGATCATGAGAAACCATCAGGGGTCCATCTCATTAAAATCGGTTATCAGCCAGGGAACAGAATTTATTTTGAAGTTTACACACTAGATCATCTTTCCAGCTTAGTAGAAAAAAAATTTCATCGAAGATTTTGCCTTACTGCTGGGGAAAAAGAAAAAGCTTATCGAAACAAGGCACTCTCAACTAATGGCTATGTGCATATCTGACTATTTTGCACAAATTACCAATCACAACCGCTATGAAATATTTTACCAGAAGTACTATAATCCTGCTATTACTATGCGTTGTTGGCCTGCCATCTTTTTCTCAGGCGGATATCACCGCTGTTCAGAATGGAAATTGGTCAACTGCATCTACTTGGGGAGGATCCACACCTGGAAATAATGATATCATCTATATCCCTTCAGGAATATCTGTAACCATTCCCAATGGGCAGGACGTAACTCTGACTGATGCCATTCTCGTTGTTGGTGGTTCTTTGGCTATGGACAATAGCGGACTTAATTATAGCACACTTACTTTGAATTCTTCAGATCCAAGTGGAAACCCAATAGCTGGGTTGGTCATGGAAGAAGGAGGGGAAATTGTGGATGATACGTTTTTCGGTTGGGTCAATTTTATAGAAGTTGATGGGGAAACTTTCTGGGGAGGACGCAATTCAACCCTCAATCCAGCACCAACATATCAAGGTACCCAGACATTTAATAGTGAAACCTCCCAACCTGCAGATTTTCAAAACCCACTACCTGTAGATCTTATCAAATTTATCGCTGAAGCCAGTGATGGAATCGTACAGCTCAAATGGGTCACTGCCAGCGAGCTTAACAATGTAGGTTTCGAAATCCAGAAAAGCCTCGATGGTGACATTTTTGAAGAAATTGGGTTTGTAGATGGCCATGGCACCACTACCGATGTGCAGACCTACACTTTTGCGGATCACGACATGACCGACGCTTATTATAGACTGAAACAAATCGACTATGATGGCAAGTTTGAGTACAGTCCGATTCGGTACGCAAGACACGACAAAAGGCTTATCCAAAAGTTGGAAATATACCCCAACCCAACTTCTGGTCCGATCCAAATAAAAGGCGCTTTAACCAATTATGCGCTATTTGATGAAATGGGCAGGCTTTTACTCGAAAATCAAAATACCACCACGCCCGTAGCGCAAACCGAAATCAGCGAATATCTCATATCCAATGATGAACGGGGCACCTTTTTCATGAAGTCAATAATAAACGGAAAAATGAAAGTGACAAGGATAATAAAAGAGTAGTCACCAGCCAATTCATCATTCCCCCGCATCTTATCCTAATGTTATCAATTTATCCAGATTGACCTTATTTAGGTTTCATGTCCTTTATTTGTAAACATGAAATTCCTTTTCATTATTCAGGGAGAGGGTCGTGGACACATGACCCAAGCGCTCTCACTAGCGCAAACGCTCCGAACCCAAAATCACCATATTTGCCGTGTGATAGTGGGGAAAAGTAAGCGGAGAAACCTCCCTGCATTTTTCACTGATCAAATCGATGCGCCGGTCTCTCATTTGGATAGTCCAAATTTCGTGACAGACAAAAATCAAAAATCTGTTAAGCCATTTAGAACAGTTATTCATTCTCTTCTTAAGACACAGAAATACCGAAAATCCATACAGGTGATTGACGATCTGGTGAAAACAGACAAGCCAGACATTATCATCAATTTTTACGATTTTATCGGTGGGCTGTACAACTTTGTTAAAAGACCCAAGGCCAAATTCATTTGCATCGCACACCAGTTTCTCATCGCACATCCGGATTTTGATTTTCCCGCTGGGCGCAAGTTGGACAGGCTTT
Organism: Cyclobacteriaceae bacterium; assembly: GCA_039970095.1. Taxonomy (GTDB): domain Bacteria; phylum Bacteroidota; class Bacteroidia; order Cytophagales; family Cyclobacteriaceae; genus JAMZMI01. The sequence continues at coordinate 32,436 of JBDVMP010000005.1, forward strand.
CGCTCCGTATCGGCAATCGTATCGCCAGCCTTGGTGCTGACAAAATACTGGCACTCTCCTTCCAGCATTTTCCGGATATACCGCACAAAAAACTCTTCGTGGTGCCTCCTCTCCTGCGATCCGAAATCAAGCAGCTCTCTATCAAAGACGAGGGTCACATTCTTGCCTACATGGTCAACCCTGGATATGGTGCCGAAATAGAAGAATTTCACAAACGCGTACCAGAACAGGCACTTCATTGCTTCTGGGACATGAAAGACAAGCCCCAGGAATATGTAGTGGACGAAACACTCACTTTTCACCAGCTCAATGACAAAAAATTTCTCCAGAAAATGGCTACATCAAAAGGCTACATTACCACGGCCGGTTTTGAGTCCGTATGTGAAGCCATGTACATGGGCAAACCTGTGCTGATGATACCCGTGGAGGGTCACTATGAGCAGGCCTGCAACGCTGTGGATGCCATGAAGGCCGGGGCGGGAATTTCCAACGAAAAATTTGAAATAAGCAAGCTAATAGAATATCTTCCTTACTATAAAGATACCTCCGTGTGGTTTCGGAAATGGGCCGATCAGGCTCCCGAAGCATTTACCAAACACCTGTTAGAGTGGCCATAATAAGTAAAAAGAAGATCCCATATCCGATAAGCGGCAATCTGAGAAGCTACCTCAAAAAGTATGAGCGACTCATTCCATTGCCGCTCAAGTACTCGGACTTGCTGCGTTACAACAACAGCATTCCGCTCTATGACCGCCATGGCAATGACACCTTTTGGGAGACGGTATTCTACGCTCAGGATGAAATGAGCGATATTCATTTGGGCCTTAAAAAAATCTATGCCATCATCAAAGCGGATGGTGACCTTGGCGTAATGGATCACCTCTTTGTAGATCGGGTGGACCTGTGCGTTTATGGAAACACACAGCCTTTTCGGGTGCGTATCGTCAACCAAATCAATGATAACTTCGATTACTTCTATATCAAACAGGGGGATGCCTCACGAATCTATGGCCTGGAGTTGGAGCATCTGTTGTCTCCAAACTGGATTAGTTATGTGGTACACGAAAGTACGCTCATAGAAGAGCACATAGTGGGCATACCGGCCGACCAGTTTATAAAAAACCATCTGGGCGACCCCAACCTCAATAGAATCCGGCTGGCTAAAGAATTCGTTAAGTTCAACGAGAGGTGCTTTGTACGACTGTTGGGAGATATGCATTCAAGCAATTTTGTAATCGACATCACACCTGATTTTGAAGATGTGGATTATCGCCTTCGAGCCATTGACTTTGATCAGCAGTCTTATGAAGGCAGAAAGGCCGTGTACCTTCCGCAGTATTTCAAGCAAAACAATCCGATCATTGAAATCGGGTTGAAGCTGCTCACACAAGAATCTGTGCATCAGTATCAGCGTGAGGAACGGGCACTGATGGCCAACAGGCTCAAAATGCAAAAAGCAAGAATAGACGACTTGATGGATGCCATGTCAAAAGAAGTACTATCAAGCAATGTAAATATTGAAAGCCTGAGAAAGGACCTTTCTAGCCACTACCAGGATCCCGTCTTCGACAAATGCGAAAATATGGGGCAGCTGGTTAAACAGAGTCTGGAAATGCTGGTCAAAAACCCGGGGATCTTCAACTACGAATATTGGAAAGAGCAAGGGAGTTAAAAAAATGACCTGTCAGGATTTAAAACCTGTCAGGTCATTTCGATTTCACTAACATTCATTTCAGGAATGATTTTCTTAACGTCATTTTGACCTCTGAGTCACTCCCTCAGGGAGTCTTAGCCACTTTGACTAATTCGGATGAAATTCCTTGATATATGAGATACTGAAATGGACTGATACTGAAGCGAGAAGTCTAAAATAGGTAAACCCCGAAATCATCGTCCAGTCGCACCTCTACGTGCTCATCGAGGGTCGTGGACAGTTCGTACCCTTTGTAATTGGCCAGCAGGGGAAATCGCTTATGACTCCTGTCCACCAGCACTACGGTCTCTATTCTCTTCAAGTCAACATCCATCAGTGCCGTGAGACAATGCGCCATGGTTCGGCCAGAGTTGAGTACGTCATCAACGACAACCACGGATTTTCCTTTGATAGATGACAACTCCACGTCCAGCTTGATACCGGAAGCGCGGGGGTCTTTTTTATCTACATCCAACCTTACGAGGGTAATTTTGGTCTTAGCAACAATTTTCTCTAATTCGCCGCTGATCAACTGAGCCATCTGGTAGCCTTTGTCATAGACCCCAACCAACACTATTTCCTTTTCGGTAAAATTATTTTCGTAAACCTCATAAGCAAATCGCTTGATGATCTGCCTCACGGTCCGCTCGCCAAGGATGAGATTCTCAGTGGTGATCATGACTGAGGGATAGGCATTGTTTTACTGTTTTTGAAGGTAGAAAGGATAACCATCGATTGGAGGCTATCTACCACTTCTATTTCGCTTACTTTCTCCAGCATCAGGTGTTGATATGAGGTGATGTCTTTGGCGATCACCTTCAGGATAAAGTCCCCAGATCCTGTGATATGATGACACTCAATCACCTCGGGGATCATGTTGATCTCGCTCAAAAAGTGATCGATGTTTTTCTTGTTATGTCCCTTCAATGTAACCTGCACGAAGGTATGTACACCCAAACCGATTTTGTCCGTGTCGAGCATGGCATGGTAACTCTTGATGATTCCAGAGTTCTCCAGTTTTTTCACACGCTCCAAAGTAGGGGCCGGAGACAATCCAATGTCCTTGGACAGTTGTGCGTTGGTAATCTTCGCATTCGACTGAAGGATATCCAATATCTTTCTGTCTATTTCGTCCAGTTTGAGGTGTAGTGAATTAAGCTTCATTCCAAATTTTATTTGCTCGCAAATTAATATATAATATTTTTATTTGGAAAAGTATATAGAAAACTTTCAAATCACTAACAAATAATCAACCGTTTACCCCTAAACAAAACATGATTACTGCTTTATGACGCGATAGTTATAGTTTCCTCCTTTAAATCTAATATCTATCATATATGTTCCGCCATCCAGCCCCAACAAGCTTACCTCAAAGACATTGAGACCCGCTGGCACCTCAGGTAAAATTTTCTGCACCTGAACCTGCCCACTCATATCTATTACCGAAATAGTTGCTTCCCCGGATTCAGGCAAAACAGCTTTCACGACAGTTTGATCTTTGGCCGGGTTGGGGAAAGGCGGCTCAAATACAGGTTTTTGTGCCGCCAGGTTTTGACAGCTCTCATTGTCAGTAGGTGTCAGATCATCCACATCATATATACTATAAACAGACACGCACAGGTACTTCAGATCACCATAGTCGGCAGGTATGGATGTATTTAATGTTATAACTGCCTGCTCATTGGGTTCTATCCTCCGGAACACCTGCTCAGGCAGCTCAAAGTCATCTTCCAGCTCTATAGAGAACGCCATGGTTTCGACAGGAATATTACTCAGGTTGCTCAGGTTCACCAAAATATTGTTGGCATTTCCATTTTCAAGTAGCTGCATTTCATTTATCCTGAGGTCAATGATTGGCAAAGCTGAATTAATGGTAGTGGACGAACTGTCTTTACAGCCTGAAGAACCCGTGGCGACCAGCTTGAGGGTTTGCACTCCCTCGCTCTCTATGGCAATGACAGGGTTTGCACTGGTGGACACCACCGCGCCATCCAACATCCAGATATACTCCGTGGCATGCTGTGTCTGATTGGATACAGACAGGCTAAAGGGAGGAACTCCATAGTCATTGGACAAGCTGAAATCTATATCAGGAGCATCATCTAGTGTGATATTCTGAATTAATGTCAGCTCACAGCCCAGGTCTGTTATCGCTTCCAGCGAAACCTCATACGTGCCGCCATCGAGCACCGGCAAGAGGGCATCTGCTCCATTGCCAAATGGCTCACCGTTTACTTTCCAGACGCGAGAAGCAATAACCTGCTGTGCCGACTCAGATGTTATGTCACTGAAGATCACGTCTTCATTGTCGCAACGCTTGTCCCATACGAAATTCAACTGAGGGTTTTCAGGAATGTCAATTTCCAGAGAAGTAGTTCCGCTACAGCCCGTGGCTTGATCTACTATCATCTGCACCTCATGTACGCCGGCAGTGCTGAAACTATATGTCAATGTCTGATCGCTGGCACTTTGCACTACTCCATCTACCATCCAAATGCGCTGCTGTACGTTGCTTTGGTCAGCTGTTACATCGGTGAAGGCTATCATATTGTAAAGGCAGATTCCGTCTGACTCAATCAATAGGTCAGGAGTATCTTCTATCTCAATATCCTCAGCATAGCTCTGCAGGCACCCAGCCTGTGAGAGGGCCACCAGCCGAACATTATGTACGCCGCTTGTCTCGAACACAATAGAAGCATCCTGTGTGGTGGCCACAGAAACATCGTCAACAATCCACTCCCACCCGATCACATCCGACTGCTCCACAAATGATTGGTCTTCGAACAAGGCCGCCTCTCCTTTACACACCTGTGGGTAGTCAAATGAAACCTGTGGTAGCGGAGATACCATCACCTGCTTCGTGGCGATACTGACACAACCGCGTGTGTCGGTGGCCTCCAGCTGCACATCATATGTGCCAGGTGATGCATAAAAATGTTCAGGGCTGGTGCCGGAGCTCATGATGCCATCTCCAAAGTCCCAAATGTAATCCGCCGTTTCACTCAGGTTGGTAAAGGCGGTCAGCTCCCCCGAGCAGACAGTAGTAGCACTAAAATCTGTAACCGGCGCATCAAAGATCTCTATGGTTTGCTCCGCAACCACCGACTCGCAACCGGGTATGGCACTGTAAACAGCAATGGTCTTCACCCCGGACTCAGCAAAACTGACAGCCAAGTCTGCTGTGGTAGTGGTATCGGACAGTCCGGTGATGGACCAGTGATACTCGACCAGACCATCATAGGCCGCATGATCTGTGAGGTTAGTGAGAGTCACCACAGATTCTGTACAGTAAGTTGAGGCGGAGGCTTCAAAAACCGGAACTGGTGGCTCAGGATAAAGTTCTATCTCGTCTTCTACATAATTGGTACAGCCAGCATCACTGAACACATCCAGCCTGATGTCATAAACTCCGGGGCTGGCATACTGAAAAGTAGGGTTCGGGTCACTGCTGTCTTCAACACCATCTCCGTCCAGATCCCACGAGTAAGTGGTGACATTGCCTTCTGTAATCTCTGACGTCCAGATTGTTGGGTTGGCGATGCAGAGGTTTTTGTCAGGGGTGAAGAGTATGGACGGGGCTATGTCTTCAGACACACTAATAACTTGTGATAAGGCATTCTCATTACCTAAATCATTTTTGGCAATAAGGCCTATCCGGAAATCACCAGAGTTTCCGTATCTAATCCCCGTTGGACTGGAGTCATCTGAAACAAATGAGCTGGCTTCACAATCTTCTGGAAAATTGAGCTGGTACAGCTTTCCACTATAATCGCTCACTACTGAACTCCAAATTGATTCATTATTAACTATTTCTATATCAATCGCAACATTGGAGTTTAATACATCAATATCCTCCCACAATTCGATCGCTGGGCTTGTATCATCAATACCCTCATAAGCTAAGTGAATTAATGCCGCATCTTCAGTGAGTACATACCCATGAAATTGATCAACTTCAGCAACAAAAACTACATCACGTATGCTACTAGTAATAAAAGGTGTAAGATCTACCTCAGTAATTGTGGGATTTAAGCCTAAATCATCACCAAAAGAAATATGGAAAACTTTTCGGCTTGTATTACTAAAATTGGAAGCCAATGCAAACCATTGCCCTTGTTGCTGAAGCACAGATATTCCTCGTATAGAATTCGCGCCAGGGATGTCAATAGAATTAAACACAGGCGACACGTTCAAATCATTGCCAAAATCCAGTAATCCCAATTTATCATCATCCATACCTATCAAACCTTTGAACCCTGTCCCGTCATTTATCACCTCTAATGTACGAGGGCTTGAGAGTTGTCCATCGAAATCACCCAAGCTGGTAGCAACAGGCGTATTGATAATGCTTGAGCCAAATGATAACCTTACGACATCCCCTGTACCAATGTTGGTGATAAATGCGTACCAATCTCCAAAAGAGTTTTGAACTACGGATAAACCCTGTGGAAGTGCAAGCAAGTTTTCAGGATTACCTAAAGCAATTTCAGAAGGAGAGGCACCTAAATCATTACCGAACGATAATAACGACAATTTATCAGTATTACGTAATAGAATACCATACCACTCACCATTCTCCTGAATTAACTCTGTTCTGAAAGGGCGGTCGTCAAAAGGTTCGATAGAGATAGTTTCGGGCTCATTGTTTAGGTCACCAACGCAAAAATCCCATGTATAAGAAGTTGCATTCACACTCTCATTTAGAAATGTTAAAGGCTCGTTAAGACATACTTCTGAAGTATAAGAAAAGTTCGCTGTTGGGAAAATGGCAGTCTTAACTTCCAAATCATTGGAAATCAAATCATGACAGCCTTGTGCCGTGACAACCTCTAAAACAATTTCATAAACTCCAGGAGTATCAAAATTGAACGAAGCAAATTGACTTTCAGAGCTCCCCAAACCGTCGAAATCCCAAGACCATTGAATAATTGAATCCGCATCCAACGTTTGATCAATAGCTTCAAAAGTTGTTGGTAAATTTTCAATTGACTCACCAAAAACAACAGCAGCCAGTGCCTGATCATTCACCACCAAACCCTTTACTACGGACGATGAACACCCTGATGCATTATCAACTGTCAAAGTCACCAGGTAACTACCAGCAGATGAATACAAGTGTGATGGATTTTCTAGGTTCGATTGCGCCCCATCACCAAAATCCCAAAGAAAGGATACAAGACTATTCCCTTCCGCTTGATTATTAAAATTTACTTCCTCCCCAAAACAATTGTTGGCATATGAAAAATCTACAGATGGCCCTTCGTCTAAGGTGATTACTTCAGAATAAACGGCTGTGCTGCAATTGGATAAAATCACCTGAAGGCCTATGTTTTTATCTCCCGGCGTATCAAATGAAAACACCACAGTATCTTGATCACTTTGGATCTCGCCGTTGATATCCCACTTGAGTTGGGCCTCCTCTGGAAGTGATAATATTTCGGGGTAGGTAAATCTTATTTCAGTAAAAGTACAAAAGCTTGCTGCCGTTGCATCTATGTCTGTAGGCGCTGAAGGCTCCTCCAAAAGTACAACCTGCTCTATAACCGTATTGACACAAGAGCCATCATTAATTGCATTCACAGCCAAATTATAGGTGCCAGCCCCTCCAAAGGAATTATAGTCAACTGATAACGATCCAAAGCCAGAATCGGATGAGTTTTGAGTTATATCAACAATATCATCACCATTAACATCCCATTCATAGGTAGTCGCTACATCAGCAGGATCTGACAAATCTTGTATAGTAAAGGTTTTTTCGCTTCCGACACAAACATTTCCATCAGAGTTCAACTCTATTGATGGCGCCCTATTTGGGGTTATCAATACCGATCTAGAATCCAAACTGAAATTACCATCAGAATCAACAGCCTCCAACCAAATATCATATTCACCAGAACCATCATAGCTAACACCTTCAGGCTCAAAAGTTACCGCAGATGCAACTGAAGAAGAGCAACTTTGGTCAAAGTTCAACCGATAGACTGAGTTGCCAAAATCCGTAACGAACCCGTACCAATCTGACCCGTCCGAGACGATTTCAACACTTACAACATTATTATTTCTTGTATCATCAATATCCCCAAAAAGCACAAAATCAGTTGAGGTATTTTGAGGTGTCTGGTCAAAATCAATTCTTACTAATTCCGCTCCTTCAGTTACCACCATGCCAAAATAGGAGTCATTTTCTCTTCCAAACCAAACATCCCTATTCCGTCCAGCCCCTAACCCAGCCAGATCAATCGATTCGAAGGTAGATGGAACTAAACTAGCGTCGAAGGTGATGTGATAAACTAAACGATCCCCAGATGTGAAATTTGCTGCTAAACCATACCATTGATTTGATACTTGCAAAAGAGACATACCCCACAACCTAGATGAGCCAGTAATTTGGGTCACTTGGTATGTAGGAGTTGATTCCAAATCCGAACCAAAATTTACCGAGATAACACTCTTTTGAGAACAAATCAGAGCATAGTATGAACTGGTATTCGAATCGTAAATAACCTGAATATCATCAGGAGATGTAACATTACCATCCAAACTACCAAGATCAACAGCTGAAGGAGTATTTGCAAGACTTGAGCCGAAATCAAGTCGAATGAGGTTGTTACCGGAAAAATTGACAACAAACCCAAACCAGTTTTCACCATTACTAATTATAGACAATGAATGCGGAGCGTTAAACGAAGAGCCAATATTACCTAGCGTAACAGGAGTCGGAGCGTTTGATAAATCAGCTCCATAGTCAAGTCTAATCAAGTTATTAGACCTCATGATCATAAAACCATACCACACACCATTCTCATGTAAAGTAACGTGACTGTAGGGGTTTGAAGAATAGCTGCCCAAGTACTCAGAGCTTGGCTCTACACTTAGATCCCCAGGACAAAAATCCCAGAAATATGAAACACCATCCACAGAGAGATTATCTAAATTTAGGGATTGACCTATACACAATTCAGCATCCGTAGTAAAATTTGCCTGACCGCTAGCCTCATAGATGATACCAGTAATAAGAATCCATAATATTGTAAAATGCCCTAAAAACCTCATTAGACTATTTTGCTAGTTTATACACCCGCAGTATGGCTTCATGCACTCCATCACGAGAATCAAATGCGAATTCTTCCCTCTGACTTTCTTCCAGATAATCATAATGTAGAAAAGCAGGTAACTCAACTTTTAAGACCATGGATTTAACCTTTTCATCCCAGTTTATTCCATCCGTAACTGTAGACTCGTTTCGCTTACCATGGTTCTCGATCAAAGAAGGGTCAAACTGGAATCCCATTGAATTAAGAATTAACTGTAGATGGTCTCGTAACGACTCAGTCTTTGCTATATAATCAATGCCGGTTTTTGTATAACTGTGATAAAGCTCACTCACATAGCCCGGGCGCTTCTTGAGTACTTTTAAAACAAACTCATTAAAATCGTTATCTTGTAATCCATTGAGCACTGAATTTGGATGCCAATCGTATTTAGAGGTTTCACTTCCCCAATCGGGCCAGCCCAGCCCTTGCTGGTATTTCCACCACGATTCATACCACGAAAACGGATTCCTTACAACGCAAAACCTAGTTGGGATGGGGGTTTTTCGTCCTAATAGTCTATTACCCAATTTATCCAACAGGGAGCCCAGATGCTCAAAGGAAGTAAAAGCATGATTGGATTGATCAAAATCGGAGTGTGGATGTCCAACCTGTTTATCAAAAAGTTTCATTTCTTTCAAAACAGAAATCACCCATGTGCCACCTGTCTTGGGAATATGAAGAAACTCTGAACCATCCGTAAGTCGTATTGCCATCTCTGATCTTTATCTCTCAAAATTAGTCAAATAAAACATGGAAAAATGACAACTAATGAGGCTCAAAAGACTAAATTTTAGATCAATGCGATTTGTTATACTTTTGTTTTGATAACCTCACTACTTTCAGTTTTTACCTTTCTCAACAGGGTGTGAAGCAAATCTGAAATTCTTATCACACAAGATACTTGCCCCTCAGCTAACCAATTTGCAACACTCTTTATTAGCCTGTATCTTCTTTAATATTATGATAAGACTCTACTACTCCGTTAAAACCCTGATGATTTGCGGCCAAATCCAACTTCAAAGGCTGAAAAAATATTCATCCATGCACCTCATCCTACTTAAAGTCATTTAAAACCTTGATCAAAAAATCATTCATCATGTCAAGATTTCGTTCTTGGTGTACCACGTACCGCATTTTTTCTTTCTCAAAACTTCCTTTTAGTTGTAAAGCGTTATTCCCGCTTACTAGTAAACCAACTTTTGCACTAGAAGCCAAATCACTATCATCACCTATTCCTTCCGTAATAATATAGGGAACCCCACATGCCAAATAATTCGCTGTTTTGATGGGGCACCTGTATTGCTGAGATGGGTAAGACGGCACTAACAATACCCCAAAATCCGCTGCAGATATATGCGAAGATAGTTCCTCATAAGGCACCTTCCCTTTGAAGAAAAACTGATCCTCCTTTAAACCCCCATCACAAAAACCTTTGCTTACCTCCTCTTTGCTATCCGGAGAAATAATATAAAAAAATGCCAGTGGATTACTGGCTACTATTTCTCCGAATACCTTACCTGCCATTTCGGCTGTGTAGTAAATACCCCCAAATTTACCCACGTATATGATCAATTTTGACTCCTCGTTTAAGCCGAGCTCATTGCGAATGCGTTTGCGACCATCTGGATCAAAATGAAAGTCATCCAAATCAATGCATGTGGGCACGAAATGAAGTTGTCCCTTTTTCGGCACAGTCTTCCAAATATCATAAGCCTTTCGGGTAGGAAGCGCAATATGATCTGCGGTAAGAATCATCTGCTTTTCCATGTGATTCAATAGCCGATATTTTATTCCTGTTTTGCTCCAATAACCAAAATCAGCCATGTAGTCACTATGTGGTTCAATATTCAAGAGCAATGTTTTGGTGTTCAGAAATTTGCCCATATATAACGATATGGCTCCACTGATAGTAGTAAAACCAATGACCCTCTGGAAGTGAAATCTGGAATGAAGTTGTCTGGTCTTCAAATAAACTGACACAAAATCATAAAGCTTTTTAAATAACATGAATGCACCCCCAGTGTGATATTGCATGGGGTACCAGCACAAATCCTGTTTGCTGAGCAATCGGTGAGTGGCATTCTTCTCGGTGGCATCCATCTTGTACACCTCCTGCTCAAAAGTGATGATATGAAAACAATGACGCCCCTCATTTGTCTCCTGAAATCTTTGCAAATATCTCAGCATCAACCCTTTGAATATAGGATCTTTGAAACTATGGTATATAATCACCAAATGATGCTTCATCTCAACTGATCAACTGTTTAAAGACAATATCTAACCTAAACCTGGTCATTGCAGATTTGATCATAACAGACCTAATCTTTGACTTAAGAGATGAAACCTCACCTGAGTTGGCAATACCAGCTTCCCTAACCTTATTTAGCAGCTGATTATAGCCTAAAGCGAGCTTATCCAAATCTGACATGGCACTCCCTGAAACTTCACGTCTATAGTAGATTGGGTTAGGCACAAATGAGTAAAAGCCCATTTTCCTTGACGCCAACTCTATAAAAAACCAAAGATCCTCAGCATGACTCATGCCCTCATCAAAAATATAATCCATGCTCCGATCGCGTCTGATCATCCAGGTAATTCCAAAAAAACAGGAGGAACTCAGCATTAGCAATTGCGGAAGAGGGCTGCCGTTGTGGGTAGGCGTAAACTCACCCGCTTTATTTTTCATTTGTTCATCGTACGATATAATTACACCATCAACAAAATCTATTTCAGGGTTCTCAAATTTGGATAGCCTTGAACTCAGGGAGTCCTTGGTAAACATATCATCAGCATCTAGAAAGCAGAAATAATCCCCGCCCATGTTGGATAGCCCCACATTTCGCGCTGCGCTTACGCCCATGTTTTCCTGCTCAAAGTATCTGATCCGGGAGTCATCATAGCTGCCAATGATCTCTGCAGACGCATCTGTGCTACCATCATTCACAATAAGCAGCTCCCATTCCTGATACGTCTGATCTAGAACCGAATCGATAGCCTCACGAAGAAACTTCTCTGTATTGTAAACCGGCATGATGATGCTAACCAAGCTCATGAGTGGAATCGACTTTATTGATAAGTAATCGAAGAGCGAATTTACCTAATGTCGATCGCTCCTAGGTTCAGTAACGAGATAAAAAACGTTATCCTGAGTGCCGTCATCATAAAACGACATTCTGAAACCTGAGGCACCATCTTTCATTTCCGTCATTCCGAACCTGAGGCACTCCCCATCATTACCGTCATTCTGAACCCTGAGGAACGAAGGGTGAGAGAATCTCAGACTCAGATGATAGATCATCCTCACCATAAGTCCATCCGAGGTAACTCATATGAGATTGTTACGCTGCGTTTTACTCCGCTCACAATGACGGTATAAACAACGTCATTCCGAACCTGAGGTACTCCCCTTTATTTCCGTCATTCCGAACCCTGAGGAACGAAGGGTGAGAGAATCTCCTTTTCGTATGAGACTGTCGCGCTTCATTGTTATTGCGTCTATGCCTAATGTCAGGAGATTGTTACGCTGCGCTCACAAGGACGGTATGGAAGAACGCCCTGTCAGCATGACCCAGTCTCTATTTACAAACCCTCGAAATGATCTCCTCAATCCTGTCAATCTGCTTATCATAAGTATTGTTCAATGCAAAAGCCTTACGGGCTGTGACCTTTTCTGGCGTATTTTCCGAATCGAGATTTTCAATGGTGTGCTGAAGTAAATCTGGCCAATCTTCATTGCGCTTACTCATGCATATAAAATCAAGGTCTGCATATTCAGCTGTATAAGTAGCTACAATGGGCTTTCCTGAAGCCAAATATTCCATCATTTTGTGTGGGTTGGCCTGATCACGGTGGTGCACTTCCTGATAGGCAATTAACAAAACATGACTAGCCAAATAAATCGCTGGCAACTTCGCAGAGTCAACCTTTCCGGGAAAGTATGTATTCTCCAAACCAAGAAATGAGTCCTTAGACGCTCTTTGATTGCTACTGTAAATATCCAATTCCCCTTCCCCAGGTCCATAAAACACAAAATCAACGTTCTTTAGCCTACTGGCAGCCATATTCAGGATTTCCCAATCCATGTAGGGCATACCCAAATTACCCGCATAAACAACCTTGAACTCATTCAGTCCAGGAAGCATCACATCAAGAGCATCCACCTCAGGAACATTTACTCCATGTGTAACTTGAAAAGTTCGGGGATTGAATTTGGACAACCTGTCTTTGATCTGCCTTGTTGTAGCAAAACAAATATCTGCCGAACGGGCTGCCCGCTCAGTCATAAAATCCTGATTTAAATCGACTATATGTGAGATTTTGAGGACATTATCTGGTAAAGCGTCAAATTCATAAAATACAGAATTGTCAAAAGACCAAATGACATCAAACCTAAGCCCAGCCATTTGCTCCAGCTTTCTCCAGACTCTTTTGATCAGAGGTTTTCTTAACGTTTTGGGTAAAAAACGAAGGCCATTGACAAAACCCGAATAATCCAAAATCGACAGGTTTTCATAACGGGACGGAGTAATCCTATTTTGATCAGACGGGGGATTCAGAAAATAAACCTTATTACCTCTAGCTGCTAAATGTTTGGCGTAGTGGTGCTTAGAGACAAAGATATGATCCCAGGGCTCTGGAGAGATGATAAGAATCGCTTTACCCGTTAGCATACTTCTTTCGAATTGTTTCAAGGAGTGCCTGATAATCCTTTACATGGTATATTTCAGCTCCCGAGAGCTTAGGGAAAATATTTTCAAATTCCTTTAGATAGTGTTCGTGCCCCTTTCTGGAATATATAATGTTTTGGCCCCCAAAATTACTCGCCAACGTCGCTGTTCCTCCATGAATAGAAATAAACTTATCACAGTTAGCATATATCATTAACTGCATATGATTGTAATTTTTCACCTCAGATCCTCTGTATTTATATAAATCCACAAACTGGATGACATTAGGGTAATTCTCCTTGATCCATTCATAGTCGCCTAATTCCTTGATCTCACTATTGTCCTCAACAATATCAGCAGCAGGAGGCCTATTATAGAGTACTTGATACTTACTTTGGAGCAGGTCAAACATCTCACCCAAAACCCCGAGATCAAAATAACTAATAGGAGGTTGAGACCATTCCGTGTTAAACCTATTGGCTATGATAAGAAGTGGCTTATTATATTGATAAATGTTATTTTGATATTGCCGTTTTAAAGGAACCGGAAGCCATTTCCTCATATCTAATTTTAGATCATGCGATGAGTTTGGTATTTCCAAATTAAAATTATCCAGATAATCTCTACCTTCATCGGATTCATGATGATCCGGAGAGAAAAAATAAAGCTCCGTCGTAAGCCCCGTGGATTGTGTGCGTTTTAATGTGCCATTCTTAAAATGCCAATACGCAAAAGGCAAGACGTGCAACAATTCTTGCTGAAATTCTCCATGAAACGAGATTTCCTTATACGGCTTTTTTTCAACATAGTCTTTTAGCAAATATCGAAGTTGCCTTATTCGGCCTAAGTACCTAAAACGTATAAACCACCTGTATTGACTCTTGATCCAAGGGTACCGAACAAAAATTAAAAGGGTGAAAATTTTATTAACTATCCACATGATTACAGGTACCCATACTTTTTCAGTCTTCTAATGAGAATCGGTTCGATTTCCAAAATTTGAGATTCCGTGAGATTCCTTTTCCAATTGCCTATGGAATGAGTCCCCACTTTTTTGACGGAAGATTCATGATGCCCCTGAGCTACTTCATCTGAAGAGTTATTTACTGATTCATTAAGCAACTCTGTCTCAAACTGAACACCAAGAAATTGACACACCTTGCTCAACGTGTCCTTAGGGTTGGATACTAAATCTTCATATCTCAATTCGAGAATACGTCCTCTTAACAAAAAACCAAACCTTTCTACTTCCTTTAAAGCCCAATTCCATCGTTTTGCTGCATCAATTAAATTCATCTTGAGTTCCTTAGTATTGGCCCATGATGATGATACATCCCGACCGTCCCTAATGAGGTGAATAAATTTTGCCCTAGGGAAAACGTAATGCAGGTAAGGAAGATGGAAGGTTAAATATGGATTTTTGTCACCAATTAAATCAGCATTAGGCTTCATTTTAGCCTTATATTGGGCATAAATGGTTTTGAGAAATGCTGGAAACGCTGGCTCTTCTTCCGACTCATATTTCAGCCTTATTTCTTCTTCTTGGAAGATATCTGTATTCCAGGCATGCTGACTTGAATACATGTCAAAAAACTTGTTAAAATAAGCTTTAGAAGAAAGCGACTTTTGATTTATATAAAAATCACAGGATTTGGGCAATGCCATACTAATCTCAGGAACAATGGTAATCCGGCTGTGCCTTTCCAGCATCACCCTCAACAAAGTAGATCCGCACCTACCTGACCCTATTATGAAGAAATAGCCCTCAGACTCACCTAATTTAATCTTTTTCCTTCGATAGAATAACCTGACCAACTTAGTGAAGCGACTAGACCAACTGTTAATAACAAGTTTTATTTTTATTGAAGTATAAAAATTAATTCTTCCTTTTACCACCTACTTTAACTGCTATTTTTGTTCCTAACTTTAATGGCAATCGAATACTCGAGGGTTAGGCGAATTAAGTGCTTCCTATTAATTTAATTCTAGTATCCGTTACTCCCCCAATATCTTTGAATCTGTGAAATCATCAATCCTATAAACTAATAAATTCCAATAAATACAAGAACCGTAAGCAAAACACTCAGAAACCAAAGAACCACACTGTATTTGATACAAATTTTAATGAAAAGGTAATGAATAACCCCTGAAAGAAGTAATAATTTAATGATGCTAAAACCAAGAATGAATTTCGACAAGTCCAGATCAAAGATAAATGAACCAATACCAAATAAGGCCACAAATATTGCACTGATCATCTGAAATTTGAGAAATGCACTCTCTAACTTAAGAACTTGGAACAACCCACTTATTGCTACAAAAAAAGTCTGATATATCAGATAAATAGACATAACCTGAACCAATATTCCAGTGCTATTCCAGCTAGGGCCTAAAAAAAAACTAACCAGGTCAGAGCCTAAAAACATCAACACCAACACTGGAACAATTAGTGCCATCAAGAGAAAATAAAAGAGTTTAACAGTTAAAGGGCCAATTTCCACACTACCTGAACCTCTAAACCGTCTTAGATACACAGCGCTTAGTGAGTTTCCGAAAAGGTTAATTGGCAAAACAACCAGAGATGCCGCCATTGTATACTGACCTAAATCATCTAAACCATAAAACCCTGCGATGTAGAAAATAGGAACCTGGGCCACAAGTACAGAGAGGTATCGTGATGGTAAAAAATACTTTGGATATGCTACATATAATTTTGCAACCTTTAACATATCCTTCCTGCTTATCGTTAACCAAGCCTTCTTTAGTTGGTTATTGTGTCTAATAAAACCTGCCGATAATAGAGCCAGTTTGTGTCCTAATTCAGCCACTATTAATCCGAATGGTATTTTTGAAGGATAGAAACCACCTACAAGTGCTATAATTCTCATCCAAACAGTAGATGCCACTCCAACTTTTGACCCAAAACCAAAATCGTTAAAATGCATATTCATCTTTAAAACAATATTACTAATAGACAGAAGTAGAGCCCCAAACCAAATCAAAATCACAACCTCCCCAGATTGCACTGCATTCTCACGATCTAACACTTTTATCAAAAATGGTAAAAATGGAAGTAAGACTATAGCTGAAATAATAGTGAGAACAACACATAACTTATGAAGTGCATAAAAGTCCTTATCATTGCCTGACACCCCCATTCCATCTCCATAACCTAATGAAGAAAGTATTGAAAAATTTAAGGCGACAGTATTGAAAACACCAAATACACCATAATCCAGTGGTGAATAAACCCTAGACAGAATAGGTGTAACAGCAAAGCTTAATAAAATAACCATAGCTTTGGAAGAAAAAATATGAGTGAAATTTCTCTTTAACCCACCCTTTTCCAAACTCAATAACGAACCGAATATACTATTAAACCCCACCTATAATAGATTATGAGTTACGATTATACTTTTTTGTTGCCGAAAACATAGCAGCCAAAACAAAGGCCATAAATGGTAGCATTGGTATTTTATAACGCATCAATGTGCCAAAATTGAACGTGCTAACCCCAATAGCAAAAGCAAACAAAATAGAAAAGGCCAAACAAAAGATTAAAAAGGGATCTTTAAGTATTACAAAAAAACCACCCCTAAAGGAGGCCCAAATAAAAAACACAAGAATAAGAGAACTCTCCAGACTTGCCAGTAACATCAGCGGGTTTTTAACTTCCCACAAATAAGGCCGAAAAATTGAAACATTAATAGCGGCTGGCATTAGTCTCAATGTCCCTACCAATGTTCCATCGGGTAGTCCTATATCATACCCTCCATCACCATTGCTTCTTGCTCCCCACCCATATCTGATATCATAGGCCGTAATAGCGGCACTTTTAAGAACCTTATCCATAGAGTATCGATCATTATCACTTGATACCTGATCAACCGTGTAATATCCCACCACCATAAAAACAATTCCCAAAACAGGAATAAAAATTACTTTTAGCCCAAAAGAATTGATCACTCTTATCTGCTTCCAATAAACCCATATTAAAACAAGAGGTAGATAACAAATCAATATGTAAATTTTGATTTTGTAAATCAGCCAACTTGCCAGGATAGCAATCAGAATAGATTGCCATTTATGTCGCCCGGATTCAATTATATTGACCAGTGACCATGTCAGCCAACAAACTGAACCGTAAGTAATAGTATCCTTTAAAATACCCGATCCCCAAAAGATAGTTGACGGAATGAAAAGCAGAGCTATGGCCATGTGTCCTCTATTGATTTGTTTGTATATAGATGACAGTTTATCAAATAACATCCAAGATCCACTAAAACTAAATACAGCAAAAAATAATGCTGTGGCCGAGTAAGTGTGAAAAGTTAACAGATCAAAGAAAGCTGTTAATCGTACTATAAAAAAAGAGCTCTTACTCTTATAATACCAAATGTGCTGAGTGTATTCATAAGTTTCATACACCCGTTCACCTCCCTCCTCTAATAAGATGGACAATCCTAACATAGGGTCCTCTTGAAATGCCTTCCAAATCCACCTAGAACCATGTAGAAAATAGTTAAATGTATCTCCTCCTGTATAATAGAACTGGTAGATTAGCCCTAGGCAAATCGCACCTAGTAGTTTAAAAATAAGGGCAGGAATGAAGTACCTTTTTATATTATGTGGCACAAATTTACGAACCCAAAAGCCGAGCAAAATTAAACTTATTAGATATAGAGGCGTAATAATCAAATCTTGCAAGCCCATCATACCTTTTAAATTTATCTCTCTGTTAATTCAAATTCACTCATACTATTTTCCAATTTCTTCCTTCTACTTTTCAAAATGTAAGAAATCAAAGGAATATTTCGAGAGTTCAACAGTCTTGAAAGGTTCGCAATAAAACCATTTTTATATGCTTGATTATAATCAATTACGCTCTTAAAACTACCATCTGACAAGATTCTGGGATATACTACTTTAATGGATTCTAAAGCGCCCTCCTTTAAAAAGTAGTTCCAACTGTCAGCTGTTACCCTAACAGGCAAGATAAAGGTGGCGAGTGATTTGCAAGCTGCAGAGGTTACGTAATACCCACCTGTTGTTATTGGAATATCAGAATCGGTTAAAGGCTGTGCGATGTGGAGTCCTGTCTTACCTATATCATTCAACCTCTTAAATTGTAACTTCGAAAACGATCTGTAATAAAGCATTACAACCTCATTATCTTTGCAATTTCTTTTTTCCAAAAAGCCCAATACCTCCAAAAACCTATGATCTAACATCATATCATCTTCAAGGATTATAGCTCCATCTATATTTTCATCCACTATTTTCTTGTACAGATAATAGTGACTTAGCGAACAGCCAATTGCCCCCCTATTTAGCCAGCGAGGGTTTTTTCTTAGTGCTTCAGAGTCACAGAGATTTTCTATTTCTTGTGGTTCCAAACCAGCCCCATAAACTGCATCGAAAAATTCAAAATTCACCCCAATCTTATTCAAAGAAGTAGCAATTGATCTACGCCTTTTTTCAGAGTCTTTAAGAGAAATAACGAAAATTGGAATACTCATCTTCTATCAAAAACTAAGTTCTCTCCGGATATAGAAAATTTGTAATCACCATATCTACCAATTGCACCAAAAACATTTTGAGCACACCCTTCAAGCAAATAATCATGCACTTCAATAACCAAGACTTTCACATTATTCAACCAATCAGTATTTTTTGAAAAAACTTCCTTCTCAGAACCTTCAATGTCAATTTTCAAAATATCAATTTCCGCAATTTTATATTGATTCATCAGATTATCCATGGACAATGCTGATATGGAAGCATCATTATTTCCCCTTTGAACCCTAAAACCCCATTGCCCCATTGCATCCTCCTTAAAAGATAATTGTTCTGAATCACTCCAAAGCGCTCCAAAAATTAGGTCTTTACTCTCAACACATGCTAAGTTTTTGGAGAGCATCCCAAAATTATCTTTCATAGGCTCAATACAATAAAACTTAGCATTGGGATACTTTTGATTCATAGCAAGTGTAAACAGACCAATATTTGCACCTGCATCAATAATAACTTTTGGATCATCAATAGTTATTAGATCATATTCTCCATCCATGAAAATTTGACGGTACACAGCCAAGTCACTAGTATTGCGTCTGACCAATACTTTAGGGTTACTTTTGGAAGTGATCACATTCGACATTCCTTTTTTAACAAAAGCAAAGCCAAGCAATATTTTAAAAGTATCTAAAAAGCCATTTCTATGAAATGAATTAACCATGGACATTAATCTCCCTAAATTGCCTTTTGTCATTTCCCTATTCCTCCTTTAATCACCAATGAAAGTCCTGATACTGGCACCATACCCTTTAGGTAAAGCACCCTCGCAACGCTTCCGATTCGAGCATTTTCTCAAATTTATGGAAGAAAAAGGGATCACCTATGATTTTCAGACTTTCGTTTCTGAGGTAGGCTGGGAATATCTCTACGTTGAGGGTAATACGTTTAATAAAATAGGCGCCACTCTTTCCGGATTTCTTCGCCGCTTTTCTATCCTTTTTAAGCTGTCAGCCTACACCAGTATATTAATCCACCGTGAACTTACACCCTTCGGCCCTCCGATTTTTGAGTGGGTCATAGCCAAAGTGTTGCGCAAAAAAATCATTTACGATTTTGATGATGCTATCTGGATGGCAGACGGGACGAACGAAAGCAAGCTCTGGAAGTGGCTCAAGTGGAGGTCTAAAGTTGCCTCTATATGCCGCTGGAGCTGGAAGGTATCTGTGGGCAATGCCTACCTGGCCAAATTTGCAGCGCAATATTGTGATCAGGTGGAAATACTGCCTACTGTAGTTGATACTGAGATACACAATGCCCAACCACCAAGAACAAAGAGTGACCTAAAAAACCAACAGCCAACAGCCAACAGCCAACAGCCAATAATAGGTTGGACAGGCTCTCATTCTACTTTGCAATACCTACGCCCCATCGTACCGGTGCTTCAGCAACTAGAAAACACCCATGACTTTACTTTTCTGGTGATCGCCAATCAGGATCCACAGCTACCCCTCAAAAATTACCGTTTTGCTAAATGGAACAAAGAGTCCGAAGTGGAAGACCTGGCACAAATCGACATTGGTGTCATGCCGCTGGAAGACAATGAGTGGTCAAAGGGCAAGTGTGGTTTTAAGCTGATTCAATATTTATCGCTGGGGATACCGGCGGTTGCTTCTCCTGTAGGTGTCAATGCGGAGATCGTAATTCACAATGAAACAGGGTTGATCGCCACAACCTCCCATCAATGGCTGGAAGCTTTGAAACAGTTACTGGAATCGGAAGGGCTCAGGAAAAAAATGGGCGATTCGGGCAGAAAGCTGATAGAAACAAAATATTCAGTTGAAAGTCAGCAAGAGCGGTTCCTACAGCTTTTTCAGTAGTCCAAAGTCAGCAAACAAAAGCTGGATTTCTTCCGGCTTCATAAGCGCTACATCTGATGAGGAGTAACTGACCAGATCTGCGGGCAGTGACCGAAAGCGTTCCAGTGCCTCGTCCACATTGAGTTTTTCATAGGGCAAAAGGTAGTACCGATCGTTTTCCAACAATCTTTCCATTTCACTTTTAGCTACCAGCTGCTCATGCCTTTTTTCGGTCTGCCCCAGTCCTTCTTCCACGATCATTAGCGCTGGTGCTATGGCATGCACCAATTCTTTTATTCCCAGCGCTCTTAGCCTGGAAATCATCACGCACCCTCCAAAATCCTTGTTTATTGCTTCTTCCACCAGAGACCATGCATTTGGCAAAGAGTCAAAAAAGCGAGTGGCCCCACTGTCAGATAGTTTGAAAACACCATTCTCTGGATATTTTCGCAACTTATCCACGATAGACCCGGAAGACCCTATCAGATTTCCCAGCCTCAAAACGACGGTCTGCATTTCATCGCCATTGGCTTTTAGGCACAGGCGCTCTCCCACGTGTTTTGAGTCCCCATAAACACTCGCCGGCTCCACCGCCTTGTCTGTCGAGACAAAGACCAGCTTAGAAACTCCCTGCGATCTGGCAGCCCTAATGACATTCTCTGTTCCGTTGATATTGGTCTTGACGCACTCTGAGGGGTTCTCTTCACAGATTCCAACATGCTTCATGGCTGCCGCATGAATCACCACATCTATGCCCGACATGGCCTCACTTAACCGCTCCTGATCCCGCACATCCCCTATCATAAATTTTACGCGAGGATCTTCTTTTATTCTTATTTTCAGATCGAAATGCTTGAGCTCATCACGAGAGTAGATCACAAGTCGGTCGGCCAAAACGCCTGAACCCAACAGCTGCTCAGTCAGGTAAGCACCTAAATACCCGGCTCCTCCGGTGATTAGTATGTTGGCTTTCTTTTTCATATTAAAGAACTCTAAGCCGCTCTCTGGCTTCCTTGTTCGCGTAATCTTTTCGCTTTGTTACCTCTCGTACCCGCTTGTAGTATTTTATGGCCCTTTCCGGGTCTTCTTCTTTTTCGGCGATTCTGCCCAGGTGCATGGCTGAATAAATATAATACCCTTTTTCCGTTGCATCGGCTGCTTCGCCATACTCCATGGCCAGCTTGAAATACTTCTTTGACTCTTCAAAATTATTTTTCAACTCATAGATATGACCTAAAAAGAATGAAGCGTATCTACCTGAATTATATTCATACCCCGTCTGCACACTGTCAATTCGATTGAGGATGGACTTACAAACGGGGACTGCCTTGGCGTACTTCCCTGACTGATAGAGGAGCCTGGCATAAAACCGATGAAAATAAGCGTTACCCGGAAAAGTCTGATTTAAGTACTCCGCCACCTGCAGTGAAGTGGCCAGATCGTTCTCTTCAAAATAAGCAATACGCATCAAGTAGTATTGCGCTTCCGTCCGGGTGTAAAAAGCATTTCTCGCCACCGTTTTCAATTGCTCAATGCCCAGTTCTTTGTCCCCATCCGGAAACATCATCATGAGTGGTTTCAACATTGGGTAATTCTCAGGCACCCACTCAGCATAATAGTTGAACAGCGCATCGCCAAACAGCAATTCAGGGCTGAGGTCATCTCTGCCCCGGCATTCGTCCAGGTATTTTAGGGCATTTCTTCCCGCTAAGGCCGCCTTTCTATAATCACGCCGGTCTGAGTACAACCGCCCCTTGAAGGCGTAGGCTGCCGCCAAAAAAAAGGCACCTTCTACTTTATTGTACTTGTCATACAGCCTTTCGGATAAAACCAGCGCTGTATCCATGTAAGCCAAAAACGGCTCATCAAATTCTTCATTCTGATAATCGGGAACGATCCTCCACCAGTAGTTCAAACCCATCATGAAGTAAGGAAGCGGGTGCCAGCCATATTGTTTTTTGATGTAGTCAAAATGCCGCATGGACCGTTCAAAACGGAAATTGTACATATCATTGATCGCCTGAGTGGCCTCAATCTGCACGTAAGGATTCGTTAGCAAACTATAGCTAAACGTACTGTCGTTTACTTCGGGCGTTTGCGCTGGCAAAGCTGACACAGTCAGCCAAAAAACGATGATTAAGAAGAAATATCTCATAAAATCTCTATTCGCAAAACGTCCTCCTTCAAGTATTGTTCCAAAATCATTTCAATTAAGATATATCCTGCGAAATTAGCCACATGAGGTGGTTAGAAAAACTTCGCACGCCATATATCCGCGATTGGTACAGCGCCAACGCCATAGGGCTTTTCATAGCCATATCGTTGCTCTATTTTATGGCGCTGCTAATTAAGCGTATGTTGATCATAAATGACATAGCAGCGTTCGAAGTTCTGCAGGATCGGGGCGAAATGTGGGTTTTCGATTTACTTTTTGGACTGGAATACCTCTCTGTTCCTTTATTCCTTGTTTGGAAGTTTGTATTCACCACCCTGGTGCTCTGGATCGGCTGTTTCATGTTTGGTTATCGGCTCACTTTCGCTCAGCTGTGGAAGTTGGTAGTACTGTCAGAACTGGTGTTTATCCTCCCCGAATTCCTCAAAGTCATCTGGTTCCTCATCATACATTCTGATCCTGACTATCATGAGTTTGTGGCCTTTTACCCATTGAGCCTCATAAACATCTTTGATTTTGAAGCCCTGATCCCCAAATTCCTTTACCCGCTGAAAGCGCT
Organism: Cyclobacteriaceae bacterium; assembly: GCA_039970095.1. Classification (GTDB taxonomy): domain Bacteria; phylum Bacteroidota; class Bacteroidia; order Cytophagales; family Cyclobacteriaceae; genus JAMZMI01. The sequence goes on from JBDVMP010000005.1 coordinate 55,992, forward strand.
CAACCTTTTCGAGGTTTTTTACTGGTTTTTCCTGGCGGCCAGCATTTTCTGGATCAGCGGGAAAAAGTGGAGTATTTCGTTAATGATCGTTTTCACCTCTTATGTGCCCGTTTTCCTGATGTGGCTTTTGTTTTATATCATGGCCTACCGCTAACCAATCTCATTTCAAAAATTTAACATAACCAGATAGCCCAAAATTACGATTGTATAAAGTTGTAAAGTTCAACCAAAACATGGAGGCAGAATCACCGGCGATCATACCTTTATGTTTCGCATTATTGCTAATTTCGCCAGACTGACAGAAAACACAAATGATGGGATATCAACGGATTAACGTAATACTCGGATGGATAACATTTTTGATCGCCTTGGTGGTGTATGCCATGACCATAGAGCCTACAGCCAGCTACTGGGATTGTGGTGAGTTCATAGCATGCTCTTACAAGCTTGAGGTGCCGCATCCTCCGGGCGCTCCTTTCTTCCTATTGATAGGCAGAATTTTCTCCATGTTCGCCGGTGGAGATGTGACCCAGGTGGCCTATTGGGTAACCATGGTGAGCGTTCTGAGTAGCGCATTTTCCATTATGTTCCTTTTCTGGTCTATTACTCACCTGATCAAAAGAGTATTGAAAATCAAAAAAGGTGAAGAAACAACCGAACAAACTTTGCTGATTGTTGGCGCAGGCCTGATCGGAGCTCTGTCTTGTACATTCTCTGATTCATTCTGGTTCTCGGCGGTAGAGGCAGAAGTTTACGGTATGTCAGCCTTCTTTACGGCATTTGTGTTTTGGGCCATCCTCAAGTGGGAAAACATTGAAAATGACTCTGATGCCAATAAATGGTTGATCCTGATTGCCTACATGGTGGGACTATCTATCGGGGTTCACTTACTCAACCTGGTGACCATCCCAGCTTTGGGACTCATCGTTTACTTCAAGAAATATGAGAAAGTAACCCGAAATGGTGTCATTGCCACAATGGCCATTGCCGGTGCGATCATCATCACTGTGATGATCGGGATCATACCTGGCTTGCCTTCCATTGCGGGAGCGCTGGAGGTGTTCTTTGTAAATTCACTAGGGTTGCCTTTCGGGTCAGGTGTCGTCTTCTTCGGCACAGTGTTTTTGGGCACTCTGATTTTCGGCATCATCTATTCAGAAAAAAAGCAAAAACTAAACCTCAATACGGTTCTGCTTTCTTTCACATTTATCATCATAGGGTACTCTTCATATACCATTGTGCCAATCAGGAGTAGCTACAACCCTCCCATTGATGAGAACAACCCTGATGATATTGTATCTTTCGTTTCATACTTGAAAAGAGAGCAGTACGGCAGCCGTCCGCTTTTCCATGGTCAGTATTTCACAGCTCAGGTAGTGGATCAGGTGGCTACAGGTAAAACTTACAGAAGAGGCGAAGAGAAGTATGAGGTGAAGGACGAAAAAATTGAATACGTATATGACCCGAAGCACACCACCATTTTACCAAGGATGTACAGCTCAGCTGAGCACCACAAGCAGCGCTATCGGGAAATCACCGGACTGAAGGAAGGCGAGAAGCCAAACTTTGTTGACAACATTTACTTCATGGTTCGCCATCAGCTGGGAACCATGTATATGCGTTACTTCCTCTGGAATTTTGCCGGCAGGGAGTCTGACATACAAGACGCCAGCTGGGTGGGCATCAGGGGAGCATTCGATGACTTACCCGACACTCTGGCCAACAACCGTGGCAGAAACATTTACTTCGCATTGCCACTTTTGCTAGGACTACTTGGGGCTTTCTACCAATACAAAAAACATCAAAAATACTTCTTTGTGACCTTGCTGTTATTCTTCCTTACAGGAGCAGCGCTGGTACTTTACCTCAACTCCCCTCCGGTGGAGCCGCGTGAGCGAGATTACATCTACTCTGGCTCATACTATGTGTTTACCATCTGGATTGGCTTTGGAGTCTTGTTCATTTACGAGTTATTAAAGAGTTTCCTTAAGAAAGGAAAAGCGGCAGTTGCGCTGGCCCTGGTACTTGGGCTGACTATTCCGGCCGTGATGGCAAAAGAAAACTGGGACGATCACGACAGATCAGATCGCTATTTCTCGGTGGATTCTGCTAAAAACTATCTGGATAGCTGCGCACCAAATGCGATCATTTTCACTGGTGGCGACAATGACACTTTCCCGCTCTGGTATGCGCAGGAGGTGGAAGGCTACAGAACGGACGTGCGTGTGATTGTATTGAGCTATTTCAACACAGACTGGTACATAAGTCAGATGATGCGTGATGCATACGAGTCTAAGGCATTGCCTTTCAGTCTGGATCTGGAGCACTACAAACAAGGCGGTCTCAACGACTACCTGCCTGTAGTGGAGAACCCGAGCATCAAGGGGGCGATTAACGCCAAACTCTACCTTGAACTGGTCAAGAAGAACCACCCGCAATTGAAGATTCCACTTTCTAATGGCAGCTTCTATAATTCGGTACCGGCCAAAAAAATGTTCCTAAATGTAAATGTGGAGAAAGTGAAGTCTCTGGGAATCGTTCCTGAATACATGGAAAAGGATATAGAAAGCAGGATGGAGTGGAACATCAAAGGAAGAGGCCTTGAGAAAAATGATCTTGCAGTCCTCGACCTTATTGTGAACTCTGACTGGGAGCGTCCGATATACTTCAATACCACGTCGCTATCCAGCATCCATCACAACTTAAGAAACTACGTGGTGCAGGAAGGTATCGCTTACAGACTGACGCCTGTAAAAAACCCTGACCCTCAGGGTGGATACAACATCAACACGGATCTGATGTACGACAATGTGATGAATAAATACCACTGGAGAGAGCTGGACAACCCAGATGTTTACTATTCTGAAGACTACAGAAACTTCTGCCTGAACCACAGGTCGGCATTCAACACATTGGCTGAGAACCTGATCCAGAAAGGTGAATATGAAAAAGCCCTTGGAGTGGTGAAAAAATGTCTCAGTGTCATGCCGAATGAATCCATCCCTTATGATTACTTCAACATTCAGCAGGTGGGCATCCTACTGAGCATAGATAAGCTCAGCACCTACATAGGTGACACCACACAAAATGAAGTAAGACTGAGTGAGGCTAAAGAGATCGCAGATCAGATTGCGAACGTAACTTCTACTGAAAACGCCGATATGCTGGATTACATGCTGGACAATGAGCTTACAGATCAAATGGAGCTACAGAGAAGAATTTTGTCTCTCAACGAGCTTGCCAGAGCTTACCGGGCTTATGGCGATCGTGAGAAAGCCGCAGAGTACGAGCAGATGTTCGAACGGTTCTACTCGAAGTTGCAGAACTAAATCTGCCGGGTCAAGAAATCAAAGCCGGATGAATAGTTTATTCATCCGGCTTTTTTGTACCTGAAAACCGGCATCTGCACAGATTGATTGCGGCCATTCTCCTAAGCAGACTGCCAATGCGCCTTATCTACAAATGATCCATTCCTAACGTGGGATTTAGTTTTAAAGGTCATCCCGGAATGGGCTCTTATAGACTTAAAAAGGTCAAGAAGGTTAGAAGGCAGGTTCCCTCCGAGAATCACCCGAATTATTTAGAGAGGAGGGTTATACCCCAATTGATTCTTACCATCAAGCGAACCCCTCAGAGTGAACTGCGGGATAGAAAAAAGTGGCATAAAAAAAGCCTTCAATGTTCATCGAAGGCTTTCTATATAAGAGAATAAGATTATTTAATTTTTGAGAAACTTGTACGCCTGCTTAAATCTGGAAACTTCGTCTTTCACCACAAGGAAGTAATACCCAGAAGCAAAATCCTTCAAAGGAATTTTATACTTTCCGTTTCCAAGTTCTTCAGGGAAAATCTGAATTTCGTTCCCAATAATACTATGAAGTTCAAACTCAGTGCTCTCTAATGTGCTTTGCTGAATGTTTACCACTACATACTCCACAGCAGGGTTTGGATAAAGCTCAATTTTGTTAGTCGCATTGAATGGCTCAACTACCAAATTTCTCTCAGCAACCACCACAGATCCTTCTTCGGATTGGGCTATACCTGCCAGAGAAAGAAGCAGTGCTAACGTCGATATGATGAGCTTATTGCGCATGTTCTTACAAAGTACGCAAAAAAAACCTCAATGTTTATCTTAAAAGCGATTTTTTTTCTCAAGAAATGATGCGTTAAACACTCCATTTAACAATTTTTATCATTTCAGCACCCTATTCCCACCATTGTACTATTCGTATATTCAATTGATTTATAAGAGTTTATAATCTTCTAATTGAAGAAAGGCGATTGGCAAATGGTCTATAATATCCGAAGCAATCATTCCATGCTCACCTACCTTCTTTTTTGCAAGATCTCCAGCCAGACCATGGACAAAAACGCCCAACTTCAATGCGTCGGCGGGTTCATAACCCTGAGCCAACAAGGAAGACACTACCCCCGTAAGCACATCTCCACTCCCGGCTGTGGCCATTCCGGCATTTCCAGTGGGGTTGAAATATACTGTGCCGCTTGAGTCGCAAATGGCAGAAAAAGCTCCTTTTAACACCACATTGACCTGGTGGCGCTGGCAAAAGGACTGCAACAAAGAAAGCTTTTCATAATCATCTTTCCATTCGCCGACAAGTCTTTTGAACTCTCCAGGATGAGGGGTGAGAATGCTTTGGGCAGGAATTAAATCCAGCAACTCACGGTGCTCAGCCAGTATATTGATTGCATCGGCATCCAGAATAAATGGATTGCCCCAGTCCCGCAGTAGTTTTTTCATCATATCCACAGCAGACGGGCTGGTACCTAAACCTGGCCCCATCCCGATTGCATCGGGCTGAAAAGATAAATCTACATGCGAGATAGTCGCTTCGTTCTGATCAATAGAAGTCATTGCCTCGGGAACCGAAATGGTCATAATATCCGCTCCGCAAGCCGGCACGTGCGCTGTGAGCAGCCCTGTGCCGCTCCGCATAGCCGCCCTCCCCGCCAACACCGCCGCTCCCATCTTTCCTTTGCTCCCTGATACCAGAAGTAGCCTGCCGGCATCTCCCTTATGGGTAAACCGTCCTCTGGATTTCAATATTTTTCGGGCATCTGAAGCTTCCGTCAAATAAAATTTAACTTCCATCGATGCGATGAAGGTTTGATCCAATCCGATATCTTCAACAAACCAGCTTCCTACATAGGGTGCCAACTTCGGCTGAAAAAAAACAAGCTTGGGAGTTTGAAACGCGATGGTGGCCCAAGGGTGGATAATATCTCCGTCTTCATTTGCCGTGTTTGAAAATAGCCCGGAAGCGATATCTACCGATATAATTTTTGCAGCAGCATGATTGAGATGCTGGATAAGAAAGCCATGCAAGCCCCTGACAGGTCGTGAAAGGCCAGAGCCAAAAATGGCATCAATCAACACATCTCGATCATCAATAAGTGGAAAATCCTTCTCATCTTCAATATGTATAAATCGGTCAGATGAGTTGAGCCGTTCCAGATTTTTGCTAAAGTCCAACGAACACTGATTTAGGTTGCCAATCACATAGACATGAACGGAAAAACCTTTCCCGCTCAATAACCTTGCAACAGCCAAACCATCTCCTCCGTTGTTGCCTGTACCACAAAATATCTTGACTCTGCGGTTTTTTGACACCAACTCTACGAACCTGTTCACAAAAGCCTGAGAGGCTCTCTCCATCAGGTCGATAGAGAGAATTGGCTCATTTTCGATGGTGTGCTTGTCAGCACTGCGTACCTGTTCTGCTGTAAGTATGGGAACCATACTTAAAGATAATCAACATGCAGGTTCAGCTATTTTAGTTGGTAAGAAAGTGTGACCCCAAGACTAAGTGGTTTTTCTGTCATTACCTCCTGACTTTTGTATTTGGCCAGGGAATAACGAATGCCCGGCATGAGATGAAACGTTATTTTTCAGTCTAATGCTCTGTTTAGGTTTTGAGCAACCGGAAAACGCTGTATGAGGATTGAAAAAATTATCGATCCACTTCCCCAAGGACAAAATCAATAGACCCGATGATAGCTATGAGGTCTGCTATCATTACTCCTCTGGAGATTTCCGGCAGCACCGACAGGTTGCTAAAACAACAAGACCTGGCCTTACACCTTACGGGAATGTCTGATCGTCCATCTGTACGGAAGAAATACCCCAACTCTCCTTTTGGGTTTTCTGCTCGCACATAAAAATCCTGTGCTTTCGGTCTGATTTTCTTGGGAACAAGTTCTCTGGGATCGAACTCCCTGGTACGCTTATGCTCGGAGGTAAGCTTTTCGAGACATTGATCAATAATGCGAACGGACTCTCTGCACTCCTGCATTCGCACCCACGTCCTATCCCAGCAATCTCCCACCGACCCAACTTCTCCTTTCCCGACCGGGATGTCAAAATCGATCTCAGGATATACGCTGTAAGCGTCATTTTTTCGAAGGTCGAAATTCATTCCCGAAGCTCGGAGCATGGGTCCCGTCACACCGTAATTGATAGCCAGGTCAAGCGGAAGGTTTCCCACGTTGGCTGTTCGGTCAATAAATATTTTGTTGGTGATCAGTAGATTGTCAACATCGTCAAGTTTGGGCTTTAGATAAGCACTGAATTCCTTACATCGCTCTTCAAAACCCACTGGAAGGTCATAAAACAAACCTCCTATCCAAATGTAATTGTAAAGCATGCGTGCTCCGGAAGCCCACTCCAGCATTCGCTGAATATGCTCACGGTCGCGCATCATCCACAGAAATGGCGTAAATGCCCCAATATCCAACCCGTAGGTGCCTATGGCTACAAAATGTGAAGCCAGTCGATTGAGCTCCGCTACCAAAACTCGTATGTATTCTACCCTTTTGGGAATCTTATCATCTATGCCCAGCATGCGCTCGACTCCCATCGCCCAGGCATGCTCACTGTTCATAGCGGCCACATAGTCCATCCTATCCACATAGGGGATGGCCTGATTGAAAGGAACAGACTCAGCGTGTTTTTCAAAACAACGATGCAGATAGCCCAGGTGTGGGATCACGTCATTGACGATCTCACCATCTGTAATCACCTCAAGTCGAAGCACACCATGCGTGGAAGGGTGTTGCGGCCCAATATTGATGAGCATCTCTCCAGACTTCAGATCACCTTCTTTGTAGACAGTAGGTTCTGAATTCTCGAAATGAGCAGGGTCGTATGTGTATTGAATATTCAATTGATGACTAAGAATTGAAAGTTGACAATGAAAAATTGAAAATTACTTTTTCGATTTTGCTGATTTTATAATTGATATTAAAAGTCTCTTAAGCTCATCTGACGTTTGTATAAGTTGAGATACATCCTCCTCAAATTTATTAGAATCTCTAATCAACCTGAGCCAATAGTTGGTTTCATGAGCCTCTTTATTAGCAATGGCTAATTTATGAATGAAGTCAGCTTTTGATTCCGCCTGTTGTGCTTCTTCGGATAATGCTCCGATTGCAGTAGCACTTCTGAGAAGCTGACGAGAAAGCACGTATTCTTTATACCTGTCCTGAAAATCAAAACAAAAGTTGACCGTATGGAGAGAAAAATTGTATGATTTCTCAAGCAGTGGATTTTTTCTTTCCGAATTATCCATTCTCAATTGTCCATGCCATTTTCATCTCTATCATACGTCACAGTAATACCGTGATACTTTTCTTGCTCTGTGTAATCTTTTTGGAGAGGGTGTCCTTGCCAGTCACTGGGCAGTAAGATTCTCCTCAGGTCTGGATGGTTCAGAAATTTGATTCCCACCAAATCATAAGCTTCGCGCTCATGCCAATTTGCTGTACGCCAAAGAGACGACACACTTTGAATCTCGGGTTTTTCTCTCTTCAGCTCACACTTGAGCATCAAATGAATGTCAAAAGGAAAGCTGTATAGATTGTAGATCACCTCCATGGTACCGGCTTCTGGCCCATTGTCCAGCCCTGTTAGGCAAGCAAGTTGATCAAAGTAAGTTTTTTCACTCGCATGAAGTAGATCGCAAACTTCAATGATCTTATCGGGGGCGATAAGTAGCGCATTGGGCGTGGCATTGAGATCCTCACCAATGACTGCATCAGCGACCTGCTGCTCTACAAATGATTTGATTTCGGAAAATGTCATCAGGCAGTTTGTTTCTTTTTCTTCTTTTCCAGCAATCTTTTGAGTGCCTCAGGCTCCATGAGCGATTCTCCTCTTATTTTTTCCTGCAGTTTCATAAAACCACCAATAAGTGCTTCCGGTCTGGGCGGACATCCCGGCACATAAACATCAACAGGAATGATTTTATCTACACCCTTGACGACATGATACCCATGCTCCCAATATGGCCCTCCACAGTTGGAGCAAGAGCCCATGGAAATGACATATCGCGGCTCAGCCATCTGCTCATAAAGTCTTCTTATCCTATCAGCCATTTTGAAAGTAACCGTGCCGGCCACCACCATCACATCAGACTGCCGCGGTGATGGGCGTGGGATCACCCCAAACCTATCCATGTCATAGCCGGAAGTGTAAGCACCCATCATCTCGATAGCACAACAAGCCAGACCAAACCCCATAGGCCAAAGACTAGATAGTCTGGCCCAGTTGAGTAAGTCATCAGCGGAAGTTACGATCACACCTCCTTGTCCGAATTTTTGATCCAGTAATCCCATGCTTATTTAGTCAGGTGTTTGTAGGCTTCTGAAGGAATTTTCGATTGATAATCCGATGGTTTTGGCTTTGGTTTCACCCACTCCAACATCCCATTGGCCCAAACATACGCTAAGCCCAATGCCAGCACCGCGATAAATATGAACATTTCCACGAGGGCAAAGACACCCCACGTGCCGTCGGTTGCTTCGATCATTTCCTTATTTCCAAAGACCACTGCCCAGGGGAATAGGAACACAAGCTCCGTCTCAAACAGCAAAAATATCAATGCAATGACATAGAAGCGTACGTTGAAAATATTCCAGGCCGTATTGACCGGCACTTCACCAGATTCATAGGTGGTATTTTTTTCCTCGTTAGGCCTGCTGGGACGTAAAAGTTTGCCAGCCAGCAACGTCACCAAAACAAAGCCGACACCTCCAACGAGAAACAACAGCACAGTACCGAAACCTGAGATTTCAATCATACGTGCAAGTTAACTCAAAACTAGAATTTGAGTGGGTCCATGTGCTTGAAGTGTCCGTTCATTCTGATCTTTTCGCGAGCCTCCTCTGCTCTTTGCAGCATTGGTATCAGATTCTTCAAATGACGGATGATATACTCCTGCCGTTTATTCTCGGTTTTCATGCTAAGCAAAGCATATTCCTCATCAAGCTTGAGACCGATTTTATGTATGACCGAGTAAATCGAAGAATCATAGCTCACACTGAGCTCTTCTTCGGTTTTGAGCCAGGAGAAAAGCTCCTGCAGCAAATCCACAATCTCTATATGCAGCCTGGGATCATGATCTGCATTAAAATCCAACTCCTCCACTTTGCCTCCGGCATAATCTTTTTCACCCCATGGGTTGTGATAATCCGTAACCTTAAATATTCCCGCACCGACAGTTTTTATATCCATGCGACCATCGTCATAGGTTTTGGTGAGCTCTGCGATCCTTACCTCAGTTCCAAATTCGATTCGGTTCAAAACATAAGAAGGGATACCGAAGTTTGAATTGGTCTCCAGACAATCGTTCACCAATTCCTTATACCTCGGCTCAAAAATGTGCAGATTGAGCTGCTCCCCCGGAAAAGCCACCAAATTGAGTGGAAACAAAGGCATTTCTTTCTCCATAATTCCCTAACCGTCCAAAGGTCTGAAGGGTTTGAATTACTTTTAAAAAAGTAAAACCAACACCATGAAAAAACTTATACCGATGCTCACCCTTGTATTGTTAATGGCATGCCAATCGTCGAGCAAGAAAAAATCAGTGGACTCCACTGCTAAAGCTGAACCCGCACAGACCGAAAACGCAGATCAGCCCTCCGTCATTGGCGAGTGGACTTTCGTATCAGACGTTGAAAGTGACACCAGCCCTAACATCAGATTCATAAGTGAAATAAAACTGATCGGGCATGATGGATGCAATCAATTTTTTGGACATTACGAAGTTAACGCCGCTTCAATAAATTTTAAAGCCATTTCTTCCACCAAAAAATTCTGCCCTCCTGCCGGTCACATCGATTTTGCGAGCAAGGTTGATTATGTAGATGGGTATAAAATAGACGGAAATACATTGACCTTGAGTGGAAATGGGGAAATAATGTACACCCTGCAAAAGGTGCAAAATGCGACCCATTAGAATCAATCAGGGTCGCATATTTTCATGGCACATTCGCCTGGGATCTTTGCTTTTGACCATGTTTTTAATGGCAGTGATATTTCAGTACACACCAGAGTGGTTGGCCATACCATTGGCCATTGTTATTTGTATGGTTGTGCCCGCTGTTTGGACTGCTTTTGAAATTTTAGAAATTGACCATAAGCGGAAAGTCATTACGGAATACTCTTCTATACTGGGAAGGAAAGTCAATATGCGCGAGTATATGTATGATTCGCTCGAGAAGGTTTTTATGAACAAAGTCAAAATGGCCCAAAGAGCTACAAGTTACGGAGGCCATGTGAACACATTCACCAGCTTTGAATATCATGCGTTTCTCAAAACAAGCAGTGGCAAAAAGTATTTTTTGCTTAGCAGAGAGAATCCTGAATGGCTCAAGGAAAAAATCGTTCCTCTTGCCAAAAAACTCGGGGTGCCATTTCAAGAAAATCAAGCGTAAAACAAAAGGCCACTCAAAAGAGTGGCCTGTGCAAAAACAATTAATGCATTGCGCTTTTAAGGCTTAATCCCTACCATAAGGATATCGTCAGTTTGCTCTTGCTTTCCTTTCCACTGCTCGATCTCCCCTATAATATTTTTCTTTTGTTGAATCATAGAGCCTTGCGGAAACTCAGCCAGTCTGCTGCGCAGCTTGGTTCCTGTATATCTCTTACCACTTTCATTCAGCTGGTTGCCCAGCCCATCTGTATAGATGAAAAATGCATCACCTCGCTCGCAAGGGATACTCACACGATCAAACTTCTTTACTGAACTCACATGCTGCCCTATAGGAATATCAAGCCCTTTAAAGTCTTCGATCGTACCGTCGGCTCCTTTTTTAGCCATCTTAACTCTGGAACCAGAGGCTGAATAGTAAGCCTTTCCGGTGTGCTCATTGACTACAAACACGCCTACATCCACTCCTCTAGTAGAGGAGCCATTGCCCGATCGCTGAAGAGCCAGTACGAGTTTTTGATCCAGGTATTCCAGAATTTGCTCCGGAGGCAGTATTTTCTTCAACCCTACTATCTCATTTAACAGTGAAATGGTCAGCGCTGATAAAAAAGCACTGGGAACATCCTTGTCAAGGCAAGAACACACCACGGCTATCTTGTATCCTTTTTCCTTGCCATGCCAATAAAAATCTGCTGAAACTTTGTTCTTGGGACGCAGCAACACAAATGAATCAGGGAAAACACTCACTATATCATACTCCTCACCAAATAGCACATCCTGCATTCCTCCAATAAGATCAGATTGCCGCGTTGCGGTAAGCTCTTCAATAATTTCTCTCTCTGAGGAGACTTCATCTCTTTGTCCCTCCAATACGCCCGCCAAATACCGGACAGCTCTGAGCGGTGGTACTGGATGTCCACTCTCATCCAGATATTGGATCCCATCGGACTTAACCAAATTCATTCTTGTTTCACGCGGGAGGTTGAGATACTCCTGAACAGAAAATAAGTTATATGCCCTATCACTGATCTTGACAGAAACCTGTGTGATGACGCTCTCGGGCAGATTGTCTATTTCTAAGGTTTTATCCGTTTTACTAAACACCGACCCTTCCAGCTCTTCCTGAGGTGAAAGCCTTAAACCGAAGAAATACTTGATGATGGAAAAAACAGCATAGGCGGTCAGCACAGTGAAGGTTAGACAAACGACAATGCCAAAAGCCTGTACGCCTAGCTGAGTCCATCTGTCATGGGCCAGCATGCTGGCATCTCCAAAAAGCGCCACGCATAGCGTGCCAAACATTCCTCCGAAACCGTGAACGGGAATCGCTCCGACCGGATCATCCAGTTTCATTTTGTCACCAATGAGGACGTATGAATAGTTGTGTACCAAGCCAGCCAAAAGTCCGATAATAATACTATCAGTGGTAGATACTACATTGCAACATGCGGTGATGGCAACCAACCCTGTCAAAGCACCACCAATGATTTTTTCTATCACGTCAGTTCCTTTTTGAAAAAGCTTCGCGTGCAAATAGGCACTAAAACTTGCCGCTGCAGCAGCCAAGTTGGTATTGAGAATGATGCTTACAACATCCTCATTGAAGGCAAGGGTACTGCCTCCATTGAAGCCCCACCAGCCTAGCCATAAAATCATTACGCCCAGAATACTGTATGAGTAATCTGAGGCCTTTATAGGCACAATCTTGCCTTTGGCGTTGAACCGCCCAAGTCGTGGGCCTACCATATAGATACCGATCAGACCTACCCAGGCTCCTACTGAATGTACGACCGTAGATCCGGCAAAATCCATAAACCCCAAACTTGCCAGCCAGGGCTCGTTGGACTCAACGAGCAAATTGCCCCAGGCCCAATGTCCAAAAATGGGATAAACCAATAAGGCCGTAAAAACAGAGGCCACAAAATAGGGCAGTAGGGCCGTGCGTCCGGACATTGCCCCTGAAACGATAGTAAGCGCCGTGCCCGCAAAGGCCAACTGAAAAATAAAGAAGGTGTAAGTGTAACCATCCGTAAAATCCAGACCCAGAAAAAAGCTCGTCCCAATGAGACCATGCTCTGAAGTTCCAAACATGAAACCAAATCCAATCAGAAAAAAGGCAAGGCTACCCGCTACCCAATCCATCAGGTTTTTCACCCCAATGCCAGGTCTGTGTTCGGCTTTCACCAGACCTGTTTCCAATACCTTGAATCCGGCCTGCATAAAAAATACAAGTGCTGCTGCCAGTAGAATCCAGAGGTTATCCAGAGTGGCATAATTGGACGCTAGCGCAGCGTCCATAATAAGTGTGTCCATAAAAGTTGCTGATTAAGAATTTGTCTAAAACTTAGGTTCAAATTTCAAAAACAAACAACAAAAAAGAGATTTTGCAATCAAGTTATTAACAGAACAGTCAAATTATTACAATACAGACAATAAAAACGTCATATCAATGAATATGTAAAAATCGCAATACCCGATTTTTATTTTTCATTACCATTTTTTCATGAATGTTTTTACTGAATTATTTCTAAATCCCATATTTTGTTTGGAATAAAATATTGTTGACCAAATCTAAAACACAAAAAAACCGCTGAATTTCTTCAGCGGCCCTGATATTTTGGATTAAAAAAACTAATCTTCCAAGCCCTGAATTATAGCCGGTGGTGTAGTGGTCTCGATTATTTTACCGCCTTCAAACTCGTAGCGAATGGTAAAGTGAAATGTGTCTGTTTTGGTCGGAGCTTCTAGCAACTGAAATGAAAAGTCAGTGCAAATACCAAGTTTGCTCCCCCAGTCATTAAAAGATTTCAAAGTCTCCGATATCTCACCACTGACATCCGTATTAGGCGAAGGCGACACGCCCTCCCACGAATAGTCATTTTTAACATAAAGCCCCGGGTACTGGTAGTTAACCTGGACGATTTCGGAAAGGTCTTTTTTATTGCTGTAGGTTCTATCGGAAATGACGCTGATATTTTTCAGGGTTTCTGTGAAAACTGCCTGATCAAATATGTGAATACGTCCCCTATTAAAGTGATCGTCCCCTAATGTCTCGGTGAAAAGTGCACGTTCATCTTCACCAGGAACCTTCAGCTCCCAGTCATACCAATTCTCAAAGGCTCTTTGAAGCACCACAAATGAAGAAAAACTATTGTAGGTAGTATCCCAATATGAATAGTCTGGCTCAAGTCCATCTGGTATTCCCAAAACCTGAATGTACCGCTTTTGAGTAGATTCCGCCCCAATAGGAGTTGGTTTTTCTTCTTGCAGAATGCCACAAGACAAGAAAAACACTGGGAAAACGTATGAGTACTTGATCATAACTAGTCTGATTTTACACCTGACATAATTTTAATAATGTATTTGCAATATAGATTGTTTTCTATTTTTAAATAACGGATTTGCTAGTCATAACAAAAAAAAACCGCTGAATTTCTTCAGCGGCCCTGATGTTTTGGATTAAAAAACTAATCTTCCAAGCCATGAATTATGGCCGGTGGTGTAGTGGTCTCGATTATTTTACCGCCTTCAAACTCGTAGCGAATGGTAAAGCGGAATGTGTCTGTTTTGGTCGGCGCTTCTAGCAACTGAAATGAAAAGTCAGTGCAAATACCAAGTTTGCTCCTCCAGTCATTAAAGGACTTCAAAGTCTCGGATATCTGACCACTGACATCTGTATTAGGCGATGGCGACACGCCCTCCCATGAGTAGTTATTCTTCACATAAAGGCCAGGATATTCATACCCAATTTTTACTATTTCTTCGAGATTCTTTTCTGTGCTGTAAATTCTATCAGAACTAATATTTATTTGTACCAAAGTCTCTGTAAACACAGCTCTATCATATACGAAAGTTCTTCCTCTGTTAAAGTGGGTGTCACCAATTAGTTTTCTGAAATTGTCTCGTTCTTGTTTGGAAGGCTCTGAGTAATTCCAATCATCTCTCGACTGTAGAGACTCATAGAGCAAAAAGAGATCACTGAATTCCACTTCTGTTGAATCCCAGTAAGAGTAATTAGATTGCAAATCACTAGGTGTGATTAAAATTTGAATAAACTCCTTCTCTGGTGATTCATCACCAATCGGGGTTGGTTTTTCCTCAAATAATCCACATCCTGTAATAATCGTTAATAGGATAATTAAGTAATTCTTCATTGCACCTCTGATTTTCACCCGAAATTGATTAACAATTTCCCTTAAAACTGTATAATAAATTTATCATAAAAAAAACCGCTGAATCTCTTCAGCGGTTTTAACACTTTAAATAGTTTGAATTTGACTATAAAATAGTTGCCAGGGCTTTATTCAGTGTTGCACTTGGTCGCATAGCCGCCGAAACCTTAGATGGGTCCGGTTGGAAGTATCCCCCAATATCCTGTGGCTCACCTTGTGCCCCTATCAGCTCCTCATTAATCTTATCTTCGTTCTCTGATAGCATTGAGGCCAACTCGCTAAACTTGGCTTGTAGTTCTGCATCTTTCGACTGAGCAGCTAAAGCCTGCGCCCAGTACATGGCCAGGTAGAAGTGGCTTCCACGGTTATCTATCTGCCCTACTTTTCTAGCGGGAGATTTGTTCGTTTCGAGGAACTTGGAAGTAGCTGCGTCCAATGTTTCGGCAAGTACTTGTGCTTTCGAATTGTCGAAGGCGCCAGCCAGATGCTCCAGAGAAACAGCTGTTGCCAAAAACTCTCCCAGCGAATCCCATCTCAGGTAGCCTTCTTCAACAAACTGCTGAACGTGCTTAGGAGCAGACCCTCCTGCACCTGTCTCAAAAAGACCTCCTCCGTTCATCAATGGAACAATTGAAAGCATTTTGGCACTGGTACCAACTTCCAATATTGGAAATAAATCGGTTAGATAATCTCTCAGCACATTTCCGGTTACCGAAATGGTATCCAGTCCTTTTCTGATTCTATCAACAGAGTATTTGGTGGCTTCTACCGGGGAAAGGATTAAGATTTCAAGCCCCTCTGTATCATGTTCTGGCAAGTAAGCATTTACTTTTTTGATAAGCTCAGCGTCATGAGCACGAGCCTCATCGAGCCAGAATACAGCCGGAGTGCCAGTAGCTCTTGCACGGTTTACAGCTAGCTTCACCCAGTCTTTGATCGGAGCATCTTTAACCTGGCACATTCTGAAAATATCTCCCGCTCCCACTGGCTGCTCAATAAGTACAGTACCAGCAGCATCAACCACTTTTACCGTACCTACCTGGCTTATTTGGAAAGTTTTATCATGTGAGCCATATTCCTCAGCTTTTTGGGCCATCAAACCTACATTTGGTACACTTCCCATTTTCGAAGGATCAAAAGCACCGTTGGCTTTACAATCCTCGATCACGGCCTGATAAACTCCAGCATAACATCTATCTGGAATCACGGCTTTAGTGTCCTGAGCCTTACCTTCTTTGTTCCACATCTGACCAGACGTCCTGATCATGGCGGGCATAGAAGCGTCAATAATCACATCACTTGGCACATGTAGGTTAGTGATTCCCTTATCGGAATTTACCATGGCCAGGTCAGGTCTCTCAGCATATAGCGCATCGATTGCTGCTTCAACTTCGGCTTGTTTGGCATGGCCATCAATTTTGGCATAAACATCACCCAAGCCATTGGTAGGATCTACTCCTAGCTCCTCGAATAGGTCGGCATACTTATCAAAAACAGGCTTGTAGAAAACAGAAACTGCAGCTCCAAAGATGATCGGGTCAGACACCTTCATCATGGTTGCTTTCATGTGCAATGAGAAAAGCACTCCCTGCGCTTTTGCTTCTTCAATTTGCTCAGCTATAAAAGACTTAAAAGCCGCCATGTTCATCACGGAAGCATCGATAATTTCACCCGCCAAAAGCGGAGTAGAAGCTTTAAGCACTTCAGACGAACCGTCCGCACCTACAAATTCGATTTTCACATCCGTTGGCGCTGTTATGGTTACAGATTTTTCACTACCGAAGAAATCTTTCTCCGTCATGCTCGCCACATGAGATTTAGAATCAGCGCTCCAGGCTCCCATCGAGTGCGGATGATTTTTTGCAAACTCCTTCACTGCCTTAGGAGCTCTTCTGTCAGAGTTACCTTCCCTCAAAACAGGGTTTACGGCACTGCCCAGCACCTTGGCATATCTGGCCTTGATTTCCTTTTCAGCATCGGTTTTTGGCTCTGCCGGATAACCAGGAATATCATAACCTTGTGATTTCAACTCCTTGATAGCTGCCTGCAGCTGAGGAATAGAGGCACTGATGTTTGGCAACTTGATGATGTTAGCCTCTGGCGTTTTTGCCAGAGCGCCAAGCTCTGCCAGGGCATCATCTATTTTCTGATCGTCCGTAAGGTTATCAGGAAAGTTGGCGATGATCCTGCCGGCAAGAGAGATGTCTTTGGTCTCTACTTCGACACCCGCAGGTGCTACGAACGATTTGATGATAGGTAGCAAAGACTGGGTTGCCAATGCTGGTGCCTCGTCTGTCTTAGTGTAAATAATTTTAGGTGCCTTACTCATGTTTTAAACAGCGTGTTTTGAAATGTGATTAATAACTCTCCGAATCATTCGGAAAGTCTTTTGACTTAATGTCTTTTATGTAATTGGCGGTAGCCTCGCCGATGATTTCGTTTAGGTCAGCATACTGTCGTAAAAACCTGGGTTTGAAATCCTGTGTGATCCCGAGCATGTCATGAACGACCAAAACCTGACCATCTGTATCCGGTCCAGCTCCAATCCCAATAGTTGGTATTTTTAACTCCGTTGAAACCGCTTTGGACAATTCTGCCGGAATTTTTTCCAACACAACACCAAAACACCCCAATTCCTCCAACAGCTTGGCATCTGACTTGAGTTTTTCTGCTTCCACATTGTCTTTGGCTCTTACGGTGTAGGTGCCAAACTTGTAGATAGACTGTGGGGTGAGCCCCAAATGTCCCATCACGGGAATTCCCGCCGACAATACTCGACTAACACTTTCTTTAATTTCCAGTCCACCCTCCATCTTCACGGCATGTGCTCCAGACTCTTTCATGATCCTGATAGATGACCTGAGCGCCTCAGAACTATTTCCCTGATAACTTCCAAATGGCACATCCACCACAACCAGAGCGCGATCCACCGCTTTCACCACAGAGGTGGCGTGCCATATCATATGATCCAGTGTGATAGGTAAAGTAGTGTCATTTCCTGCCATTACGTTGGAGGCCGAATCACCCACAAGAATGACATCTATCCCCGCTCCATCTAAGATACGAGCCATGGAATAGTCATAGGCGGTGAGCATTGCAATTTTCTCACCCATAGCCTTCATTTCCAGCAATCGGTGGGTAGTAAGTTTGTTGAATGTATTCTTAGCAGTACTCATTATCAAAATATGGGGTGGTAGGAGGCACAAAACTAATAAAAAGCGACTTCATGATAAACATATTAACCCGCCCTCTTGATATTACGACCTATTATTAAGAACCGAGCATCGAGGGTCGTCATCGTCCAGCCTCCAGCGTCGCATCGGAATTGATTTAGCATTCGTCAGTTTAGGGCATGTTTATAAAAATGACTCCTGACATTACTCATTTGTATTTTCAGGCCTACTCTATAACAACTTGATATTACAGAAGAGATATCCCGCAGGCGCGATACCCTTTTTCTGGTATTCTTAAACTAATTGTATGAGACTACACCAAACATGAACTACACAAGAACAATACACGTCCCATTAAAATTTGCTTCTAATCCTTTTGTTCATCTCAGACCTTAAATACAATCTTACTTTCAATACATTTCATCCGTCCAATTGGAGTCTGGGCCGGCGCTATCAGTGATTACTTGTCCGATACCGTTCGTAATATTGTTTGAACAAATTTTAAATTTTAACTCTTAATAACTCAGGGGATTTATATTCAATGACAACTCTTGCCTGAATCCATTCTTGATAAGATTGAGTTATCGATTAATTGTAGGCCCTTCCCATAAATTGGTTAATCGATTAAATCGACTTATTTTGTATCGAATGTATATGCTAAAGTATTTTTTTCAAGTCGCGTTTTTATCCATCATCCTGATTGGCTGTATTGAAACTCAGTCGAGCAAGGGATATCAGGATAATATTGGAAAGAAATACACCATCCCAGAGAATAATATTGAAGTTGATTCCAACACGGTATTTTCTGTTTTCGGTAACCCACTTCCTCCTCGCCAATACATCGGAAAAGACAAAAAAATCAGACTTGAGAATTATGAAAAGGCTAAGCAGAAGTATCTAGACGATCCCAATAATCTGGATAACATCATCTGGTACGGACGGTGGACGGCCTATTTGGGCTTGTATTATGAGGCGATAAAAATTTACTCAACAGGCTTGGAGAAATTTCCTACTTCATACGAGCTCCTCAGACACAGAGGGCACAGATATGTAACCATTCGTCAATTTGACCTGGCTATTGAGGACTTGCAAAGAGCTGCTTTTTACAGTAGACCGGCTCAAAACAAAATTGAGGAAGATGGAATCAACAATCGTTACAACAAGTCTTTGTCAAATGTGAAATTCAACATTTGGTTTACTTTGGGCGTGGCTCATTACCTAAAAGGAAGCTACGATAAGGCTATTTCTTCATTCAAAAAATGTCAGCCCTTTTGTGACAACAACGACCTGAATGTAATGCTAAGTGATTGGTTTTACCTGACCTACAGAAAAATAGGCAATGAGCGTGCAGCTGAGGAACTTCTTGCGCCCATAGAGAAAAAGCTCAAGGTTCTCGAGAACGTGGATTATCTAAATCGGCTTCTGGTTTATAAAGGTGAATACAAGGCGGAGCGTGTTTTGGCATATGCCGAAAATGATGACAATAGTCTCACCCCTATTTTGGCTTATGGTATCGGCAATGCTTATTTGTTTGACGGTGAAATAGACAAAGCCATTCAAATTTATGAGCGCATTCTGCTCAATAAATCATGGAACTCATTCGAGTATATCGCGGCAGAAGTGGCCCTAAAAAGTCTGCAGAATAATTTATAAGGCCGCTACATCCTCACGGATTTGGAGCATTATCTCAGGATGGTCAGTTATTATCCCATCCACTCCCATATGCATCATCTTAACCATGTCATCTCTGTTATTCACAGGATAGGTATATACCTTAAAGCCATGAGCATGCATTCTGAATATCCTCCTGGTAGATAAAGTTGTATATTCTGGATTAAGCGCTGATAGCCTGCCTTCTGGTTTTGCTCTTCCCAAGTGAAGTCTGGTTTCTACATAAAAAGCTATCAACGGTGTTGACTCCTCACCTATCAGCATCTTTTTGGTTTGAACATGATCATCATACTCATGAGCCGCCGCGATGTACCCATCTTCATAAGATTGAAGGATAACCCAATCATATCCATTTTTTTCAGCTCGGATTACGTCTACTAGCTTCTCAGCAAAGTCATGGTAGTGAGGGTGATCCATATGCTTGATTTCAATTAGCACTTTGCATCTGCCATCAATAAAATCGAGAACCTCCTTGAGGGTAGGCACTCTCTCTCCTACATATTTGGCCTCTCCGAACCACGCACCAGCATCTAGTTTTTTGATTTCTTCGAGAGTATAATCGTGAACCAAACCCGATCCATCTGTGGTACGATCGAGCGTTTCATCATGAAAAACGATGATCTCCTCATCGTTTGTGTTTCTCACATCAAGCTCAATCATATCCACACCTAAATCCAGCGCTGCTTTGAATGCAGCCATGGTGTTTTCAGGTGCAATCCCAGAGGCTCCTTTATGAGCAATTATTTCAACATACTTCTCCTTCATTGACGCATCAATCTTGGAGCTTACAAGGACATTTCTATAAAGCCAGGGCTCAAAAAGGGCAACTGCCAAAAACAAAAAAATGAAGGGCAATGAATATATGATGAATTTCTTGGTCATAGTGCTAATGTGAAAGTTTCATGAATTTAAGCAAAACCGCTGTTCGACCAAAATATTGGTCATTTTTCTATCGTTGGTTGAAGTTTCAAGGCCAGTTCGTCAAGCTGAGCATTGTCAAGCTTACTTGGAGAGTCAATCATCACATCTCTACCACTAGTGTTCTTAGGAAATGCAATGAAATCACGGATACTATCTTGTCCGCCAAACAGCGCACAGAGTCTATCAAAACCGAAAGCAATACCGCCGTGTGGAGGTGCTCCGTACTCAAATGCGCTCATTAAGAAACCAAACTGCTCCTGGGCTTCCTCCTTAGAGAAACCGAGAACTTCGAACATTCGTGATTGAACATCACGATCATGAATCCTAATAGACCCTCCACCTACTTCCACTCCATTGATTACCATATCATAGGCATTGGCTCTTACATTACCCGGATCGGTATTGAGTTTGTCCATGTCTTCGGGATTTGGTGAAGTAAACGGATGGTGCATGGCATGATAACGCTTGGTTTCCTCGTCCCATTCGAGCAGCGGAAAATCTACAACCCAAGCGGCAGCTACCTTATTTTTATCTCTCAGTCCCAGTCGGCTCCCCATCTCTAGTCTGAGTTCACACAACTGCTTACGAGTCGCATCAGCATCTCCAGCCAAAATCAAAATCAAATCTCCAGGTTTCGCCTCAAACTTTTCGGCCCACTGTTTTAAGTCTTCTTCTGAAAAGAATTTATCAACAGAACTTTTGAAAGTTCCGTCGGCATTGCATTTCAAATAAACCAATCCCTTTGCTCCTATCTGAGGCCTTTTTACGAAGTTAGTCAGCTCATCAACTTGCTTTCTGGTGTAGTCAGCACATCCTGCGGCATTAATCCCTACAACGAGTTCAGCACTATCAAAAACCACAAACCCATTGTTTTGGGTTACATCATTAAGCTCCTGAAACTCCATCCCAAACCTCAAGTCCGGCTTATCCGAACCATACTTGTTCATGGCCTCCGAGTATGGCATGTGCGGCAGTTTGTCAAGATCGACACCCTTTACCTCTTTGTATAGGAACCTGATCAAGCCCTCAAATGTGTCAAGAATATCATCTCTGGTCACAAAAGACATCTCACAGTCTATCTGCGTAAATTCCGGCTGTCTGTCTGCCCGCAAGTCTTCATCTCTGAAACACTTAACCACCTGAAAATACCTGTCAAAACCGGACACCATCAGCAACTGCTTGAAAGTCTGCGGAGATTGAGGCAAAGCATAAAACTGCCCCGGGTTCATTCTTGATGGCACCACAAAGTCACGAGCACCCTCAGGCGTGGACTTTATAAGTACTGGAGTTTCCACTTCTGTAAAAAGATATTCGTTCAAATAATTACGCGTCTTTTGAAGCAAATTGTGACGTAGCTCGAGATTTTTTCTTACTACTCCCCTTCGTAAATCCAGATATCGATACTTCATCCTCAGTTCCTCACCTCCATCAGTTTCGTCTTCTATCATAAAAGGAGGGACTTTAGACTTATTGAGGTATTCCATCCCAGAAACCTTCACCTCAACTTCTCCGGTTGGGATGTTTTTATTCTTAGAAAAGCGTTCAACCACCTCTCCTTTTGCAGAAATGACAAATTCACGTCCGGCATGCCGGGCCAGATCCAGCACTTCAGCACTTGTCTTTCCTTCTTCAAATATCAACTGGGTGATCCCGTATTTATCACGAATATCAATCCAAATCATGCCGCCTTTATCTCTGACGCGCTGTACCCATCCTGCCAGGGCAACATCCTTTCCTACATGATCTATTCTAAGTTCTCCACAAGTGTGTGATCGTAACATTTCTTCTTTGCTTCTTAATCCAGTTTAAATAAACAGGCGCAAATTTAACAATAGTTTTAGCTTTGAGATAAAATAAAATCAACCAGCAAATGAAGTATCGTTTTCTCCCGGCTTTTATCCTTTTTTTGAACGCTTTTATTATCACCAGTGCAAGTGGCCAACAATCTCTGGAAAGGCTGAAAGTCACCAAAGATATCTCCATGAAGGTGCCGGTATCTTTTAGTCCAATGAGCCGGGCAGAGATGGTTAATAAGTATGTAGCCTATCGTCAGCCTATCGCCATGTTTACGAGCGCCGACAGACAGATAGATCTTGGCATTAACAAAAACAGTACGCAATGGACAGAAAATGATCTTACCATTCTTAAAGACTTTTATAAAGCCAATATCCAAAACCTGTTTACGGAGGTGAAATTCATTCAGGAGGGAGTCAAAACCATTGGAAATCGAGAATTTGTAGTATTTGAGTTTATCTCAAAAGTGACCGATGAAGACAAAACATTCGGAGGTATCTCCAGCCCGGTGAGTAAGTACACCTACATCATGTACACCTTGTACCAAGACAGTGTGTTACTTTTTAACTTCTCTTGTGACACAAGGTGGCGTCCTCAGTGGCAAGCCGCCGCTCGTGAAATCATGGAAAGTGTAAGAATCAATTCATGAGTTCGCTTGGCGTTCATAGCGACGAACATTACATGAAGCAAGCCATGCGAGAAGCAATGCTTGCATTCGAAGAAGGAGAAATCCCGGTGGGTGCTGTGGTAGTATGTCAAAACAAAATTATCGCAAGAGCCCACAATCAAGTGCAAAAACTCAATGATGTCACGGCTCATGCCGAAATTCTGGCTATAACCTCAGCACAGAATTATCTAGGATCAAAGTATCTGGATGAATGCACACTATATGTCACACTGGAGCCTTGCGTGATGTGTGGAGGAGCTTTGTACTGGAGCCAGATCGCAAAAGTAGTTTATGCCGCTTCTGACCAAAAAAGAGGGTACACTACAGTAAGCAAAGGAATCACGCATCCGAAAACTGAAGTTTCCCATGGAATTATGGCCAACGATGCAGAAAATTTGATAAAATCCTTTTTTAGTAAAATACGCGGGAACAATTCCTAAATGGATATGTTCTATCTTCGAACACTATTACAATTAATTAATACTTAAAACACATAATTATGTCATTTGAATTACCAAATCTACCATACGCTCACGATGCGCTAGAACCACACATCGATAAAGCTACCATGGAAATCCACCATGGCAAACACCATAACGCTTACGTAACCAAATTGAATGGTGCAATAGAAGGTACTCCAATGGCTTCTAAATCTTTAGAAGAACTACTCAAGGATCACATGGACGTAGCTGCAGTCAGAAATAATGGCGGTGGCCACTGGAATCATTCACTCTTTTGGACAATCATGAGTCCAAATGGTGGTGGCGAGCCTTCTGGCGAGTTGGCTGACGCTATCAACGCTGCTTTTGGATCTTTCGAAGAATTTAAAACTGCATTCAGCAATGCTGCAGCTACCCAATTCGGATCAGGATGGGCATGGCTTTGTGTGCATGCCGGAGGTAAAGTGGAGGTTTGCTCTACTCCTAATCAGGACAATCCATTGATGTCAGGTGTAGCTTGCGACGGAACTCCAATTCTTGGATTGGACGTATGGGAACATGCCTACTACCTAAACTATCAAAACAGAAGACCAGATTACATCAACGCATTCTTTAATGTAATTAACTGGGACGAAGTAAGTAAGCTTTACGCTGCTGGCAAATAAGAAAACCAGCTCAGAAATAATTGAAAAAGAAAAGGCCTTCAATATTGAAGGCCTTTCTCATTCTGGGTTAAAAGGTCAGTATCTCAATTAGATCCACTGACAAGTTCGCTATCTATGGGGATGAGATTTTTGTCGAACTCTAATATTTCAATTCCGTTTTCTTTGCTCTTGATCTCCATTTTAAAAGAGATATCGTCGCTCTGAAAATCGGTGATTCTCGTAAAAGACATCACCTTATATTTCAAATAAAAGTCATCCAAATAGTGCAGCAGAGAAACTGGTACATTTTTCAATAAATCAGCTTCTTCCTGAAGCATTCGTCCATCGGTTTTGTACAGCACCCTCATTTCATATCCTTCAAAATCGAAAGTGCCTCTAAAAAACTCCTCTCCTCCTATACGCAAGGATTCCCAACTCACCGTTGTTTTTGGATATTCTGCATAGTGCCATTTAAGAAAATTAAACTCTAAATCATCTTCAGAAATAGCTCGGGTTTGTGCCGTTGCAAAAACTCCCGTCATCAAAAGTATTGCAAAAATTATTAAATCTCTAAATCGTGAGGTCATAAAGTGATGTTCGCTGATTGTAAAAGAAAAAGTAAGTAATATTTTTTACAATTCTGCAATCACGTTCGACAGATTTCCAGTAAGCTTCGATTAAAAGTTGTCAGACACCTTACGGCAAACTTTCCCCACTCTCATGATTTCTGACATGTATGTCACGGTTCAGGTTAGTAGTGGAATCCTCAACCATTTCTATTTCCATCCATTGGTTTAGATCAGGCTGACCGCCATCTACCCATGCTGTATACCAGAAATTGCCGAGCATCCTAATCGCCCTCTTCATTTGACGCTCAACCATCCCATCAAGCTTATCATGATAAGCTTCAGAAAATTCATAGGAATAAACCCTAAGCGTGGAGGCACCTCTTTCTTCAAAACTGTACTTTTTGGATTCCGGAAATTTCTCAGAAAGTTCCTTTTCAAATTGAAGGACAGAGTCTAGCGCCATATTGGCACCTTCCACAGCTCGCCATGCGGCCAACTGCGTATTTTCCACATATTCCGCTCTTCCGGTCAGCAAGTCATAATTGCCGAAAAAGAGTTCCGGAAGCCTCGATTCCCAAAATCCATGAATTCCGACTTGATTGGTTTGCTGTCCATTGTAATTTGACGTGGTATGCAGTGGCACATTGGCATCAGCTATATAATGTCCCAAATCCGCTGAATACCGGAGTATCCGGTCTTTATCTTGTTTCAAAAATGCCTGAGTGAGTTGGTATTTGACCAGGTTGACGTGCCATGGCACAATCCCATAGGCATTCAGTGTATCTATAGTGAATTCCTCTACAGCTTTTGACCAGTATCTCGGCAGATTATGAATAGCACTGTCTCCATATTCATCCAGATCTATATAATGACGAGGAGCCTCCTCCTTGATGATATACCTGCGCATATCAGGGTTCACAGCCTTGTCTGTTATATAGTTGATATTCCGTTTGTAAAAACCGATCATTTCAGGAGGCAATGTAAAAACCGCCAATCGGTTAATCTTTTTATGAGCAAAAAAGCCCCACCCTGATATAAATATCCCGGAGAAGGCAATTGTAAGCAGTATTAAAGCGCGTTTCATCTTGAGTGATGAAGGTAAATAATTTTAGCTCGAATCTTTTTACGATTAGATTATTTAATGTTTTTGTTTTAATTCTCAATTATCCTATCTTTGCACTCCTTTTTGGAAGAAAGAAGAATTTAAAAGCTCATGGCAAATCATAAATCAGCATTAAAGAGAATTCGATCAAACAACGCTAAAAGGTTGACGAATCGATATCAGCACAAATCAACCAGAACTTTCATCAAGAAATTGAGAGAGACCACTGATAAGGCTGAAGCAGAAAAGCTTTATGGAGAGGTGACTGGTATGATTGATAAGCTGGCTAAGAAAAACATCATTCATGCTAACAAAGCTTCTAACCTGAAGTCAAAACTAGCATTGAAAGTTAACGCCCTTTAATAGAAAGGCGTAAAGCAAAGCATTTGCAACCCTGTTCGTCACCACGGACAGGGTTTTTTTATTATAAAATATTTTCCATTTTTACATACAATGGAAAATGAATCCACAAAAAGCTTATCCATAAAAAGCTGGGCAGAAGAAGATCGCCCAAGAGAAAAGCTCTTGCTCAAAGGAAAAGCCGCACTGTCTGATGCTGAACTGATAGGCATACTTATCGGGTCTGGCACACGCACCCTCTCAGCAGTGGATGTCGCCAAAATTATCCTTAGAGAATACGATCATGACCTCAACAAATTAGCCCGACTATCAGTAAAAGAACTGATGAAATTTAAAGGAATAGGAGAAGCAAAAGCTATTTCCATAGTAAGTGCACTGGAGCTCGGCCGCAGGCGAAAAGAAACCGAGACCACCAAAAAGCCTATTATCAATTCCTCCGAACAGGCATACGAATACCTTAAACCCGAAATGCTCGACTTGGCGCATGAGGAGTTTTGGATCATATTATTGAAACGCAACAACGAGATCATCAGAAAAGACCGCATAAGTATAGGAGGTGTATCAGGCACAGTAGTAGACACCAAGATAATTATGCGCAAAGCCCTGGATGAACTGGCCAGCAATATCATTTTGGTTCACAACCACCCATCCGGAAACCTGAAACCCAGCCAATCGGATATTCAGCTGACAAAAAAGCTGAAAGAAGCCGGCAGACTAATGGACATTCCTATACTTGATCACATCATTTTCACGGATCAGAGCTTTTTCAGCTTCGCCGACGAGTCCCTACTCTGAGCATCATTGTGATTTCAAGCTAAGCCCATTGACAACCTATCTCAATCAATTTTTTAATTTTTAGACAGATCTTTATTAAATTCATAGACAGATCTTTTCTGAAAATCCTGTCTAAATCCTTTTAAGCACCCCAAAATGAAAGACCTCAGATACATAGGTATTCAAGGCTGGAACGCTTCCAAATTTTGGTTCAGAAACCACGACTCCCATATTTTGAGAATACTTATAGAGTCAGTGACCGCAAGTAAAGCCTGTATCATTTCATCAATTTACCGTTCAGACATTTTTTATTATTCAGAAACTGATCAATCTGCCCTAATATCCAAAATGTGGTGCCAATTGAAAGGCTTAAATCACAATAAGTCCACATTGGGGCAATTTGTAATTGGGGGAAATAGAAAGACCTCAATTTCCCTGTTTTTTGATACCATTTACCATCTCAAACTACACCCTACCTACTTTAAGAGGTACAGAAATCACCTTAACGAACTAATGAAGCAAGAAAGCAACAACACGATTTTGAAAGAAATTGAGGATTGCGATAACTTTCTCCTACGAAGTGCTGCAAGTGAGCATAGCATATACACCCCCTTGAAAAAACTAAAAAATAAGGTAAGCAAAGCTGCTGTCAGTTTGAAAAACCTTGAGTCACTCATTTATCGGGCTCTACCTGATATAAACTACAATTGAGATTGATACACTAGAGATTCGCACTAATTTAGCAGTGGATTAATTTTTTTTCAATTTGAAAAAGCTCTTCTACATTGTTACTGTCGGCATAGCCGCAATCATTGGATATTCGGTATTCAATGGAAATTCTGACCAGGCATACATCGAATCTGCACAAGCCGAGCGTACCGAAAAAATCAAATTTCTTAAAACATCAAACCAGAGCCCGTTTCAATTACACGATGTGCCTTTTGAAACACCCGAGTACTTCCCTATTGCGGGCAAGTATCGTGTTCGGGCAACATTGGAAAGAATCAATACACCACAGCGTGTTGTTATAGAAAATAGTGACGGCAGCTCTGAAGTTTACATTCGCTTCGCTTTTGCAAATTTTAAAATTAACGGACAGCCATTCCAATTGCTGATTTTGAAACCATCAGGTTTCGGTGCTTTGAATCAGTATTTTACAGCTTTTGCCGACAAGACCAGCGGCATCACTACTTATGGAGGTGGGCGCTATTTGGATCTTGAAATCGGCAAGTCAGACCATATAGAAATCGACTTTAACCAGGCCTACAACCCCTACTGCGCCTACGCTCCTGACTACTCTTGTCCACTCCCCCCATCAGAAAACATATTGCCGATTGCTATTGAAGCAGGCGAAAAGGATTATAAACACTAATTCGTAAGGCTATTAAGGCCTGCTTTAATATTTTTGCCGACTAATTATCGAATGAGTAGCTAATATGAAAATCTCTTATAACTGGTTAAAGGATTTTATTGAAATAAATGAAAGCCCTGAAGAAATCTCCTCCATTCTGACTCAGACTGGTCTGGAAGTGGAAGGTCTGGAGCGAGTGGAAAAAATCACAGGTGGACTGGAAGGTCTGGTGATTGGAGAAGTTATAGAGTGCGTAGCTCATCCTGATGCCGACAAATTAAAGTTGACAAAAGTAGATGTTGGCACAGGTTCATTGCTGCCTATAGTATGTGGAGCCCCAAATGTGAAAGCTGGGATCAAAGCAATTGTAGCCACTGTAAACACCACCATCTATCCTTCTTCTGGGGAGCCCTTCAAAATAAAAAAGGCAAAAATTAGAGGTGAGGTTTCCGAAGGCATGCTTTGTGCCGAAGATGAAATTGGTTTGGGGTCGGGCCATGATGGTCTGATGATATTAGATACGGACAAGCCAAACGGAACACCTGCGAAGAAGCTATTTGAAACTGGTGAAGATTATGTATTTGAAATTGGCCTTACACCAAACAGAGGTGATGCCACATCACACCTCGGTAGCGCACGAGATTTGAAAGCCTTTTTCGAAAGGCCTGTCAAAACACCTCAATTCAAAAAGATTGAATCAAAAATAGATCGACCGATTGAAGTCCATGTGGAAAACACAGAGGCTTGTCCCCGCTACTCAGGAGCGACGATTAGAGGCATAAAAGTGGGGGCATCCCCCGACTGGATGCAGTGGAAACTCAAGGCAGTTGGCCTATCGCCTATCAACAACATTGTGGACATCACCAACTACGTGATGCTAGCCATAGGGCAGCCCATGCACGCATTCGATGCGGAGGTGGTCGGAAATAAATTGACAGTGAAAACCCTGGCAAGTGGGACTGCATTTAAAACACTAGATGAAATAGATCGCAAACTTGACGAAAAGGATCTCATGATCTGTAATGATGCCGGGGGAATGTGTATCGCCGGAGTTTTCGGTGGCCTGGACTCAGGAGTCAAAGACGATACCACAAGCATTTTCCTTGAAAGCGCCCATTTCTCTGCCGACTGGGTACGGGCATCTGCACAACGTCATACACTCTCTACCGATGCTTCGTTTAGGTTTGAAAGAGGAACTGATCCGGAAATGACCATTCCTGCCCTCCAAATGGCAATCGAGCTAATTTTAGAGTACGCTGGTGGATATCTGGCTTCTGACTTCACGGACATCTATCCAAATAAAATTGCACCGGTAAAAATCGACACTACCTTCAGGAACTTTCATCGGTTGATCGGTGAGGACCTGGCTCATGACAGGATTATAAAAATCTTAAATGACCTGGATATCGAAACTTCATCAATCTCTGAAGAGGGCTTTACGGCCACCGTCCCAGCTTACCGAAGTGAAGTGACACGCGAAGCTGACCTGGTAGAAGAAGTCTTGCGCATTTATGGATTTAACAATATCCCTCTGGAAGAGACCCTTTCTGCAGGATATATGGCTTCATTCAGCGAAAAAGAGCCATACAAGCTTCAAGAAAAAGTCTCTGAGCAGCTCGCAGGAGCCGGCTACTCGGAGATTCTAACCAATTCTCTTACCAATCCGGAGTATTTTAAAAACATCCCACTAGGAGAAGGTCCAGTTGAGATATTGAATAAATCAAGCGAGGAACTCGGGTACATGAAAACCAGCCCGATATACACAGGTCTGGAATCACTCCGACGAAACATCAACAGAAAGCAGAAAAACCTGAAATTTTTCGAGTTTTCTAAGATTTACGAAAAGAAAGAAAAATACAAAGAGACAGAGTTACTAACATTTTACCTCACGGGAGACACTAATGAAGAAGCATGGAATGCTCCTGCCAGTCCGGTAACCTTTCATGATCTGATGAAAGACATCAACGCAGCGCTGGCCTCTCTCCGAATCACTGAGCCTGAACTGCAAGACTCTCAAGACGACTGCTTCATCTACGGGTTGGATTTGGTAGTAAACAATGCGCCAATTGGAAAAATTGGTAAGCTTGACTCTAGCATAACAAAGTATTTCGAGATTAGTCAAGAGGTATTTTATGCAGAGCTCAACTGGAAAAAGTTAATCAAAGCATCGCAAACTAAGTATCAGTTTCAACCACTTTCCAAATACCCCGAAGTGCGAAGAGACCTGTCTCTTGTGATCAATGAAGACGTTACTTTGAAGGAAATCAAAAGGCTTGCTTTCAAATCTGAAAGGAAATTACTGAATCGCATCAATGTTTTTTCTGTTTACAAAGGAGAAAAACTTGATGAGGGGAAGAAATCTTACGCAATAAGTTTTTATCTTCAGGACTCGGAAAAGACCCTGAACGACAAACAGATAGACAAGACCATGAGTGGTTTTATCCGAACCTTTGAAAGAGAAATTGGCGCTTTAATCAGAAAATAAATGGGAAACGAATCGCTCCGTACCGAACTAAACAACCTTGAAAGAAAGGTAAAACTGATTATCGGCGAACACTCCCAACTTCAACAGGAAGTGCAGCGACTCAAATCTGAAAATGAAAATCTGAAAAATAAGGTCGATAGTCACAATGCCCATTTGGCAAACTTTCAAAATCAAGCGAAAATTAGTAAAATTGTAGAAAGCATGATAGTCGAAGAAGGAGGCGAGACAGAGTTGAAGGAAGTGATTGATGACTACATTCAGGAAATAGATAAATGCATTGCTCATTTGGGTGAAGCTTAATACCGAATGACAGAATTATCAATAAAGCTGAAAATTGGGAACCGCGAGTATCCCATGAAGGTAAAAGCCGAAGATGAGGAGCGTATCAGGCGCGCGGGAAAAATGATCAATGAGAAAATACGATCCTATAAAGATCAGTTTGGGATCGATGATCATCAGGATTTGTTGGCCATGGCGGCCTTCGATTTCCTTACCGAAAAGATGAAGAAAGAAGAAAACATCGAGTCAACAGACGAAGTTGCCCTCAACCAGGTAAGAAGTATCAGCCAGATGATTACTGAAGCAATCTAAACTTTTCCCTTAGGTACCGATCACATCCCACTCTACACGCCAAATCAGGCTCCTGCTATTCATATATAGATAACAGAGGTAATGGATATAACAGTAGTTGCCATCATTGGCATTGTCAGTATTGGCATTGGTGTCGGTATTGATCGAATACTGCTCAAGCGATCAGTAAATAAAAAAATCGCGGAAGCTGAGGAACAGAAAAAATTGATACTCAAAGACGCAGAAGTAACAGCCGAGAGTATTAAAAAAGACCGAATCCACGAAGCAAAAGAAAAGTTCCTGAAACTCCGATCTGAATTTGAGGAAGAATCTAACAGGAAGAAAAATCAGATCATCTCTAACGAAAACAAGCTCAAGCAGCGAGAAGGAAACCTCTCGAAGCAAATAGAACAAAACAAGCGGGCTGAGGCTGAGTTAGAGTCCATGAAAGAAAATGTGACCGCTCAGCTCGAAATCGTCAAAAAGAGAAAAGAAGAGTTTGAGAAACTCAAAAGCCAGCAAGTCGCAATCCTCGAAAAGGCATCAAATCTTTCGGCTGAAGAAGCCAAAACTCAGCTTATAGAAGCGCTCAAAGACGAGGCAAGAACAGACGCATCTGCCCATGTGAAAGACATCATGGAAGAAGCCAAAATGACGGCCACCAAAGAAGCCAAAAAGATTGTGCTTCAAACCATCCAAAGAACTGCTACAGAACACGCCATAGAAAACTGTGTCTCTATCTTCAACATAGAAAGTGATGACATCAAGGGCAAGATCATCGGGCGTGAAGGGCGAAACATCCGGGCGCTTGAAGGAGCCACAGGAGTTGAGATCATTGTTGACGACACACCTGAGGCTATCATCATTTCAGGATTTGACCCAGTGAGAAGAGAAGTTGCCCGATTGTCACTTCACAGACTCGTGCAGGATGGCAGGATTCACCCTGCGCGTATCGAGGAGATTGTGAGCAAGACTACCAAAAACATAGAGGAAGAGATTGTAGAAATAGGGGAACGCACTGTGATCGATTTGGGAATTCATGGTCTTCACCCAGAATTGATCAAGTATGTGGGTAGAATGAGGTTTAGATCATCTTACGGACAAAACTTGCTGCAACACTCCAGAGAAGTGGCCAAGCTTTGTGGCACACTTGCATCTGAACTTGGGCTAAACTCCAAGCTCGCCAAACGTGCAGGTCTGCTACACGATATTGGCAAGGTATATCCCGATGAGCCAGATAAGCCTCACGCTATTATAGGTATGGAGCTAGCCAAGAAGTACAAAGAAAATGGTGAAGTGTGTAACGCTATTGGCGCTCACCACGATGAGGTAGAGATGACCTCAATGATCTCCCCTATCGTGCAGGCATGTGATGCTATCTCGGGCAGTAGGCCGGGAGCTCGTCGCGAGATCATGGAGCAATATCTTAAGCGCTTGAAAGAATTGGAGAGCGTAGCTCTAAGCTTTGACGGTGTGAATAAATGCTATGCCATTCAGGCTGGTAGAGAGCTTCGGGTGATGGTAGATGCCGAGAATGTAACGGACAAACAAGCCGGAGAAATCTCATTTAACATCTCACAAAAGATAGAAAAAGAAATGCAGTACCCCGGTCAGATCAAGGTGACGGTTATACGCGAAACTCGAGCAGTGGCATTTGCGAAGTGACATTTAAAATTAAATTCAAAACCAAAAGCTCTGACACCAATCAGAGCTTTTTTTTGTTTAAAAAAACACCATTAATTCGGTATTTGAGAAAAATATGCGACCGCTATTTGCTTTATAAAGCAACAAATATTAGTATTGGAAGCAACAAATTCTAACGAGTGAAACAAGTTTTTCTTTTTTTACAAATACTGTTACTAATAGTCATAGTTTCTTGTAGTGACGATAAATCATCATGCTTTGGAAAAGGTCCGAATGCATCAAGTCCACCTTCATTCTTCTTCTCTTTACGATATGTAGATTCGGATACTGGAAAAAATTTAGTCGACGAATATCTAAATTCACTCACCCCGTCAGATTACTTTAACATTTCCGTGGTTTGGTTTGTCGAAGGAGGGTTTGTTGACAGTCTTGATTTTTGGGCTGTTAATCCGCTATCACCCGATTCTAAAGAGAGTCCCGATAATATTATTTCAATCGGGGGAGCTCGTCCTTCTTTTCTTACACATGAATTTATAGTTGATATCCCGGAATATGTTCATGATACTTTCTATGTAAAGCTCGCTGAACCGGATAAAATCATTCAACTATTACGTTCGGATTCAATTTTATATCAAACCCCGTTTTGTGACTACTGGGATGATACTCTTATCACTTTGTCAAATTAGCCGGAGAAACCTGATTAACTATCTCACAAAAGATAGAAAAAGAAATGCAATACCCTGGCCAGATCAAGGTCACCGTGATTCGGGAAACCAGGGCAGTAGCATTTGCTAAGTGACATTTAAAATTAAATTCAAAACCAAAAGCTCTGACACCAATCAGAGCTTTTTTTTGTTTAAAAAAACACCATTAATTCGGTATTTGAAAAATTTTTGCAAATTAGTTGTATGAAAATAATTATTAGTCGTATAGTCCTCTTTTGTTGTTTGAGCTCATTGTTTGGATTGACCAGTTGCGATCTGTTTGATGATAAAGAACCCCAAGATTGCGTCTTCAAAAGATCATCGTGCTCAGGTGCGGATTGGAGTTTTGTAGACCCGGATACATACGAAAACCTCATGGGTTATGATAAGCCTATTAACCCAGATTCTATTGTAATTCTCAATTCAAGAATGGACACCATGTATCATGAGGTTAATTTTTGGGTCGAAAACTGGGGGGTGGTCTATTTTAATCCCTTTCACGAATTACACTGCTTTGACTTATGCAAGTTGGACAGTGCTTTTACCAGGACATATTACTTGTATCTTGGCACTGAGGACATAGACACCATAGAAGCATATTTCGCAGAAAGAACTGCCCGATATCATTTGTTTTTTAATGGGGTGTCTGGAGAAGTTCCTTCAGATATTCCAGAAGCTTATGGATCGGGGAGAAGCTTATTCTGGTTCCAGAAAAAAATCAATGACTAAAATGTCAATCACCAAAAAAACCAAGTATGAAAAACATAATCATTTTCATATTCCTAGTGTGGACTGATAGCACTTACTGTCAGACTGGTAGCTCACAACTCGACTCAGCTACCGTTGTTAATTTCCCTTGGTATGACAACAACAAGTTCTAATTGACATAGCAAACCTCTATGAGCCTGATGCTGCAGCTAGAACAACTTACGGAGGAAGAACGGATGCCACATTTCAAGTATCACCAGAACGTATTTATCCCTGGAGAGATGGGAACGGTGATTAGGAAAATTAGAGCGGTCGCATTTGCGTCAACTTATTTCAGGACAAGACATAGTTCATAAAAAAGGCTCATCCCACGATGAGCCTTTTTCTATTCTAGTCTATCGACCCCATTACTCTTTTCATAAATCCATTGAGCGCTTCTTTCTGTGGAGTTCCGGATTTTATTTCCTTGCTCACCTCCAATGCTCCGTAGAGATTAGAAAGCAGCTCTCCCAACACATCCAGCTCTTCATCCTTCAGCGCCGGAGACTCTGACAAATGCTCAAGGAGCTCTATGGTCTCCTCCACCCAATCCTCGTCATTTTTATCAACGAACTCTACGATGTGTTTAATTATTGGTAACTTCATTCAATACAGATTTAATAACATCTTCTTTGTTTCCTGCCTGCTGAGAAACCAACTTCCCGCCTTTGAACCCTGCAAAAGTTGGCAGGTTTTTCACTTCAGCCAATCCTCTCGAATTTGGGAGTTTCTCTGCATCAACGTAAACGAATTTCACATCCTCATTTTCGCCAGCCAGTCTTTTGAATTTAGGCTTTGTCAATCGGCAATTGCCACACCACGTAGCGCCATATTGCACCATTACTTTTTCATTTCCTTCCACTATTTCCTGAAGGGTATCTGTACTTAATTCCTCTAACATTTTATTTCAATTTTTTAATTGCTCTTTCGTGTTTTGCTCTGCAAAGAACAATACAATTTAATACACTATTTTTATCCTTTATAACTTTTGCTTATGACTTTAACACAGCTCGAATATGCTTTGTTCGTCTTGCGAAACGGAAGTTTCAGCAAATCGG
Organism: Cyclobacteriaceae bacterium; assembly: GCA_039970095.1. Taxonomy (GTDB): domain Bacteria; phylum Bacteroidota; class Bacteroidia; order Cytophagales; family Cyclobacteriaceae; genus JAMZMI01. The sequence continues at coordinate 91,565 of JBDVMP010000005.1, forward strand.
CCAGAAAATTATCGCTTTCCCAGCCAGCATTGAGCGCACAGATTCAAAAACTGGAAAAGGAGATAGGAATAAAGCTTTTTGATCGTTCCTCTAGTCCCGTCTGCGCAACAGAAGATGGCAGGGAGTTTCTCCTTCGAGCCGAAGAAATAGTCACCAGCGCAAATAAACTAAAGCAATTTTCCGCAGACAAGAAACTAGACTTCACCGGTGAATTAAAAGTTGGGGTGATTCCGACACTTTCCCCGTTTTTGGTTCCACTTTTTAGCCGGTCGCTCAACCGTGACTACCCGGACTTCAGGCTGGAAATCACCGAGCTCATCACTGATGATGTGATCAATAAAGTGAGATCTGGTGAGTTAGATGCCGGCATTATCTCCACTCCCGTAAAGAGCTTTGGCATCAGTAGTCAGGCACTTTTTTATGAAAAATTCTATTTCTACTCATCGCCGGAAATGAGTAGCTCCACCCTCCATATAGATGAGATCAGCAGGGAGGACTTATGGCTTCTGGAAGAAGGTAATTGCTTCAGAGATCAGGTAAATGACTTTTGTAAGATCAAATCGTTTCGCAAAGTCAAGCAGATGGTCTACCGGTGCAACTCCATAGACTCACTAATCCGGATGGTGGATAACCACGGAGGGTTTACCATACTGCCTGAGCTAACCACGATTAGCCTGAATGAAGAACAAGAGGAAAACATCTCTGCCATAGAAATGAAAGCCCGGGAAATAGGTCTGATCACTCGCAACATGCCCGACAAAAATCGGTTCATCGATCTGCTCCGTGATTATATTATCAGCAATGTGCCCAGGCACATGTTGAGCAAAGAAGGGTTGGAGGTGGTTGATCCCGCTATCGAGACGGCCTGAAGGTCACAAAAAAAGCCATCAGCTAGCTGATGGCTCAAAAACCAGGTTAGGGTTTAAATATCAAATCTTATTTACCGTAGAGTGCTTTGCCTGCCTCTTCATATTTATCTCCGGCAGTCCACCACAGCTCTCCGTCTGTATTGGCTATTTTGTTTAGGGTATAAATGTATGCTCTTGAGAACTTGATCAGATAGTCATAGTCCAGCGTGTTTGGTTCATCTGTAGGCTGGTGATAAAAATCGGTGATGGCAGCACCCATCTCCACAACGCCAGGCCCATAGGAAATAGCCGGAACCCCTTTCGCCGCGAAACTGACATTGTCAGATCTATCGTAGAAATTCTCCTCCGGAAAAGTATCGTCTATTGCTTCCAAACCAAACATATCGGCTCCCTCTATCAGGAAAGGTGTAACTGACGTTCTGTTGAAACCAACGATAGTGACTTTGGTGATATCATCATATCCTCCAGTGTCAGTATTCAGGTTAAAAACTGTATTTTCTAAAGGAATCAAAGGGTGATCCGCATACCACTGGCTACCCAATAGGCCAACCTCCTCGGCATTGCATGCCAAAAACACAATAGATCTTTTGGGTGGATGCTCTGAAAAATACCTGGCTGTTGTCAGCATGTTAGCCACGCCAATACCATTATCACGAGCACCATTCCAGATGCTGTCCTCCTCGGCCACAGTTTTCACCCCTACGTGATCAAAATGAGCTGAAATCATGATATGATCATTTTTCAGCTCAGGATCTGTTCCTTCTATCACACCAACCACATTTGGCACTTTCACCCGGTCTCTACCCGATCCAGCCACGTAAAGCGTAGCAAGTTTCCCTTCCATTGATTTAAAATAATCTAATCGCCCGCTACCATCCTTGTCAACCAGCCAGCATGCAGGATATGCCTCCACATCCTGACCTTCGTCAATAGAAAATTGGTTTCCAGAAAGGTAGTTGGTGAGCAACTTCCATGGAATTCTGCTCGGTCTGTAGAGCTCAATGAGAGCTACAGCACCCGCGTCCCTTGCCGCTGCAAATTTTTGAAAAGAAAACTTATAAGAACCTTTTGATGGGTCTCCGTTTCCGGCTTTGGCTATCAGGATTTTACCTTTTACATCTTTTCCTTCCAGATCCTCAGGAAAACCAAAATCCACATACATCATTTCAGCTGTGACGTTCACATTTTTTGCGGATATGAAAATCATATCATCCCACACATTGAAAACCGAATCGCCCACTGTCAGCGTAGATCTTGCCGGGGGCATGGTTTTCACTAATTCTACCTGCTGAAAATAAGTGTCCTGACCTGGCGCCATTTTAACACCACTAGCGCGCAACTGCTCGGCTATGTATCTGGCAGCAATTTCATTTTCCTGAGTGGCGGTATTCCTACCTCTCATTTCGTCCGAAGCAAGGAAATATACATGCGACTTGTAATCTGCCTTTTTCACTTCGGCAGTTATTTGTTTTACCATTTTTTTCTGCGCCATTGTTGACGCGGAAGTAAGTACTAGAAGGATTAATAACAGGTTTTTCATATCTCTAACATTAAATCCCAGCAAACATAGCGCAATCGACATATACCTTACTGCAGTCTTGTGTCATTGGAAAATTGACGTTTTAAAAGGTCATAACTCATTGTTGCACATATATAATTGAGAAGATTGGTTTATAATTGAACACCCTTACTTCCAACAACCGATTTCTCTCACAGTCCATGCACCGATTTCTGCTGATATTACTTTTATCCCTTGTGCAAGCTGTCATGGCAATGTCACAGAAAATTGACCCGATGCTGTGCCAGCAGGCAGCCCAACTGCATGGCACCATTTCGGAATTTCATGTGACCAGGAATCAAAACAGCCTGGAGTATAACAAACGCGTAGTAGAGAAACTGATCAGCAAGCTAGACCATTACGGAATACTGTTTACCCAGGCCGATGTGGAGGCCATCAAAGCAGAAAAGAATAACATCAGTCTGGACCTGATTCTGGGTGGATGTTCTTTTGCCAGCGCAGCTTTTGATATTTACCAGAAAAAAATCATGGCTTTCGATTCTGTCATGAAGCTAGACGCAACGTGGCGAACAGACTTTTCGGTTCGGGATTCGATCACCCTGTTTGGGTCGCTCAATAAGTTGATTTACGAAAAATCTGAAGATGAACTAAAGCAGAAAATAATCAGAAGGATAAAATACCTGACCCTGATTGATTATCAGACTTCTCTAGATTCCGTGCAGGGCTCATTGGAGGACTTTCAAGCAAAGCAAGATTCGCTTATATCCGGCATTCGCCAAATGGAGGCGTGCCGCATGGCTCATTTTATGAGTTCGGAAGAAGCACTGGTACAGTCATTTATGGAAGATTATATGAGAGCCATCGCCGATAGCTTTGATCCGCATACAAACTACATGACCATCAAGGAAATGGAGGATTTTGAGTTTTCTCTATCGGAAGAAATCTACTCCACAGGGCTGGTGGTAGATGAGGTGAGAAACGGGGTGTACGTGGTGGTCGGCAAAATTCCTGGTAGTGCTGCCGATGATATGGATCAAATCAAGGAAGGTGACGAAATACTGAAGGTCAAATACAATGGCAAGGATATTCATCCAGCTTGTCTGGAAGCAGCCGAACTCATGAACCTGCTCAACAACCCTGAGCCCGAAGAAGTCTCATTGAACTTGAAAAAGCGCAGCGGAAAAATCGAAAATGTAACGATTCGAAAATCCCTGATTGAAAACCTAAGCAACGAAATAGGTACGCTGGTTCTGGAAGACAGTATTCGTGTGGGTTACATTTCCCTGCCTAGTTTCTACCGAAACATGGACAACCCAAACTCTAACAGCTCGCAGGATATAGCAACACAGGTGCTAAAGCTCAGAACAAAAAACACGGATGGGCTGATCATAGATTTGAGATACAATGGAGGTGGGTCGGTGCAGGAAGCTGTGGATTTAGCTAGTTTGTTTCTCTCCGGTGGACCGCTGATTCAGGAGGTATCACGAGAAGAAAACATGACCCTACGCGATAAAAACAAAGGCGCTATTTACACAGGAAAGCTCATAGTGCTGGTCAATACACTCTCTGCGTCAGCCTCAGAGATGTTTGTATCTATGATGAAGGCACACGGCCGTGCACTGATAGTCGGCAATCAAACCTTTGGCAAAGCCAGCGGACAGCTTATGGGACCACTGACCAATCCAGACACTGACCAAGAATTTGGAGCGCTTAAACTCACGGTGATGCGATACTATGATCTGGATGGGAAAACCTTTCAGCGAACAGGTATTACTCCTGATATTGTTATTCCTGATGGATTTCCCCACACTTTGTTTAGCGAAGAAAATCAGGACTATGCCCTGGAACCTAATGAATACGGCAAAAATATTAGACTGAAAAGAAGCCCCTTCGAAATACCTAAAAACCAACTAAAGACAATCAGCGATCAACGCCAAAACAGCAATGCAATCTATCACTCGTTAAAGATATTCAGCGACTCTATCACACAAGAGATGAAATCAATTAAAAGCGTGCCGCTGACCGTTGACGAGTTTATCAAAACATTCTATTATGAACCATACGATTCTGCCAAATACGACTATCCTGTTGATGATCGATTTAAACTGGAGGTGGTTTCCGGCCTCACTCAATTTGGGCACGAAACAGACGAGCAGCTCAGGTATGGCATAGCTTCAGATGCTACGCTCAGAGAAGCCATCCATATATTGAGAGACTGGAAAAGATTAGGTGATGAAAGGTAAAAGTATTTAATATATGAATTACAACTACTTAATGTACTTGCATTTGGCCACTGTAGTCCCTTGTTTTCTCATCGGCACAATTTTGTTGCTCATCCAAAAAGGCACTAACACACACAAATATTTCGGTAGAGTCTATATGGTGCTGATGCTGTTCACAGCCCTAGTCACACTTTTTATGCCTGCTCAAGTCGGTCCTCAAATATTGAATCATTTCGGGTGGATTCACGGATTTAGCTTCCTTACCATTTACACTGTTCCCACTGCCTATTTCGCCATTCAGCAAGGAAATATAAAAGCGCACAAAAGGAAAATGATTTTGCTGTACTTTGGAGCCATCATTATTGCCGGAGGATTCACATTCACACCGGGCAGGTATTTGTTTGATTTATTTTTTGGATAAAATTCGGACCATGACCACTATACTTCTATCTAAAAAAACGCTGATCATCTCCTTCATCTCGTTGATCATCTCCTTTATGGTGATGCTCACTTTTGATGGCTACCTCAAAAATGAAGTAGCACCGAATGGCATAGTTTCTTTTGAGCTGGCCCAAGATCTTGACCAGTCAAAAGCCATCATAAATTCATGGAATGAACAAAGCAAAACCGCAGCTGGGCTGAGTTTGGGGTTTGACTACCTGTATATGTTTATCTACGGGGGATTTATCTCGCTTCTACTCCTCCGAGTCAAAAATCACTTTCAGCAGAAGCCATTTCTCCGCAAGACAGCTCGTTTAGCACTCATGGGAGTGTGGGTGGCTGTACTTTTTGATGCTATCGAAAACTATGCGCTTATCCGATTGATCCTCGGAGATGTACGTGAAGTGTGGCCATCCCTAGCATTCTATTTTGCGTCAGCCAAATTCATTATTCTATTGATGGCCGTGGTTTTCTTTTTGATTGCTTTACCAATAGTGATTTTCGGCAGGAGAGGAAAACAATAAATCAAACTACTGTTACCCTGACCTTTTTCTTCTTGAGTCTCACATTGTTGACTTTAGGGAGCAGCTCCTTGACAGTGTCCCGCTTCACAGCTACAAAAGCACAATCGTTTTTCAGTTCGATCACTCCCAACTCATCCCTTTCTAACGCTCCCTGTTTGAAAAACAACCCGGCAATATCTCCTTTAGATATCTTGTCTTTTCTGCCTCCCGATATAAAAAGTGTATTCCATTCAGATCGTTTTGGCAGTGCCGATTTTCTCAGCTTCTCTTCTGGTAGGTTTCCAATAAAATCTGGCAAAGGTTCTTTTTCATATTGCAACACATAGGCTGTACCATCCGCATTCATTCGTGCTGTACGTCCATTTCTATGAGTAAACTCCTCACTCTTCAGTGGCAGATGGTAATGGACAATAAATTTGATCTCAGGCACGTCAATACCTCGTGCTGCCAAATCTGTAGCAAGCAATATTTTGTGAGTCCCGTTCCTAAACTTGATCAACGCTCGTTCACGATCCACCTGCTCCATACCCCCGAAAAACGTGCCATGAGAAATTCGCTCATCCGTCAGGCGATCACTTACGCGCTGAATGGAGTCTTTGAAATTGCAGAAAATGATCCCGTCCTGATCCCCAATATGCGCTATCAAATCAATCAGCGTGTCCAGCTTATCCTTAGATGGAGAGATTACAGTCTTGATCTTGAGCTGGTTGGTTTTTTCCTCCAGATAATCAACCACCATTGGCTTTCTCAGACCTACAAACTGTGGAATCTCCACTCCTTGTGTAGCAGATGTCAACACCTTTTTTTGCACCTTGGGCAGCAAGGTCAATATCTCTTTCATTTCATCCTCAAAACCAACTTCCAGAGATTTATCAAACTCATCCAGAACCAGTGTCTGAATATACTGTGTATCAAAAGCCGATCTTCTCAAATGGTCCGCCACCCGACCAGGTGTACCAATCAGCACGGCCGGCCGATGCTTGATCTCCAGCCTGTCTTTCGAACTTGATCGTCCACCATATACAGCATTCACCTTAAATCCCGTGCCCATTTCACGCATCACCTGCTCAATCTGAATTGCCAACTCTCGTGACGGAACAATGACCACTATTTGAATTTCCTCGCAGGCTTTGTCCAATTGGTTGATTAGTGGTAGTAAAAAGGCCAGCGTCTTACCCGTACCTGTGGGAGAGAGCAATATGACTTCCTGAGCAGATTCTATGGCAAGTTGAGCCTCCTGCTGCATGGCATTCAGTTCTGCTATTCCGAGTTTAGCCAATATGGCCTCCTGACTTTTGATTGATTTGGACATGCGGCAAAGGTAGGGCATTGATCGACCTAACTTTCACTTATCACTTGGTTATCTGATGATTACACAAAAGAACATATATACTGGCTTTGGAAGGGCGCAAATATCTTATCCGGTCATTTCGGCATGCTTATCACAAAGTCCCATTAATTTAGTCTTACTGAGAACATCATGAACCTATACGTGTTTTTCATTTCCGCCTTTACTGCCAGCAAATGTGGCATCAAGCCTAAAAGGATTGCAGGTATTCTGTTTCTCCTACTATCGGCGTGGTGCAGCCAGGCGCAGGTTACCGTGGTGTTGGAGTCCTTGCCTGCGGGCACTTCCGGGGCAGATACCATTTATCTCACAGGTAGCTTTAACGACTGGAATGTAAAGGATCCAAATTTCATGCTTTCCCGGCAGCTCGATGGCAAATTCGCCTTTCAGTTTCCTTCCGACCTCCTACCGCTGGAATATAAATTTACACGTGGCAGCTGGATGAAGGTAGAAACCACAGAGCAAAATGAGTTTCGATCAAACCGCCTGCTCAGTGCGGACCAAAATGGCGAAACCATTTATGTAAACATCGCCAACTGGCAGGATTCGGGCGGGGCTCGCTCCATCCAGCTGATTACCTTCTATTATTTCGCCGTAGGTTTCCTTGGACTCATTCTCATCTTTTTCATCTATCGCACCAAAAAAGCCGATCCCATAAAACTCCGTGCTTTCAGCCTGATGAATATGTTCCTGATTTTGATCTTTACTGGCGCAGTAGTATTTCATCTGGCCAATATCATTTGGCTGGCTTATATGGAAATGATCTTTCAGGTACTGCTCTTCGCATGGGGGCCATTACTTTTTATCTTTATTCAGTCTTTCAATGGCGAGCCTCTTCGCAGGTCTGCCCTGACGCTGTTTATTCCCATGCTGGCAATGGCAACTCTTGCCATTTTAGAAATCAACAATTCCGCCCTCGTCTCCTTCATGAATCACCGCTGGAAAGGTTTGCCCGCTGGCAATGTTGTCATACTCATTAGCGCCATGACCCACGTAGGTATCTATTTATTTCTGGCACTCAGAAAAGCCCGCTTGTTTCCCTCAACCCTCCGCCTCGTAACCAACCTCTTTATTCGGCTATTCGTTCGACTATCGGTGGCCACATGGATGATGCTGAATCTAAGCCTGATTGGCTTCATCATGCGCTGGCCTTCCATAATCACCGGAACATACGATCTTGTGTTCATTCCCTTCTCGGGACTCATGATCCTGGAAATGTACTACCTGTGGAAATTCCCGGAAATCCTGTTTGAGCGGCCGCACCCCATGCAACCTATGCCCCGTGACATTCAGCAAAAACTCGATCAGTGCATGAAACATGATCAAGTGTTTAAAAATCCCGATTTGACTATTGCCGACCTGTCAGAAATACTGGGCGTGAAACAGCATGTGCTCAGCCGTATGCTCAATGAAAGCTATGGAAAAAACTTTCGTGATTACATAAACACCCACCGGGTAGAGGCTTTTATAGAACTAGCCGAGGCAGGAGGTCTGGAAAAGTTTACATTTCTGGCACTGGCACATGAGGTGGGCTTCAACTCTAAGTCCACTTTTAATCTGGCCTTCAAAAAGTGTACTAATCAGAGCCCACGGGAGTTTTTCAAGCTGAACAAGTAAAAACTCCACTTTACGAATTCCGCATTTGAAAACGTTTTCAGCTGATCGTATTTGACCGATTTTCAAAAATAGGACGTTTTTATGCGACGTTTCAGGGAATTTCGAACTGCCGCTTAACAAGCAATTCTAACAACTCACATTAACTTTTTAAGACATGAAAAAAAATCTAGCTATTGTTTTATCACTGATTGCACTTACATTATTTCCATTTGATGGAAATGCTCAAAATGATGTCATGATGCAGGCATTTTACTGGGACGTGCCAGTAGATGACCAAAACCTAAATGGCACCTGGTGGGACAACCTGAAGAATAAATCAACTACTCTAAAAGATGCTAATATCACAGGTATTTGGGTACCCTCACCTGCCAAAGGAAATTTTGGAATATGGGACATGGGGTATGGAATCTTCGATCACTACGATCTGGGTAACTACAATCAAAAAGGAACCACTGAGACACGTTTCGGATCACGTGCCGAACTGGAATCTATGATTAGCACCATGCACACCAATGGCATAGAAGTTTATGCGGATATTGTACTCAACCATCTTTACACCAACTCAGACGAAGATGAGAACAACCCTGCAGTAAAGCAGTACGTCTTCGATGAGGCCTACAGAAGCGGGCAGCAATATTCTCCATATCCAACGAACGAAATAGTCTGGGTTATCAAAAATGCTGCTCCAGGCGATTATTACATTCAAGTAGCCGGATATCACTTGGCAAGCACCGCCAAAGTTGAGCGCGGCTATGATCTCGAGATTGATTACTCTGGCTCAGGGTTCAGCGGTACTTATTCGTGGGAATCTGAACCTAACAATGGTGGCGGAAACTTTGATGTGTTCCCTGCATCTGGTGAAACGGTAAGGGGTCACATAGAAGTGGGTGATGTAGATGAGTATAAAGTAACCGTATCATCTACAACAGATGTGTTGATCAAACTAACAGCCAAGCGTGAGATCGCAAGCCCATGGGAGTGGGCCTGGGCAGACCAGACAAATGGCTACTACCCTAAAGCTATTTGGTACAACAGCTCCAACATTGCGACCACCACACAACTGGAAGCACATACCAATACGGGCGTTTCTTACGTAACGCACACAGGAACGGGTGAGCCGAACTATACCTGGAGCTATACCGATTTTCACCCTGTAGATGCCAGCGACTGGCTAGGGTACCCTGGCTCAGATGAGATCATCACCAATACCAAGTTCTTCGGAAATGACTTTAACACATTCAATAGCACAGTAGAATCACGTTTCCAGGACTGGGGTGAGTGGCTGGTTGATGAAATTGAATTTGATGGATTCCGAATGGACTTTGTACGTGGATTTCAGGAGGAATATGTTGCCGACTGGGTCAATAACCTACCATTGAAAAATGGTAGCCAGAGATTTGTTGTGGGCGAATACTGGGGCTCAGACAGTCGTATCAAAAGCTGGGTCAATGAGGTAGCCTCGCATGGCGCTGATGTAGATGGATTCGATTTTCCACTCAAATCTTCACTCACAGGAATGTGCAATGGTTACGGTAGCGGATATGATATGCGCTGGCTCAACAACGCTGGCATGGTAAGAAACACTGGCGGAAACAGCCTGCCAGGCACCTCTGTAGTGACCTGGTTGGAAAACCACGATACTGGAAAAGAGCACGACAAATGGATCACTAAGGACTGGAAAATGGGGTATGCCTATATCCTTACCCATGAGGGCAGGCCTTGTGTTTTCTACAATCACTTTTTCGGCGATACTATGATAGACAGCCACAACAGCTCATATACAGTAACACCGGACGCTGACCTGGACATAGACATAGAAAAACTAGCTTTTGTAAGAAAGACGTACCTCGGAGGATCACTGGAAGTACTCAGCGACGTGGGCAACCCGTACCCATCAGGAGATGCTTACAATGTGTATGTGGCTCGCCGTGCTGGAAATGGCACCAAGAGTGGCGCTATTGTGGTAATCAACAACCATGACAGCAGCACCAAAGGGCTTTGGGTTGATGCTACACCCTCCGGATGGACAGATTGGAGCAACACTACACTCGTGAATGCATTTGATGGCACCACTACCACTCAAGTGTATTCGGATGGTCGTGTGTATGTGGAAGCCCCATCAAGAGGTTATGCCGTTTACGTAAAGCAAAGCGAATATGTAGCCTATAGTGGGAATGGTTCTAGAGTAGGAATGGTCGAAGAATTGATCGACCCTGTGCAAGCGCAAATAGAAGAGTTTGCGGTAGCAAACTTGTACCCAAACCCTGTTCTAAACGGACAAGTAGCTTTGAACCTTGAAATTCCTACAGCCGATCAAGTTGTTGTAAACATCTTCGATGTGCAGGGCAAACACTACTTTGCCGAAAGGCAAATGCTGCAATCTGGCAGACAGGAAATGAAACTGAACGTATCAGATCTGGCGCCCGGATATTACGTCACTAAAGTAAGTTTTGGCATGGAAACCAAAACCATCTCACTGCTCGTTAGATAACGTTGTGGTAATTTCTCAACAACCAATAACCCTTGTCTCTGGCAAGGGTTATTTTTTTGGATAACCCTCTATTTAAATGGAAATGAAGGACTTCCCATTCAACCAGTCAGACGTTCTCAGCTTACAAACTCTTACTGATTCACCCAGCCTAGCAACTCCTTTTTCTTATACCGGCTTATGGGCACTTCCGAATAACCACCAGCCCTTTTCACTACGACTCTGGCTTTTCTGTTGTGATCATTGAGAACTTCGCTTACCGCCTCGCGGCTCAGTAAGGTTTTTCTGTTTGCACGATAAAAAATCTGAGAAGGCAACAATGCCTGCACTTGATCCAAAGTTTGAAACTGTGTCCGTAGTTTGTTCGAATTTTGCTGGTGGATGCAGACTATGCCCTCCTCGAGTTCTACCATTAGAATGTCCGAGACATCAACCCTCAACTGCCGATTCCCCATTGGTATGGTGAGTTTTTCTGACTGATATTTCTTATTGTCCATTTCATGTCCCGAGCGATATAGCGTATAAAGGACGAAAAGTAAATTTTCAATAATCACAATAGCCAATGTCACAAATAAGTAGGCAGAAAAATTGAGCCAACCGACCGGAACACCGAAGGCAAGTATATAAAGCACCGAGTAAACCAAAATGGCAACAAGCACATTGACGAGCAAAAACCTATAGATGCTCGCCCAACCAATACCGTTTTTGAAAATCGGATAGCGGATAAACCACGTCACTATCCAGGAGGCTGAGCAGATGACAACACCAAATAGTGCAACGCTCAAAAATGCACTTCCCGGAAATTCATAGCCCAGACTAAAAGGCATTTTGCCGTATCTCAGGTGAGCATTTGTTACGGCCAGCACGAATATCACCCCATAGCGGATGGATGCTGTTTTCCAGCTAAAATTGAATACCGACCAATCAGTACCTCGAATATTTTCCATTTAATCTCCTATTTACCCATGTAAAAACGGGGTGGTCATTGTTAAGGTTTGCGTTTTACACGATCGGAACATGTGCCATTCAAATACTTATTTGTACTGTTCAACTATTTCCTCCTCCGATTCTCCATCCCTCAAGGCTAATTATCGTCTTCTCTTTCAAACTAAAATTTTTAAATATGAAAAAACCAATCTTTACTTTTCTACTCATGGCCACAGCGGTACTGGGATTTGCCCAAAAAGGAACCATTGGAGATTATGAGCGAGAGCTCTTGCTGAACAATTGGAGCTATGCAACTACACAACTCAAATCCACACTGGAAGGCATAACTGACGCTGAATGGACTCAAAAACCGACCGACGGAGGTTGGTCTGCGGCAGAGTGCATGGAGCATATCGTCATATCTATGCCAAGACAGGTATCTCAACTCAAAATGACGCTTGATGGCACAGCGGACAACAGTAAAAATCTGATAGCAAATGATGGTTATGTGCTTATGAAAATTTTGGATAGGGGGAAAAAATTTAAGACTCCTCTACCACCTGAAATGGGCAACCTCTCACCTGAAAGTATGCTGAAGACCTATAATGAAACAGGCCAGGAGTTTTTGAAAATACTTATGGATGAGAAAGCCCAATTTCGAAATCATTTTGGCAAAGCTCCATTTGGCGAGGTGGATGCCTATCAGCTCATGATATTGATTCCCGGGCACGTATTGAGACACCTCAACCAGATAGAAGAGATACTTGGTGATATAAGAGCATAAAAACAAGATGCTAAAATGTGTTTTAGAATTGGCCGCCTAATTTATTGTCGCCGGCGATAAGTTTATTTCAAAACACCTTTCGACAGGCTCTCCGTGATAGTCGATTAAGGCCGATTACATTTTAGCATCTTTATTTTTTCATCTACAGAAAATCAGCTCTTCCACTCTTCTTTGAAGCCATCCCAGTATTCTTTTACTGTCTGCTTCATTTCTTTTCTCAGGAGCAAAATCCCTATTAGGTTAGGTATGGTCATCAAGGCGATGGTGATATTGGCAAAGGTCCAAATGATGGTAGTATCCGCGAAAGCAGCAAAGAAAAATGCCACCACATACACAATGCGGTAGTATATCACATACTTATTGCCAAAGAGATATGTAGTAGCTCTATCGCCATAATAAGACCATGAAATGGCTGTACTGAAGGCAAACATGATCAAGCCAATTGTCACAATGTATTTACCATAATCCCCAAAGAAACCTTCATTGAAAGCCACGGTGGTCAGCGGCGCACTGTGAAGCAGGGACTTCCCTGAAATGATGATATCCTCATTTGCATCCGTCAGGCTGCCCCCAAGCACCTGAAGCGATCCTGTGTATGGCGTGCCCTCTTTTGTTACTCTGACATCTTCTGCGAAAGACCTTGCGGCAAGGATCGTTTGTGGGCTGGTAACTTCTCCGTTTACCACTTTCAGGTCTCCTGAGAAGAGTATTTCCTCACGCTCGTTGAGCAAAGACTTTCTGACCTTCTCTACATGATCCGGGTTAGACTCCTGATACGATTGCTCCAACACAATCACATCTGAGAACTGAAACTCATTGTCATACTTGGTCATCCACGCTCCAGATGACAACAGCACCAAACCTGTAATGGTACAAATGATAATGGTATCGATGAAAGGCTCCAAAATAGCCACCATACCCTCCGAAACCGGCTCGTGAGCTTTGGCTGCCGCATGGGCAATCGGTGCTGAACCCTGCCCTGCTTCGTTCGAGAACAAACCACGGTTCACACCCCTATTGAAGGCAAAAGCCAGATTGGCCCCCAGGAATCCGCCCATAGCCGCACTGCCAGAAAAAATGTCAGCGAAGATCGAAATGAATGAAGGAATGATATTGTCATAGTTGTAAAAAATGACCGAAAGAGCACCAATCATATAAACCAGGGCCATGAACGGCACCAGCTTTTCTGTAACCTGCACGATCCTTTTAATCCCTCCTAAAATCACAAGCGCAAGCAACACTGCCAATACACCTCCGGTGATCATCTGATCTACACCGAAAGTGGTGAAGACAGAGTTGGCTATATTATTGATCTGAGGCAAACTACCCGTACCAAAGGAAGAACCGATCGTCGCAATGGCAAAAATGGCTCCCATCCAAACTCCGGTATTGATTTTCTTTCCGCTCTTTAATGTGATGTTTAGCCGACTTTTCATGAAGTACATTGGTCCTCCTGATACTGATCCATCGGCAATTTTTTCCCTGTACTTATGAGATAGCGTTACCTCCACAAACTTGGTGGTCATACCCAGAAAAGCAGTGACCAGCATCCAAAATAAAGCTGCTGGTCCTCCCAGGTGAATAGCCAGTGCCACACCCCCGATATTTCCGGTTCCCACGGTACCTGAAAGCGCAGTGGTCAATGCTTGAAAGTGTGTAGCATCTCCTTCATCTCCGTCCTTATCAAACTTCCCTCTCACTACGCGCAGCGCATGTCTGAAGTATCTCAGCTGCGGCAACCCCAAATAAAGGGTAAAGAAAAGCCCCGTGCCCAGAAGGAGATATACAAACCATGGTGATCCCCCGATATAGCTATCTATCAGGTTGAGAATATCATTGAGTTGACGCATGTAGTTAGGTTTTTGTTTGTGATGTCAATCCAACAAAAATAGGTATTAAAGTGGTTTATCAAATTTTGATCTGATAAATGGTAAAATGAATTGAAAACACATGTGGAGCTTCGACATAGTTAGAAGCTCCACTTCTAACAAAACAAGCTTTTTAAAGCATCAATCTTCCCTCTTCTTTACAAAGTAATCATTGATTTTGGTTGTCATTGCAGTCATTACATTGCCTATGCCAGTGTAATCAGGTCCATAACCCTTTTTCTTATGTTGGTATTGAAACAAAGCAGGTTTACCATAAGTAACTCTGCTGCCGGCTAAGAACTGTCCCTTGATGTAAAAAAGTCCCTTCAAGCCTTTGTCTTCCTCCTCCGGTAACACAATGGGGTTTTTAGTAAACATGTATAGATTGACATGGTTCACTCCGTAATCCGTTTTATCCTTATCCATTTTACGCGTTACGATTGTCACTGCAGCCACGGCATCCACGCCGAGCGCCTCCGTCAAATAGTATCCCATAGATTCAAAGAACTTTGCATCATTTTTATTGGTGCTCACAAATTTTTCAGAGGCTGTTGTCATGTTAGGCCATTCGTTGGCCGTCCAGATGACTGGATATCCGGCTGCTGGGATTCTTGTCCTTGCGATGGAAAGCATGCCTGCGCCAGAAAGGGACTTGGACATTGTTTTTTCCTTTTTCAGTGAACCATGAGCTGGTTGAAACCCATAGAAGAATGATTTTTTCTCTTCCGTATCCAAAAATTGATCTGGAGTGAGTAGTTCCATTCCCATTTTATCAAACCCGGCCTTCAAATCGTCAATCGACTCATCATAAAAGCCTTGAATATGGACTGCCGCCGACGCTGGGTCAGTCGCCCACATATTGGCTGTAATTGTAGTGGTGGTAGCACCCGAACTTTTCTTCTGGTCTGACATCCCTGGGTCTTCCAAATAAAAGGTAACCAATGCCACTCTCCTAGGCATTTCCGGAATAATGGAGACGTTTACGCTCCAACCACCACCATTTTTACTTGGTCTTCCCTCCAAGGGAAAATCCTGTCTCGCTTTGATTTTAGAGACATCCGCTGTTTGCTCCGCAAAGTCCGTCTGAGACATTGCATTGAGGCTGAATGCAAGTACCAGAACGAGCACGCCTTTGATTTGAGATAATATTGTTTTCATGGTATCTAATTTTATACACCAAGTTCGCCTGAATCAAAAGGCTTGTAAATCCGTGTCAAGCGGCATTTTAGGTGCGTAATGCTCGGTATCCCTACGTAATTAGTGGTATACTAAATACCAATTTGAGGTGAGGAAATGGAAAGTGAAAATCAAAGACCTTAGCCAAAACAAAAAAAGAGATCATGAAAAGTCTAATTATTCTGGCAATGACCTGTGGCCTCAGTTTCCAGCTCACAGCTCAAACCTGCCAATTTGATATTGCCCAGACAGGCCAGGCAATGGAATTTGAAATAAAATCCTGGTCAAACCCACATGTTGCTGATCCAAAGTTTCAGAAAATGAAAGCCTCCAAAAAAGCAGGAGTCATTGAAGATTTTATATCTAAAATAGAATCTGGAAAAATAAAACCAACCGTTTCAACTTTTAAAGTTGACGTGCGTGGCATTGCCGGCGAAGGCGAAGAAAACTACATGTATACTGGAGCAGGCGCGTCCTCTTTCCTTGCGGTTTGTACCAATGACTCTCTACGACTGTACAGAAATCTTGGAGAAAAAACCCCAAGCGCCACCAAACCATTTTACGCCTATGGCGTGCAGACCTTGCCGTTGAAACCGCAGGTTGGCTACATCATGAAACCGTATGCCGATATAATGGTTTCCGTTCCCGAAAAAACCAGTGTCATAGTTCAGGAAAAAGTTCTCCAGGGTTTCAAAAAGAATGTGGACATTGAGCGATTCACAACCAAGTTAATAGACGGGAAAGCCGTAAGTGGGGATTTTAAAACCGTGTCCTATGACCCTCAGTATTCAATTATTGATCATGAAATGGAAATGACCCTACAGCCATCCATGTTGGTTATCAATTATGCAGAATCTGAAGTCGTTGAGAAAACCACATTTGAAATCAACGGCACGCCCTATGACGCCTTTATCATAGAATCTCAAAAATGGATGAAGGGGCAACAAAATGTAACATTCGATTATGTGAATACGGAGCTCAGGGACAAGCAGCAAAAAGGCTTTGACAGGTTTCAGGAGAGGATTGACAAGAAGGTTCAAAGAGGACTAACCAAACAAGGAGCCGCGATGACCGACGATGGCTACCTGATCACCCGGATTCGGGAATGGTATGTTCCCGGATTCGGGATAGTGAAACTCGAAAATATAGATTTCTATGGGGTCAAAAGCATGGAAATGACATTAGTTAGCATAAAATAAGTCAAAACCAGTGAAGCCGGAGCTAACTGAAGCTCTGGCTTTTTCAATTAAAGAGAAATCAGTCCGTACCGCACTCCATACTTGAGCAATCCCACTACTGTGTTCACCTCTGTTTTCTTAAGCATGTTTTTTCGATGGGTTTCCACTGTACGGCGAGATATAAAGAGCTCATTGGCTATCTCCTCACTGGACTTTTCTTCGGCAATTAGTTTGAGTACCTCTTGCTCCCTCTCAGTGAGAGAAATTTTTATTTCTTCCTTGCGTTTTTGCTCCATGAGTCTCTCTAGCAAAACATTTGTCACCTCGTTGCAATAAAATGTTCCGCCATCAGACACTTTCCTTATGGCTTTGACCAATTCATCACGATCAGTGTTTTTCAGCACATAACCCTCAGCTTCGGCCATCATAATCTCCGAAATAGTCGGACGATCATTGTGCATGGTCAGTACCAAAATTTTGATGTCAGGAAATTCAGCCTTCACTGCTTGAACCAGCTCAATTCCTCCCATTACAGGCATGCTCAGGTCCGTGATCAATACATCGGGCTGTTCTTTCTTGATGGCCTCAAGTGCCTGCTTACCATTGACAGCTGTTCCAAGAATTTGCAAAAAATCCTCATCCTCAATCAATGAAATGATCCCTTCAAGAAACAATTCGTGATCGTCAACCAGCAGCAGCCTGATCGGATTCTCTGTCATTTGGTATGTGTATTTTAACAGTTGTACCTTCCTCTAATTTAGAGTAAATATTGATTTTTCCATTCATCAGGTCTACGCGTGAGTAGATATTACTCCACCCTATCCCCGTAGAATTATCGATTTCGGACAATTCAAAACCCTCACCCTGATCTGAAATTATAAATTCAGTGTCTTCTCCTTTATTTACTATCTTAATATCAAGCGTTGTGGACTGGGAGTATTTCAGTGCATTATTGACTAATTCCTGCACAATTCTGTAAATACTGATCGTTTTGGTCTCGTGAAAATTAAGATTACCATCACTTCTAAAACCCACAGCAATCTGGCCACTCTCATTTATTTTTCTTACTAAGGCATCCAGAGCGGGCTTTAAACCAACAGAAATTAGAGCATTTGGCATGAGGTTATGAGAAATATTTCTCACTTCATCAATGGATTGGTCAATCATAGAAAGTGAGTTTTTAACTTTTTTATCCTTGTTATCCCCCAAGGCGGACACATTGATTCTGGCCGTGGAAAGCAATTGCCCCAACCCGTCATGAAGCTCCTGTGCGATTCGCTTTCGTTCTTTCTCTTCTGCATCTATGACAGCTTTAAACCTGCCTTTCTGAAGCTGTTCTTTTTCCTCCGCCAAACTCGCACGTAACTTATAACCTTTCCTGCTGCCATACAGCATCACACCAATGGTCGACAATATTGCCAAAACCGATAACCCAATGATCTGATTTCGTTTTTGCACTATTTCCAACGCATTCAACTCAGTCGCTACTTGCAGGTTTTTGATCTCTTGCTCCTTTTGTTCGGTCTCATACTGCACTTTGAGGTTGGAAATGTTAGCCAAATTTCTTTCGTTCAAAACCGAATCCTCATACGCATCTTTAAGAGCAAAATACTTTAACGCCATTTTATAATCTCCTCGCGCCTTCTCTAGATCATGCAAGTACTGATAGTTGTAAATTATTAAGTCCTTATTTCCGTGCTGTTGCAGTTTTTCCAAACCTGCCTTTAAATATTTCTCCGCATTTTGATAATCTTTTAGATAGATGTATGCTTCTCCAGCATTTTGATACGAAACGCCTTGCATAATCGGGTCTCTTGAGATTTCGGCCTCATCATAGGCTTGCAAGTACTTTTTGATGGCTTGCTTAAAATCTCCTTTGTAGAAATAAACAGCCCCAGTGTTACTGATAAGTCCGGCTAGTCCGTCTCGATTACCTGACTCCTTTTTTATGCTTTCCACCTCCAAAAAATCTGCAAGTCCACCATCTAGATCCCCGGTAGCAACTTTGTTGTTTCCTCTCTCCAACATACCGGCAGTAATAACCACAGCATCCGAATTTTCTATACCGATCCTGATACATTGATCCAAGTGGGCAAAAGCTTCGTCATGTTTTTTAAGAGCATAATGGATTTGAGCCAGAGATAGATTAGACATGGCACTCGTGTAATATTCACCAATTTGATCCGAAATTCTTACGGCTTTAAGTATAAAATCTATCGCAAGATCATAATTACCCAGATCTTTGTGAATCACCCCTATATGCTGGTATGAGACAGATACTAAATTGGAATCGCCAACAAATTTTCCAATTTTCAGTGCTTCACTTTGGTGATGAAGAGCACTATCATAATTTCCCATCTCCTCGAGCGCCACACCAACGATAGCGTGATACTTACCCAGTGTCAGTTTGTCTGATGTGCGCTCGCCATAGTCCTTTATTTTATTTGCATAAAAGAACATTGAGTCAAAAGAAACATACTCATTGGCCTTGGATTTGTCTATATAGTAAGTAACACTATCAATGGGATCTTGGGGCTTGGCCGCATGGCAAATAGATACACCAATAATAAGTAATAGTAGATTTTTCATAGGCGCTATTTAGGAATAAGTCCGTTTGAGGCAGAGAACCACTTCAATTTAAAGTTCATCCATGATACTGACACTTTAGCCCGTGGGAGTCACGAGCAAATGGAGTATCTCTTGATGATGTCATTTTACTATCATGGCTATAGACTGATCTTCTCTTGTTAGACATCCAATATGGTATCTCATAGATTATTGAAATGTCTATGCTCGGTTTCAAGTTTTTTAAATAAAAATTATCTCATCTTAATCCCACGTAAAGCACTCCCCTCACAATCAATTTACAGAAAAATGAAATAGATAATATTTCATCATTCTGGTTGGCTTAATTAAGTTTTCACCCGACTACCCTTTAGTAGTGAATATTGCGCCAATACTCCGCCTTGATAATGAACCAACAATTAGAAGATAATACATGCCTCACTGACTAGCGCCCCTACAATCTTCTATCCATAAAAACATTCTCCATATAAAACTTATGTATCACTCCCAACTCACACCACAATTATCCGGTTCACTATAGGATTATTCCGGTTAAGTGAAATTGAAACCTAGTCGGTTTGCACCAGAGGTAACGCCTTTGTGAGTTTAAAAAATAAGGATGCATTACATGCAGTAATAAATAATGTTTACTTGAATGTGATTTTATTAAATAGTTCTGTTATGCACAGGTTATTCGAAATTCCACTTTTACTAACAGCACAATCACGTAATGAGATTTCTGAAATGAAATTAAGATTTGTTTTTTTTCAACCATCTAAATCTATATGATGTCTGACGCAATTGAAAAAGTCTTCGAAAAGGCTAAATCTGAAATCGGAGGACTAAAAGCTATTACTGCTGTAGAAGTAGAATCAGGTCTTTCTCATGGTTCTCTCATCATTGATACAAAATTTGATCTTGATGCTACTATCGCATACAACGCCGAAGTAATGAAAGCTAAAAACGCTATGGGAATGCAAAAGGAGAAGACTGATATCATGATTATCGAGCTAAGCTCACAAATTCACATTATTCAACCTACTACAAACGAAAAGTTTATCATTTATGTGGCTGCTGACAAGTCCGGGTCTAATCTAGGGCTAATAAGAAAGGTTATGTTAAGTGTCTCCAAAGAAGTTGAAAGTGCTCTTGATTAATGTCGAAACACAGATTTACAGATCTAATATCAGGCTGGAAAGCTCAATATCTGCTCGGTGGCAGTATTGAGCTTTTAGAAATTCATGAGCTCAAAGAACACCCCTATTTAAGGGATTTGCCGTTTTTTAGTTCCATTACAGAAGTTCATGTAGAACAAGGTGAAATCAATTTTTTGGTTGCGAGAATCAGCGAGAAGATGTTCATTTCCGTCTCAAGGCACAAGCAAAAATGCAATTTGGGTATTTGCGAAATGTATTAAAACGGATAGCAAAAGAAATAAGGAATACGGCAATCCAGTCCGTTTAAGAGTTTAATAATGATCCCACTTCCAATACGTCAGTAGTAAGTCTATTAGGTTCATTTGATAGCAATCATCACTCTGTTCAATTTGAAGTTAATAAATCTCTTGAAGGGCATGATGCAATAATTTCGGCATACTGTGAGAAAATGGTCGCACAGTACATTGACAATATGACTGTTGAGTTTGATAATGAAACGTTCCTTTTCTTTCTAAAAAAAGATGGCAAATTCGATTTATTGAAGGCAAGGCTAATGACTGTTTGTCCCTTATCAACAAAGTAAAGCCTGGGCTTGAAGGGCAGCTCATTGACAAAACTCCGAACACTACAACTGCTGAATCAAAAGAAAACATCCCTAACCTCAAGGATTATGCCCAGGTGCAGCACTCAATGTACCAGTCACTGTCGCATTTCAAAAAGGCGTATTCCGGTGTAAGACTCTACTTTCAGCCATACGAAGACCCAGGTGGGGATTTTTACTGGACAAGAGATTATCAATATAAGAACCTGGTGGTACTTGGAGATTGCACCGTCCATGGAACCCTTGGTGCGATGAATGCAATGTCAGTAATGACTCTGCTAAGGCAATTTTTCAGACTTCCTCCAACTTGTCTTGAAACTGCTGTTGTGGAATTTTATGAACAAATGAAAGGGCTAATGGAAGAAGAAATTCTGGAGGTTTTTGATGTAGAAATTGCCATCCTGCTCATTGACAAGCGAACGTCTGAATTGACTTATGCAGGATCTGGAGTCGTTATGATGTATAAAAGCAAGAAGGAAGTGTAACCCAGTTTAGATCTCGTAAAAGGCACATAACAATGGGAAAGGCAAAAGAGGATAAAATTCCGCTATCTAAAGGTGATCAGTTATTCATCTTTTCTGACGGGATTTTGGATCAATTTGACAGGCATAACAAGAAGCGAATGGGGTCATCGAATCTTCAAAAAATTATCGAAAAGTGTGATCACGATACACCTTTGATTTCTTTCAAAAACTACTTCAATGAGTTTCGAGGAGATACGAAACAACTAGATGACCAATCTCTGCTAATACTCACGCTTTAGTATCCGTATTTTTCTTTCCACCTATTTCGGAGAAATTTTCTCAATTCCTCCTCGCGTGGGTTCTTGCCGGGATCGTAAAACCGCGTTTCTTTGAGTTCATTAGGCAAAAATTCAACATTTACAAAATTCCCATCATAGGCATGGGCATATTTATACCCCTCACCATATCCTTGCTCCTTCATGAGCTTTGTAGGTGCGTTTCTGATGGGCATAGGTACCGGCAAATCCCCTGATTGTGCCACAGCTTTTTGAGCTTGATTGATCGCTTCGTAACTGGCGTTGCTCTTTGGCGAACAAGCCAGGTATGTAACACACTGTGCCAGAATTATTCTGGATTCGGGATATCCAATCACATTGACCGATTGAAAGGTAGTATTAGCTAAAACAAGAGCCGTTGGGTTGGCATTTCCAATATCCTCAGACGCCAAAATCAGCAGCCTACGAGCAATAAATTTCACATCCTCTCCGCCTTCTATCATGCGAGCCAAATAATAAACCGCAGCATTAGGGTCGCTACCTCTTATTGATTTGATGAAAGCCGAAATGATATCGTAGTGCATTTCACCTTTCTTATCGTAAAGTACGGTTTTGCGTTGAGCTACCGCCATCACCTTTTCATCCGTCAAAACAACCTTCTCGCTATTTTCCGATTTGACCACAAGCTCAAACAGATTGAGCAGTTTGCGGGCATCTCCACCTGAAAGATTAAATAGAGCTTCTGTTTCTTTCAGATCCACCGAAAGTTTTTTCATCTCCTCATCTTCAGAAAGCGCCTTGTCTATGATTTGTTTCAATTGGGATTTATCCAGATGATTGAGGGTATATACCTGACATCTGGAGATCAGTGCGGCATTGACCTCAAAACTTGGATTTTCAGTAGTCGCTCCTATCAATGAAATAGTACCCTTCTCCACAGCTCCTAAAAGCGCATCCTGCTGAGACTTATTAAATCTATGAATCTCGTCAATGAAGAGAATAGCCTTGCTGCCAGCCCGAATATTATTGATCACCTCTCGCACCTCCTTTACTCCGGCGCTGATAGCACTCAATGTATGAAAGGGCATTTTCACCTGATTGGCTATGATATTGGCAATTGTAGTCTTGCCTGTGCCTGGAGGCCCCCAGAGGATCATAGAAGGCACTCTCCCTGCCTGAATCGACCGTCTCAGCACACCCTTATCTCCCACGAGGTGTTCCTGACCTATCAAATCATCAAGACTGAAAGGCCGCATTCGCTCGGCTAAAGGGGAATTATCCTGAAACATGATACTAATTTAGAAAGGTATGAAATCAAATACCCCTCAAAAATGAAAGAAGGATATAGTCGCTTACTAAAACTCGCAGTTGCCCGGTGTACGTGGGAAAGCAATTACATCGCGGATGTTTCCCATGCCAGTCACAAACTGGATCATACGTTCAAACCCCAACCCGTATCCACTATGCGGAACAGCCCCGAATCTACGAGTGTCCAGGTACCACCACATCTCTTCTGCAGGGATATCCATTTCATCCATCCTGCGAGTCAGGTTGTCCAGCCTTTCTTCTCTTTGAGAGCCACCAATAATCTCCCCTATGCCAGGAAATAGAATATCCATAGCCGCTACGGTCTTCCCATCATCATTCTGACGCATATAAAATGCCTTGATATCTTTAGGGTAGTTATAAAGGATAACAGGCTTTTTAAAATGTTTTTCAACCAGAAAACGCTCATGCTCTGACTGTAGATCTGCACCCCACTCATTTATTAGATACTGGAATTTCTTCTTCTGATTGGGTTTGGATCGTTTCAAAATCTCTATGGCATCCGTATAACTCAACCTTTCAAAATCATTCTCCAAAACAAATTTGAGTCTTTCAATAAGCGATAATTCATTTCGCTCGTTCTGAGGTTTCAATTTTTCTTCATCTGAAGCTCTCTTATCTAAAAACTCAAGATCCGTCATACAGTGATCCAAAGCATATTTCACCAGATACTTGAGCATCTCCTCTGCAAGATCCATGTTGTCCTCAATGTCATAAAAAGCCATTTCAGGCTCTATCATCCAAAATTCAGCAAGGTGACGTGTGGTATTCGAATTCTCCGCTCTAAAAGTGGGTCCGAACGTGTAAATCTCGGAGAGCGCCATGGCAGCAAGTTCGCCTTCCAACTGGCCTGATACTGTCAGGTTGGCCTCCTTTTCAAAAAAGTCCTTCTTAAAATCAACCTGACCGGCTTCATCGACTGGAATTTTGTCCAATTCAAAATTGGTCACTCGAAAAGTCTCACCTGCACCCTCAGCATCAGATGAAGTTATGATCGGCGTATTGATGTAGCAAAAGCCCTTGTCATTAAAAAATTTATGAACAGCATAAGCCATGCTATGTCGAACACGCATTACTGCACTGAAGGTGTTGGTTCTCGGACGCAAATGAGCAATCTCTCTTAAAAATTCGAGACTGTGCCTTTTGGGTTGAAGCGGGTACTTATCAGGATCAGCCTCACCAAAAACAGTGATTTCCTCGGCTATCAGCTCACAGTTCTGCCCTTGGCCTTGCGAGGCAACAATCTCACCTGTTGCAGAAATACTCGCTCCCGTCGATATTTTCTTTAGCAGATCTTCATCAAACTTATCAGAATCAGCCACCACCTGAAGATTGTGGATCGTCGATCCATCATTCAGCGCAATGAAAGCCACATTTTTACTTGCTCTTTTGGTTCGTACCCAACCCATAACGGTGAGCTGTTTCCCAATTGGTTCTGTAGCCAAAACCTCTTTAATTTTTGTGCGTTTATCTTTCACTTCAGGTAATTCTTGAGTATAAAAAAGGTAGCGCAAAACAACGATATTTTAAGGTTTTAATCAAAGAATAGCATAATTATGATAATTTTGATTTAACCACAATTGTGTATGCAGAAACTAGGTTTATCACAGAGTTTAAGTCAGAAGTTATCCCCGCAGCAGATTCAATTTATCAAACTGCTACAGGTGCCTACCGCTGAGCTTGATACTAGAATCGAAGAGGAGCTAGAAGTAAATCCTGCTTTGGAGGAAGGTCAGGAAGAAAAAGAGTACGAAAACGACAGTGAAGAATTTGAAGGGGAGGATTTCGAATCTGAAAAAGACAACATTGAGGAATACTTGCATGATGATTTTTCAGGATACAAAATGCAGGGAGACGGAAACGGACAGGAAGAAGATAAAGAAATGCCTATTTCAGTAGGGTCTTCGCTTCATGAGCAGCTCATCAGCCAGTTGGGATATGTAAAACTTACCGAAAGAGAAAAAATAATCGGTAAGCAGCTGATCGGAAGTATTGATGCTGACGGTTATATTAGAAGAGAATTAGAGGCCATCGTAAATGACCTTGCATTTTCACAGGGTGTCGAAACCGACGCAGAGGAACTTGAAAATGTGCTGTATAAAATTCAGGCGTTTGACCCTGCCGGCATTGCAGCCCGCAACCTTCAAGAGTGCCTACTTCTGCAACTGGAGCGCAAAGACGAAGATCAGGAAACTGTAAAAATTGCAAAATCAATAATAGAAAAGTGTTTCAACGAATTCTCGAAAAAACACTACGATAAGATTGCCAAAAGGCTAAATATCGAAGATGAGGATACGTTAAAAGAATCTATTTACCTGATCACAAAACTCAACCCCAAACCCGGAGGTGTGGGAGAAGATTTGGTCAAAACCCAATACTTAATCCCGGACTTTTTACTGAGCAACAACAATGGCAAGCTGGAGCTAACTCTCAACTCTAGGAATGCGCCCATGCTTAAGGTAAGCAGATCGTACTCTGATATGCTTCATGCTTATGATAAGAGTAACAAGAAGGACAAGAAGCTAAAAGAGACTGTTACATTTATCAAGCAAAAGCTTGATTCCGCTAAATGGTTTATAGACGCTATAAAGCAGCGACAAAATACGCTTTTGAATACGATGCAGTCTATCATTGATTTTCAATATGAGTATTTTCAAGAGGGAGATGAAAGTAAGCTTCGCCCTATGATACTCAAGGATATCGCAGACAAAATAAAAATGGACATCTCCACGGTATCGCGTGTAGCCAACAGCAAAAGCATCCAAACCGAATTCGGTATTTATCCACTAAAGTATTTTTTCTCTGAGGGCATTTCCACAGACTCTGGAGAGGATGTAAGTAGCAGAGAA
The DNA here is from genome assembly GCA_039970095.1 of Cyclobacteriaceae bacterium. Taxonomy (GTDB): domain Bacteria; phylum Bacteroidota; class Bacteroidia; order Cytophagales; family Cyclobacteriaceae; genus JAMZMI01. The sequence goes on from JBDVMP010000005.1 coordinate 117,763, forward strand.
GTAAAGAATAAACTAAGGGAGTTTATAGAAGCAGAGGAAAAATCAAAACCACTGTCTGACGATAAACTAGAAAAGCTTCTTAGAGCAGAGGGATATAATATTGCCAGACGTACGGTAGCAAAGTATCGTGAGCAGTTAAACATCCCTGTCGCACGTCTGAGAAAACAGTTGTGATGAAAACTCTCATGAAAGCTATCTCGGCGGTGTTTCATCCACTACTGATGGAAAGTTATGTTGCGCTGATCCTCTATAAAATCAACCCCGCCCTGTTTAGCCCAATCCCCAGAGATGCCATACTATACTTTGTTTTTGCGGTCTTTATTGCGACAGCTTTCATTCCGGCCCTATCACTGGCCTTTTTGCGGTCGGTAAAAGTTATTCAAAACTTGGACTTAACCATCCGCAAAGAGCGCATACTGCCATTTGTTCTGATCAGCTGCCTTTATACTTTCAGTGCTTATACATTTGACAAAAAACTACCCCTACCAGATTTGATTTTAGCACCCCTGGTTGCAAGTCCTGTTTTAATAGTCCTTCTGAGTCTTATCAGTCTTAGGTTTAAAATCAGTGTACATACGGCGGCATCCACAGGAGTACTAGGGACATTGACGGGCATATTTTACCTAATCCCTGTTGCTAACTCTGTCTTGATACTTGTGGGTGTAGCATTAATAACAGGCCTAACAAGTACATCAAGATTATACTTAGGGCACCACAACCTTAAAGAGATATGCTACGGTGCGACAATTGGGTTTTCAATACCCTTTCTTAGTATTCTGATTTTGGGTTAAAACCCGGAGATGTTGATCCCAATAGTTGAAGCGCGTGGAACGCGATCTGTTCCGTCGAATCCCTTTTTAAACACGTCGTTCAAATATGTCTTATAGAAAAAGTGAATATTTCTAAAGCCAAATCTGAACTGCAATCCATATCGAAAGCCATTTAAATCAAAGTTGGCGTAAGTCTTTTCTTTATATGTCTCATTGTTCGCGTCAAATTTAATCTTCGTATGCGACCCCATACGTAAACCAGCGACCCCACCAACACCTATAAACCAGCCTTCACCATCAACAGTGCCCAGCGGGTGATACCGTATTTCCAAAGGCACTTCAAAATATGACGCAATCAATTTATTCTTGGTTAGACTCACACCCCCTAAACTATCCAAAGACACATTATCCGAAGATGTATCGTATGTCCAGGTTTGGTTGCCACTGAAAGCATATTTATCAAAAGAAACACCTACAGCAGGATTAAACGAGAAGTTCTTATTAATCTCAAATCGCCTCACATAATAAAGTGCAACTGTATTTGAGCCCATGACTTTTGCCGGAAGCTCTTCATATTTTTTATCCCAAAAACTAAACCCGTAATCGAGCATTATCTCACCCTCTAGGTCAGGTTGCGAAGGTCTTTCTTTCGCATCCTGCGCCATACCTAGGCAACCTATACCCATCAAAAATACAATCCCACAAAGTCTTTTCATCTATATAAAATTTCGGCAAAGATAAAATCTATTTTAAAACCTCTCACCTTAACGCTGAGTTTATGATCAAATTACTATTTTTGCACTCAAGTTTAATCATGGCCTCCTAGCTCAACTGAATAGAGCACTTGATTACGGCTCAAGAGGTTTCAGGTTTGAATCCTGAGGAGGTCACTAGAACCCTGCAGAAATGCGGGGTTTTTTGTTTGCTGCCGCAAAATAAAACAGCCCGAGAAACTCGGGCTGCTTTATTTGTTAATGTCTGTTAAGAGCAGGCTTTACCTTTCAACAACTATATATCGAATAGTAACTTTTCTGCTAGACTCTTTATCCGCAGAAGACTTAGCCTCCCCGCTAGGTATTACCCATAGTTGATCCTCATTTATACCATCGGTCAATGACGCAATATAATCAGATACGCCTCTTGCCCGTCTTAATGAGAGCAGCAGGTTGTAAGTTTCTCCTCCTATATCATCAGTACTTCCCTCAATAACCACTCCTACCTTAGGGTTTTTCTTAAGATAATCAGCAACCGAAGCTAACTGCCTGTTATATTTATCTTTATCAAAAAAGGAAGAATTCGAATCAAAATAAACTGATACAGCACTTGGAAGAGGTTTTGACTTTTCTACAACCTTAACCTCAACAGGTGCCGCTTTTGCTGGAGCTACTACCTCCGTCTTCTCCCATTTCCCAACGAAAATATCGCTGAATTTCGAATGACGATTACTCGCTAACAAAAATTCACCATTTTCATAAATAGAAAAATAGCCGTCGAACTTATCGGAATTAACTTGTTTGCCCAGATTCACAGGCTCAGTCCAATTACTCCAACTATCGTCTAGCCTTGTGCTCATATAAACATCGCCATCTCCATAGCCACCAAAACCATCACTGGTGAAGAACAAAGTCTTATTGTCATCCATCAGAAAAGGAGAAGTTTCATAGCCAGCGCTGTTAATAGTGTGGCCCATGTATATTGGCTCTCTCCAACGGCCTTCAGCATCCTTCAGACTCACAAATAAGTCCTCTTCACCTTCGGATAGTCCATTGAACATAGATATCAAAATAATATCTTCCGTGTGATTGATAAAAAAGGCATAAAGGTTTCCGCCAGTGTTAACTTCCAAATTCAGTGTAAGCGGCTTAGACCACTCTCCATTGGCGTAATCACTTCGTACGATACCTTTATTTCTAACCGTAGTTGACGTGTAGCTATTCAGAAGGAAAAGCCTTTCTCTCTTTCCACTAATCCCAACAATAGAATTATTCTCAGCATTATTCAAAGCCTTGAGATTCATCAACTCAGACCATATCCCGTCCTTTTTGTAAGTGTACCAAATATCCTGGTTGATTTTATCTCTTCCCACATTGGAATTGTGGTGCGACCTAACCAAGTACATGGTATCATAAGAACGATCATATAAAGGGTAGATTTCCTCCGCGTATGAATTCACATTCGGCATCTCCATAAGCTTAAGAGACGAAAATTCATACTTATATTCCTTCTCCTGAGAGAGGCATTGAGCAGACACTAGTAAGCCCAATACACATAAACCAAATAATTTCCTCAACATTGAATTACCAAATTGGGACATACTTGTTGTGATTCATTAAGCGAAGACCAATACCCAATTCATGAATAGAGTTAACAACTGCCGTTGAAGATCCTTTATATGCAAACGAATATCCGACATTTAAATAATCGTTCATTTGTAACCCGAGTTGAGTAATAAAAGAGCCATCTCCTGTGTAGTTAAACCCAGCCATCAAAATTTGTCTGTATCTACCTCTAACACCAACATTCCATGCCGGATCAAAATTCTCTTGAACATTAACCATGGCCATCACGATAGCCTCCAAGTCGTTACTATGATACAACCTGTACCCACCCATAAAATTTGAAATGAATATCTTTTCAGTTAATATCTCATTTCCGGACATGTACACATTGGTCAGGTTGTTCAACCCAACCGCCAAATAGAACTCATCCGAAGTAACACCCAAGCCAGCGTCAATATGTAGAGAGCTGTTGTTTTTGTCCTGACCGACCTCAAGTATAACCTCATCACCACCGTCACGGGCTGTAAACCTATCACCATTCACCGTTCGGAAATTAAATCCAACAGCTACACCCATGGAAAGGTAAGTATGATCGGCTATCGGGACGTGCACAGCAAATGCATTACTGTTGTAAGTACTGGTAATTTCTCCCACATCCTCACTCATAATTGCCGTGCCAAAACCCATCTTCAATTCAGCCCTCTGACGTCTCCCATAATAGTCATCCACCGACTGGGTTCCACGTATTGCATTTCTGGACCCCTGCGAAACACCCGTTGAATAATAACCGCTGAAAAAATTAGTATTTAGCGTATTATCCAACCCACTCGGTTGAAAATTGAAACCTGCATTTATATCCAGATTATCATTCATACCAGCCATAGCCGGACTGAAATAAGCAAGATATCTATACTTCTGCGTGACGTTCGGATAGCTCTGGGCTGTAGCCTCCAGGCCAACAACCAAACCAATCAGAATTACAATTAACTTTTTCATTTTTCTAATTTTTAGGTGGGTGAATTTTATTTGTAAGCCAATATGGTGATACTTCCTTCATAAGTACGTCCACTTCCATCGTTCAATTCAATTCGGTACGAATAAGTGTCAGTCGGTAACTCAGCATTGCCCTTAGTACCATCAAACGGTGAATCGTATCCAATAGAACGATATACTACGTTACCAAACTTATCATTTACAATGATTTCGGCACTAGGGAAGGCTTCAATACCTTCAATTGTCCAGAAATCATTCAGACCATCTATTCTACCCGGAGTAATGACATTATAAATCTGATCAAGTCCTAGTAATGGATCGTTGATAACGACTATCTCGAACACCTCCACAATGGTACCTCCGCCTGTGTCTTCAGATTGTACCACTATAGTTGCAATACCATCAAATAATCCCAGGTTAACAAGATCCTGATTTACCTGAAGTTCATTACCCTGAATTCTGAACAATCCATTCTGGGTTTCTTCACCATCAGGATGATCTACAAGTGAGTAGGTATGAGAATCGCCTACATCAATATCGGTAGTTTCAAATGTTGCAACTACAGTCTGAACAGCAGCGGACTCAAGAATATCAACATTTTCCGTATCGTCATCCTCGTCTTCCGCATCTGTAATTATAAGTGCCTCCGGTGCATCATTGGTATCTGTGATACCAACCGTGATAGTTCCCGTTGATGTCATTTGATTACCTGTGATGGCATTCGTTCCACCAGAAACAGACACGGTCAAGGAATAAGATGCAGTTGATTCGAAATCCAATGTACTGTTATCTGCCACCGTGATTACCCCTGTGGAAGGCACAATAGTAAATACTCCATCCGCATTGCCTGCGTCAATGCTAAAGTCACCAAACAAAGGCTCTTCATCCGCATCTGTAATACTCACAGTACCAACTGTTGTGTTCAATGGAGCATCATCGCTTAACGAGAATGTTTCGTCCGTGATCAAAGCCGCATTGTCGTTCACATCCGTCACTGTTACGTCAACCGTTTCAGGATCACTCACATTTACACCATCCGACACAGTCAATGTCAATGTGTATGAATCCCCATTTACTTTATCCCTATCAAGGTTAGTAATGTCAGCGAGGAATAATTGATTGTTAGAATCATCAATATCAAAAATTTCATCGCCATTACCGAAAGTAATACTCCAGCTTGGAGTTCCTGGTATTGGTGTTTTAGCAACCTGAATTGCTCCCAGCACATAGTTAACTTGATCCGACTCACTAACCGTGAAGGACTGACCCGCTACGATTTCCGGAAGCTCATCGTCATTAACAATTTGTCCTTCTGCAGTTCCATCCGTAATAGTCACATCCTTACCCGAAAGTGAAAGTGAGCCAAGAATTACATTAAATAATTCATCAGGCTCTACTTGAAGGTCGCCATTTACACTAACTGTAATGGTTTGAGTTTCAATGCCGCTAATATTGTCAGCTGCAAATGATATTGTGCCTGTTCCTTCTGTGTAATCAACACCCGCCGTAGCAGTCACATCAGATGTAGAATAAGGCACATCAACCTGTTCATCGACCCTACCAGTAAGTGTAGCAGTGAAAACAAAATCTTTGGTGCCACTCACACCTTCATCAGCTGAAACATCATCTATTGTGATAGTTGCAGCATCGTCATCGTTAATCGTTCCGATTCCAACAGCTGTCGTTTCTCCATTCACAAAAGTTACATTTTTGCCGCTCGTTGGCTCAATGTCGTTCAATGTGATAGTAAACGTCTCAATAGCCTCGACTATAGTATTGTCAGTAATTGAGACAGAAACTGTTTTATCTGTATTGCTTCCGGCAGAGAAAGTAATCTGCGAATTATTAACAGATGTGAAATCTGTTCCAGCAGAAGCCTCAACATTACCCGATGTAGCGTAAACGCTTACAGCTTCATCTACTGGAGCAGACATAGAAACTGTAAATGTCATAACCCCGTCACCCTCGGACACCTCAGCGCTATTAATGGAAATAACAGCTGCATCAGCATCGGTTATCGTGACAGTTGAAGACGTAGTGCCTGTTCCTCCTGTAAACCTTACATTTTTAGCAGAAGTTATAGAGCTTAGTTCATATTCAAACGTTTCAGTAGCCTCTACCAGATTATCATCAACAATTGTTATTGAAGCAGTCGTACTAGGCAACAATTCGCCTTCGTCAATTGTATAAGTTACACCTGAAACCCTCTCATAGTCATCAACATTCCTGGCCGTTCCTTGTATGGTTCGTGCAGTAAATGTGACACCTTCATCAACAGGATTATCCATGTTTATGGTAAGCGTAACCGTACCAGCCGCTTCATTAATAGTCGCGTCCGCAATTGAAATAATCGCAGCGTCATCATTGGTTATCGTGACATTGGCCGTTGTACTTGCAAGCGTGACATCTCTTCCACCTGCAGATAACCCACTAAGGTCAACCGCAAACGTCTCATCATTCTCCACTGTGTTGTCATCATTAACGGTCACCGAGAAGGTCTGATCAGATGTTGACAATGCCGCAAAACTCACCGTCTGTGTTTTCGCCACATAATCGTCATCAGAAACAAGCGCTGTACCATTGGCGGTTGCGGCCGAGACAGTTACTTCTGTATCAACCTGACCAGAAATTGTTAAGGTCAAATCTGCCGTGCCATCTGCTTCATTTATAGTCACTCCAGTGATTGCAATTTCAGCCGCATCATTATCCGTAATGGTAACGTCTGCTGTGCTATTGTCTAAAGTAACATCATGATCACTAGAAACTGTCAAACCACTGATCGTATTGACCACTGTTTCATCAAGCTCAGCAATCACATCGTCACTGATTGTGATAGTAGCAGTTGTACTTGTACTACCAGCAGCAATCGTCATTAGACCATCTGTAGCTGAATAATCTCCATCAGTAGCACTTGCCGTGCCATCAGTTACAGCAAGGCTGACGCTAATGTCAGCATCAGCTGCAAGATCAGAAGTTAAAGTAACGGTAGCTGTTCCTGCAGACTCATCAACCGTCACACCAGAAAGTGTCAATACTGCAGCATCATCATCATTGATGGTATAAGTACCATCGGCATCTGTGATGCTGGCGTCATAGCCATCAGTTCCTACTGGTCCTACTGACAGGCCGCTAATAGTAGCGGTGAAGTCCTCTGTTCCTTCCACTATCACATTCTCAACTGTTGTTGTCGTGATGCTTCCAGAAAGTGTTCCTCCTGTGATCGTCACAGTAGATGCAGCTAGTGCTGTATAATCTTCAGTAGCTCCAGCTAATGCGGTGTTATTCGCTGTGCTTAGAGAGACTGTTACGTTTTTATCAAACTCAACATCGGTAGAGACTGTAAAGGTCATGGCATCACCTTCTGATGCAGCTGCATCTGCCAGTGTGATAACCGCAGTATCATTGTCATCAATAGTCACCGTTGCACTTGCATCGCCACCTGTTTCTGAAACATCGTGACTCGCGTCATTGGCAACTGTTACACCATCAATCGATACTGTAAAGGTCTCTGTTCCTTCAACTACCTCTGTAGAACTAACACCTGCAGTATTTGGTAGTGCCACACTCAATGTAGCGCCATCAGTCGTAGATAGTGCCGGTAGGGTGATTGGTCCAAGGTTCTCAGTAAAGTCATCACCAGTTGTCGCGCTTACTCCACTATAAGTGAAGGTTACGTCAACTGCCTCATCTATGGCAACATCAGAACTCAAGGTAACTGTTGCTGTTCCTCCTTCTGTGAAAGAAGTAGCTGAAGCGATACTCAATAATGCAGCATCCAGATCATTGATGGTAAATACTCCATCTGCATCCGCAATGCTTGCATTGTAGCCATCTCCTGTTCCAACTGATAGGTTACTGATTGTTCCACTGAAGGTCTCCTCACCATCTACTACCGCATCGTCAACAGTGGTCACATTTACTGTGCCGCTTGTCGCACCTTGAGCGATTGTTACTGTGCCTGCTACCGTACCATAATCATCAGTGGCTGTAGCAGATCCCGCAAGTGATGCAAGATCAACAGTAACCGCTTTATCGAAGGCAAGATCAGAAGTAACCTCTATTACAATATCGGTTCCCTCATCAGAACTCGCATCAACTATGGATAGCGTTGTTACATCATCATCGTTGATGGTAACAGTAGCCGCATCATCCGTAATTTCAATGGCATGTGTTGCATCCGTAAAGGTCAAAGTACCGATAGTTATATCTAGTGTCTCGGTTCCCTCAACGATTGCTCCATCAAGTAGTGGAATCACAATGTCGCTGGTCATACTACCTGCGGTAATTGTCGCTGTAGAAGTCGCTGTAGCACTTGTGTAGTCCTCTGTATCAGTTGCACTACCAGATACTTCATAGGTAACATCAACAGAAACATCAGTATCTACTTCAAAGTCAGTGGTCACTACGACTGTAGCCGTGGCATCACCTTCATCAACGGTAATATCAGCAACCGTCAAGTCAGCACTATCATCATCCGAAATAGTTGCTGTTGAAGATATCTCTGTTTGAACTGATGGAACATTGTCATAGAATGCTACCGCTCTTCCTGTAGGAATAGTCAAATCTGTCAATTCAAGATCAAAAGATTCATCCCCCTCTACTATGTCATTATTCGTCAAATTAACTGTCACCGTTTTGTCGTCATTACTCTCAGCAGGGAAAGTCACCTGCTGATCCGTGATTTGAATCAAATCAGCAACCGTTGCATTGTCATTTAACAAAGTACTAGCATTGAAGGTGACTGAAGCATCTACCGGATTACTCATCGAAATAGTGAACGTGATGGTCTCGCCAACACCCTCAGTGCCTGTAGCTGTTTCAGCTATGGTAATCTGAGCTTCATCATTGTCTTCAATCAATCCCGATGCGTTCTTAGTTGTTCCGCCTCCGTCTAACGTTATGTCTCTACCAGTAGGAACAGTAAACCCACTAATAGCAAGCGTAAAGTTCTCATCTCTTTCTACCAAATTATCAGGAGTAATTAAAACGACATGTGGACTCAAATTAGCCGACAAAGTAGATGCCGGAATTGTATAGATTGTATCTGTTTGGGCCTTGAAGTCCAACCCAGCCGTTGCAAGCCCATTGGTGGTATTAAGCGTAAGCTCAACATCCTGATCAATAGGGTTTGTTATAGAGATAACAAAACTCATATTATTAGACTCATCATCTCCAGTAGCCGTTTGATCAATGTCAGTAATATTAATTATTGCCGCATCATCTTCCGTTATGGATACAGTCGAACTGACTGTCGCGCCACCACCGTCGAATATTACATCACGTCCTGTAGCTATAAGCGTTGACAGTCTTAAACTGAACGTCTCATCAGCCTCTACAAGATTATCGTCATTAACAGTCACTTCGACAGTAGCATTAGGCACCAATGTGCTGGCATCCACTGTGATCAGTTGATTGACGATTCCCACATAGTCCGTTTCGTCCACATCAGCAGTAGTACCATTGTCAGCATCTGTCGCTGTAACAGCCTCTGTACTTAGTCTAAATGTGATAGCCTGATCAACAGGAGCGTCTAATGTAATGCTTACAGTTTGAGCTCCATCCAGATTCGTTTCTGTGTCAGAAATATCTGCAATGGAGATAATAGCCTGATCATCATCATTGATGGTAACCGTAGCAATATCATCCAGGAACGAAATGCTTTGATCTGTTAAAGCACCACCAAGAATATTTTCGACGGTCACGGTAAGTGTTTCTGTGCCTTCCACCAAGCCACCATCAGCGTTGTTAACTGTTACAGGAACATTGATTGGCATGGCTGCAAGTCCAGAACCAGCGTTTATGGTAATAGCAGGTGTACCCGCTGTTACACCAGTATAATCACTTCCGTCAATCGCTGTAGCCTGTGTTGTGAAGTAGTCGACAGTAATATCCTCATCGATCACTTTATCAAGTGAAAGAAGAACATTTGCCAGTCCTGTTCCTTCATCAACTGTTACATCCGCTACACTAATTTGTGCTGCATCATTATCTGTGATGGTAACCACACCAGTATTAGTACCAAGTGTTACATCTGCGGAATTGGTTATTCCATCACCACCTAAGGTTGCTATGGAAATATCAAAGTCCTCAGAACCTTCCACTACTACATCTTCATTGATGGTTACATCAAATGATCCTGTCAAATCCAGGGCACGGATAGTTACAGTTTGTACACTGGCTGCAAAATCAGACCCACCTACAGATATAGAACCGTCAGCATCTGCGTCTGAAGCTGTTCCCGTTTCGGCTATAGTCAGCTGTACAGTAACATCTCTATCAATTTGCGCATTAGATGTAACTGTAACTGTTGCTACACCGTCAGCCTCCCCAACTGAGAAGCTGGTGATGGAAATAGAAGCCGCATCCTGATCGTCGATTGTTACAACTGATGGCAAGGCCATCACAAAATCGGTATCAACCACTGTTGTCACGGCATCTAGCGTAACTGTAACAGTTTCATTACCCTCAACAATGCCGTCATCAAGTAAATCGATAACAACATTTGTAGAACCATTTGTTACTGAAGCTCCATCAGAAGCTGAGAAAGTAAACGATCCCGTATAAGTAGTTTCATCAACATCAAAATCAGTTGCATCCGCACCAGAAGAAGTTACTGTGTAATCAACGGTAACATCTTCCACGATTTCACCTGTAAAGCTTATTGAAACAGTTGCCGTTCCAGCATTTTCAAGTACCGTTTGATCTCCTGAAATAGCAATAGCAATTGGGTCATTATCGGTAATTGATCCTGTAGCAGTTATATCTGCAGCTTCTCCAAGCTCAGCGTTGGAAGAAGGAAGCGCATTTGACAAGGTTATTGTCAGGTCTTCTGCGCCCTCTGCCAAAGCATCCTGCAGAACTGCAATTGTAACTTGCTGGGTTGCATCACCTGAATTAAACGTCAAAGTACCCGTTAGAGCATCAACTGATCCATCATAATCAACACCGGCAACAGCACTTCCTCCAGTTATTGTGTAATCAACTGTCACGGAAGGCACTCCTATGATTGCTCCAGTCAAGGTCACATCGAACACAACAGATGCTGTAGCGTCTTCATCACCGTTACTATTAAGTGTGGTAGTGAATATTGGACGGTCGTCATTTAGAACGAGACCCGTACCTTTTCTTAAGGCATCAGTAGCACCAACCGCTACGAAAGTTTTATAGTGTGCATCCTCTGATCCATCCCCAATAATAAAATTAGAGTTGTCTTGAAGCTCTACTTCAAAGGCTTCATCCTCCTCCGGATCTCCGTCTACAACATAAGTTACCGTTACAGTTTGAGGTGAGTCGTCATCTGCAGGGAACGTCACTGTTCCATTATTAGAAACATAATCCCCCGGAGGTGAAGTGATATTAGAAACAGCAACACCATCAACAGTGTTAAAATTAACTTTCACTTGTCTATCCACAGCCACCGGGGTAGTCAAATCATCTGTATCATAAAGGTAAACCTCAAATGTGGAAGTACCAGGAGTTACATCCCCTTCCAGTTCATTCGTAGCGTCATTGATTACAAGCGTAGCATAGTCATCATTGGTAATAGTACCTTCAATTTCATTCGTTCCAATACTCAATTCGTCGCTCCAATCAGTACCAGCTTCAAGTGTCAAAGTACCATCCACTCGCACTCTCATGTTTTGAATGAGCATTCCTACAGTTTCATCTTCCTCAACCTTTTTGTCACCAGTTACAGGAATCGTAACCGCAACAGGCGTTACTTCACCGGCAAGGAACGTTGCTGTACCTGTGTTGGAAACATAGTCACCATCTGAAGTAAGTGCAGGAAAGCCAAGGGCGTTTCCATCCTGAGATGTAAACTCTACTGTAATATCCGACTCCACTGGGAAGTCAAGAGTTACATTGAAACCAATATTGGCTGGACCCGAGTCACCCTCATTGATAGTTGATGCTCCAGTGGTAACTAGAGAAACTTGCGCCACATCACTGTCAGCAATTACACCCTCATAAGAGATAGAAGGTTCGTTAGTAGCTGTGAAATGTGTAATTCTACCAAGAGCGTTAAGGTCTGAATCAGTTCCATCGACGATAAAGCTGAAGTGCTCATCTAACTCCACAGTGTTATCATCAACGAGGACCAGATCATAAGTAGTTGCAAAGCCAGCGGTTAAACCACCAAGATTAAATGTACCATCTACTGCATCAAAATCGCCTGTCTCCGAATCATCTTCACCAGGGTCAGTCGTTGATGCAACATCAACCGACCAGTCAATAGTGAACGGTAATACATCATCACCGTATGATTCTATAGCTGCTGACCCAGTAAGCGTATAAGAGAATTCTTCATCTTCATCGCGACCTGTCGTGTTCACGGCATCATCAGCCAGCGTAAAAATTAGAATATCTTCATTGTTCAATGTAATGTCAGATTCAAATGCCGCTCCGATATTAATGCTCCTTCCATTAGGATCAATTGAGCTAATCTCAACATCAAAGTTTTCATGACGCTCCATTATCGCATCATTGGTAACTGCAATTGTGTAGGTAGCACTCAAGTCACCCGCATCAATTGTTGTACTGGCCGGAAGTGTATAGTCATCTCCGGCTGTAGCCCTGCTTTCTCCAGAATTGGCCAATGAAGTGATGTCCCCAATATTAACAATGATATCATCATCAGCTTCATTAGGTATGGACACAGTTAATACAACATTCCCGTCTTCCTCACTTTGAGTAACAGTAGCGGTAATACTTACATCTTCACTGTCATCATTTGTGATCGTTCCAGTAGCCACATTATCAGTATCAATGAATACTGCTCTGCCAGCATCCTGAGAGGAGCCAGGCGAACCTATAGTGAGGCTTGTGCCTGTAAGGCTTTGAAGCGTTACAGTCAGCTCTTCATCCAACTCAACATAATCGTCACCTGTAACAGTCACTGTGATGTCGTAGGTGCCAGCAGTCTGCACAGTCTCAGTTACTGAGGTTAGAACAGTAAAGTCACTATCAAACAATGTAGGACCATCAGTAGCTGAAGACGTTGAATAAACAACATCTACCGGAGTGTCTATATCTTCAGTTAAATTGATTGTAAATGTAAGCGTCGCAGTTTCTGTATCATCACTTTCATTAACAGCTACGGCCAAAGTACCAGGCGTAAAGTCAATCAAAGATTCGTCATCATCCTCTAGTGTTACACTCAAGGCCGCATCACCCGTTCCTTCTATTTCGATCCAATCAGAAGCATCACCTGTTCCTCCAAAAGTTAAGCCGGTATAAGTAGTAGTGACATCAAGATCTGTCAGAGACACTCCGAAGACCTCATCTATCTCAACCAGCATATCGGCAGCATCGTCGAACAGGTCAAGTGTGAATGTCTGTGATGTAGCATTGGATCCACCAAAAGTGAATATCACATCATCATCTGCTCCAAGCCCAGTAGGAACATAGTCCCCTTGAGTGGCGTTCACAGCAGTACTGACAACATTAGATAAGTCATAATTAAGCTCAAGTGTCACATCATCCTGAATCTGATTAGAAGCAGTTAATGTGAAGGAAATATTATTTGTTGCTTCACCTGTTGAGAAGTCAACACCATCTCCGTTACCAGTAACCTGTAATGTAAATGTCGAGGCATCATCATTAACAAGTGTTGATGTAGAAGACGCAGTAGTTGCTGGAGTTCCAGCGTCCTCATAATAAATAGGTCTGGCTCCTGGACTCGTGAAGGCATTGGTAAGCGTAAAGCTCATGTCTTCATCCGGCTCCACTATTGCATCTTCAACAACAGGTACTTCAACAACAATAATATCATTGCCAGACGGTGTTGTTGTTCCATTCAAAGCAACAGGAATAACATCTGTAGCTGGATCAACTGCACCAGCCCCATCAATATTGTAAGTGATACTTGCATTCGTGAAGTCAGCAGCATTCACAGTGCCAAGTCCGCCAGCTGTAAGCACCTCATAAGGAAGATTAAAGCCTGCATCTACCGGGTTCGAAATAGTGATATTATAAGTAACAGTGCTACTTCCTGCCGTCCCTTCACTTTGAGATGTAGTGCTAGAGATAGTTATAACCGCATTATCAACAGTAGGGTCATTTTCTATAGTACCGGTTGCTGTACCTGTGAAGGCATCACCAAACGTATATCCAGCGTCGTTGAAGATTGTGGTATAATCACCTACAGATCTGAACGCGACCGTGAATGTTTCATCAAGCTCGACAATGTTATCGTTGACAATGTTAATGTCGAAAGGAACTTCTTCAGCTGAAGCTGCTGTAAATGCACCCGTAAAAGGCACTGAAGCAGCATAAGTTCCAAAATCAGCTATATCTGTAAAGTCAGCCTCGGTATTGTTACCACCGCCGGAAGCTACTGTGTAGTCCACGCTGTAGTCTACATCTACTTCCGCGTCTGCAGACATAGTAAAGGTAAATGGACCCTCTTCCTCAGCATCTGTTACATTGCCAGCAAAAGTGAATTCTATGGCATCATCATTGTCGATAATAAAGTCGGCAGTTCTTTCATCCAATGTTTGACCTGTAACAACTTCATCATAAGCAGCCGACGCTCCTTCTACGGCCGTTACAGTAAGATAGAATGGCTCATTTCTTTCCACAATATCATCGTCGGTCACAGTCACAGTTGTTTCATCAGCTGAAGTAGATCCCGCAGGTATTGTTAAATAAGTAAATGAACCACTTGTAGTACCTGGCGCAGTAAAGTCCGTTTGCGCACGATCCGTATCGCTGTTGGCGTTGTTGGCGTATGCCTGACCATTCGTCAAAGCGGCGGTACCTGCCACACTTTCCTGAATAGTCAAGTGGACATCTATATCAGCAGCTTTCACAAGGGAAAGTGCCATATCAAGATCATTCACTTCATTGTCAGTGTCTCCAGTGAAAGAAGCCAGTTCGATATCATCATCGTTCGTGATTGTATTAGTTATAGCACCACCGCTTCCGGCAGCAGCCACTAATACATTCGCATCATAGTCTGTTGCTAAATAAGTTGCAGCACCAGGAACACCGATTGTTGATGTAAGTGTAACATCATAATCTTCATCAGCTTCGACTATATCGTCTGTATTGATTACAACAGTAAATGTAACAGCAACTGCAGCATCGTCAGTTGTGTATGCATCGTCAGTAGCATTGTACTGTAAGTCAAGAGCCGTACCAGATCCAGCTGTATTGATATCTGTGGCAGCAAAAGCCTCACCTGTCAATTCTTCAGCTATTGTATATGCTATTGTGATAGGAACTTCAATATCCTTATCACTGCTGATAGTGTAAACTACCGAACCTGCTCCATCTTCCGCTATACTTCCAGCAGCCGTATTGTCTGTAATGGTAACAGTGGCTTTATCATTTACTTCATTAATCGTATAGACCTGAGATGCACCATCATTTGTGATTACATCTGCATTGTCGTTATCGGAGATATTTGTTTCACTATTTCCTACAAGTGAAACACTATAAGTCTCACCGGCATCCTCTTCCACAACATCATCATCGTCAAATTTGAACGAGAATGTTTCTTGAGTTTGATCAGCATCGAAAGTGACAGTAAATGTGTAAACCCCAGAAACTGGTGTTGCCGTAACAGTTCCGGATGTTCCATCCGTGAATGCAGTGGCCTCAACAAAATCAGTTATAAAGCTATTATCATTCAGGTTTGACATGTCAAACGCTATATCCACACTAATTTCCTCATCAGCTGATGTTAGGGTGCTTCCATCCTCGTCATACAAACTAATGGTGTATGTAATAGTTGAACCTGCTTCCTCATTTGAATTATTACTTGCGAGCGTTTCTATTTTGAATTCTGCAGCATCATCATTAAGGAATGTAGTAGTACCCTCGTTGGTATCACCATCAGTAGGAACTGTCACATTTCTCGCACTCTCAGTATCCCAATCCAAACCAGCAGTCAAAGGCAATGTAGCTGTAAACACTTCATCGTCTTCAACCTGAATATCTTCTACAACAGATATCAGGAAGTCCTGCGTATATGGTCCTGTTACAGCCGTCTCATCCAATGCATCAAAAACAACAGATAGCTTATCGGCGATATAATCAGAGTTATCAGCAGCATCATCAACCTCATAGGTCAATGGAACCTCTACATCAACGTCAATAGGGTTGCTAAGAGAAACAGTGAATGTATAGGAGATATCATCCCCCGGATCTCCTTCGTCAAGAGGAGTCTCATCCGCTATGGTGATCGTCGCGGCATCTGTGTTCCTGATGTATCCGTACTGACTTTCTGTTACAACGTTGGCATTGGTGATTGCCCCATAATAAGGGTCAGTATCTACTGTTTGGTTAAATACAAACGGATAGCTACCATTTGTCGGTGTATAATTAGTGGCCGGTATTGCTATGCTTACCTCCAACTCCTCATCCAACTCTACCAAGAAATCATCTCTAATCGTAATATCAAGGGCTACTTCTTCATTGGGATTACCCAGGAATTGCACAACACCCGTTTCTGCAGATGTCAAATCCAACCCTCCCGTAGAAATGGCCTTTTCCGAAACACTTGAACCAGCGATGCTGTAAAGCAATTCGAACCCTGCTTCAACAGCCTTAGTGGAAGTTACAGTGTACGACAATGTTCCAATTTCTTCATTTACATCATTGTCATCACCTGCTTCAACAGTAATAGTGAAGTCTGTGAAATCGTCATTCAATATGGTAAGAGCAGCTGTATTTCCATTGGTCTGCTCTACTGGAGTAGGTGTAGTCAAATCCTCGTCTACGGCCCTTCCGCTTGCACTAACAGAAGTAATGGCAAACTCAAAATCTTCATCATCTTCTACCACCTGATCATCGTTCCAGATAATATCAATATCCTTACTAGACTCACCAGCAGCAAATGTTATGGTACCCGCATAATCGGGGCTATTGACGACAGAGAAGCGAATATTGTCATCAAGATCTGCTCTTAGTGCTTCGTCCTCATTAAGGATATACTCAACAGTAACTGCCTCATCCACAGTAATGGTATTGGCCAGGTTGTCTCCATCCCTTAGCTCCATAGTAACCGTCATAAGCTGAGTGCCCTCAGCCTCAGACACAACGTCTGTTGTCATTACAACATCAGCAAATTCGTCATTTATGATTGTGTAAGTATCCGTATCTACGTCAGTGGTTACTGAGCTTAGTCTTTCAGCCACTCCAGGGAAAGATCCGGCTAAAGTAACATCATCATCCGGCTCAACACCAGTCAGGATATCAGTGATCGTAATCGTGAAAGTTTCATCTAACTCCACAATATTGTCATCACTGATGGTGATATTCAAATCAACATCCGCGTTACTATTAGCAGGGAATGTGATCGTGCCCACAATTTCATCACTTCCGTTTTTCGTAGCGGTAGGGTCATAAAAATCAAGCCCAGATCCGTGACGTGTATAAGTTGAGCTCGTATCTATTCGATAATATACTGTGGTCAGAACATCAACAACTTTACTCGTATTTGTCGCATCATCTTTAGTCGCATCTCCACCATCAATGTCATCTGCCATAGAGAAGGTGAATGTCGCTAGACCTGTAGATTCGTTTGCGTCAACTGTTGATGCAACTGAAATCTTAACGGCATCATTATCAATGATTTTACCTGTTTTGGTAATATTAGGCACTTCAGAAGGCGAAGATTCAGAGTTTGAAAACTTCACATTCTTGCCACCCGCACTAATCAGTGACATTCTCAACTTAAATTCTTCGTCAACCTCCACAAGGTTGTCTTCAAGGGTACTAAAGTCAACATCGTCAGTTGAACCATTCGTGCCAGATAAAGTAAATGAGCCCGACGAACTGACAAAGTCAACATTGTTTATGGCCTGAACTTCAGTGTCACCATTTTGAGGTAAATAAACCACTGAAATACTTTGGTCTACAGACCCAACTAACTTAGCTCTGAAAGTAACATCGCCACCTTCTCCTGCCTGATAAGGAAGTGAGTTATCCCAAACTACATAGGCTATATCATCGTCGGTGATTTCACCCTCTACATAATAATCGGTTTGATCTGAAGTAGCTGCAAAAACAATATCCCTTTCTGAAGTCAATATGGCATCATCAGCAATATCCCTGATGTTGAACAATGACATATAGAATGATTCTGTAGCTGCCTCTACGGTTTCGTCTTCGACTATTGGAACTGAAATCCTAAATGTTAGAGGATCAGTTCCGCCTGTTGGGTCGCTCAATGCCGGATATTGAATATCACCAGCCGTAGCTTCAAAGTCTGTACCCTCCGTAGCTGTCAATACACCCACAGAAGAGAAACTCAATTGGTAGAAAATATCAACGTAATTAGATACTTCTACGTCGAATTCTATGACACTATTATCCCCAGCAACATCACCTTCAGTCACAGGGGAAACCACAGGAGTCATGGTAATGACGGCCTGGTCATTATCAAAAATAATAGCCTGATCTGTTGCTGTCCCTATTGTGTAATCAGGTGTAGCTCCTGGCACGTAAGCATTTATAGTAATATCAATATACTCTTCCTCTGCTTCAACTATATCATCATCTACTAAAGTCAAAAATTCAGTAAAATTATCTCCAGTTCCAATTAAGATAGTAGTTGATCCGGCAGCAGAACTATGGTCTGCATCAATGGTCGAAGTGTTAACCAATGTATAATTAACCGTGAAATCTCTCTCAGCTGTAACCGTAGCTGGTGAAGTCGGGAATGAGAATCTGAATAAGTCTGTTGCAGCATCAGGCTCTGTTGCAGTAAATGCTTCGATGCTTACTACGTTATCAACATCTGTGATCGTTGAGGTAGCATCAGGTGTGCCATTATAGTTTAGGGACGCAAGACCTGAACCATCACTGATCGTTACCGTCACATCTTCATCACCTTCTGCTAAATCATCATTCTGTGCTAATCCT
>JBDVMP010000006.1:0-30414 GCA_039970095.1 Cyclobacteriaceae bacterium
CAACCTTGTGGAGTTTCTTTTTGCGCCGGCAGAAGTGGACAAGGACGTAGAAGAGAAGGCCAATAAAATAGCGATTGATGTAATAGAAAAACTCAACATGGTTGGTCTGCTAGCTGTGGAGATGTTCCTTACACAGGACGATGAAATTCTTGTCAACGAAATAGCCCCTCGCACACACAATAGCGGGCATCATACCATAGAGGCAAATGTTACCTCGCAGTTTGAGCAGCATTTGAGGGCCGTGTTGGGTCTGCCTTTAGGAGCCACAGATTTGATTACCCCGGCAGCCATGGTCAACGTTCTGGGTGAAGATGGCTACAAAGGATCAGCAAAGTATGCAGGGTTGAATAACCTGCTGGCAGAGAAGGGTGTGCACATTCACCTTTACGGAAAAAAAGAGACCAAGCCTTTTAGAAAAATGGGTCATGTCACCATCACGGATGAAGACCCAATCAGGCTCAAGAAAAGAGCACTGGAAGTGAAAGAAATATTGAAAGTGATTGCATAAAAAACAAAACGATGGAAGCACCACAAGTAGGAATAATCATGGGAAGCCAGTCAGACCTCCCCATTATGTCAGAAGCAGCTCAGATTCTTGAGGAACTGGGTGTTTCCCATGAAGTCACGATCGTTTCGGCACATCGCACGCCGCACCGCATGCTCGACTATGCTGAGCAGGCCGCCGAGCGAGGAATAAAAGTAATCATAGCAGGAGCTGGAGGAGCGGCACATCTGCCGGGCATGGTAGCTTCGCTTACCACACTGCCCGTAATCGGCGTGCCGGTCAAATCAAGAAACTCAATTGATGGCTGGGATTCCGTATTGTCTATCCTGCAAATGCCGGGAGGAATCCCTGTAGCTACGGTAGCTCTGGATGGTGCCAAAAACGCAGGGATCTTAGCGGCAGAGATAGTAGGGGCATTTACTCCGGAGGTGTCTCAAAAACTGGCAGAGTATAAAAACTCGCTAAAAGACAAAGTGCTGGAGTCCGCAAAAGACCTGGAAACAAACGGCTGGAAAGGAAAGAAAATCGGGTTTTAATCAATCTACAGGTTCGACCATTTCCGGCTTCTTTGGGAAAACCAGAGAAAGGAGAATGGATCCGAACAGCAATCCGAGAATGATACCGAAAGACCAGAAAGTAGGCACATGTGCATGCTCAATCGGTAGCACATATGTAATCGCGTCCTGCACAATGGACCATTCCATCAGCATTTTTCCACCTATAAATACCAAAACGATGGACAGACCTTTCTGTAGCAAATAGAATTTGTCCAGAATATTGGCGAGCAGGAAAAACATGGCTCTCAGCCCCATCACTGCAAAAATATTTGATGTGTAGATCACAAACTCATTTTGTGTGATCGCAAAAGCGGCTGGAATGGAATCTACCGCAAAAATTAAATCTGTTGATTCGATCAGAACAATGACCAGAAACAGCGGAGTGAAAACCCGCTTACCATTTTCTTTGGTAAAAAACTTACCGTCATGGTCCTTGGAAGTCATCGGAAACACCTTTTTCACAAACTTTACAAGCGGGTTGCTACCCGGCTCCACGTCCATGTCCTCTTCTTCGCTGAAGATTTTGATGCCTGAGTAAACCAGAAATGCGCCAAAGAAATACAGTATCCAATGGAACTGGGTGATCAGCATGGCGCCAACGAAGATGAATATTGCCCGAAAAACAATGGCTCCTAAAATCCCCCAAAATAAGACGCTGTGATAGTATTCTTCCTTCACATTGAAAAACCGAAGGATTAGAAGGATCACGAAAATGTTATCTACGGAGAGCGCCTTTTCTGTGACATATGCAGTCATAAACTCCCATGTGGACTCTGGCCCTTCCCCGAAGAAGTATATCAGTGCTGCGTAACCCATCGAGACAGCAATCCAAAATAGTGTTTGGATCAATGCGTCTCTTTGCGTGATTTTTTGATCCTTTTTGTGAAAAAGGCCCAAATCAACAAGAAGAAAAAGTATAATGATAGCTCCAAATACGCCGAATAGCATGGCTTCATTGTGACCGGAGAAAAGTGTCAGCAGCATAGGAGGTAATCTACTTTAGTGTCAAGTTTTAGGTTAAGACAAATTTATAGTATTTATTTCGACTCTGCTAAAAACAATTTTGAGAGGACTAAGTATATACTAGAGGTTTTGTGATTGAAATCTTCTGTTATTGATTAAATTAACATGCAAGTGCAGATAATCCTACTAAATATCGCCATTGGGTTAGCCCTTTATACCATTTGTCTATTCGTTTTGATCATGCGAGATCAACGCAAATCTAGCAATGGTAATCAAAATGATGAAGGCGATGACGAAGGAGGTCTTCCTGTTTCATTTCCTCCAGACTTTGACTTGCCTCCGGGTGTCTGCCTGCCGGATGACCCAAGGGCCAGAAGAATAGAAGAGACCGATCAAGTGCTTGCATGAAACCACTCGAAGACCTTAAGAAAACCCTTTCATTTCATACATTAAAAAGCCCCAAAAAGCGACCTAAGACAGGTTTAGCCCCCGGCAGCATTATATATACAGGAGAGGTTTACGCTGATAGAGTTGAGATTGAAGTCATCGACTATACCGCGGTTTCTATTGAGGAGGTAAACATTCTGGATATCTCCGAGCTCTCAAAATATGTCAATGACAAATCTGTAACCTGGGTAAACGTGCAAGGCTTGCACGACGTGCAATTGATCAAAAAAGTAGGTGAGATTATGAACCTGCACGACCTCACGCTGGAAGACATAGCCGACACACAGCAGCGACCTAAGGTAGAAGAGTTTGAGGATTACAGCTTCATCACCATGAAAATGATCAATTACGATCATAAGAGTCGTAAAATAGATGTGCAGCAGGTGAGTTTGGTCATGGCCAAAAACTTTGTGCTTTGCTTTCAGGAGCGCCCTGGAGATGTGTTTGGAGATGTGAGGAAAAGACTGAGAAATGAAAAGGGCCGTGCCAGAAAACGAGGAAGCGACTATCTGGCGTATATGCTTATTGACATCATCATTGACTACTATTACGAGACACTCGATGGTGTCTTTGACCAGATAGAATACCTTGAGGATTTGGTTATACGCAGGCCGGATAAGGTTGATATGCGAACGATTCAAATACTGAAAAAAGACCTGATACAACTTCGCAAATACATGAAGCCGGTGAGAGATGCGCTGCAGGCGCTCGTCAGTCGTGACAATGAAATATTTTCGGAGAATACCATGCTCTTCATGCGCGACTCACACGACCATGTGGAGCAGGTGCTGGAAAACCTGGATACTTACCGAGAGATGCTCATTGGCGTCATGGATATATACTTGTCTCAGCTGAGCAACAAGATGAACGAAGTGATGAAAGTCCTTACGCTCATGTCCACCATATTTATTCCGCTGACTTTCGTGGCGGGAATCTATGGGATGAACTTTGAACACATGCCAGAGCTGGGTTGGGATTGGGCATATCCTTATGGGTTTTTCGCGATCATATTTAGCATTACTACAGGTATGATCATATTCATGAAAAGAAAACGCTGGTTTTGATTAGCTCTCCACCAGCTGCAGGTTCACGAAGTTTTTATAGGCCCCACCCTGGTCTATAAGCTGCGAATGCGTTCCAGACTCTTTTACCTGTCCATTTTCTAAAACATAAATGATGTCAGCGGACTTGATAGTGGCCAGCCTGTGGGCAATGATAAGCGTGGTTCTACCCTTCATCAGTTCGCCTAATGCCTTTTGAACCAAATGTTCGGACTCAGCATCCAACGAGCTGGTGGCTTCATCAAGAATCAAAATAGACGGATCTTTCAATATGGCTCGGGCTATGGCAATTCTCTGCCTTTGCCCACCCGAAAGTTTCACGCCTCTTTCCCCCACAATCGTTTCAAACCCCTCTGGAAAAGATTCTATAAAGTCGAAAGCATAAGCCTTTTTAGAGGCGGCTTCTATTTCGGCTCTCGTAGCGTCGAGTTTACCGTACCTGATGTTTTCCTCTATGGTGCCACCAAAGAGGATGACCTCCTGCGGCACTATGCCAATACTTGACCTCAGCTCAAGCAAGTCAATTTCCCGGATGTTCTTGTTCGCAATGGAAATCTCTCCGGCACTTGTCTCGTAAAAGCGCATCAAAAGCTGAGCGATGGTGGACTTACCAGCACCACTATGACCTACAAGTGCGGCTTTTTGTCCTTCAGCTATGGACAGGTCGATTCCTTTCAGCACAGTCATTTCTTCACGTGTGGGGTATTGGAATTCCACATTTTTAAAATGGATGTCTCCGGAAATCCTGCTTGTTGTGCTTGACTCTGAAGCGAACTCTGTCACTTCTTTTTGTATCTCCAATACCCTTTCAGATGCACCAACCGCCTTTTGTAGCTGCCCGAAAAGGTCTCCCAAACCGGCGATAGAAGCCCCGATAAAGGTGGTGTAAAGAACGAAAGTAAGCAGATCACCGACTGTCATTTCCCCGCTTTGAACCAAAACAGCACCGTACCACAAGATCCCCACTATTGCCCCAAAAATGGCGAAGATGATAAATGAGATGAAAGCCGCTCTGTAGTTGGCCGTGCGCAGAGCCGTCTTCACCACATCCTTCATGGAGTTGCTGTAGCGATTGACTTCAAATATCTCTGACGTGAATGACTTTACCGAATGTATCGATTGTATGGTTTCCTCCACCACTACATTAGTGTCGGCAAGCTGCTCCTGGGTTTTTTTAGAAAGTTTTCGAATGAATTTTCCAAAAATAAAGGCAATGATCACAATGATGGGGAACGTCCCAATCATGAATAAACTCAAGGAAGGTGTTAGGAAAAAGATAATAACCACACCCACTATGAGGGTAATGATTTGGCGCATAAGCTCTGCCAATGTGGTGGACATGGCACTTTGCAGCACAGATACATCATTGGAGATTCTGCTGATCAGGTCACCTGAGCGATTCTTGTCAAAGAAACTCATAGGTAGCATGATCATCTTTTTGTAGAGGTCCGTTCTGATGGCAGCCATGGCATTTTCTGTTACCCTGGCGAAGAGCACGACCCTGAAAAAGGAAACGGCACTCTGGAAAAACAAGACACCAAAAAGAATGAAAGTGGCCTGGGCCAGATTGTCCACAAGCCAGTCGCTGTTGCCGGAGGCAATGTCTATCAGCTTGCCTGAGACGTATGGAAATATCATGAAAATGCTACTGGAAAGCAGCAGAAGAAACAACCCCAGCCCGAAAGTCCACTTGTATGGGAGCACGTATGAGAAGATTCCCGCCAGCTTACTTAGCCCTTCTTTCGATAACCTTTTCTTCTTTTTGTCTTCGCTCATTATTTGGTTACTATACCCTCAATCGTATAAAAGACCGTGTCTTTCAGCATCATTTTTTGGAACCCTTCCACTTTAAAGAAAGCAAGCCGATCATCCCGAAACCGCAACGTCATTTTCTTATAATCCGAAAATACGCTTTTATCATTTTTGAGAACGGCGGAGATATTTTCACCTTTTCCGACTACACCCACTTCGAAACTCTTTAATGGTACTTTTAGCCCCGGTTTCACCGCATATAGAGTTTTCCCATCAACCTCCTTGACATCAAAAGCCCCAACAAAAGCCGGGTCGGCCGGTGTAAAATCCACGAGAATATCCAGATGTTCGGCCCAGCCAAGTGAATCCGGATCAAAGGTTTTGGTTTCTTTTTCCTCTCCCACGATAATGGTCTTTTTCAGTCCGGCATTCTCGGCAGTTAGTTTAGCCACCTGCTGGTTCATCCGACCTTCAAGATCATAATAGACATCAAGATTGGATTGAGGCTTTTGGCAGGCAATCACAATCAAGAGGGGAAGAAGAGCTAAGAATTTGCGCATTGACTAAAGCAGCTCTTCGCCAGTCATTTCGGCTGGCTTTTCTATGCCGATCAACTTCAGAATGGTAGGAGCCAAATCGCCCAGCTTTCCGGCTTTAAGCTCTCCCTGAAATTCGTTATCTACCACTATGAAAGGTACCAAATTGGTCGTGTGTGCGGTATTTGGCGATCCATCAGGGTTGACCATGATGTCGGAGTTGCCATGATCCGCGATTATGATGGATGTATATCCATTTTCTAAGGCAACATCTACTACCTCTTTGGCACAGCCATCTACGGTCTCGCATGCTTTTACGGCAGCTTCGAACACTCCGGTATGGCCCACCATATCCGGGTTGGCAAAGTTCAGGCACACGAAATCAGGCCAGTTGGCTTTCAACTCAGGAATGATTTTGTCTTTGATGTCATTGGCGCTCATCTCCGGCTGCAGGTCGTACGTGGCTACTTTTGGTGATGGACAAAGCAATCTTTTTTCTCCCTCAAATTCAGACTCTCTTCCCCCGGAGAAAAAGAAAGTAACGTGAGGGTATTTTTCCGTTTCGGCAATTCTGATCTGGTTTTTGCCATTGTTGGCCAAAACCTCTCCCAATGTCATTTTCAGGTTTTCCTTGTCAAAGACGACTTTCACATCGTTGAATGTATCGTCATAGTTGGTCATAGTCAGGTAGTACAGCTTCAGCGTTTTCATGCCGAAATCAAGATGGTCTTTTTGCGTAAGCACCTCTGTAATCTCTCTACCACGATCCGTTCTGAAGTTGAAGCACATCACCACATCGCCTTCTTCTATTTTTCCAACAGGCGTTCCGTTTTCAGACTTGATCAAAGGCTTGATGAACTCATCGGTAACGTCATTGGCATAAGAAGCCTCAATTCCCTTCTTCACATCTTCCATCAACTCTCCAGAGCCATTTACCATGGCATCATAAGCCAGTTTCACTCTCTCCCATCTTTTGTCCCGATCCATGGCATAATATCGTCCCGTAATTGACGCTACCTGACCCACATTCTGCGACATGTGATCTTCCAGCTCTGTGATGAACCCAAGGCCGCTTTTAGGGTCACAGTCACGCCCATCTGTGAAAGCATGCACGAAAACGTCATTGCAGTTGTTGGCATTTGCTGCAGAGATCAGCCCCTTCAGGTGATTGATGTGGGAGTGTACTCCTCCATTGGAAACCAAACCGATGAAGTGAACTTTTTTTCCGTTTGCTTTGGCATAATCAAAAGCTGCAACGAGCTCTTTTTCCTTAGCAAGGCTGCCGTCCTCGGCGGCATTGTTGATTTTGACAAGATCCTGATACACCACGCGCCCGGCACCAATGTTCATATGGCCCACTTCAGAGTTGCCCATCTGACCAGCAGGAAGGCCTACGGCCAAACCGGAAGCCTCAAGCGTGCTATGCGGGTACTTTGTGTAGAGGCTATCAATAAATGGAGTGTTGGCACTATCAATGGCCGATACTTTTTTGTTAGTGGCTATGCCCCAGCCGTCGAGTATGATCAGGATTACTTTCTTATTCATGGTGCAAATATAATTCTATAACAGAGCTTGTTGAAGTGATAGTTTGGTTTTATCTGCTCCGGGAACTATTATGGCATAATTTTAGATAACTTTAGAGAATGAAATTTTCTGCTATCCTAATTTCTCTAATATTTAGTCTATTCTCACCAGCGCAAGATGAGCTTCTCGATAATATCAGCACGGCCATGGAGGCAGGCAGCTCCCGGGAGCTGATCAAGTTTTGTGGAGACAACATCGAAATAAAAATTAACGGCAAGAGCTCAAACTACAGCATATCCCAGGCCGAGCAGGTGTTGAAGGATTTTTTCGTTTCAAATCCTGCGAAAAGCTTCTCGTATATCCATCAGGGGTCTTCACCTGAGGGGCTCAAATATACCATTGGCTCTTTGGGTGTGGACGAAGGTAGTTTCCGTGTGGTGATGGTAATCAAAAAACAGAAGGAGGCTTTCAAAATT
This sequence comes from Cyclobacteriaceae bacterium, assembly GCA_039970095.1. Lineage (GTDB taxonomy): Bacteria > Bacteroidota > Bacteroidia > Cytophagales > Cyclobacteriaceae > JAMZMI01. Next base: position 7,822 of record JBDVMP010000006.1, read on the forward strand.
GACCAAATCAATTTTAGCCGAGAATAATCACACATTCACATTGCTATAATAGGCACCTTTCATAATTTTGCGGCCTATGATTTTGCCCTACCTGAATGATGAATCGATAACACAGTTTATCACTACCGCCTTGAAAGAAGATATCGGTAGTGGTGACCACAGCTCGCTCGGTTCTATCCCGGCAGATCAGACGAGTAGTGCCATGATGCTGATCAAGGGCGATGGGATATTGGCAGGCATGGATTTGGCTAAGCGCATATTCAATCATGTGGATCCCAGCCTGCAGCTGGATATGCTGATGAAGGATGGCGACAGGGTCTCCTTTGGTGAGATTGGGTTTCACGTAAGTGGAAATGCCAGATCGATTTTGAGCTCGGAGCGGTTGGTTTTGAATTGTCTGCAGCGCATGAGTGGGGTTGCTACTTACACCCATGAGCTTACACAAATGATCAAAGGATCAGGAACCAGGCTGCTCGATACGAGAAAGACAACTCCCAACTTCAGATTACCCGAAAAGTGGGCCGTGGCAATTGGCGGAGGCGTGAATCACAGGTTTGGGCTGTACGACATGGTGATGTTGAAAGACAATCACATTGACTATGCTGGTGGAGTAAAAACCGCCATAGAATCAACGGTGGCTTACCTTTCGGAAAACAACCTTGACTTGAAAATCGAGGTAGAGGTAAGAAACCTCAAAGAGCTGAAAGAAGTGATCAAAACCGGGCATGTATTCAGAGTGCTGCTTGACAATATGTTGCCTTCAGATATACGCCAGGCGCTGAAGTTGATCGGAGGCACTATGGAGACGGAGGCATCAGGGGGCATCAATGAAAATAACATTAGGGAAATTGCGGAGACAGGGGTGGATTATATTTCTGTAGGTGCTTTGACCCATTCGTATAAAAGTTTAGATATAAGCCTAAAGGCAGAATAGAAATGATAGTAAGAACTAAGAAATACCAGCTTCCTACCAATACATATATCAAAGAGGCATTTAAATCTGTACTCGCTCAGCAGTGGTGGGTTGGGGCCATTTTTCTGGCCATCTGTGCATGTTATTTTCTCATTCCGAACTGGTGGTGGGTGATCGGTGCTTCCATAGCCCTGATCCTTTACCTTCTTTTTTGGTTGATACAGTTTGCCGGAGTAACCCAGCTTGAGCAGGGCAAGTTTATGTTTGAGAAGATGTCTTACGAGATATCCAGCCAGCAAATTTTGCTGAAGATAAACCCTAAGCAGGGGATGCCAATGAAATGGGAGCAGATCAAAAGAGCCAAAAAGGGCAAGAATGGCTTTGTACTATTTGCCAGCAAAGCGCAGCTTTTGTACTTCCCATATAAAATCTTCAACAGCGAAAATGAGATCAGGTTCGTAGAGACTGTGCTCAAAAGAAAAGGCTACATCAAGTAAAATGTCTGATGACCGGCTGAAACGGGGCTTTGCAAGTGCAGCGAAATACTGCGCTTTCAGAGAGCGGGCTCCTAAGCAGGTCAGGGAAAAGCTCCTTTCGTGGGATTTCAAAGAGGAGGAAGTAGAGGAGATCATCCACCGCCTGCTCGATGAAAAATTCCTGGATGAAGCTCGGTTTGCCAGGGCTTTTTGCCACGACAAGTTTGAGTTCAATCACTGGGGCAAAGTCAAAATCAAGATGGAAATGGGCAGGTACGACCTGTCATATCAGGTGATGGAAGAGGCCCTCAATGCCATCAATCAGGAAAAATATCTGGATGTCATCCATACTTTGACCCACAAAAAATGGGAGACCGTGAAAGACAAAGGAGAAGAATATCTCCAAAAGAGGAAAGTAGCCGACTACATGATGCGCAAGGGCTTTGAGGGAGATCACGTTTGGAAAGTGATCAAGCAGCTGTGAGAGAGGAGCGAACCCGCAATATTTTTGATTGAAGAACCAAATTCGCTTATCTTGAAAATCAATCTGTCAACTTTAAAATCTCTCACCATGAAAAACCGCCTTCTTTTAGCTAGCCTATGCTTGCTTCTGTCTTTTATCTCTGTGGGCCAGCAAAAAGATATTGTCACGATCATAGATGACCTTACTGTAAAATGGGACTATCATGCTACAACCATTCGCACATACAAAGGGATGGGGCACTGCTGCTCGGATGAAACATTTAGGCTCGATCTGATAGACCTACTCAACACCATTCACCATTATGACACTTCGCTCTATCAAATAGTCGTCAGTAAGTATGAGGCAGACAAGAATAAGGAGGCAAAGGCAACACTTGAAGATATAGAAAAGTTGGAGCAGGATTACGCCACGGCTGCCTTTCTGAATTTTCTACACCAGGAATGTGACCTCTACAATGCAACCGAGAATAACTACGCCATGAGTGGCGGAAAAGAATATCAGAAGACGCTCAAAAACATGGAAAAGGAGATCGGAAAATATGTAAAAGCGATCACCTATCAGATTGATATTATCGACGAGCATGTGCATCACCTCCGCGATTTGTAGAAATGTCGCTTGCATAACAGAAACACCTAATAGCCGAGTGGTCTTGTGACATGTAGGGAGTATAGCCGTATCATTGATCATGATTTTGATATTGTTATTGCTCGCCCTCAACGATCAGCAACCGAGTGACCTTAACATAGATAAGGCCGGTTTGGCACTAGATGGATACGATGCAGTTTCCTATTTTTTGGGAGAGCCCAAACAAGGATTCAAATCTATTCAGGCGACCTATGAGCAGGTCACGTATTATTTCTCTTCTGAGGAAAACAAAAAGAAATTCTTATCCGAGCCGAACAAATATTTGCCGCAATACGGAGGCTGGTGTGCTTACGCCATGGGCCTCAATCCCGAAAAAGTAAAGGTGGACCCGGAGACCTTCAAGATAGTGGACGGTAAGCTGTACCTGTTCTATAATTTTTGGGCTACCAACACCTTAAAACCATGGAACGAAAACGAAACGGCCCTGATGGAAGCGGCCGATAAGAACTGGAAAAAAATTGTTGAGTGATTTGCAGCCAATCGGATTAATTTCACACATTTACAGGTTATGTCTATAAACGCTTCTGCAATCGATCTTCTCAAGCAACTATCTACTGTGATGGATGGCCTGACGGATACCCAGTTTGTGACTAAAGTTCCGGTGCTAAGCAATGCTACCATTGGTCAGCATGTGAGGCATACACTTGAGTTTTTCATCTGCCTGATGGACGCTAAAAATGAAGGAGTGATTAACTACGATGAGCGCAAGCACGACAAATTTATCGAGCAGGAAACACAGCTTGCAGGCAGTGTGATTCAGTCGGTAGAAGAGTTTCTTCAGAAGGAAACGGAGGATTTTAGACTTGTGCTCAAAGCAAACTATAGCGTTGAAGATGATAGCTCAGAGACTATTCCCACCAACTTTTATCGAGAGTTGGCCTATAACATTGAGCATGCGATCCATCACATGGCTTTGATAAAAATCGGGTGCAAGGCAGTGTGTCCTGCTTTGGTTTTGCCGGAGCATTTCGGTGTGGCCAGCAGCACGGTTCGGTACCACCAAAGTCAGCGCTAGCCCATGTCGGGGGAGATCAGTCGGTTTCACAAGTTTTGGGTGAAACTAACGCAGTGGGAGTATTGGCCGCTCGATGTATTATACTTTCCTGTTAAGATTTATTTCATCTTTCTGGCGATCAAAAACCGCTCGTTTTTCTTTTTCACCTCTGCCAACCCTGTCATGGAGTTTGGAGGCCTGACCGGGGAGCGAAAATCCAGAATTCACGACCTCATTCCCCAGCAATACTTACCAACAACCAGAGTCATAGACGCAGGGAATTTGTCAGATGCAAAAGAATATGCCACGCAAATAGGCTTTCCACTAATAGCCAAGCCGGATATTGGGGAGCGTGGAAAACTGGTGGAGCAGGTACTCAATGAAGATGAGCTGGAAGCTTATGTTAAAAAATGCCCCGTTGACTTTTTGATTCAAGAACTGGTGGCATATCCCATTGAGGTGGGAGTGTTTTATATGCGTCATCCCAATGAAGCCAAGGGCAGGGTTACCTCTGTTGTGCAAAAAGATTTTCTTGCCGTAACCGGAGATGGGAAAAGCAGCGTACGACAGCTTTTGAGCAAAAGTTCGAGGGCGGCCTTGCAACTCGACTTTGAGCATGAGCGGTTCCGGTCAGTGATGGCCCAGGTGCCGGGTGAAGGAGAAACAGTCGTTGTGGAGGCCATCGGAAATCATTGTCGCGGCACTACCTTTCTCAACCGAAACGATCAGATAGATGACAGGCTAGAAGCAGCTTTCGACAAGCTTTCTAAGCAGATAGATGGGTTTCATTATGGCCGATATGACCTGCGGTGTGCGTCTTTTGATGACCTTCGGGAACTCAAAAATTTCAAGATAGTGGAGCTCAATGGGGCGGCAGCAGAGCCGGCGCATATTTACCAGCCCGGCTTTTCGCTCTTCAAGGCGTATGGAGTGTTGTTTTGGCATTATTCGCAGCTTTCGAAAATCAGCGCTGCGAATCGGCGGAAGGGTATTCCATATTGGAAACACCGTAAAGGAATGAATAAGATGAAAGCCGTCAGGGCTTACAATAGGCTTTTGAATAAGACTTGAGGCTCCTTACGCATACCTCGCCATTTTCCATTCCACCGCGCACTGGGAGTTTGATGACATGCGATTCCCCGGTATTTTTCCATTGTATTCCAAAATCCGTTGAATGACGAATAAAAACTCAAAGGTCACTCCAGAATGGAGTCTTAGCTTGTAGAAGATTTTTGTGAGAGCAATATCTGGATGGAGGATAGGATTCCCTTTCGACCGGTTTGAGTTGTATGGCCGGCTGGCGCTCAGCTTTCCGTCACTTCGAACCCCGAAAGTGTTCGGGATTCGAAGTGACGTTCGGGATTTAAAACCCCTTGCTGCCCGTCCTGTTTACGTCGTGATAAATGAAAAATGCGCGCAAAATCATGGTGAGCATGATCGGGATCATGGCCATGTGCAGCGGCTGAGGAATAAGACCCCAAATAACTAAAACGACGAGGTAGAGGATGGCACACGCGAGAAAGTATTTGGATATGAACTTGCGAAAACGCGCGACATTGAGAAGGTAGATAAATGGGATGTGCAGCGGTGTGGCCCACAGTATGTTGAGGTTGTTTTTGGAGAGGTGCTCTGTGCCAATCCATAGAAATGCGACCCACCAGCCGATGATGCCTACAAAGGTGAAAAACACCACGTCGATCCAGTGCGAACGCTTACCTTTCTTGAAATCACGGTTGGTGATGAAACCAACGATAAAGAAGATGATAACGAAGGTATTGAATGGGGTGAACATGCTGTTGGCATGCTCCTCCGGTGTAGGGGTGTAAACGTTGACGGTCTTGCTTAAAAGAGGTGCGGCTGAGCTGTCCGTGGCGATGGTAGCTTTGGCGAGGGATTTCTCCACATAGTCCGGCAGAAACATGTATGTTTCCGGTGCGGCCACCCCGTCTATTTGCATACCCAGCCCGATATCGATGACCCAGTCGCCCCACGGCTGATAAGCAAGGTACTTATCCATGAGGTCGCGCACGCTGATCCCTTCCTCCACATAATCGTAGCTGAAGGTGACCTCCCGGTCTATGGCGTCTCGCAGCACATCCATGATCTTGGATGAGCAGTTGTTGTACACGTAGTTGTAGTAATACTCGCGGTTTTCTGGTTTGTAGTTTTCAAAAAGGTAATCGTTTAGTTGAGCCTTTTCTGCAGGCGTGAGGTTGAGGTACTGCTCTATGACGTAGCGGTTTTCGTTGATATAGTGGTTGACGAAGCGATCGTATTTGGCCAGCCCAAGCTGATAGAGCATTTTGCCCCGGGCAAAGTTCCAGTAGAAATTGTCCTGGTTGAAGTTGAAAACGCCGTAGTTGAAGACATAGTCGAAGTTGCGTGTGGTGTCCACTATGCGGATGGCTGAGTGGCCAAAAGCAGAGTAGAGCTCGCCCTGGTACGGCCCCAATGTCATGATGGCGATTTCCATGTTTTCTCCTTTGGACGGAACCTGAGAAAAGGTGGGCTGAAGGAAGCTGAGTATGAAGAGTAAAACGGCTATGATTCGAGCGTGCATGGACTGGGGATTTTGTAGCTTTAAGTTATGTACATCAACGTTGCGGACGTACTCAATCTGGCCTCAAAGCTAACTTTTAAACGCATAAATAATGCATTGCAGATATACTCAAGCTTTGTGCGCTCCAAAAAAGCGGGACAGGCTCAGCATCATGGACTGCCTATCAGTATTTCTGTGGAGCCCACCACGGCCTGCAACCTGAAATGCCCGGAGTGCCCCAGTGGGTTGCGGTCTTTTACGCGCCCTACCGGGAAAATGAACGCTGCGGTGTTCAATAACCTGATCGACGAACTTCATGAAACGCTTTTTTACCTAATCTTCTACTTTCAGGGAGAGCCGTACCTGCACCCCGACTTGCTAAAAATGATCCGATACGCGGCGGACAAAAACATCTACACGGCGACTTCTACCAATGCACACTTTATCACTCCGAAAATAGCGGAGCAGACTGTAAAGTCCGGTCTGGATAGGATGATTGTCTCTATAGATGGCGCTACACAGGAAACGTATGAGTCATACCGCAAGGAAGGCCTGCTGGAAAAGGTGCTGGAAGGCACCCGCAACATGGTGGAAGCCAAAAAGAAAATGGGAAGCAGCACCCCTCACCTTGTTTGGCAGTTTCTGGTGGTGAGACCCAACGAGCATGAGATAAGTGACATCAAAAAGATGGCGCGCGAATATGGAGTGAACAAGGTGGCCTTCAAAACTGCCCAGATCTATGACTATGAGCAGGGCAATGCGCTGATCCCTACCATCGACAAATATTCGCGCTATAACAAAAATGCGGATGGCTCCTACTCGGCCAAAAACAAAATGCTGGATGAGTGCTGGAAGATGTGGCACTCCAGCGTGGTAACGTGGGATGGCAAAGTGGTGCCGTGCTGCTTTGATAAAGACGCCCATCATGAGTTGGGCAATGTGCAGCATGCCACATTTGAATCGGTATGGCACTCTCAGCAATATGAAGCTTTTCGTCAGCAGCTGCTCACCTCCCGCTCCGACATAGAGATGTGTAAAAACTGTAGTGAGGGAGGAAAGGTGTGGGCGTAATTTGACACCTGTCAGGTTGTTAGATAGATAGTAAAAAACGTTATTTTTAATGAATGGAATCAGGGCTCTTCTATCACGTTTACAACCACGCCAATGGGGATGAGAATCTTTTTCGTCAGGATGAGAATTACCACTACTTCTTAAAACTCTGGGCTAAGTACATTGAGCCGATTGCAGATACTTATGCATACTGTCTGATGCCCAATCATTTTCATGCGTTGATTCGAATCAAATCGGAAGAAAATATGGGAAACCAGACAGGTTTTCAAAACCTGTCTGGTTTTATTTCAAAGACGTTCAGCAACTTCTTTAACGCCTATGCCAAGGCTTATAACAAAATGTACGAACGGAGAGGGTCGCTGTTCAATAGGCCATTTAAGGCGAAGGAAATAGATAGCGATGCTTATCTCATCGCAGTAATTACTTACATCCATCGCAATCCAGTTCATCATGGATTTTGTGATACGCTAGAAGCTTGGCCGCATAGCTCTTACCATGCTTATTATTCTCAACAGGCTACCAAACTGAAACGCCAGGAAACTTTAGAATGGTTTGGCGGAGTAGACGCAATGGAAAAGCGCCATGCTTTGGAACCAAGAATTCCTGATACCTCTTTATTCATTGATTATTGAAATGCGCTTCAAACATTTAAAGACCAAAGACCTGACAGGTTTGTCAAACCTGTCAGGTCTTTAAATTTATTCATAAAACAAAAACCCCATTCATGTCTGAACAGGGTCCTTAATCAGGGCAGTAAATCAAGCTACTTATCATCAGCTTTCCGTTACTTCAACATCATCAGTGCTGATTGCACTGCTGGCTTTCTCAAACTTGAGGTTGCCAACAAGTGTTTTCAGCCGCTGACCGGGACGAAAGCGAATAGCCGCTTTGTGGATATTGCTCGCCGTGAAGGTGCTTTCATCATCGACCCCTTCGCTGGAGAGGGTGAGATACAAAGTGCCCAGATCACTGAGGCGTACCTGACGGCCATGAACCAGCTGCAATTCTATGACCTCAACAAGGGTAGCGAGTGTGCCTACCACTGAGCCATAATTGAGATTGGAAACCTTGCTGATAAGATTAGCAAGTTCTGCAAAGGTGATGTTGTCACCGTTTACGATTTGAGCGTAGTGTTTTTTTGGGAGGGTCAAATCCCTGGGATTCGAGCGCTCCACTAGTTTGTATTGAACTGACATTGTTCTAGTGTTTAAAATGTTAAAAAAAAGATTTGAATAAATCCTGGAAGACCGCCCTTTTGGATTTGGTAATAGAAAAACAAATAACATGCCAGATTCCGGCGTTATCTGCTAGAGGAGGTAATTTTTTTTGATTTTTTTGTGTGGGACGGGAGGCTTGGTCCTTTGGTCTGATACCTGCCGTCCCCCGGTTCTGCCCTTGCGGTCGTTAGGGGGGTCAACCTCAAGTCCCTCCCTTGTGAACGACCGGAAGCATGAGGTGTGTGCCTCAAGTCCTTCAGGGTGAAAGGTCTGGTTCTCCGAGGGGTACTTATGGTTGGTAGGTACGTATGTTTCTGCTGAGGCATTGGTCACCCTGAGCTATACAGATGAATTATTTCTAAATTGTAGTTATGAAGAAGCATGCTGACCAAAGTAAGCAATGGCTCAAGAGCAAAGAAGTGGAGAACGTACTCAAAATATCTTCATGTGACCTGATGCACATGCGCTTGGAAGGCAAGCTGAGGTATGAGAAAAAGGGAAATGGTTATCTCTATGATCCCGAGGATATTGAAAGAAATAGGTGAAAATGACAAACACATGAATGGTTTGGCATGACTTCTGCAAAGCAAGTAACTGTTTAATTAATTATTTCTCTTAAATTTATACAGTTCATTACCGCTTATGCCTACCAAACCTGATCAACTATTCCAACAGCTTTACACAGCCGCTAATGAAACAGAGCTTCAAAAAGTCATAGATCAATATCCCAACACATTCAAACAGGATAATTGGCATTATTCGGATTGTAAACATAGCACTTACGTCATTGTAGAAAATCGACCTGATAACCCAATAGTAGTTCTTATTCAAAGTATTAACATGATTCATTCTAAAGTTTGAATTCTATAATTCGAGTTTATGCTAAAAGCAGTCAAATGGTCGGAATCCCTTTCCTATTCAACTGGTTCAAACAGAGATCCAATTGAATTCTATTTGCAAGCCCTTTCAAATAGTAAGTCTTTCGATTTGCTCCTAGGGTATTTCAGTTCTGCAGCAATAAATGTCCTGTCTTTAGGGTTCGCCACGTTCATAAGTTCAGGTGGTAAAATGAGGATTATTGCCAACAACGTACTTTCTCAAGAGGATAAATTGGCAATCGAGGCAGGAACCTCAGGAAAAGTCGATCCTAATCTAATTGATTTAAGCAATGTCAAAGCTTTGCGTTCTCGACTGGATGACTATAGCTGTCATTTCTTTGAGTGTGTTGCCTATCTAATTTCTGAAAAGCGTATTGAAATCAAAATAATAAGACCAAAACAAGGGAAAGGAATTGCACACTATAAGAATGGCGTATTCTCCGATGGTGAAAATGTTATTGGTTTTTCAGCCTCGTGCAACTTCACAGCTTACGGTTTACTTGAGAATCTGGAAAGATTAGATGTGTTCTTGAAATGGGACAATAATCGATCATCCAAATTCATCCAAAGCATTCAAACTGATTTCGAAAATAAATTTTCGGGTTCAGACCCGAGTGTAGAGTATTTGGATGCTTCGGATATTGAGGTTGCTATAAGAGACGAATTCGGCAATAAGTCTGAACAAGAACTAATTATTACCAGCCATCAATTGCTTTATCGAAAGAGAAATCTACTCGAAAATAATACCTTAAAAGGCTTGTTCTCTTTAATTGAATCTAAGCTTGACATAATTGCTCGAACCCCTCGATTTCCATATAGTTCCGGTCCTAGAGAGTATCAACAGGATGCATATCAAAATTGGGTGAAAAATGATTTCAGGGGTGTGTTTGCTATGGCAACTGGAACTGGCAAAACCATAACTTCATTGAATTGCTTACTGGAGGAGTATAAATCCAATGGGCATTACCACGGCCTTATCCTAGTTCCAACAATTACATTGGTCGATCAATGGGAAAAGGAAGCTCAAAAATTTAATTTTCAATCTATCATTAAGGTTTCTTCCAAACACAATTGGGAGAAGGATTTAGCAACAACGCTCTCTAATGCCAAAAGAATAACAAAATCATTCGTTGTAATAACTACCTATGCCTCGTTTGTGAAGGATAGATTTCACAAATACATAAACGAATTTCCTACAGATACGCTGCTAATTGCAGATGAAGCTCATAACGTTGGCTCGCCAAGTGTTTTGAATAAACTTGCTTCATTTCCAATCCAAAAAAGAATTGGGTTATCAGCAACTCCCAAGCGTATTTATGATATTGAAGGAACAAGTCGAATGGAAACCTTTTTCAATGACGAGGAGCCTTATACCTATTCCTTTTCCATGGAAAGAGCAATTAATGAAGGAATACTTTGTAAATACTATTACCATCCGAAGATTGTAAGCCTTACCCCGGAAGAACTTGCAGAGTATTTTGAAATTTCAAAGAAGATATCGAAGTTCTATCATCCTGGAAATGATAATATAGAGTCCAACGAAATCGTACAGAAACTACTTCTTAGACGAAAGCGGATTGTTCATAAAGCAGAGAATAAGCTGGAAACTACCATTGCAATATTAAAAGATCGTTTCGCTGAATTTGGAAATCTAAAGTACACTTTTATTTATGTTCCAGAGGGTCAGACAGTTGAGATTCTTGAGGATGACGAAGAAACCGAGGAAAACATCCGAATCATTAACCAGTACACTCGAGAAATTGGTAAAATTGATAGTACCATATATGTAAATCAATTCATAAGTGGAATGGCAGATCGCGATGAAGTTCTTGATCAATTCAAGAAAGGAAATATCCAAGTGATTGCTTCTATGAAATGCTTAGATGAAGGGGTGGATATTCCTCGTGCAGAATATGCAATTTTCTGTTCAAGTACAGGGAATCCGAGGCAGTTCATACAAAGAAGAGGAAGAATCTTAAGAACACATGATGATAAGGAAATCGCGATCATTCATGATTTGGTTGTAATTCCTGACCTAATTCAATCGGATAAAACTTCAGACGTGTATAAGGTCGAAAGAAAGTTGGTTGAAAAGGAACTTGAAAGAGTGATGTACTTCGCCTCCCTTTCAATTAATCCCTTCGATACTGAAAGGGTATTTAGTGAGGTTTGTGAACACTACGACTTGAATATTTATACAATACATAATAATCTAAAAGGCACATGACAAGAGAAGAGATCCTAAGGTCATTTTTAGAAGATGAATTAGTAGAAAAAAAGGGCTACCTAAAAAAGAGCGAAGTTGAGTCATTCAAATGGACCTCTGCAAATACCAATAAGCTAGTAGAGGTTATCAAGTTTGCCATTGATGGAGAGGTTTCGAATGAAAGTTCTAACATCACAGAAAAGAGAATCAATCAATACTTAAACAAATAACCATGATTTTAGAAAGTGTTGAGTTAGTGAATTTCCTCTGTTATTCTGGAGATAAGAATAAGTTCGAATTTAAAGAAGGCATCAATGTAATTGTAGGAGACAATGGCTATGGAAAATCTAAACTCTATGATGCCTTTTATTGGGTGATGTACGATAAGATATTTGATACTAATGCCAAAAGCTTCCGAACCACATCACAAATAAAAGACCAGTTGGTTTCAGACAAAGCAAAAAATGATACAGACCATGGCCCTATTCAGGTTTCGGTGAAATTGACATTTCATGATACCGAGAAGGATGAAGTGTACATTTTGGAGCGGAAGTATGAAATCAGAAAATCTGATGGTGGGATACTTTCCGATGATGCCAGTGAACTTATTATTAGTCATAAAGAGCTGTCCTATATGAATGCTCGAGTGGTTAATGACCCTCACAAGATTGACATCATCAAAGGAAAAATTTTGCCTGATAACATAAAGCCTTATATGTGGTTTCAAGGTGAGCAAGTTGAGTCAATTATTGATTTTAACCAGAACGATACGCTTACTCAAGCGATAAATGTCCTATCCAACATTTCAAGGTATGATAATATCATCACTCTCGCTGATAGTCTTAAGGAATCGGGCATCAAAGAATTGAACAGAAAGAAGCGAGATCTCAGTAAAGATTTGACTGCCAGCGAAGAATTGGAGGTTAGAAGAAAAAGAATTGAAGAAAAAATTCACGCAAAACAAATCCAGGAGGTTCAAATAAAAGATAATCAAGCAAAAGCTGAGGAACGATCAGAACGCTTGTTGAATCAACTATCTGATGCGAAAAGAATCAGAGAACTCGAGCAAGACAGGAAAAACATTGAGGAAAACCTGAGACGTGTAAGAGAAGAACACTTGGAAGCTCAAATCGCATACCACAAGAAGATGTTTACCAACAAATGGGTGCTGAAGAGTACTGAAGGAATTTTTGATGATTACAGCAAGGCATATGATGGCTATGAACAAACTAAACTAAAAAAGGAAACCGAGCGAAAGGCGAATTTGATGGCTGCTGACAAATTACTCAAAGAGATGCAGACACGGTTACCTATTGATGTTCCTGAACCAATCCATATGGAAAAGATGCTTGAGATAGAAAGATGTTTGGTTTGTGACAGAGAAGCACCAGAAGGATCAGAACCTTATCAAAAAATGAAAGAAATCTTGGAGAGATCAAAGATGAGAGCTCAGGATATGGTTGAGGAGGACAAACCAAAGAATGATTTTTCCATGGATTTAAAGAAGCTCTATCAAAATGGACTTGCAATGAGCCACTTGATTGATGGAGTTGATGATGACATCACTCGAGCTTTGGAGCAGCTAGATAAGCTAGATTCGAGACGAAGAGAACTTCAGGAGGAATATGATAAGTTAGACTCTCAAGTAAAGGCTGTAATTGGTGAGACTGCTATTAATGTAAATGATGCAAACAATCTGATTAATGAATATAGCGCTCAGAATGATATGGCAAAAAATGCGATTGAGCAGTCCAGTCAACTAAAATATGAAATAGAGAAACTCGAATCAGAATTGGCCTTAATTGAGAAGGACCTTACAGGACTTGTGGTTGGAGAATTACCTGTCTATTTAGAGGAAAAAGTTGAGGTTCTGAATGATTTCCAAGCGATCGCACATTCAACAAGAAAGCGAGTATTTAATCGACTCGTTGAGATGCTAGAATCAGAAGCGAACAGACATTATCAAGAAATGACATCTGCTAACCTGTCAGCCAAAGGAATTATTCGTCTTCGTGAGTTGAGTAATGGCAAGAACTACATGCCTGAGTTGGTGGATGAGCAAGGTAATGTTTTAAGACAGCTAAACACCAGTAACATAATCTTGATCAAGTTGGCAACCATTATGGCCATTGTATCAGCGAGGCAGTCTTCAAGAGATACTGATTTGTATACCTTAATAACTGATGCCCCAACTTCAGTATTTGGTGAAGATTACACTATCGGTTTTTGTAGAACGGTGAGTAAAGTCTATCGCCAAAGTATTATTATGAGCAAGGAATTTTATAAAAATGAAAAGCTCAGAAAGGAGCTGCTTCAAGACGATGAAATTAACCTTGGCAATGTCTGGATGATCACACCATCAATTCCTGAAGCTGAACGAACCAACCGAAATAGTTTGACCACTCACATTCAAAAACTCAACTAAACATGGACTTGCTAAAAAGAATTAAGGACCGTGCACCTGAATATGAGGAGCAATACTATCAGTTGATACTTGATTTTACGATTGAGCAAGGAGCAGGAATGGGACGAGCCGCTGAACTTGACCGATGGAAACAAGGAAAGTATTTCTCTACGCGCTACGAAATGTACATGTATGCCGCGCTCCTAGGGTTGAAGAAGGATTATCGACTACCCATTGCCAAAGGGACTGAAAAGCGAAAATTCATTGAGATTAGGTCTTGGACACCCACGGAGATTGCGGATTACGTGATTATGGGTGTTCTAGCAAAATCAGGCCTTGACTTGGAAGAACTAGAGCACATGGAAGACGCGGAAGTTGAAACTAAAATCACGGAATTAAGGGCTCTACTGGAAGAATACGCGAACGGAGGATTTGATCTTATCCGATCTAAAAAGGAAGAGAATCCTGCTTATTTCGAGACCAACGAAAATTGCTTTATTGATTTATTATAATAAATACTGCGTTATCCAAAACAAGCAATGCAATCCTTCTCCGCATCTATCACTTTATCTAGCAGGTATTTGGAGCCATTGGCTTTGAGTTTGTCCATTCGGTTTAAGTGTTCGCTTTTAATCTGATGGATACGGTTAGGGTGAATCAAGTCTTTTAGCGTTTCATTCTGATTCCAGGTAAAGCCTTCCTTTTCATTTTCATACTCCATGGCTTGGAGGTAGAGATCAGGATGCTGCTCGTATAGCCATACCCACTCTATCTTCTGCTGGAAGAAGCAGAAATAACAACCAGACCTGCTTCTAGCATATTGCCCCGTTTCTCCATCTACCTTATAATCAATCTTATTATAGTAAGAAGGAACTCCTACTTCACTTTCCTCTAGTAACCGGAATATATCATCTCTTACCAGGACATCTTCATTATAAAGTAGCGGGTAATCATCTTCTGAAGAAATTGGGTAGTTTCCATTTTCTTTTAAGTATTCAAAGACTACTTGATTAAACTCCGAAACACCTTGATCTAACAGCTTATTGAGTTTAGCTTGAGTTACCTTTCTGTTTTGCTCGGGATTCCTTTCCAGAAGCTCTAAAGGTTCTCGTATAATTTGAACCACTTTGTCCAGCGATGTTCCTTTGAGGTATTTTCCGTAAAGATCAAGTGCATGGTCTGCCTCTTTTTCGGAAAGTATCTTTTTGATAATTTCCTCGCTCCAAATATTCCTCCTAAATGGGAAGATGGATTGGATGGTTGATTTCTTCGAGATATACCCCTCTCTATCCTCGTCCCCTCTGATACCTACATAAGAGATCGTTGGAGTATCTCCCACATAAAGCTCGAATGGCTCGATCTTCATGTTTTTGGTACACCACCTTGCCACATTAGAAGGCAAATATCCTCGATACATTTGATAGAAATAATCAAAAGGGTTTTTGTTGAGATCTTCAGCAGCTTTTGATTTGAGCTTGGTGATTGACTTGCCTAAGTATCCTTCAAGGCGTTCGATTAATTGATAAGTTTCATCAAGCTCTTTACCTGTGTCACAGTAGTAATAATCGATATCAAACTGTGGGTAGGTATTTCTCAAATAGATAGCTAATGCAGCACTGTCTTTCCCTCCTGATATTCCCAGTACGTGCCTTGGCTTAGTCATCTAGTTGCTGCTTTAATAGATTCAATAATATAAACTTATTCAAATTCTTATTCTTTCCTAACGCTTTTTTCACATTGTTCATGGTGTCCAATGTTTCATCATCCACTTTATCAGGAATTCTTATTATCTGCTCTTTAGTTCCTTCCTCCAAAGAAGAAATGTCAATCTTGAGCAATTTCTCCTGATCATGATTTTTCTCCTTTTGCAGAACAACCATGTTATCTAATTCTTGAAAGGCCTTTTGGAGTTTTTCCTTGAAAATATCCTCTTCTTTATCCCTTAATAATTCCAGGTTTTTGCCCATTACCACATGGCAAATAGAATTGATCCAGGAGTTTCGATCATCCAAAGGAGATTTTAGTCTAACAAGCAAGGCTGTTTGCTTGGGTATCAGCATATGCTCTTTTAAAAGAGAATACCGTTTTTCTATGATGGACTTATACTCTGCAAACTCTATGCTTTTCTTCTGCAATAACTCTTCAACAATAAAAAGCTCGATGCGATCCAATAAAAGGTCAAAACATGATTGAAGGTTCCTTATGGCAGCCCTGACCTTCTGAATGTATTCGTCAAACTGTTCATGATCATTCAGCAGATCGCTGATGTCTGTCTTTGTTGCGTTGGGTAACTCTTCAAAGAAAAGCTTTTCTGGATCTTGGGCTTTTTCAATTGCCTTCCTTAATTGCTTGGCCTCTGGTGTTAGTTTATCCGTAGTTTTCGCATATTGATTAAGGTGATGATAGAAGACCATAAATGGCTTCACACTTTCAATTAAACTTTGGTTATTGACCTTTTGCTCATCATCCAATTGAAGTAACTCTCGATATTTATTATAAAGGTCAAGCTTAACCCCGCTTACATCAAATGCTTTGATTTTAAAATCAGCAGGAGTTCGGGTAAATGCATGTAAATGGGAGTCGGTTATTTCAGCTTGGTAGCCTTCGTTCTCAGTAAACAATGCAAACTCATCTCTCTTGATAAATAGGTAAGTTGGAATCCAAAATTCTAAAAATCCAGGAGTCAACTTAAAAGGCTTCTGGCCTAACAGATCAAATAGTTCGGATATCTTTTTCTTCTCCTTTTTAGAAGACTCCAGGAATTGTTCACATGCTAGCCAAAGAGCTTTGAACGTATTACTTGGAGCTTTGAATTCATAGCTTGTGCCATTTGATTTATGGATACCAGTATCCTTTAGAAGTGTTAAGTAAATGGTTTTCTCAGCTGGGAACTTGTCTTTTGAAAATCCAAGGTCTTTTTCATGGTAGTTGTCAACTAGATTTTTGAAATATGGCTTTTTAGCTCCAACAGCGCCTACTAATACGTGCCTATTGACCAGTTCATTTCTAAAGGTTGGTGTATTAAAATATACCTCCTTACAGATTTGAGAAAGCTGTTTGTTAAGCTCATTAGATGAAGAGACAGTAACCGGTTTGCCTCTTTTTAGCCATAATACTTGA
Organism: Cyclobacteriaceae bacterium; assembly: GCA_039970095.1. Classification (GTDB taxonomy): domain Bacteria; phylum Bacteroidota; class Bacteroidia; order Cytophagales; family Cyclobacteriaceae; genus JAMZMI01. The sequence goes on from JBDVMP010000006.1 coordinate 24,769, forward strand.
TCCGTGAAAAGCGATTCAATCACGCTCTTATTAAGAAGTGCTTTTTGGCTTCTTAGTATGTTGTCAAATTCTTTAGTGGCCTCTTTGTCAAAGTGATTTTTAGCCCTCGCTTTTGAAGTCCTTTCGATATCAATCAAAAGCTCTTTGATGTCATTGGAATTCTTGAAGAAAGCGTATATCGTTTCTTCTTGACCAGTCGAGATTTCTTTTAATTCAGCTAACTCAAGAGCAGTATTAAAGACCAAGTTTATGTAGCCATCTATCTGGTCTTGCGGTGGTTTTTGAAGTGGCGTTTCGGAAACCACATATTCAAAAAACCTTGGAGTTCCTGCTTGATATGTAATTGCTTTTGCGCTGACAACCGCAAACTGAAAGTGTTCTTTGACTTTAGCCGCAATGTCAATGTAATCTCCAACTTCCTTATCAGCAGCTTTTATTTCTTCTGCAAAGTCAATATCTGTGCCGTCAGTAAGGCGATAGGCATTGTTGTATCTGGTAAATAGTATGATCTTTTTGACCTCCAACTCTTGAAGGCTTTCTTCTATTTCCTTAGCAGAGTATTTATTCAGGTAACCCTTGAAAAACTCGTCATTGATCTTGGCTCCTTTGTGCCCGATCATTGAAATTAATCCTATGGTTTTTACAATTGTCTGAGCTAAATCTACACTGCCTTTAATTGTTGTTTCAGTTCTCTCGATTGCAGTTGCAATTGATTTCCACCCATTAAAATCTGTTAGGTTTTTATCACTTCTTAAGTAGGAGTAGAATTCGTGATACAAATAATTGTAGATGTCAGATATGAAAGTTTGCTTTTCATTTCTTTCATCAAACTCTCCTTCTAAAAAGGTAAATAGGGACCGTTCATTTTGTCCGTAGCGCTGTAATCCCACAGCAAGAATGTAAGCGGAAAAAATATCAAGAGGCCAAAGCTTTTCTCCAATATCATTTAAGAAGTCATCTGCAGATCTTACAATTGAGTATTCTCTTTGTAAGTCTAAGTTCCTTTTAATGATTTGCTTATCGCCTTTCTTATTTCCAATCTTTTGTGCCGCTAAATAAAGCAGTTGCTCTACGGGTTCATTGAATGTGAGGTCCTTGAACCTTCCTTTAACTTTTCTCCACTCGTTACGCTCCCCTTCGTTCAAAAATGATCCCGCATAAGCATCAAAGCTTTGGTGTAGTGTAGTGATCAGTAAGCAATTGTTCTGATCATCAGCAATGAATTCAGCCAACTGCTGGAAGAAATAGATTTCCTTTTCCGGCTCATTACGAACAGCGTACTCTACAAACTTTCCAAATTCATCGATGATTAAGACGCGTTGCTTTTTAATGGACTTTAATCGTCCGAAAATGTTATCCTCTTTCGATTTAAGCACTTCTGCCAACTTTTCTTGGACGGATGCATATTCTCCAACTAGTCTGATGAATTCAAAGCTCCCCTTAATCTCTAGATCAAAGAAGTTCGATTCATTTAACAAGTTTTTTTCAAATGCCCATAGAAAAGAAGACTTCCCAGAGCCATATGAACCAATAATCGAAAAGTTTCTAAATCCGTTTGTCGACAGCTCCGTAATCTGCTGTGCTACCTTCTTGGCATTTGTCGTAGGGATGTAATCAATGGTTGAGGATTGATCACGTATGATATTGACAGATGGAGAAAACTTAGCCTTCATAATATTCTTTCAATATGTCAAAGGCAGGTTCTATTTGAGCAAGTTGAAGTTCTCTAATCCCTGCTTCATTGCTAAATGTAACCCACGAATATTTCCCATCAATTTCTTCCAGCTTTTCAGTGAGGCCTTCTCTGCTCAAAGCAAAAGCACTCCCAACCCCTTTATTGTACATCGACTCGAAACTAATGGAGTTGCTATTTGGATTACCTTCTAGAATACAATAAAACAAAACCTCCTTCGGAATTTCATTTCTCCTTTTAGGTTCAATTGAATACCAATCGACCTTAGCTGTTTTGCCTTTGATCTCGGTTTCTTTTTTGGTTTTAGTAACCAAATTAAGCTCTGTGAGAAGGCCAGAATATGTTTCATCCAAATCCTTACTATCTTCTCGTGGAATGTATGTTCTGCTAAATATCTGAAGGTCGGTTTTTAATGTATTTGGTGAAAAAGAACCCCCTTGTTGTTCAACAATACTATTGAAATGATTTTGATTGAACTCGGGCCTTTCTTTTCTAAGTTCATTAAATATAATAGCATAAGCAGAAGCATAGTTCTCTTTTACCAAATAGTAATGCAGTAGCCATAAGGTTCCTGGGTCTTCAAGATATGGATCCCAACCATTCTCGTCAAATATCCGATTACCTAACTCGGACAATATCTTGTTTTCATAATCAAAAACTCCAAATGCTTTTAACCAGAACCGAATTCCAGTTACCATGTTTTTACCAACCCCCAATTGTACCGGTGCATCATCAGAGTTGAAATCTCCATTATTTTGGATAAAGTCATAGCCCTTTTTCAACCAATAAAACCTGCATTGGAAAGATTCGTGACCAGAGAAACGGAGGTTGTTTGACATAGCGAAATGAATTACCAAAAGTACGAAGAATTGCTCTGTCTACCAATGCTCTTTCACCACCTTGAGTAGCTCAGGGTGTACAGGCCCGGCGGCTACCAGCTCCCTACCAAACAGGAAGTCGTCCCCGCCCTTAAAGTCGGTAATGGTGCCACCTGCCTCCTGCACGAGAATCACCCCGGCGGCAATGTCGTAGGCATTGAGGTTGTACTCGAAAAAACCCTCGCAGCGGCCACAAGCCACATAGGCCATGTCTACGGCGGCACTGCCTATCCGGCGCAGACCGTGGCAGTTTTTCATCAGTTCGTTGAGGATGGCCAGGTAATCTTCCAGTTTGTGAAACTGGTAATATGGAAAGCCCGTGGCAAAGAGGCTATCTGCTATTTTGGTAACGGGTGTCACGTGTATGGGCTTATCGTTGACATACGCGCCACCTCCCTTCCAGGCGTAGAAGGATTCATTGCGGCATACCTCGTGCACCACGCCCAGTATCACTTCGTCATTGTGCATCAGCGCCACACTCACGGCGTAGGTGGGCAGTCCGTGTACAAAGTTGGTGGTGCCGTCTAGCGGGTCAATGATCCAGATGTATGCTCTGTCGGTTTGGTTGGGCGTGTCTTCTTCGGTGATGAAGCCCGCTTCCGGGAGGATTTCTTTGAGCCCAGCTACGAGTAGTTCTTCGGTTTGTTTGTCCACATAAGATACCAGGTCGCTTTTGCCTTTGAGCTCTACGGCGCTGGTGGAGAAGTTTTCGGCTTCTTTGGCTATGAAGGCCGCAGCTTTGGCGCTAAGGGTTCTTACTTGGGAGGTTATTTCTGGAAGGTTGGTCATTGTATCTATTTTGATGGGTGATGCTGCCGGTTTGTTTTCTACCTACTTTTTTCCTTGATGAAAAAAGTAGTAAAAAATCGAGAAAATTTTAAGCCTTTGCCCACAAACCCTCCCCACCGCGCCAAATTTTCCTGGCTGGCCCTCCTGAAGCGTATAATAACTTCGAGGGTGTTTCGGATTCAGACTGTTCTTTGGCTATGAAGGCTGCTACTTGGGCACTAAAGGTTCTTACTTGGGGGGTTATTTCTGGAAGGTTGGTCAGGTCTTCAATCCTTATCGTCACTTCGAATCCCGAACACTTTCGGGTGAGAAGTCTCGTAGTTCTGAGCCGGCATTAGATAATGAGATTTCTCCTTCGTTCCTCAGTTCGAAATGACGGAAAGTTGCGCGATAGGCTTAGTACTTCATTGCTTAACGTCACTTCGAAGCGCAGTGAGAAGTCTCATGGTTCCGATCCTGCATGGAATGGGGGGACTTCTCCCTCGTGCCTCGGTTCGAAATGACGGGAATGATGAAGCGCCTATTCTCACCCTACGGGGTTCGAAGTGACGAAGACACATTACTTCTCCTTACCTTCTATGATCATGACAAACTCACCTTTTACGGTGTGCTCGGTGTAGTAGGTGATGACCTCTGTCACGCTTCCGGTTACGGTCTCTTCAAATTTCTTGGTGAGTTCGCGTGAGACGGACACCTGTCTGTCTTCTCCCAGAAACTCACCTATCTGTCCCAGGGTTTTGATCAGGCGGTGTGGCGATTCATACAGCACGATGCTGCGTGTTTCTTCGGCCAGAATTTTGAATCGCGTCTGGCGTCCTTTTTTGTGTGGCAAAAACCCCTCAAAAACGAACTTGTCGGACGGGAAGCCAGACTTGACGAGCGCAGGAACGAAGGCCGTAGCTCCGGGTAGGCACTCTACCTTAATGCCCTCTTTCACGGCTTCTCTCACCACCAAAAACCCCGGATCAGAAATACCCGGCGTTCCTGCATCGGTAATGAGCGCGAAGGTTTCGCCATTTTTGATGCGCGCTATGATCTGTTCTGTACGCTTGTGCTCATTGAAGGCATGAAAGCTTTCTGTGGGTGTATTGATACTGTAGTGTTTGAGCAGTACACCCGAGGTTCTCGTGTCTTCGGCCAGGATTTTGTCAACGGATTTTAATACCTCCACCGCCCTGTAGGTGATATCACCGAGGTTGCCGATGGGTGTGGGTACGAGGTAAAGGGAGGTTTCTGGCATGGGTGCTAAAGTAAAAAGAAAACGGAAGATCATGTGTGCAATTCCACACTAGTGACCTTGTCCGTCAGTTCATTCTTCAACGTCACTTCGAATCCCGAACACTTTCGGGTGAGAAGTCTCATAATTCAGACCCTGCATGGAATGGGGGACTTCTCACCCTCCGGGGTTCGAAGTGACGTGCCGTTGAGTGCTTGTCGAGGCATAGAGATAAGCTTCATAGTTCACGCGCTTGAGACTTCTCCCTCGTGCCTCGGTTGGAAGTGACGGTGAATAGACATCACTAAGAGGTCCTCGAAAACAAAAGAGCCCCCTTCGATCAAGATGACTGAGGCGATGGCTTCTAATTTACCAACTTGTCAATCGCCTTTGCTAGCTGGTGATCCTTATCTGTGACAATGTCACCAGCATCGTGGGTGTTGAGCTCTATGGTCACGGTGTTGTACACATTGGACCAATTGGGGTGGTGGTTCATCTTTTCGGCGATGATGGCCACCTGGCTCATGAAGCCAAAGGCTTCTACAAAGTCTTTGAATTTGAATGTCTGGCTCAGTTTATTGTTTTCTTCTTTCCACATGATTTTAGGGTTATCTTCTATGCGTATATTATTATGCTCGTTGTTTTTTGTCTAGACAAAAAAAGCAACTGCTGCGTGGGGCCGTCAATAAAGTCATCAAAACCCCAAGCCTCTGCGCACGTGTCGGCCTCTCTGTTCCGGACTTTGAATTCCTTCCTCCTTTGAGGAAAGCATTGGCAAGAATCTTTTTTTACAATGCGATGGCTCCCTGAATTTTGTGTGCGGCCACATATACATCCAGTACTTCCTGGCTGTTTTGCAGATGTGCTGCTGCTGTGATACTCACGTAATTGCCATTGGAGCTTTCTTTAAATGAAATCTCTGCTGCAGGGAGTATTGCCATTATCTCACCTTTCTTGTCTTTGGGTACAATGAACTTAAAGTTATAGTTCCCCGGAAAGGAGTGTTGTGATTCTACTTTTTCTCTGAATGCTTCTATGTCCCAGCTCATAGTATTGAATATAAAAAAAGC
>JBDVMP010000007.1:0-22097 GCA_039970095.1 Cyclobacteriaceae bacterium
GGCTCTGTTTCAGCCAGCAAAATCTCTATCGGAACTTGTCTTGCATAATGACTACCCATCCGATCAACTGAAAAAAATTTGCGATGACCAATCAAGGGTCTTCATTTTTTGGGAGGGGTTGTGCAACAGCTACGTTTGTTATCATTAGTTCAATTCGCTGATTTGGAAGTAGCATTCTCTTACTGGGTTAAGTCCGAAAATATCTTCGTCACATGGCGTTTGTTCAAGTTTTCTTCTGGTTAGCCCAAATTCATAGCTTCCTATCAAATCGCCAAGTGATGTTGCAGGTGTGTTCGAACCAATTCGAACTGGATTCAAAAGTTCATTTCTTGATTCACTGAGCTCTAGTAAGTCAATCGCAGATTCGTTGAGATAAGTTGCATCAAGCATGTCCACACAGATTGTGAATATCATACCATTCGGAATTTGTCGCCCAAACAGACCGTTCTCGTTTTGAAAACACAACCCATACCAAATTCCTCCTTCGTCCTTAGTTACGTCAATTACAATTGCCTTCATTCTTCCGTCAATTTCTACCGTTTGTCCAAACTTTAATTCAAGTTCCAGTTCTTGCCATAAAGGGTTTGATTCAACAGGCGGTTGAGGAGTTGAGCAGCAGATAAAGGTAAGAAAGCCAAGAATTGTGAGAAATTGGAAAACTTTGCTCATAGCAAAAATTAATGCTAACGCCTGTCTATATCCTGTGACGCTGGTGTAATTTAAAGTGTCGGATTCAAAGTAGGAAAAATCTCCGATTTTTCATCATTCCTTTTTTATCCAATGTGAAAAATTAGAGATTTTTCTGGTACTGCCAGAAAGCAGAAAAGTCAAATCTACTACTAAACCGCCATGGGATGTCAGACCATGTTAGAGGTATTTACTGTAGTATGTTACCGGTTACGGCTATGGCCATTAATACCGTCATTAGTATGACCGCTGGTAGTAGGTAGTTGAATATGGATTTTATAATTGAAAATTCCTGAACGATACTCAAACCAATAATAATTAACACGAGAGTCCATATGATAAGAATGAAATCTAGTGCAACAAAAGCTTGATATATGAGTGCTTCTGAGTTTGATAAGAAAGCCACATTAAAGTGACTTTGAAAAATATCATTTCCAAAGAGCAGGATCAAAATGCAGAAAGATAAAGTCCGAAATGCTAGAGGGAGTGTTGCAGTAGCAAATACTTTATATATCGTTTTAAATTCACCTTCTGCTTTAAAAAGTTTGCCAGTCCAATGAATTAGTTTGATGTATATGAGTAAGAATAAATAACAAATGGTTGCACCGCCTATTACGGTATAAGTAATAACTTCAAAGATAGATTTACCATCGCCTAAACCAGTTTTTTGTGCTTGACTAAATGCAATAGATATTGCTGCAATAACAAGAGTCAAGTTGAAGGGCCAGCTTTTGGTTGCTACTATTAGTTTTGGAAATGTTGTTTTAGGCTTGAAGAGTGTTAATAAGAATTGCTGGTTCATCGATAAATTATAAGATTTCTGAAGATAGTTACCTCTAACATCCGGATAAACGCCATTGCGTTTATTTACCTTATATCGGGTTTGTGTTATCTAATTTAAAATCAGCCACTTTTCCACTGGCCATCGCTTATAAGTGGTGGCAAGTAGCTAAATAAACTGACTTCTCTTTTCAATATAATGGTTTTCCCTTACACCTCATTGGTAAAGTGTTTCTTGTTTTTTCTTTAGGTATGGAGAGGGTGATATCTGGCGCTACGCCCAAACCGGTCTTGTGATCGGTTTATGATAAAGGCTCAACCTTACGCAAGCTTGTTGGAGACAACTCCAACAAGGGCGGAGCTGTGCATCGTTTTTATTCAATTGAAATCTTTGGTTGTTGCATTGAAAAGCAATGTATTCCTCCTCCTCCAAGATTGACAGCTAGGGCATCAATCATTACTACTTTTCGATCTGGAAAAACTGATTCCAAAAGCTTTTTAGCATTCTCATCCCTCAGATTGATTTCTTCTTCCATACCTTCACGCCAATATTTCTGTCCTATTATCACTGAGTTCGTGATTAGGAAGTTCAAATAACTAGCCGCTGCAATTACGGTAACAGTATCGCCTTTTGGGAAGGTACTTCCATCTTGATAATCAAGTGTTTGGATGTAATCGTAAACGTAATCACCAGGCACCATTTCATTAAACATGGTCTTTGGTAGCGGCATTCTTATTATGTTGAAAGGGTTGCCATTTTGATCTGTTTCGCCAAGTAGGGTTTGATAGTTTTCTTCCATTCTCATGTGGCTTTCATAGGCTATCGGATCATCAAGGTCAGAGCTATCCACCTGAGCCAGAAGGATTGTGGAGTCATTTACAAATCGGGCATATTCATCAATATGGCCATTGGTTGTAACCACGGTGTATGCATTAGTTCCATCAGCTGTTTTCAGTGGACCAAGAAATGTGTGACTGTCCTCTACAAGCCCCATCTTGAGCCAAATGACTTTTTCCACACCCAAGAGTCGCTTGTATTCATATTCCATTTGCTCTTTGGACAGATGTGGGTTTCGCCCTTGTTCTACGCTTTCTGTCACCATAAGTGTACCTTTTCCATTAGCTTCACGATTGCCACCTTCACTTATCATGGAACTAGAAATAATTGGTATTTGCAAAAGATCAGCTACTCGAGTGTCATACATCTCTTCTGTTTTTGTACTGATATCAAGGGTGTCAGTATAACCCCATGCGTTGAAGTTGAAATCTGCGATAGCTTGTCGACCATCGTTTGTTTCGACAAAGGTTGGCCCCATGTCTCTAGCCCATATCTCTACTGATGGAATTTCTTGGATTGTTAAATTTTGAGTCTCCTTGAATCGTAAATTCAATACTTCTCTGGCTTCATTACAAAGTTGGCCATCTCCGCACGTCACAATAATGTTCAAGTCATCGATTAGTGCTGCAATAACCGATAGAGTTACTTCTCGCACAGACTCTCCGTTTTTATGTTCTGTTGGGGGCCATATCAGCCAAACAGCATCCAGCTCTTCAAATTCTGCCGGTTGCCTGGTCACTATCCATTTCTCTGACTCGTTACTTCCAGTTGAACAACTTAATAGAGTGAAAATTGAAATTATAAGTATTATTCTCATTTTGTAGTGGTATGATGCACAACAATCGGCTAACCCGCACTGTACGTGTTACCTGTCTTTCAAATATACGCTATTTGCTATACACCTCTAGGCAACAAAAAAGCCGATCACTTTCGCAACCGGCTTCCTTTTGATTTTTCTAAATATTAGATGTGAATCACCTCGTCGTAAGCTGCAGCGGCAGCTTCCATCACCGCCTCAGACATGGTCGGGTGTGGGTGTACTGATTTGATGATCTCATGACCTGTGGTTTCCAGGTTTCTAGCCACTACCGCCTCAGCGATCATGTCCGTCACGCCAGCGCCAATCATATGGCAGCCCAGCCACTCGCCGTACTTCGCATCAAAGATCACTTTTACGAAACCATCTTTTGCGCCGGCAGCACTTGCCTTACCCGATGCTGAGAATGGGAACTTACCCACTTTGATTTCATAACCGGCCTCCTTGGCAGCCTTCTCAGTCATGCCCACAGACGCTATCTCAGGAGAGCAGTACGTACATCCCGGTATGTTGCTGTAGTTGAGAGGGTGCACATCCATGCCGGAGATTTTCTCCACGCAGATGATACCCTCAGCCGAAGCAACGTGCGCCAAAGCAGGTCCATGCACAATATCACCGATGGCGAAAACACCTTCTACATTTGTTTTGTAATAGTCGTTTACCAGCACCTTGCCTTTGTCGTGCTTGATGCCCAGCTCTTCCAGACCTATACCTTCCAGGTTAGTCTGTACACCTACGGCCGATAGCACCACGTCACACTCTATTTTTTCTTCTCCTTTGGCGGTTTTTACACTCACGGTGCAGCCTTTGCCTTTGGTATCCACATTGGTCACCTCGCTTGAGGTCATGATCTTGATACCATTTTTCTTAAAGTTTCTTTCCAGCGCCTTGCTCACCTCTTCGTCTTCCACAGGCACAATGTTTGGCAAATACTCCACTATGGTCACTTCCGTTCCGATCGAGCTGTAGAAGTAAGCAAACTCAACCCCGATAGCTCCTGATCCCACCACAACCATTTTCTTTGGCTGCTTGTCCAGCACCATCGCTTGTCGGTATCCAATGATTTTCTTTCCGTCTATCGGAAGGTTAGGCAGCTCTCTTGATCTCGCGCCTGTCGCCAAAATGATGTTTTTAGCTTCGTAAGTGGTAGCCTTACCCGCCTCGTCAGTCACTTCTACTTTCTTGGCTTTTGTCAGCTTACCAAATCCTTTGATCTGATCGATTTTATTCTTTTTGAAAAGAAACTGAATTCCTTTACTCATCCCTTCGGCCACACCACGACTTCTTTTTACCATGCCGGCAAAATCTGCCTCAGAGCCTTTGACCTTGATCCCATAATCTTCCGCATGCGAGATGTAATCGAATACCTGCGCACTTTTAAGCAAGGCTTTTGTGGGGATACAGCCCCAGTTGAGGCAAATACCTCCAAGCTCTGCTCTTTCTACCACGCCAACCTTCATGCCTAGTTGAGATGCACGAATTGCTGCTACATATCCGCCAGGTCCGCTACCGATTACGATTAGATCATATTGAGATGCCATATCTGATTTAGTTTAGTGCTTGTATTTGTTAGAGCCGCAAATCTAAGTCCTGAGGTCAACAAATAAAACTGTTATTGACAGATGCACGCTAAGGCGGGGAGTTTGCGGATTTGGTGCCTGTCGTACAGCCTTTCAAAACACCAAATTTTGATTTGTCCGTGCTGCACCCCTTGAGTCGGGCAGTCAGCATGGCGCCATTTTGCGAGCTGTAGCCGCTCAGGACAATGCCATGGGGGTGGCTTCTGGTCGATTCAAAAGTGGGGGTGATATTTAACGTTTCATTTTTTAACTTGCACGGAATTTAACACCATCCATATTTGTCGTGATGGAAACGAACTCTTCGAACTAAAAACATGAAACTACTAGAAGGAAAAGTCGCTCTGATCACCGGAGCATCAAAAGGAATAGGCCGAGCTGTGGCAATGAAGTATGCACAAGAGGGAGCAGACGTGGCTTTCACATACTTGTCAAGCGTGGAAAAAGGCGAAGCACTCACTGCGGAGCTGGAGGCTTTTGGCGTGAAAGCGAAAGGATACCGATCGGACGCTTCGGATTTTCAGGCTGCCTATGACCTGATCGAAGGTGTGGTTGCTGATTTTGGGAAACTGGACATTTTGATCAACAACGCTGGTATCACGCGCGACAACTTGCTTTTGAGAATGACTGAGGAGATGTGGGATGAGATCATGCAGGTGAACCTCAAATCTTGCTTCAATACAGTGAAAGCTTCTTCTCGTACGTTTATGAAGCAAAAAAGCGGATCTATCATCAACATGTCGTCCGTAGTAGGAGTGAAAGGAAACGCAGGTCAAGCCAATTATGCAGCTTCTAAAGCCGGAATTATTGGTTTTACCAAATCCATAGCGCTGGAACTGGGGTCTAGAGGCATCAGATGCAATGCCATAGCACCAGGGTTTATCGAAACAGAAATGACCGATGCGCTAGATGAAAAAGTGGTGCAAAGCTGGAGAGATGCTATCCCGTTGAGAAGGGGAGGGCAGCCAGAGGATGTGGCCAATGCGTGCGTTTTCCTCGGCTCTGACATGTCAGCCTACATCAGCGGACAGACTCTACAGGTTGATGGCGGAATGCTCACCTGATTTTTAAGCATAACATAGACTTTAAAAGGCCGTTTACATCGCAAGAGTGTTGAAAACGGCCTCTTTTTTATAAATGGAAAATAGCTGGTATTCTTTAGATGTGCCTTTTCACTGGGTGGCTTTGTCGCTTCTGGCGGGTGCGGTTTTGGCGTTTGTCCTTTATTCAAAAAAGGATGTGCCGTGGAATAAAAATTCCAGCCTGATGCTTGGCGCGCTGAGGATGATGTCTATTTTTCTCATACTCGTTTTACTCCTCAACCCGCTCCTTAAACTCTCACTAAACCATACGGAAAAGCCACTGGTGGTCATGGCGCTGGACAATTCTGAATCCATTGCGCTACGGTCAACAGGCACCAGCCCGGGTGAAGTCAAGTCGTGGACGCAAAACATGATCAAAAACTTGCCCGGACAATATGCCGGCGAGTATATGGACCTCACGACATCCAGGTTGGACACCATCGCTTTCAACAGCAAAACCACGAATCTGGGCGATTTGCTTCGAAATATTCAGGTTGCTTTCGAAGGAGAAAATGTCGGTGCTGTGGTGCTGGCAAGCGATGGGATTGTCAATCAGGGCGCGCTTCCTCAATATAGAAATTACCTTTTTCCGATCTATACGCTCGGATTGGGAGACACCATCGCCCCTAAAGATGTTGGTATCAGAGAAGTGAGAAACAACAAGATCGCCTACCAGGGCAATAAGTTTCCTATTCGCATAGAAGTGCAGCAAAAAGGCTTTGAAGGAAGTCCTGTCAATGTCTCGGTGAGAGAGGGATCAAAAATTTTGGCTCAGCAAACCTTTGATTTGACCAGGCCTCTGGCCACAGCTGAGTTCAACATTGAAGCACAGGAAGCAGGACTGAAACACCTGGTGGTACAGCTGAGTCGGCTCGATGGTGAGTCGTCCTATGCCAACAACCGAAAAGATATCTACATCAACGTGATAGAAGGGAAGGAAAAAGTTTTGATTTTGGCACCTGCGCCCCATCCGGATATCAGTGCCATCCGTAAGGTTTTGGCGGCCTCTTCCAATTATGAAACAAGCCTTTACATATCCAATGTTTCCGAAAAGGATATAGAAAAAAAATACGACGTGGTGATTGAGCACAATGCTTTTTCTGGTGTGCGATATCCGCAGGTGGAGGCTACCGGAACATGGTACATTTTGGGGACCAAATCTCTGCCCCGACTGAATCGCGAGTTGAGCTACTTCAGCATTCAGCAGAGAGGGCGGCAGACGGATGATGTCAGCCCGGCAGTTGTAGGGTCGTTTTCGAAATTTTCTTTGAATAAGGAAAAACTCAGTGCGGCCAATGACTATCCGCCACTCAGGGTGCCGTTCGGAGAATATGGACTGAGTGGCCCTGTGGAGGTTTTGATGAACCAAAAAGTGGGTTCGCTGGAGACAGACAAACCGATGATGTTTTATTACGATGATGGTACAGAAAAAAGTGCTGTGACTGTTGCCAGTGGCATTTGGCAGTGGAGGTTGCAAGAAGCGGGGCTTCATGACAAGTCGGAGCTGTTTGATGAGATAGTGCTGAAAACGATTCAATTTTTGAGCATCAAGTCGGACAAAAAGCAATTTGTGGTGCGACCGAGACAAGCGGCATTCAATGAGAATGAGCGCATTTTTATTGATACGGAAGTTTACAATCAAATCTACGAGCGCAGCTATGGCAACACTATTAAACTAAACCTGACAGATGAAGCTGGCGAAACGCAAACCCTGGAGTTGGTTGACAGTGAAGTGAGTTCAGCCTTCAACCTGGGTAGAATGAGTCAGGGCGTTTACAAATTTGTGGCTACCACAGAGGTGTCGGGCAAGGTGCTCACAGAAAAAGGCGAGTTTGTGGTGAACCAAACTCAGATAGAAAGCTTGAGCCTGCAGGCGGATCATCAAATGCTGCGACAGCTATCCCGAAAATCGGGGGGCAAGTTTTATCCTTTCGATAAAAGAGCCGAGCTGGAAGAAGATATCAAACGGGCGGAGTTCAAAGGCATCATCCACACAGAAGAGGAACTCTTTCCACTGATCAACAGCATGTGGATCATTGGCTTGATTGTGCTGCTCCTTTCAGTGGAGTGGTTTTTCCGAAAGTATTTAGGGGCTTATTAGAATTCAGTGTTTTTCCCATTCTGGGAATCTCATTCCCTCAAAGGACAATAAAAACTACCTGAAAGGCGCTCATCTGGCTCTCTCCTTTAATTGGCATGTTATTTTCAAAGTAGAAGCCAAACCAAATTAGTAGAACATGCTTACCTGGACACTTGTATTTTTAGTAGTGGCACTTATAGCCGGACTTTTTGGGTTTACCAGAATCGCCAAAGGCGCTGCAGGGATTGCCCGAATACTGTTCTTTATTTTTCTGATACTGCTAGTGATTTCGCTGGTTACTGACGTCTTTGCCTTTTAGGCATCTTCAGCACGGCAAAGCCTGGATTGAAGAAAATTTGTGCCGCTATTTCGTGGTAGATATGCGTTAATGTGACGCGATTTGAACCGCAGATAGTTTTTGGCTGCAGCTCTAAAAACGCTTTGGAATTAAAGCCAAAATCGTATCTTTAGGAACTCTCAATCACCCCTAATGATGAATAACTTCAAAGTGCTACAGGTCTGCCTGCTCCTGACCGTTTCTCTAAAAATCCAGGCACAAGATCAACAGCTTAGCTTCAGCGCTTATATCGATACTTATTATGGATATGATTTTAGCTCGCCTTCGGCAAATCAGCGGCTGTACGTGACTCAGTATGACCGGCACAACGAGTTTAATATCAACCATGCCTGGGTCAAGGCAAGGTACGATCAGGGCAAAATCAGGGCGGAGCTTGCACTACAACTCGGGACTTACCCTATCAACAATTACGGAGCAGAACCTGACCCCTTGTATCGGCTCATTCACAGTGCCTATGTTGGTTATAAACTGGGAGAGAATAGCTGGATAGATGTCGGAGTGATGGGAGGGCATTTTGGCTATGAAAGTGCATTGGCCATAGACAGAGAGCTATTATCGCCAGCGCTCGCAACGGAATACACACCCTACTACCAAACAGGCGTACAATATTCATGGGATATTTCTGAAGCTACCCAGTTCAGGGCTGTAGTGCTCAACGGCTGGCAAAATATGGCGGAAACCAACAGCCACAAGTCTGTTGGCTTGGCCCTTGATCACCAGCTGAGTGAAAACTTCTTCGTGAGTTATGGTAATTATTATGGAAACGAAAAATCTGGTCCAGGCTCAAATGAAATGCGCTTTCATAATAATTTGATAGCGAGTTATTCTGCCAGCCGTTTTTCTCTTACTGGAGTTGTGGATTTTACCAGACAGGATTCGGTCGGCACTGTCCGCAATGTGCTTTTTTTGACGGGTATCGCCAGTCTTCAATTAGGAGAGCAAATGCTGCTTGCCGGCAGATACGAGTATGTCAGCGATGAGGGCAGAATATTGATCAACTCCATTTCACCTTCACTGGACCTTCATGTGGTGAGTTTGGCATTGGAGTATAGGCCGGAGGCAAATATTTCTTTCAAACTGGAGCCCAAGCTTTACAACAGCACCAAGGACAATTTTGGTAGGGCTGGAGAACGAGTCTCTAACGCCATCGTATTAAATGCAGGTTTGGCTATCAGGCTGGAATAACCTGAGGCTACCATTCAGCATCCATCTCGTCCAACTCCTTTTTTCTGCTTTCATATCTGGCAGCAAATTCTGCGTATGCCGAAGCGGTCATGGTTTCAGATAGCCTGTCCAGTACTGGCTCTGCATAATGCGGCAGGTGAGACTCAAGTGCGGTTATGCAATAGGCTTTTAGTAGCTCCACATTGTTAGGATAGATGTCTATGGACTCTACCAGAAGCGTGTAAGACTTATGGATATCCTTATCCAGCAGATAATCCGATACCGCCAAAACCAGAGGTGTGTTCAGTGCATTTTTCAGTGCCTCCTGAAACAGCAGTTCGTTGCGCACCGTATCGGTGCTATTGAGTGCTTTCGCTACCGGGTGATCCCCACTGAAGTTTAAATTTTGCGTCAGCGCAATGATGGCAAGACAATCCTGATATTCATCTGGCTGAAGCGAATCCCTAAAAACCGACAGGTACTCTTCCAATAAGTCGTATTGTCTGGCCTCTAACAATTGAAAGCTGATTTTTTTCCACAGGTGCCCGATAAAGTCACCATTCAAGTCAGGGACAATGGTTACAAGCTCCGCCGGTGAGTAATCCAACGGCTGGTAATAGACTTTAAGCCCCAATTGATCAGTGGTCAGGTTTTCGCCTTCAAAAACAAGCGCAAAATCCGTAAGCAGGTTTTGATAGCTGGAATCTGCATTGGCCAGAGCTTTCATATTTTCCAATGCCTCAGCTATTCTTCCCGATTCCAGCAGTGCGGCAATATGATTGAGCGGAGCATCTGATGAACCTGCCGCAATGGACTGAAGAAAAAACGCATCCGCCAGCAATGGAGCATTTTGTTCCAGGCAGATCAGCCCCAATTCATTATAATATTTAGCCTTGCTTTCAGCATTCGCCTGATGCGTGAGTTGATCGAGCCCTTTGATGGCTTTATTGACTTCTCCCTGTTTATATGCAGCTATAGCCAGCGTATGCAGGGTGTTTTGGTATATGCTCTCTTCTAGCGGACTCATGGCCATTTCTGCCAGCAAACCATTGACTTCATCAGAATGAAAATACCAGGCGCCATTGATTAAAAAGGCATTTTTATGCAGTGGGTAGCTGCTTTTTAGGTCGTCCGAATTAAAGGATACCGGCAAGGTTTTACCCTCTATTAGCGCATAAGCCAGGATGTTAGCCTTCACAGGGAGGTTGCCGTCATTGAAGTCTTCTTCCGGATTTTCACCCAGGCCCAGCCGCCATAAGTTTACCTTGTTGGCCTTATTCCAACCAGAGCTTTCATTCGCCTGAGTGAAATATTGTCTGGCTTTCTCTGGGTTGCCCAAGTCGGCGTAAGTCAGGCCCAGGTTGTTGAGCATGGTGTTGTTTTTCGGATATCGGCGCAAGCCCTCCTGCAGAGCCACAATAGAAGGGGTCACCTCATTGAGCATGCCGTAGGTGCTGGCTTGATTTACAAATGCCTGAGGCGTAGGATAACGCAAAGTAGCCCTGCCAAACTTATGATTTGCATCTTCTATTTTGCCGCGCTGAAGATTGTGATAAGCCAATTTGTAGTTTGAAAAATGGTTGTCGTGACCATAGATGCTCCCTTTGCGGTAGTATTCCATGGCCAGTCCTTTTTCTCCTGTCACCTCAGCCTGCTCACCCAAAAAATTGAAATGCCCGGCCTTGAAGAGCTTGAATGGCTCCTTGTCAGAGAGGAAAAAGAAAGCAGCGATGGCAACTAGTCCTCCTATTCTTGCGGTGACATAAGGCAGGTTTCTCTCTCTGTAGGCCACTTTGTAAACTTGCAATCCTCCTATCAGGGGGTTGATGAAGTTTACGATGATGTAAAGAAAAAACAGCACTCCCATACCCAAATGAGTATAGACGATGAAGTAATGCAGCCCTTCGAAAACAGGGTCGTTTCCACGCGAAAAAGCCAAAGCCAAATACGCGAATACAGTCAAGCCAGTGGCCATCAGAAGCTGAAGGGCGCGATTTTGCGACAGGATATTTTCATACAACACCCGTTTGTGTCTGATGCTCCATACCGCCACCACAGCCGAGATAAGCAGCAAAAGGTAAGGATCAAAAAATGGCAATTCCATCTTAATAAGCCCTGATTTTTTGGAATACACCAACCCCAAAAGCACCAGGTAAATCAATGAAAATACTGAGAAGTGTTTTTCGTTGTTTTCGCCACCACGATTCCTGGTGATGAGGTATAAGATCGCGAAAATATTTTCTTCGGCTACAGTCAAAAGAAAGACCAGCATGATCACAATCACGCTGTAATAAAGCCCAACATTGACTTGCTCCAGAAGTGGAGCAAACTCCACCCCACTCGTCAGTATCACTATGGCACTAGCGGCAATCAGCACGAAGAAGCGCACCCAAAACCCGGTGTGTTTCAGGTAGGAATGAAAAGCGTAAGATGGAGCTACGAATAATACGATGAGGACGAGATTGCCCCAATAGGAATATGTGTCAAAGCCAAATATGCCAACTCCGGGCAGTTTGAGGCTGATCAGCATGAAGATGAATAGTCCGGCCACTCCCGTAAACCAAATTCTTGGAAGGAAGGTAGCCAGCGTCAGGATGAGCAACATACCTAGCCAGGTCACCCCAATTAAGATTGCGTCGCGGGTAAAATAACGCTCTATAGGGCCGGCGCTGAATGACTCAGTAAGCGTGTAGAGGTCTCCGGGAATGGAAAACTGAAATGGTCCTTTTTGAAAGTTGTATGCTGAAAATTCTGAAGATTCCGCATGGGCGGTTACTTTCCAGTCTATTGAGCTATCGGCTCCCTGCCAGTAGAAATAGATCATGGCTGCCAGTGATGCAGCATAGAGGAATAGTAGAATTTTGGTTTGAGGGTCTTTGCCAGTCATGATTAGACTAATCCAAAACCTTAGGCACTTTAAAGTAGTCTCCTTCTTTGTCAGGAGCATTTCTCAACCCTCTTTCTTGCGAAAGCGGCTCCACTACTTTGTCTTCGCGGAAAGAGTTGATCTCAAAGGACATATTGGTAAGCGGCTCTATGCCTTCTGTATCCAGTTCATTGAGCTTATCTACCCATTCCAAAATCTCTTCAAGATCTTTTTTCATTTGCTCCTCTTTCGATGGGTCCAGCTCCAAACGAGCCAGGTGAGCAATTTTCTGTAGGGTTTCCTTATCTATATTCATGCGGATACTCTGATACTTTTATCAACGAACGCAATATTAGCCAACAGAGCCGACATTTGAGGGGTGATATTTTAGTAGTTCGTCTTCTATCACCTTTTTGGTTGCTGCTTTCAGCTCCCTGAGGTCATGATTGTGATCTTGTGGGTAAATCGGTTTGTGCACGATCACTCTGCATTTTCTGGGCCGAAAAAGGTACGAATCGTCATCAGGTAAAATCAAAAAATTGTCAGGCATGGTCACGGGTACTATCGGCACATTTTGATCCACTGCCAACTTGAAAGCCCCATCTTTGAAGGCGACCATTTTGGGGGGCTGATTTGTGAGGATTCCTCCTTCCGGGAAAAAAGTAAGGTTGTAGCCTGCGATCAACGCACCCCTGGATTTTTGCAGGCTTTCGGCCCGACTCTTGACACTGCCCCGGTTTACTGTTATGTGTAGTTTTTTAAACATATAGCCGAATATCGGCACCTTAGCGATGGAGCTTTTGCCAATGAATTTGAACCCAATAGGAAGACCCGCTATCACAGGAATGTCGATGTAGGAAAAGTGATTGGCACAAAAAATATACTTCTCCTTTCGCGAAAGCTTTTGTTCAAAAGAGAACCTGACAGGGATAAAAACCAACTTGAAAAAAGTCCACGACCAAAATGTATTTACGCTCAGGGCAGTACGTTGTAAACCGGGAAATTGAGCAAGAAGCAGAATAACCGGAATAAAGACGATGAAAGCCAGTATGAAGATGATATAGAAATAAATAGAATATATCCTGAGTAAGATTTTCATGAGACTGGGTTGTTCTGTGGATAAAACTATAAAATCTTATGATTTTGACGCTATGGAATTTGGTCGTGGAGAGGTTAGCTCGTTTACCACTGCACCATTCTAAAGACAATAATTAAATTACCCTCTCAATTAGGTGAAAGTGGCTAAGTACAAGGAATCAAAAGGTGTAAATATTTACTCAAGTCGGACTGGCTTCAAGTGGGTAGTGTTGGCCATTTCTGTAATCATTAGTGTAGGTTCGGTGATTTATACCAACAACCTGGTGAAACAAATTCGCAAACGTGAAAAGAAGCAGATCGACCTCTACGCAAGCACGCTTGAATACCTGGCCAATGAAAATGATGCTGTCAATCTGGTTTTGATTCTGGAGCGAATCATTCAGGCCAACACGACCATTCCGGTGATTCTGACGGATCAGAATGGAAATCCTGAGTTTTATCGAAACCTGCCTAAAGCCGACAATATTGACAATCAGAAAGAAAGACGGGCATATCTCGTTGATGAAATAGAACGAATGAAAGGTGAGCGTGAGCCGATCATAGTCACGCTCAATGATCACGAAAATCAGGTTTATGGCTATAAGTACATCTATTACCGCAACTCCAACCTGCTCATTCAGCTGAAGTACTACCCGTACGTGCAGCTATCCATTATCGCCATATTCGGGCTGATCACATTTACGGTTTTCAATTACTCGCGCACCGCAGAGCAAAACAGAGTTTGGGTTGGTCTGGCAAAAGAAACGGCTCATCAGCTAGGCACCCCACTGTCTTCGCTCATGGCATGGGTCGAGTACTTCAAGGCTACATACCCGGAAAACAGCGAGGTGTTTGATGAGCTCAACAAGGATGTGGACCGGTTGAGTATGATCACAGAGCGTTTTTCCAGTATTGGAAGCGTGCCACAGCTCAAAACTGAAAATGTCTTTGAACGAATCAATGAGGTGGTCACCTATCTGGAGAGGCGGATTTCAACCAAGGTTTCGATGGATATCGAAAGTTTCCCGAATCAGGATATTACCGCCCAGATCAATGGTTCGCTTTTCGCCTGGGTAATTGAAAATCTTATCAAAAATGCCGTGGATGCCATGGAAGGGAAGGGCAGCATCAAAGTCAAAATTCTTCGTGCCAATGAGGGACGAGTGGCTATTGACATAACCGATACGGGTAAGGGGATTTCCAAATCAAACGTGGCGCAGGTGTTTAAGCCGGGATTCACCACTAAAAAACGTGGCTGGGGGCTTGGTCTGGCGCTGACCAAAAGGATAGTGGAGAACTATCATGGAGGCCGAATTTTCGTCAAATCCACAGAAGCCAACAAAGGCACCACTTTTAGGATATTATTAAAATCGTGATTTTCTCATTCTATGTTTTCTCTTAAAGAGATTTAGTTTAATTTCGCACTCGATTCGAATAATAGTTTCTTTAAATCAAAAAACATGGCTAATAAAGGCAAAATCACACAGGTAATCGGACCTGTTGTGGACGTAACATTTGAGGCAGAAGGATCGAAGCTTCCTAAAATCATGGACGCTCTTCAGGTTGTCAAAAGTGATGGAACCAAAGTAGTTTTGGAGGTACAGCAGCACCTTGGTGAGGAGTCTGTGAGAGCTATCGCGATGGATGCGACGGACGGTATGATGAGGGGTATGGATGTAGAAGACCTAGGATCACCGATTACAATGCCGATTGGAGACGAAGTAAAAGGTCGTCTTTTCAACGTGGTAGGTCAGGCTATCGACGGTATGCCTCAGCCAGAAACTAAAAAAGGATTGCCTATCCACAGACAGGCACCAAAATTCGAAGATCTTTCTACTTCTACCGAAGTACTTTTCACAGGTATCAAAGTAATCGACCTTATCGAGCCTTACGCTAAAGGTGGTAAGATTGGTTTGTTTGGTGGTGCTGGTGTTGGTAAGACGGTATTGATTCAGGAATTGATCAACAACATTGCAAAAGCATATTCAGGACTTTCTGTATTTGCAGGTGTGGGTGAGAGAACTCGTGAGGGTAATGACCTTCTAAGAGAGATGATCGAAGCTGGCATTGTAAACTACGGTGAGGACTTCAAACACTCTATGGAAGAAGGTGGATGGGACTTGTCTAAAGTGAAGACATCTGATCTTTTAGAGTCTAAAGCAACATTCGTTTTCGGACAGATGAACGAACCTCCAGGGGCACGTGCTCGTGTGGCATTGTCAGGTTTGACTATCGCTGAGTACTTCCGTGATGGAGATGGCACAGGACAAGGTAGAGATATCCTTTTCTTCGTTGACAATATCTTCCGATTCACTCAGGCTGGTTCTGAGGTGTCTGCCCTGCTTGGTCGTATGCCTTCAGCTGTGGGTTACCAACCTACTTTGGCTACAGAGATGGGACTTATGCAGGAGCGTATTACTTCTACAAAGAATGGTTCGATCACATCGGTACAGGCTGTTTACGTACCTGCCGATGACTTGACTGACCCTGCTCCGGCTACTACATTCTCTCACCTTGATGCTACTACCGTACTTTCAAGAAAGATCGCCGAGCTAGGTATCTACCCTGCGGTGGATCCATTGGATTCTACATCTAGAATTTTGAGCGCTGAGGTACTTGGTGATGAGCATTACGATTGTGCACAGAACGTAAAAGAGCTACTTCAGAGATACAAAGAACTTCAGGATATCATCGCCATCCTCGGTATGGACGAGCTTTCTGACGAAGATAAATTGGTTGTACACAGAGCCAGAAGGGTACAAAGGTTCCTTTCTCAGCCTTTCCACGTTGCAGAGCAATTCACAGGACTTCAAGGTGTATTAGTTGACATCAAAGACACCATCAAAGGCTTTAACGAAATTATGGACGGGAAGCATGATGCTTTGCCTGAGGCGGCATTTAACCTGGTAGGTACTATCGAGGATGCCATTGCCAAAGGAGAGAAACTGATGGCTGAAGCGGAAGCTTAAGCTTTGAATAGATCGTCATTTCTGCTAAAGCAGGAATCTCATAAAAAAAGACGCTAATGTTTTTAGAAATAGTAACACCAGACGAGAAAGTTTTTGAAGGAGAAGTGCAGAGCGCATCTTTCCCGGGAACTGACGGTTCTTTTCAGATACTAAACAATCACGCTCCGTTGATCTCAACACTAGGAAAGGGCGATGTTACCCTTGAAAAACTGGTTGATAAGAGAACAGAGAAGGTTCAGTACATAGTAGATGGAGGCATGGTGGAAGTGCTCAACAACCACGTGACTGTGCTCGCAGAAAAAATCGAAGTAGAATAAAGTTCTACACTCAGCATAATGAAAAGCCATTCCGCAAGGGATGGCTTTTTTTGTTTTTGTCTGGCTAGCAAAAACTTCAGGTGTCAACTACATACCAACTAATCAAATAATATCGTGATGAGTCTGTTGATGTCATGGTGAGCCTGTCGAACCATAGACATTTGGAAGGCAGATGTCAGGAGTCTTAATATTTCTTTTGTCTCAATGAATTTGAGTCCATCACTGTTTTAAAGTTCGCTCGAAAGTTAAGTCCGGTTTGACCAAATTGGCCGTTCTTTTCTATTAACTCACCAGATGTGAGTTGATATCAGGGTTAGCATAAATGTCTTTAACCTTCCTGGCGTAGAGTTCTTGAAAAACTGGATTTCCCCCCAATTGTCCAAACACCTCACGGATGCCTAGAAAAGCCAGTGGCTCTGTCGGGGTTTGTTGCGCCGCGGACTGAAGCGTTTCCTTCATGGCATCTATTATTTCCAATGGCTGTCCCTGACTGTCGATCTGTTTGTCTGAGTAGTAGCACCATGCAGCAATCACCAATGTGGCATACTCCACATCTCCACCTTTCTCAAGGTTTTCTGAAATGGTAGGCAGAAGAAATTTGGGCAGCTTAGCCGAGCTCTCTGAGCAAATACGGCTTACTTTGTCTTTTAAGTTCGGATTGCCAAAGCGCTCTTGCAGCGTGTTTTTGTATTGGTCCAGGTCAATGCCGTCTACTTCGTCCAGGATGGGCGTAGCTTCTTCGTCCCAGAACTTTCTTAGCACTTTTTGCAAATATTCATTTTTCATGCAGGCATCAATGGTCTGAATACCCATCAGGGCGCCAAATATGCCTAACACAGAATGCCCGGCATTGAGTAGCCGAATTTTCATTTTCTCATAAGGCGTGACATCCGCCACAAACTGAACACCGGCTACTTTATCAAAATCCGGCCGGCCATCTGAAAAATGATCTTCAATGATCCATTGTAGGAAAGGTTCGCACGTCACAGGCCACTCATCCTGCAGGTCACAATTGTCATTTAAATAATCAAATTCTGCCTGTGTGGTCACCGGGGTGATCCGGTCCACCATACTATTGGGAAACGCTACATGAGTCGCTATCCATTCTGCAAAGTCAGCATTCTGTGCTTTGGCAAATGCGCACATCATTTTTTTGATCACATCGCCATTGTGCTGGATATTGTCGCAGGACATGATCGTGAAGGGTTTGAGTCCCGCTTCTTTGCGCTTTTTGAGTGCGGCATATAAGAAGCCATAGATGGTTCTGGGGTCTCCAGGATTGCCGATTTCATGTTGAACGTCCAGATGATCAATATCAAATTCTCCATCAGACCTCAGGTTATATCCGCCCTCCGTGATTGTCAGCGACACTATTTTTGTATCTGGGTGGGCCATCCGGTCTATCACTGCCTGCTTATCATCTGGTGCCAAAAGGAAATCAGTCATTTGGGCCATGAGGTCACATTCTACCTTGCCACCGGGGTGGCGCGTAATGAGCGTATATAGGTAGTCTTGCCTTTCGAATATTTCAGCTATTTTCCGGTCACCTTCCCGCAAACCAACTCCGCAAATCCCCCAGTCGTTATTATCTCCCAGCTCTATCAGTTGCTGAATAACCACGGCCTGATGGGCACGGTGAAATCCCCCAACGCCTACATGGACAATACCTGATTTTAGTGCTTTCCTATCGTAAGAAGGTACCTTGATCGATTTTTTTATACTGCTTATTGCATTTTGATTCAGTCGCATATTTACGGATTAGTTGGTTTTTTACTCTTCATGGCCCAGTACGCACTGGCAAAATAAACAAGGGTACATATGAATCCATATGAATAAAAGGTTTCTCTGTTGACCAAATAGGAACTTTTATCAGGGCTGCCGAGTAATACGATCAAACCCAAAACAAGGGTGATTATCAGAGAAAGGATCGAAATGCCATCCAATATTTTGGTGAAAGACGAGTTTTTTGGGTGGCTCGCGTCTTCCTGATTTTGCTTCCATTCTAAATAATCATTGATGTTCTCTGTTTCTTTCTGCTCCTTTTCTTCTTCATCAGGATACGGCCTGTTGGCTCCAAAGCGCCCGGCTATCAGTGTATAAACAAGGATGGTGAAAATCCAGGTAGGCACAAATAGGTAAAAGAAAGACATGACGTTTAGGGCATTCAGACCAAAACCCAGAACCAGTCCCAGAATCCATGATGCAATGGCTGGGGTATTGAAAATCAGCTGGCGATAAGTGGACCAATAGCGTGTGTACCCAATTCGTGGGAAAATTTGGTGTTCTGCAAAGACGATGGCCCCCACCGGAACCACTATTAGGCCTGCATAAGTGAGTAAGGGAAGAATCTGAGAAAACACAAATGGGAAACAAGCCACAATAACCGTGGCAATCCCGACGACCAGTGTGGTTCTTCTGCGCGAGACGTGTGTAAAAATCGCCTGAGCAGCTAGTCCCGCGCGGTAAAGGTTGGTAATGGCTGTAGTCCATCCTGCCACAATTACGATAACAAAACCACTCCACCCCAGAGCATAGTAGGCCACATCTCCCGGGTCAATTTCCACAATGGATTTACCCACTATCACGGCAGCTCCGGCACCCATGATGCCCGCAGCTATCCAGGCGACATAGTGCCCAAACATCATCCCGGTACTGGTAGCCAGGCCATATATTTTCTTTTTGGCAAAGCGCAAAAGCGCCATGTCTATAAGACCAAAATGCGTAATCGTGTTGGCCGCCCACGCAAACCCGATCACTTCCACCAGTCCAATGCCCGGCTCGCCTCTGCTGTTGATGCCGGTCCAAATGGATTGGTCGCCTATGTCAATGAACTCTTGCCAGCTGGCAGGAAGTGTAGTGTCCAAAACAGCCAGAGACAATGCCGGAAGCAACACCATAGCCCCGCATGTAAACATGGTGAAAAGCCAGGGGGCACAAATCCCGGAAAAGTCCGATACCGCACTGAAACCATAAATGGTGACGGCAACTACAAACGCACCCACCAGTATCACGATCAGTACGAACCAGGCATTGTTTGGGTACCAATTGAGCTGAGCGGGAATATCAAAAGCAAAACGAACGGCTGTGGCCGAGACTGTGATCATAGCCGCGGAGATGACCGTGAAAATGAGTACGTTGGCCCAGTTGTAGAGCTTGCTCATGGAATCCCCGGCAATTTTATTGAGATAGGTGTACAGGCTGAGCCGGGTTTCCACAGCTATAGGTGAGGTGATCAAAGTCCAACTGAGTACGGCCAGGATATTGCCGATGAGCAGTCCCAATAAAATATCTTTTGTCTTGGCGCCTAATGCCACGAAAGTAGCCCCAATAACAAACTCTGTAGCGGCTACATGTTCTGCTGCATACAGCCCGGCAAAATGGGTCCAGCTGTGGAGTTTGTGCTTCGCAACAGGCAGTTGCTCCACTTCCATTTGTTCGTATTTCTCAAATTCCGGGGGTGTTGACATGGTAAGGCTGTTTGGTCGCGCTCAAATATATAAATCCTCTGTGAGGATTTGGTGGACTATCGCAATCCAAACTCCTTACGGTTTAATCAAATGTGCTGCAGTCTATGATTTGAGTAAAATAGCTTATAGCGGAATATTTATGTTGATGCCTTTTTTTTTAGCCAAACGAGTTCTTGTTGACAAATGCCAGGAATTTGGGCTTGTAGTGGTCAGATACGGTGATGCGCTGGTTGTTAATGATAATCTGGTTGCGCTCAATAACCTCTATGTTGTCCAGGGCTACTATAAACGAACGGTGAACGCGAATAAATTTCGTTTGGGGTAACTCATCCTCCAGCGTCTTTAAACTCATGAGTGTGAGTACAGGCCTGGGGTTGTCTTTGAGCCAAATCTTGATGTAATCTTTGAGACCCTCAAAATAGAGCACATCGGCCAGCTTGATACGAAGTTGCTTGTACTCGGATTTGACAAATAGAAATTCCTTTTCGTCGGAAACCATCGATTGGGTTTTACCCTTTACCAATTCGAACCACGTATTGGCTTTATTGGCAGCTGCCAAAAACTCTGCATAATCAAAGGGCTTTAACAAGTAGTCCAGTGCGTCCACTTTGAAGCCCTCCAAAGCATACTGATCAAAAGCTGTCGTAAATATCACCCGCGAGTCTTTGGGCAGCATTTTTGAAAACTCAAGGCCTGTCAGGTCCGGCATCTGGATATCCAGAAACAGCAAGTCCACAGGATCATCTTTCAAAAACTCCATGGCCTCAATGGCACTGCTGCATTTATGTTTCAGGACCAAAAATGGCGTTTTCTCAACATAGCTTTCTACCAGGTTGAGCGCCATGGGCTCATCATCTACGATGATACAAGTGATCTTTGCGTTGTACATGACTTACATTGTGTCTATTTCTAAATGAACCGAAAAGCGGCCGTCCCTGGTCTCGGTTGTAAATTTGAATTTACCCGCATACAACAACTGCAGGCGTTTTTCTAAGTTTTGAAGCCCAATCCCTGAGCCGCTCTTGTCATCCGTTTGTTTCGGAAAATCATCATTAACAATGG
Source organism: Cyclobacteriaceae bacterium (assembly GCA_039970095.1). Taxonomy (GTDB): domain Bacteria; phylum Bacteroidota; class Bacteroidia; order Cytophagales; family Cyclobacteriaceae; genus JAMZMI01. The sequence goes on from JBDVMP010000007.1 coordinate 21,142, forward strand.
TAAACACCACCTTCTTTTGTTCACAGGTCAAGGTGACATCAATCAGGCTTTCTTTGCTGGCAGACACGCCATGCTTAAAAGCATTTTCAATCAATGAAATAAACAACAGAGGCGCGATTTCAATTCCGGTTTCTTCTGATGGAAACTGATACTGCACCCTGGTTTTGTCCGATACACGAAGCTTCATCAGTTCAATATATTTTTCCATGAAACTGACTTCTTTCGAAAGTGGCACCAATTCCATATTGGTTTCATACAGCATGTAGCGCATCAACTTACTCAAACTATGTATAGACTTTTTGGCCTGCTCCGGCGACACATCTACCAGAGAATAGATGTTGTTGAGCGCATTGAAAAAGAAGTGTGGCTGTAACTGGTAATGCAAGTGCTGCAATTCGGATTTGAGCTTATAGTTGGCCGCTTCTTTTCGTTCGTCTTCTGTTTTGGCCCATCTTTTTGTGGTTTTGATAGCTATCGAAAAAAACAAAGGAGCCATAAAAGAAAGCAGATGTATGTATATAGACAGCTTGATGGGAGGGCTTCCATCATTACTCCTGGGTCTGTTTTTGGCGATCTCCTGAAAAAAGGTGTTTTCTATCTGCTCTTTTAAAATGAGGAACAAAACAATCATGGCAAGATTGCTTACTATGAATTGGGTAGTTTTTTGGGTAAACAAAAACCGGTCTATGAGCACAAAATAATTGGAATAAAAAATGATGACATAAAACCCGATAGGAATCCAAAAGTGCGCGATCACGCGGTTGATTTCCTGCTCCTGACCATAGGACAACACATAGGGCATGCTGAATAAGACTATCCAGGCAAGCAGATGTGAAAATATGGTTATTTTTTTGTTGTCCATTTTATTATTCAGAGTGAAAGATATTTAATCCTATGCATTGATAGAAAGAAATATCATAGTGTCACCTTATACCAAAATATCTCCGTTTGGTTTG
>JBDVMP010000008.1:0-37462 GCA_039970095.1 Cyclobacteriaceae bacterium
ACTTTAGCAGATACCGCTTCAAAAATTGGCCTCACTAGCTCATAGGCAGCTTTGTCTCCGCCAGGCATTATACTTGGACCAAATCTGGCGCCCTTCGCTCCGCCTGAAACTCCAGAACCTATAAAGTAAATTCCTTTATCCTGAAGAAAATCAGCCCTACGATCCGTATCGGTATAGAACGAGTTTCCACCATCAATAATCAAGTCGCCCTTATCCAATAATGGTAGCAAATCCTGAATTACAGCATCCACAGGACCTCCCGCCGGAACGAGCAGCATGATTTTTCTGGGCACTGAAAGCTTGCTGATAAATTCTTTAATATCTGTCGTACCATCTACCTTTTTACCTTTACCCTCTTCCCTTAAGGCTGACACTTTTTCTGAATCTGTATCGAGACCAAAGGCGGAAAAATCATTGTCTGCGACATTGAGAATAAAATTTCTTCCCATTACCCCTAAACCAACCAGACCAAAATCGTAAGATGCACTCATACTATGTTTATTTAATGAGGAGTTAAACCTTTTGACCCAACTCCCTTGTTATGATTGTTGAAAATTAAAAATCGAAGTTTAACATTATCTGTTGAATTTACACCTGATTTCAATGAAATATCAAAATATTTGCAAAACTCTCATTATCCTGACCTTTTCATTATGTCAAAAATAATATTAGATGATCAAACGCTGGTCATATTCGGCGCTTCCGGAGACCTGACCATGCGCAAGCTCATTCCTGCGGTATTCAATTTGTTTAAGCGCGGTTATCTTCCAGATTCCTACAAAATTTTGGGGGTAAGCCGAACCAAATACTCAGACGAAGAATACCAGAAAATTTCCGTTCTGGAAAACGAACATCTCAAAAATGAAGATCCAGATCAACTGAAAACTTTCTCTTCTGTAGTAGGCTATCAGCCAATTGACACGGCAGATATCAAGGGCTATGAGACACTTGCTGGTCGGCTTGCGGAGATGTTTAAGGAATCAAAAGGGGCTCAAAACTGTATTTTCTATCTATCCACACCTCCCAGCCTGTATGAGGTGGTGAGCAAAAACCTTTCTGAAGTTGGATTGAATAATGAAGATCAAGGCTGGAAAAGACTGATTATTGAAAAGCCATTTGGATATGATCTGGCATCCGCCAACGACCTCAATGCGAAACTGTTAAAGTGCTTCAACGAAGACCAGATATATAGAATTGACCATTATCTGGGCAAAGAGACTGTTCAGAACCTGCTCGTAACACGATTTGCGAACAGCATTTTCGAACCACTTTGGAACAGAAACTACATACAGCGAGTAGAAATTACGTCAGCTGAAAGTGTTGGTGTGGAAAAGCGCGGCGGCTACTATGACAAGTCAGGCGCTATGCGAGATATGATTCAGAACCACCTTTTACAGTTGGTTTCGCTGGTTGCCATGGAGCCACCCGTCAGGATGGATGCTGATGCGATCAGAAATGAGAAAAATAAGTTATTCCAATCCATCAGACCTCTCACACCTGAAGAAATCAGGACAAATGTAATCCGAGGACAATACACCGCCTCTTCATGCAAAAACGAGCAATTTGCCGGCTATAGAGAAGAACCAGGAGTAGATAAAGAATCGCGCACAGAGACCTTCGCAGCAATCAAATTTTTCATTGACAACTGGCGCTGGGCAGATGTACCCTTCTATATCAGGAGTGGTAAAAGACTACCAACACGCGTGTCAGAGGTGGTCATTCATTTCAAACCGAATCATCACCATCTTTTCAGTAACAGAAGGTTGGCCAATAACCAAAACATATTGGTATTCCGAATTCAACCAAATGAAGGGGTACTCCTAAAATTTGGCCTGAAAGTGCCGGGAGCAGGTTTTGATGTAGAGACTGTCAATATGGACTTCTTGTATGAAGACATGACAGATGCCTATGTTCCAGAAGCATATGAAAGGTTGCTACTTGACTGTATGCAAGGCGATGCTACACTTTATGCACGTGGAGACAGTGTTATAGGTGCCTGGAAGTTTGTAGACCCGATACTGAAAGCGTGGAAAGAAGATAAATCCATTCCTGTGTATGGATACCCCTCAGGAACATGGGGACCGGAAGCAGCCATCAATATGATTGAGGGGGAAAATATGTCATGGAGAAATCCATGCAAAAACCTCACATATGACGGTATTTATTGCGAATTATAAGAACTAACCTATTTTTATGGAAAAGCACATATTCAGTAATACTGAAGAAGTGGCGGAGCATTTCGCTAAATATTTACTCAATGTTTCAACTGGCAAAACGGAATTTCATATTGCGCTTTCTGGGGGATCAACTCCAAAAGCTCTTTTTGATTTCATTGCTCAAAACTTTGCCAATAAGTTCGATTGGGACAGCATACACCTATGGTGGGGCGATGAGCGCTGTGTCGCTCCGGATGATGCGGAAAGTAATTTCAAAATGACCTATGATCGTCTCATCAGCAAGATCGATATACCCGAGTCCAATGTTCATCGGGTGTTAGGGGAAAATAACCCTGATCAGGAAGCAATGCGATACTCTAAAGATATTCTGGAAAACCTTACATCCGAAAATGGTCTTCCAAAATTTGATTTAATCATATTAGGCATGGGCCCTGATGGGCATACAGCGTCCATTTTTCCGCATCAAATGAAACTATTGCTGCAGGAGCAAGTATGCGCTGTAGCTACTCACCCTGAATCAGGCCAAAAACGTATAACCCTTACCGGTAATGTTATCAATAATGCCAGCGAGGTAGCTTTTTTGGTTACAGGAGGAAATAAAACAGATAAAGTCAGATCGATTTTTGATAAAGGATTAAATCACGAGCTCTACCCAGCCTATCACATAAAGCCAACGCATGGCAAACTTGTTTGGTTTTTGGATGAAGCCGCCTGGGGAAATAGTTAGAATTATACTGGCTCACCAAACCGTAGTTATTATTTTTGCCACAATCACTTAAAGCTGTTTCAAATGAGGCTAGGTCAATTAGCTAGAAAATACGATATATCTGCGCAAGACATCATTGCTTATACAAAATCCAAGGGTTTTGAAATCAACCCTCACCCCAACTCTAAATTAGATGAGGAAATTGAAGCGATGGTGGTCGAGCATTTTGACGTTCTCCCTGTAGTTGAAGAAATAACCGAACAATTGGAAGAACCTGAAATAGCTGACGAGGGTCCGACTACAGAAGATATCATAGAAGAATCAGGTGAACAAAAACAGGAAGACGAATCTGTAAATGACCTTACTGCGGGCCCTACAGAGGACGCTCCTATAGAAAATTTAGAAGAACAGGATGAGGCAACTGTTGAGTTGGCCGAACAGCCTGAATCGGTAGAGGACTTGACGGATGATTCGGCTGAGTCAGAAGTTGAGCCTGACGTTAAAATCGCTACTGTCGGGGAGATTTTGGAAGATGAGTCTGAGGAGTTGGCCAATGCCGTTAGCCTAATCAAAGCCCCGAAGGTTGAGCTTGAAGGATTGAAAGTGGTAGGAAAAATAGACCTTCCCGAACCTAAACCCAAAGAGGAAAAATCTACCGAGGAATCTGAAAACGAATCAGAACCCAGAAAAGGCAAAGGCAAGTACAAAAATCGCAAAGTACTGACCCCTGAGCAGAGAGAAGAACGCAGAGTCAAAGCAAAAAAGAAGCGAGAGGAAAAAGAAGAGTGGGAAGAGCACAAGAAAAAACTGCGCGCAGAGCGCAGGAAAAAAGCACAGAAAGAGAAATTTTATAAAGAGAAAGTTCAGGCCGAAATCGTACAATCAAAAGTTGCGACTAAGCCCAAGAAGAAAAAGAAGAACCAAGTAACTCAAGAAGTAGATAATCGTCCGAAACCTAAAACTGCATTGGGGAAATTCTGGAGGTGGTTAAACACTTAAGGCTGCTCAAACAAGGAAGGATCAAGCCCCGGAATAACTTTCAGGGCATTTTCATAATAAACCTTTTTCAATACTGAATCCGGCAAATTCAGTCCATACATTTTCCAATGGGCATGCCGCTTGCGGTAGTAGTCAAAATACTCGTCGGACGTTTCCAAAACTCTAAAGTAGGTATAATACTCCTCCATTTTGTAGGCATCCTTTCCCATCATCACCCTGTCCTGATACTGAATCATCCAATCTCGCGCAAAACGTGGCTGACGCCCAAGTTCAGCGAGAACTGCGCCTAATTCAGTATACACATTGGGCAGTTCATCAAGCAACTCTCCTAGCCTGGCCAGGTCATTTCCAAACCACCCCAAATGTGCATTGATAAAAATAGTTTCAGGATGCTTTCGGAATACATGATGCTGTTCTGCTATGATATCTTCAAATGAGGGCAATTTTTTGGGATCACGATAGCGGCTGGGGTATTGCTTGAGTTCTAACCACCGTTCGTTGTATTTATCTTTTGGGAGCCAAAATGCGCTTGGTTCTGCCGAGTGGATCAAAACAGGAATCCCCAACTCTCCGCACTTAGCCCAAATGGGATCGAGTCTGGAATCGTCTACAGCGATACGATTACCATCATTGTCTTTGTCTGTTAGACCGAGCCCTTTGTAAACCTTTAATCCTCGTACCCCCTGCTCCACAGCAGACTCCATCAGGGCAAGCTGATTTTCAGGCCATCCTTCGTCATCCAATTCTTCAAAATCGATATTAAGAAAAATGGCAAACCGCTTTTCAAAACCGTCATTGACATTTTCAAGAGACCACTCCAGATATTTACCACGAAAACCACTCAAATTGACCATGATCGCCATATTGAGTGAGTCCATTTCTGTTACCAAACTACCCAGATCCTGTATGGGCATGGTCCACTGATGATTGTGAACGTCTATAAAAGGAAACTTTGCCCTGGTGAGCAAAGTTTCCGGTACTTTCAGAGTAGAAATGGGTTGGTACTCCTCCACGTCCATGACTTTGAGTCGGTACTGTATTTTCCCTATCATCCAGTAAGTCAAACCAAGAAATACCAAAATGCCGACTGGCATCAAAAACCATTTCTTCATATAGCTTTCCTAGTTTGCTGGTTGAATAGGCACGGTAAAAAGAAAATTATCCCAGACAAACTCCATTTGAATGGCCATTGAATCGCTTTTGAACTGAATCGTAAATTGCTCTGTAACAGCATCCTGCATCGTAACAGGTGCCTTTACCGTCAATACGTCCAACTCTGGGTCAGGCTCAGCAATAGCAAAGAAAACCTCCAACTCGCTATTCAAAGTAACGTCAAAAGCTTCTGGTCCCGGAACGGCATACATTCGATACGTTCCTGCAGAGAGAGACTCCCCGGCAAAAAGCACATCAGCACTCAGTGAAATCTCGGTAGCCTCATTGGCGCCTAGCCTCCAGTATTTACCAAAAGGCTGTAGCGCTTCATCTGCTTCTTCGCCGAAAATTACTCTGCCCTTTTTATAAGGGCGACTATAATCCACAGAAATATCTAATCCCATATCACCATATGAAACAGAATCCTTGGGGCTAGCTGGCTCAGCAATAAACAGTCCGTAAACACTCCAAAGGACAAAGAGAAGCACTAGCCCCCCAATGATCAATAAAATTTTCTTAAGCATAGGTTATGTTGTTTTGGTGTTAGTGATATTCGTAAGGTATGATATAATCCTAAAAGTAAATAAGCCTTCTTGGCGAGCCTTACTCAATACTTCCTGTTGAGTATCTCGCTTAGGACTACTGCTTTCTTTGCCTGATCCGCATCTTGCAACGATTCGAGGATTTCACGACCGAAAGCACTGTCTGCCTCCTGTTGTTCTTTCCTCGTCATTTTAGATTTAAAGTTATTGTCCCTTTCAAAAACCAGCTCAGCCCCTTCAGCTTGCTTGATAGAATTTTCATATATTTTTCTGCTTTCATCATCTGCAAACCTCCTACGCGAGTGATCATCCTCGGTATATTTATATGGTTTGACTTCCTCTTTGTGATCTTCCTCTTTCTTTAATTCCGAGTAATCTTCAAGTACTACTTCCTTCTCCTCTTCAGTTGTTTCACCTGTAAACTCTCTTAACAGTTCTTCGAAGGTCACCGGCTTTTTATAAGGCTTTTCAGTAGGAGCATCTTGAGGTGATTGTTCCTGCTCACTGGCATTTTTCTTCTTCATCTGCCTCACTATGAAGTAGATCAAACCAAAACCCAAATACAACCAAAATTGAATATCATCCATAGTGCTCTAATGTTGAAATTTGTCTTAAATTTGATGGTTAATATTAGGTCAAAAACCACCGGTACTTCATGCAATTAACCCGTCTGGAAATAAAAGGATTCAAAAGCTTTGCCGATAAAGTTACAATAAATTTTGATGAAGGAATTACCGGTATCGTTGGCCCAAATGGCTGTGGCAAATCTAACGTCGTAGATTCTATTCGTTGGGTTTTAGGTGAACAAAAAACCCGTGTGCTACGCTCCGACAAAATGGAGAACGTGATCTTCAACGGAACCAAATCCAGAAAGCAGACTCAACTGGCTGAGGTTTCTCTGACTTTCAACAACACCAAGAACCTAATTCCCACCGAATACACCCAGGTGACCATCACCAGGCGGTACTTTAGGTCTGGTGAAAGTGAATACCTGCTCAACAACGTGCCTTGTCGACTGAAGGATATTACTAACCTATTTTTAGACACTGGTATCGCTTCCAACACCTACGCCATCATAGAGCTGAAGATGGTGGATGACCTCCTAAATGACAAGGACAACTCACGGAGGAGCCTTTTCGAAGAAGCCGCTGGTATTTCTAAATTTAAGATTCGCAAGAAGGAAACACTCAAAAAACTCAGCGATACCGATGATGATTTGGACCGGGTGGAAGACTTACTTTTTGAAATAGAAAAGAACCTTAAGTCTCTGGAAAAGCAAGCACGTCAGGCCAAAAAATATTATGAGATAAAGGACGAATACAAAGTCAAAAGCATCGCCTTGGCCAAAAAATCCATTGAATCTCAGAACACAACTCAAAAGAATATAGAGGAACAGTTGCAAGAGGCCAGTGATAAAAAAGGTTCACTTACAGCACAACTGAGCGAAAAAGAAGCGGGTTTGGAAAAGACCAAAACCGAGCTGGTCACAAAAGAAAAACTCCTTGCCTCTCGGCAAAAAGCATTGAACGAGCACGTAAGCAAAATCCGTCAATACGAGAGTGATAAGAAAATCAAAAACGAACGCCAGCGCTTCTTAAACGACCGTATCGACAACCTCAAGGATCAGATTGCTCAAGACAAGGAAAGCAACGAAAGGGCACTATTTTCACTAAAAAGTCTGGACAAAGAAAGAGATACGGCTCAAGGTATATTGTCAGAGATCAACCACAGACTAGAGCACCTCAAATCTGAGCATGATGAGCAGAAGCAGAAAACGCTAAGTGCTCAGGAAATCCTGAACGAAAACAACCAAAGATATTCTTCAAAACGAGAGGAAGTCTATCAGCTCAATAAAGAAATTGAGATCAAGGAGATCCAGATAAGTACCCTACAAAATGAATTGAAGCAGTCAAGAGAAGACTCTACTGCACAATCAGAAAACCTACGTGATTTTGAATCTAAACTGGTTGAAGTTCAAAAGGAAAAAGACCTCAAAACCGAAGCGTACACCAAGCTCAAAGGCAAGGAAGAAGCGCTAAAAAACAAGGTTGAGTCAATCGAAAAACAAATAGACTTGATGCGCGAGGAGCTCTCCAAAATAAACAGAGAGCTTGATTCCAAGCAAAATGAATACAATCTCACCAAGTCATTGGTGGACAATCTTGAGGGCTTCCCTGAAGCCATCAAGTTTCTAAAAAAGAGCAGCAACTGGAAAGACGCCCCGCTCCTATCAGATATCATCACGTGCCCTGAGGAATACCGTGTGGCCATCGAGAACTATCTAGAGCCATACATGAATTACTATGTGGTCAATACACGCGATGATGCCATGAAAGCGGTGAATTTGTTGAGTGACGCCTCTCGTGGAAGGGCACATTTCTTTATTCTGGAGTCACTTAAAGATCATCAATCCGAGGCTCCCCTTTTTGAAAACTCAACTGCCGCTACCGAAGTGGTGGAATATGAAGACAAGTACAAAAAGCTGATCAGTTACCTTCTGGAAAATGTGTATATCTATGAAGGTGAATTACCAGAAAGGCCACAACCAGGTGCTACATTCGTAGAAAAAGGCGGAAAGATCATTCAACGCAAATTCAATATTTCAGGGGGTTCAGTTGGCCTGTTTGAAGGAAAGAGAATAGGTCGTGCTAAAAACCTGGAAAAGCTGGCTGTACGAATCAAGGAACTAACCAAAAAACAGCAGCTCACTGAGTCGAATTTAAGCGACAATGTAAATGATCTGGCCAAGCTGAAGGATTCGAGTCAGTCAGAACTATTGGCGGAGATTCAACAGGAAATAAATCAAATCAACGAGGAGTTTGTTTCTGTGAAAACCAAACAAGAGCAGTTTAGCACGATGCTCTCCTCCAATGAAACCAAGCGTGAAGACATAGAGGTTAAGATATCGGAGTTGTCGACCGAGCTGGAACAACTCAAACCTCAGTATGCTGAATCCAATGAACTGCTCAGTGAGCTACAAATACAGGTAGAAAACCATAAAGTTGAGCTTGAAGAACTGAACGAACTTCTGAGTCAAAAGTCAGCAGCTTTCAATGAAGAAAATGTCCTGTATCACCGGCAGCAAAACAAAGTCAGCAGCATCACCCAGGAAATTGGATACAAAGAAGAGGCTGCCACAAGCAGCGAAGGGCGTATTCAGCGCAATCAAACAGATCTGCAACACGCTGTAAATGACCTCAATGAGCTAGTAAAAAAATCCGAGGAGAGTGATGACGATCTCATAGGCATGTACGAGGAGAAGGAATCCATAGAAGCGGGCGTAAACGAAGCTGAGAAGGATTATTATCAGGTTAGAGGATCAATAGACGAAGAAGAAAAACTGATTAGAGAGATTCAGCGCATACGAGAATCTACCGATCAGATTTTGATGGAGTGGCAAAACAAACTGAACGAAACAAAGCTTCAACTCAACTCAGTAAAAGAACGCCTTTCGGTAGAGTTCAATGTGGACTTAAATCAAGTCGAAATATTTGATAACGAAGAAGAACTAAGCAAGTCGGAAGAAGAATTGCGCGAAAGCGTAGAGAGGCTCAAAAAGCGCATTGAAAACATGGGCCCTATCAACCCTATGGCCATGGAAGCCTATGAAGAAATTAAAGAGCGTCATGATTTCATAAGTGAGCAAAAGGAAGATCTACTTAAAGCAAAAGAGTCACTACTGGCTACCATAGGTGAGATAGATGAAGTAGCACAAACTACATTTCTTGAAGCATTTGATAAAATCAGAGAGAATTTCATCAAAGTCTTCCGAACCCTGTTTACAGAAGAAGACGACTGTGAACTGAAGCTAACAGACCCTGAAAACCCTCTCGAATCTTCCATTGAAATCATGGCTAAGCCTAAGGGCAAAAGACCACTGACTATCAATCAATTATCTGGTGGGGAAAAGACACTCACTGCTACCTCTCTCCTCTTCGCTATTTATTTATTGAAGCCTGCTCCGTTCTGTATTTTTGACGAGGTAGATGCTCCCCTTGACGATGCGAACATTGACAAGTTCAATGAGATCATTCGCAAATTCTCCAAAGAGTCACAATTCATCATCGTAACGCACAACAAGCGCACCATGTCCAGCACAGATGTGATCTACGGTATTACCATGATAGAACAAGGTGTCTCGAGAGTAGTACCTGTGGATTTGAGGGAGTTGGTCTGATCAAATCCTATAATTTGGATCACCTAACTTCCTTGCATTGACAAAGTCATCGCAACAGACCGTTTCCATCGGGTAATTTTGATAAATTAAGCCCTCATTTAGCCGTACCTAGTGACAACATGAAGGAATCCATCATTAACGCTCTCGTTCACCTCTTTGCCATTATTGAGAGCGCCAAAGAAGATCTTGATATCGTAGATTCGGGTGAATTAATTGTAAAACCCTATCTCAAAAGAAACCTCAACGACGAACTCACCAACGAGTATCTGCGCTTGTTTCATGATTACCTTTCCTTCTATAGCTCCAGCAGTTCGTCTCCTGAAGTTGCGAGCGAGTTAGGTATTGACTCTACCTCCATTCTTCAGGTAGCCAAGATTTGCAACCAGCTCAACAAAGAACTGCTATATCCAGAACGAATCGTTGTATTCATGCAGCTTTTGGAATTGATCAATGCTGACCAAAAGTTTTCTGACAAGGAAAGCGAATTCATCTCGCTGGTAGCGATGAACTTCAATTTGAAACAAGCTGAAGTCACCGCACTCAAGTCATTTATCGCTGATCCGGAAAAAAAAGACCTGGAGCCTCAAAACACGCTTATCATCAACAATAAAATGACCGAATGGCCAGAAGAAGTGGCCTGGATGATGAGAAAGAAAAAACCAAAGGTGCCTGGGAAAGATGAGTTTTTGCACATGTTTGTGGAGCACCTATTTGGGGAGGTTTTGGTTTACAAAATTCAAAGCGTCAACACTTATGTTTTCAAATATGACGGGCCGCTCAACCTTTATATAGAAGGCAACAAACTTGAGAAGGGCAAATTTTACCTGCTCAAGCCGGGTGCCATCATCAAGGGGCCAAACATCAAACCGATTTACGAAAGCGACATTATCAAGCAGTTTCTTGATGAATCCAAAAAGGTCAAAATCGTAATGACCGGTGAGAATCTTGAGTTCCGGTTCAAAAGAAGTGAAAATGGCCTACACAAATTCAATTTTGAGGTGGAGTCAGGTCACTTGGTGGGTGTCATGGGTGGTAGCGGAGTAGGTAAATCCACCCTTATCAACTTGCTAAATGGTAAAATCAATCCGACCGGAGGAAAGATATCTGTAAACGGATATTCTATACCACGTGCATCCAAAGAAGGTGTGATCGGCTATGTGCCCCAGGACGACCTCTTGTTTGATGAGCTGACTGTGTATGAAAACCTGCACCTCAATGCGCAGATTTGTTTCAGTGATTTCTCCAAAGAGAGACTTGCTGCTACGGTTGAAAAAGTTTTGGAAAACCTGGATCTCAAAGACATCAAACACCTGAAGGTTGGCAACCCGCTAAACAAGTCAATAAGCGGTGGACAAAGAAAGCGACTCAATATTGCGCTGGAGCTGATGAGGGAGCCCTCCATCCTCTTCGTTGACGAACCCACGTCCGGTCTGTCTTCAATGGATTCTGAGAAAGTGATGTCTTTGCTCAAAACCCTGGCTCGCTCAGGCAAGCTTGTTTTTGCTATCATACATCAGCCTTCTTCTGATATATTCAAACTGATAGACAAGTTGTGGATACTGGACAAAGGCGGATACCCAGTTTACCGGGGAAACCCTATAGATGCGGTAGTTTACTTCAAAACTATGAGTACGCAGGTAGATGCGGCTGAGAGTGAGTGCACCAAGTGTGGCAATGTCATACCCGAGCAAATCCTCCAGATAATTGAGGCTTATGAAATAGATGACCTGGGTCAAAGCACAAATGTAAGGCGCGTTACTCCCGAAGAGTGGTATCAAAAATACCTGGATAACATAGAATCAACTAAGGCCAAGCGCACCCGATTTGAAGAGCGACTACCCCCTTCCAATTTTCATATTCCAGGCCTTTTTGATCAGCTCAAAATTTTCAGTAAGCGTAACCTGCTAGCTAAACTCGCCAACAGGCAATACATACTCATCAGCTTACTTCAAACCCCTATTTTGGCGTTTATTCTTGCTTATTTCTCTAAGTATGCCCCAGAAGGCATATACCAGCTGCAAGACAACAAAAACTTACCTGTATTTCTGTTTATGGCGGTGGTAGTGGCGCTTTTCACGGGCATGTCAATATCAGCAGAGGAGATCTTCAAAGACCGCAGGATACTGGAGCGCGAGTCATTTCTGAACCTTAGCCGGCTAAGCTACATCAACTCCAAGATTCTATACTTATTTCTGTTGTCGGCATTTCAGTCGCTCACATTTGTGCTCGTGGGCAATGCCATTTTGGAGATTCAGGGCATGACGCTCATGTATTGGGCTATCCTCTTTTCTACCATGTGCTTTGCCAATCTTGTCGGCCTCAACATCTCTTCGGCCTTCGATTCTATTATTACTATCTACATTCTTATTCCATTCATTTTGGTGCCACAGCTACTTTTAGGTGGTGCCATGATTAAGTTTGACGAATTGCAAAAGAGCATAACCCGGCAAGAGTTTGTGCCCGTGGTGGGAGATATCATGGTTTCGCGCTGGGCTTATGAGGCTATGGCCGTGGCTCAATTCAAGCACAATAGTTATGAAAAGCATTTCTTCGAAGCTGAAAAACTAGCCAGCCAGGCTTCTTTCGAGCGATCTTATGTCATCCCAAAGCTGGAATCACTCACGGCACGAGTCATCAGGGACTCTACCCGGCTACCTGTTTACGCAGATGATTTTGTTTTGATAAATAACGAACTGAACCGCCTCAAAACTCAATGGAAAGTGTCGCCATCACCATATCAGGTGTTCCTCAGACCGGAGGCCTTTACTCCCAAGGCTGGCAAGCGGATCTTGTCTTATCTGGGACAGCTGCGGGATCGATTCCAGAGCCATTATAAAGATGCCATGCAGCAAAAGGATGATATTTATAAATCCCTGGTCACAGAAATTGGAAAAGAGGAATTAGAAAAGCTGAAGGCCGAACATCACAATGCAAGTGTAGCCAACCTGGTGCAAAACAGATCTGACCTGGACAGGATTATACGAGTGAATAATAAGCTGATACAAAAGAAAGACCCAATATTCAAGGCTCCCCTGACACAAGTAGGAAGGGCTCACTTCTATGCCGGTCACAAATCTCTTTTAGATTTTGAGGTTGACACGGTATTGTTCAACATCATCATTATTTGGGTGATATCAGGTGTTTTTTATATCGCATTGTTGGATGACACCTTGCGGAAAATCATGAATTACTTCACCCGCATGCTTACAAAATACGAAAAATAACTACCTGATTTTAAGCTTCGAGTAGATGGCTTTCTGAGACATTTGAGTGATCCCCCCGGATGGTAAAGGCAAAAGGTGTAATTCCTCTATGGCCACTCTTATGAGTCTGAGAGTTGGGTGACCAATAGCAGCCGTCATTCTCCTTACCTGTCTGTTTTTACCTTCTGTTAACGCAATTTTCACCCAGCTTCTTTCAGGGTGCTTCTTATAATTAACAGGAGGCTCACGCTCAGCAATTTGTGGTGGAGCTACTATCTCTATTTTTGCTGGCAAGGTGTGATGAACCTTACCACTTACTTTGATCTCAAGACCTTTGGCAAACTGTGCAAGATCCGCTTTGTCCGGCACACCCTCTACCTCGGCAAGGTACGTTCTTGTGTGTGCATGCTTAGGGTTCAACAACTTATTATTCAGCGCCTTATCATTGGTCAGAATAAGCAACCCCTCACTATCCAGATCTAACCTTCCTACCGGGTAAATATCCTTAGCGAGGGAATAAATCGAACCCAATCCAGCATTGCCATTCTCATCTGAAAATTGACTCAAAACCCTGTATGGTTTGTGAATAATGAAATATTTTAAATTGGCCGACATCTGAAAACGAAGCTAAGAAAAAGACAGAATCTTTGAGAGCTATAATGGGAATAGTATCTTTCCGATATGACTGTAGCTCAAAAAATACTGGCGTTTTACGATGCGCTGCAAGCACCAAAGAAGCTTCCCGCAAGTGTCATCACGATGAACCCATATCAGAATAAAGAGGCCATGCACTACACTAAGTTGTTTTATGAAAAGTACTACAACGACAGCCGGGAGCGCACGGTACTATTTGGAATCAACCCCGGAAGATTCGGAGGGGGCATCACGGGCGTGCCGTTCACTGATCCTGTAAAATTGGAAGAAGATTGTGAAATACCTAATCCATTTGATAAGAGACAAGAACTCTCTTCACGCTTTGTTTATGAGGTAATAGATACCTTCGGTGGACCAAATAAATTTTATACGGACTTCTACATTTCTGCCCTTTCACCACTTGGCTTCATTCAAAATGGCAAAAACCTGAATTACTATGATATCAAGGATTTCAAAAAACTATTTGAAAATTACGCACATGAGCGAATCCTCGAGCAGCTTGACTTTCCATTAAACAGGAAAGTAGCTTATTCCATTGGTCAGGGACAAAACCTCAAGTTTCTCAAAAACCTAAACGATAAGCACGAGTATTTTGAACGAATAGAAACCGTACCGCATCCCAGGTGGGTGATGCAGTACAGGTTGAAACGAAAACAAGAATTTATAGACGAGTATTTACAAACCCTGACTAACGTAAGGGATTAAGTATGCAAAATCTTCTTTTTGATTCCTGCTGCCTTCGGAGAAAGAATAACAAGAAAAACAAGGGATACAACTACTATAAGGGCCAACTCCAGCCTGTTCGTCAAAACGTTTGATGCTACAATCTGATCGGTGCTTTCCAACAACTTCTTTCCTTCGAACAACTGAATCTCGGACAAGCCCTCCAAATCACTCAATACCACATCATACTGCCGCGACAGGCTTTCCTTAATTTTGATTCGCTCGGCTAGTGGCATATCTTTCACCATTTGCGTTTCGAATTCCGCTGACAGGCCAATGTTCTCCCTCAATTTGTTCAGACCTGCAACTTCTTCATTGGTCAAATTGGTCTGCCCATAACTTTCTATCAATCGGCTTATAGCATGATTTGCAATCACATCATCTTCCACATTATTGGTTTCGAAGTTTAGCGAGGTTTTCTTGGCATTGATTTTTTTCGTGAGTTCAAAAATATAGCCCTTAGCTACCAGGCGATCCTCATATATCTCTATGACAGTATTTTCTAAACTTGAAACCTGCTTTTTGTGCATGTACGCTATGATTATGATCAAGGCTACAATTGAGACCAGCATCAAGGATTCATTTCTTGTTGCATTGAGTGTGTTTTTCCATTTCATAACGACCGCTTTAGTAGAGATTTCGCTTTTATACCTTCAAATCAACATGATATTATAATTTATGTAAATAGCGATTTATGCGTATTTTCTTTTGCATCAAATACTGAGGGAGTCCTTGTTTTACTAATTGCAGAATACACGCAATTTGAAACCTCACAGCCAGATATTAGGAATACATAAACAAGGTTAATTTATTGCCGGACGGCATTTTCTGGCCCTTCAAAACAATGAATATGGCCTACCTGTCCTCAATAATTTTGAGTTGTACTTTGGGGAAGTATGTTCTCTGAAGATTGCCGGGTATAAAGCTGGCTGTCGATAAACAGCCAAAAACTGATCACAATGTGAGCCACTTTTGAGTAGATACAATATTAAAAATTCAGTCCTAATCTTGGCTAAAACTCCACCACTGTCCCGTCTTCCAATCGCTCAATTTCTAAACCTTTCGCACGGATAACCTCTGCGCCCATATGGTTGACCATGAGCCTTCCTGTATTCAATTGCGGCTTCTTTTCCTCTATGGTTTTGTATGATAGGTGCCCGGGTGAATCATGGTTGAGGTTGTTGCATTCGCAAATAAACAAGTCACTCTTGTCGGCCAAATCAAGCAGGTTATCCGTCCATTCAGTATCACCGCTAAACGCAAACACCTTATCATCCAACTTTATTTTCACACCATGAGGGTTCGATGGCGGTGAGTGAACCACTTCTTTGGAAAAGACTTCTATATCATCAAACCCGATCCATGCATCTGCAACATATTCTTTGAAGGTTACTTTCAGTTCATCAAAAATAGCCGATGTGCCCGCATACATGGCCTCCTGCAGATTCATGACTCGTTGCTTTACTCCGCTCGGCCCCCAGATGGTCAGTGGTTTATTTCTATTGTAAACCATCTTATTGCTAATCATCTGAAAAGGGATACCGCCGTAGTGATCTCCATGAAAATGCGTGATAATGATCACATCTACATCCAGAGGCGTGATTCCCTCCTTTTCCATCTGCACGAGCGTGGAAGCACCACAATCAATCAACACATTTTTGTTTTCTCCATATAGCAGAAAGGAGGTATTGAACCTCCCCATGGAAGCAAAAGCATCACCACAACCTAAAACTTTCAATTTCATCTTATGCAGGTTTTAGTTCATTGAGGTGGGATGTATCGTTGAATGTTTCCACTGAAAAAAGTTCGCCGGTGTAATTGAGTACATACAACCCGGTATTGGTGTGCTCAAAATTATCCATATGCCAAAGCGGATATTTCAGAAGCCATGTCAGCAATATGCGCATGGCACGGCCATGCGTGCAAATCAAGATGGTTTCACCTTCCTGCCTGAGTATATAATCCATGGCCTTCTTTTGGCGCTCCACTACCTCTTTCGGACTCTCTCCCCCTTCTATTTTCAAGTCTAGCTCCCCTTCAGTCCACCTTCTGGTGGTTTCCTGATAGATAGTAGAAGTCTCAGGTGTGAACGCCTGTCCTTCCTGGTTGCCCCAGCTTATCTCTTCCAGTCCATCAACTACCTCTGTAGGTTTTCCGTCCGCTGTAAACCGCGAAACGCTTTCACCAGTGCGAACCAGCCGAGATATATAAATTTTATCAAATTTTACATCCTTATACTTTTCATAAAACGCCAAAGCCTGAGCCTGTCCGGTCTCGTTCAGAGAGGAGTCTATTCCTGACCCCTGAACCATGCCCTTTTTGTTGTAATCGGTTTCGCCGTGCCTAATGATGTAGATTTTTTTCATATAAGATAATTCTGACTCAAACTTATGCCTTCACATTATAATGACCCAAATAATATTCAATTGTCTCAATCAATCTTGGTAATTTCGGGTTACGAACAAATTTCTGCGAACTCATGCTCCCGGAGGGAATAGACATTAACGCAATAAATCAGACGAGTGCACAATCGATGGTCGGCCATCTTGGTATCGAGTTTGTCGAGTGTACCGCCGATTGCCTCACAGCAAAAATGCCTGTGAATGAGAAAACCATGCAACCCTTTGGCTTGTTGCATGGAGGTGCCTCTGTCGCACTTGCTGAGACACTGGGTAGTATGGCGTCCAATTTGCTTTTGGATAAAGATCAGATGGCGGTAGGGTTAGAAATCAACGCCAACCACCTGAGACCAGCCAAAGAAGGGTTCGTCACAGGAAAAGCAACCCCCATTCACGTGGGCCGAAAGACGCATGTTTGGTCTATCGAAATAAGTGATCAAAAAGACAAAATGATCTGTGTGAGCAGGCTCACAATCGCGATCATTGATAAGAAATAATACATGGAAAGCACTAAAACGCTCCAACAGTTAGTAAAAAACGTCGAAGCATTTATCCAGAAGCTTGTTCAGAGTAAGATTCCTTTTGCTCTGTGGAAAAGTCCGAATTCTGAAAATGCTGTATTGATGGTTGATTTGATGCAGGAAGGAAATCAGCCCTATCAACATGATGGAGCCTGGCCCCTGGAAGATTACGAAAATTGTTTTGTCTTAAATTCTTTTGATAGATCTCATCCGCCGAGACCAGAAGTGATCAACGCGGATTTGGTGTTGAAAATCGAATTGCAGGAAAGCATTTTAAAAATTGACCCGAAAATATCATCTTCCGCACTTGAAGATTTTGTAAGAAAGATCAGCGCACCAAACGACCATGCAAAGGCCATAGGTCTAACTGACATTGCCGAATCTTCTGATTATGAGGCGGCCGTGGCGCAAGCAATAGAAGAGATAAAAAATAACAATCTCCAAAAAGTTGTACTCAGCAGATTCAAAGATTTTGATATTCCAAAGGATTTTGATGCGTATAGATTTTTTCGTCAAATCTCATCAAAATACCCCAATGCGTTTTGCTATATCGCATCATCGGAAAGGCATGGACTTTGGCTTGGGGCTACTCCTGAACGTCTGCTGACTATAGAAAACAACCGGCATTTCGTGACAGACGCTTTGGCAGGCACTCAACCTCTGGAGGATGGTGCTGATCTGGCCGACCTGGCATGGACGCAGAAGGAAATAGAAGAGCAAGCCATGGTGAGCAGGTACATTGTGGACTGTTTGAAAAGAATACGACTCAGAGAGTTTGATGAAATTGGCCCAAGGACTGTGCGCGCAGGAAATCTTGCTCACCTGAAGACCTCCTATTCCATAGATATGCAAGCGACCAACATGCCCAATCTGGGAGGAATTATGCTGGACTTACTTCATCCCACTTCTGCTGTTTGTGGATTCCCAAGAGAAAAGGCACATCAATTCATTCAAGAAAACGAAGGCTTTGACCGTGAGCTATTTGCGGGTTTTCTGGGCCCTGTCAATTTTGAGGGCTTCACACGCATTTTTGTTAACCTAAGATGCATGAAAGTAGTCGATGGTAAAGCGAGGCTTTTCGCAGGAGCAGGTATTACCCGCGATTCAAAACCTGAAAAAGAACTGGCAGAAACCAAACATAAAATGAATACTTTGTTGTCAGTATTGAGAGCTTCATGAACAGCACCATTTACAATATCTCAGAGGTTTTCGCGGTAAAAGGCATCAGCAGAGTTGTGCTGTCTCCAGGGTCCAGAAATGCGCCTCTAACGATCTCTTTTGCTCGCAATCCGAAAATTCAAACCTTCAACATAGTGGATGAACGCTCTGCTGCCTTCATTGCACTGGGGATGTCTATCAGAAGCAAGGAACCCGTGGCTATTTGCTGTACATCAGGAACTGCCCTACTGAATTATGCGCCCGCTGTAGCAGAGGCTTATTATCAGAATATTCCCCTCATCGTTTTGTCAGCAGACAGGCCTCCGGAATGGTTGGATCAACGAGATGGTCAAACCATCAACCAACCGGGTGCACTATCCAACTTTGTGAAAGGAAGCTTTGAACTGCCTGTAGATTTGGAACATGATGATGCCAAATGGGAATGGAGCAGAAAACTAAATGAGGCGCTTAACCTGGCGCATACTCCGCCTTTTGGGCCTGTACATATCAATGTACCATTCAGAGAACCTTTCTATCCCGAACAGGATCAGCCACTCAAATTCGAAAATGTTAGAACCATTGACGATAAGCAATTACCCGTGTTGGCTGATTACAGCAGCTTGATCCCGGCATGGAATTCTTTTAAAAAGCGACTGATTGTAGTTGGTCAAAATGATCAAAACGAAGAGCTATTTGATGCACTCAACCTGAACAGCAACCTACCTGTCCTAACAGATATCATCAGCAATTTGACTACAGGTAAGTTTGTGAAAACTCAGGATTTATTCTTAGGCAACTTAAACGAAGAACAGCTCGAAAGCCTGCGTCCGGAACTTTTGATAACTACAGGCAAGTCACTGATTTCTAAAAATTTAAAGCTCTTTATCAGAAAGTATAAGCCAAAAGCACATTGGCACTTTGAAGATTGCGAAGCAGCAGCAGATACTTTTAAGACACTCACAAAACACCTAAAACATCCTTTGGCTGAATTTCTCAACGCGGTGGCCGATCAAAGACCCGACAATGAGTTTAAAGATCAGGTCATCAAAAACTATAAACAAAACTGGGAGACCATAGAGTCTAGAACCCGTGCAGCCATAGAGACCGAAGTTGAGACACAGGGCTTTTCAGAACTAACAGCCTACTACGATGTGCTCAACCAGACGCCATCTGGGCTTGACATTCACCTTGCCAATAGCATGGCAGTAAGATATGCCAATTTCTTTCATTACAAGCTGGCAGCAGCTAGTATATTTTCCAATCGTGGTACCAGCGGGATAGACGGCTCCAATGGAACTGCTGTAGGCAGTGCTCTCTGCAGTGGAAATCCCACCCTTCTTCTTACCGGTGATCTTAGCTTCTTCTACGACCGCAACGCTTTCTTTCATCAATATGACCTCTCCAATTTGAAAATCATCGTTTTTAACAACTTCGGAGGAGGGATTTTTAGGCTAATCAAAGGGCCATCGGGGCTGGAAGAACTGGAGCAGCACTTTGAAACCAGACACACGCATAGTGCCAAATTTACAGCCGCAGAATATGCCTTTGATTATTTCAGAGCCAAAGATTCAAAATCCCTGAACGAAGGACTGAAGCTCCTATTTAAAGACAATAAAACACCAAAAATCCTTGAGGTATTCTCCGATCCAAATGCCAATAGTGATGCTTTTAGCTCACTCAAGAAAGTGATTGTTGAGGCTTTAAAGACGAAATAACTTCATCGCAACAGACCAATCATTGCACAAAGAAGCAGTTGGAGGGAAGAATATCACTGCTGTAGTAGGGTTTAATCGGCTCTTGAAAATATCTAAGCTTCCATAAACAAAGAAGGCTGACACAACCAAATGTCAGCCTCAATCATCCTCCTAACCTGCATTAATTACATCCGCTACCAGCGAATGTTACAGTGCCTTTTTCGATCTTAGAATCTATATTAAATGTTTTCGCTATGATGTCGATCACTTCATCGATGCGCTTTTCAGAAAATTTGGCAGTGAGTCTGCACTGCCCCAAATCATCACTCGAGAAGACGACATCCACTTCATATACATCCTCTAAAAGATCCGAGACTTCTTTCAGACTCGACTTTCTAAAAGATATATTGTGGGTTTTCCACGCCAAATAGTTTTCTCCTTCAATTTCTGATTTTTGAATCTCCGCATTTCTTTGAATCAGCACGGCCTTTTCTCCTTTTATCAACTCAACTTTGCTTTTTTCATCTTTGTCTGAGAACGCCACTACACCAGACTCGACTAAAACCTCAGCGAGCTCAGATTTCGGGTTTGAGTTTACCACAAACGAGGTACCCAAAACTCTAACGAGCGCATTTTCTGTCTCAATCAAAAAAGGTTTGGTTTCATCTCTCTCCACATCAAAGTATGCCTTACCCGTGAGTCTTACCCGTCGCTCCTGGTCAAATGACAACACCTCCAGCTGTGCTCCTTTGTGCAAAGACACCTCTGTGCCATCAGGTAATGTCTCTGTCCTTACCTCAGCAAATCCAGGCATCTCATTGCCATTATCTCCAATTTGGTAAACCGCAAAAACAGCTCCCAAAATGATCAACAGTGAAGCGGCAAACTTGAAAAGTCCGGTTTGCCATATCGGAATCACTTTGATTTCTTCCTCTTCATTCAGGATCGAATCCAAAAGTGCTTGATTAGGTTTCTCAGGTTTGCATGATGCTACCCATATCTGCTTGGCTTCTAAAAATGCAGAACTATTTTCAGGCGAAGAGTTCCTCCATTCTTCCACCGTTTGTTGTTCGCTTTTTGAAGCTTCACCCGAAAAATACTTTGCTAGTAAATCTTCCATCTCTCTTTGCTTAATTTGTCAACAAGTACACTTGCTTAACCCCTTATTGTCTTGTCAAAATTTATCTTTTTTGGGATCATAATTTATGGGCATCAAATCTGCGAGCCTTTCCCATGACCAATAGCCCAATGAAACAATCGACAATCTATCGTCAATGGTTCCATCTTTGCCTACATAAATCTCTCCCGTTCGCAACTGAATCAGGGATCTTTGGGGGGCGGCCGGCCCTGTCCCTATTTCCCTAAATGCCTTTATCTCAGGATCCTCATTTGCACTATTCTTTATTTCGTTAAGGTAGATATGGCTTGCCACCTCCTTTTGATATTCCACGTACAGGTAATCGTCGAAAGCCAACAACCATTCATTGCTATCATCAACAGGTGTAATGAGATCTTCAGGGTTAATCGGGTCAATACCCACATCTTGCGTATCATCAATACTTTGAGTAGAACCTATTCTAAATCCTTCCCTGTCCAGGTTGTCATTGACTAGTGCTTTGAAAAAGTGAATCATGGACCCATTATAGGCTGCTTTTCTATTCCTTCGCCACCTTCTTTTTTGTTTTCTTGACTTTGGTTCTATGGCCTCATACCTGGCTTGCCCGTGAAAATTGATGCGATTCTCCTGCTTATTAAAATAGTCCAAATCCATAATTATCCTGTAGCCCAATGCATTATTGGTTACCACAATGGGCTCATTGGCTATGACGTGAAGAAAATCCCGGGGTTGGCTGTAGGTGTAATCAAGCACTTCAGGATTCTCAATTTCGCATCTTGAGGCATTTTGAGAGGTACCCAGCAGTTCTTTTTTGAAGGTATTGAAATGCCGTGAGCGTTCGGCTTCTTTGCGAACCAATGGATCTGAAACGATTTCAACATCCTGGAGTGTTTCCACACGTGGTTCCATTAAGGAATTGACCGAAAAGCGATCCGAAATATCCGCTTTTAGGTTGTAAGAACCCGTCACATACCCGATATGCGAAAAGACGATGACATAGTTTCCGGGCACCACGTTGTTTAGTCTGTAATTTCCATTTTTGTCTGTAGTAGTGCCTATGGTACTACCCTGGATATATACATTGGCTCCTACTATAGGCTGCTTGCTGTCAGACTCTCGAACCCAACCGGCTATGGAGATCTTTCTGATCTGCCCTTCTTCCTCAACTATGACCGGCTCTTTTTGTCTCCTGACTATTATCTGGTTCTCCAGCTTGACATACTCCAGGTCCGTGCCCACAAAAAGGATATTGAGTAGATCGCTGATAGCCACATTGGACCTCCTGTAAGAGTATAAACTCCCCGGAGGGATTGACTCAGCATTGTACGAAAAGTCGTAGTTTGATTTGATGGAAATAGAATCGAAAACGAACTCCAAGGGAACATCTTTGAAGTTTACAGAAATCGTGTCTTTGACCTGACCACAAACAGATAACACCAAAGCGAAAAGCAACGCTGATAAAAAACCGATCCTACCTTTTCTTGTCATTTCTTCAAGTCCACCAGTTTCTCCCTCAGCACTTTTAACGCCTTACCCATTTGCACTTCCACAGTTTTGATAGAAATATTTAAATGGTCCGCTATTTCCTGATATTTCAACCCCTCCAGTCTACTGAGTTTGAATATCTCACTGCAGCGTGGGGGCAAACTATCAATTTCGTCAAGGATTCTTTCCTGAATTCCCTCCGTATTAGGTTTTTCTTCATGAGCGTCATACCCCTCATCCATCACGCCTATCACGTATTGCTTATACGAGTCTTTGACCTTTTGGTGCTTCAAATAATTCAAGCAGGTATTGTGCACAGACCTGTACAAATAGCTTTTGATAGATGAGTCAGGAGCGAGCTTGTCACACTTTTCCCAAAATTTGACAAATACTTCCTGCACTACCTCATCGGCTTCTTCCACCTCATCCAAGAATCTCATTGAATAGGATTTCAACAAACCGTAGTATTGATTAAAGATGAGTTCGAAGGCACGCTTATCTTTGTGGTGCAGACGCTCTACAAGAATGTGATCCGGGTCTTGCAATATTTTGTGATTATGAGGCTAATATTAAATGGTAAAGAAACTTCTCTCCAAGAGCACGAAAGCGGAAAAATAAAGGAAAAATATCATTCCGATTTCGAAAACAGGGTAATTGAGATTATAAACAATTGGAACGCCGGCCATGAAAGCTTCCAGTTTAAAACTTCAGGTTCCACAGGAACCCAATCAACATTTACCTTATCGCGCTCTATCATAGAATACAGCGCCAAATGCACCCTGACCCGGTTGGATCCAGAGTGCAATTTCCAAAGTAGCCTGGTTTGCATCAACCCATTTTATATTGGTGGTACAATGGCTGTAATCCGAGCATTGATTGGTCATCATGATATCGAATTTGTAAATCCTTGTGCCAACCCATTGAGCGTGGCTCATGGCGCTCAGTATGACCTGGTATCGATGGTTCCTCTGCAGGTACAAACCATTTTAGAAAATAATGCGAACCTATTTGCTCGGGTGAAAAATGTGATCATTGGTGGGGCGGCCATGAACGAAAAAATCATAAAACACATTGCCTCGCAAAAATCTGTACAGTTTTACCATAGCTATGGAATGACCGAGACCGCTTCACATTTTGCCCTACAAAACCTGGCATCAGAGGATCACTACACCACACTTGGAGACGTGAAAATAAAGCAGACCAATGTCGGATGCCTCAGTGTTTGCGGTACGGTGACAAACCACAAGTGGATAACCACCACAGATATTGTAGATATTTTGGATCAAAACCAATTCAAATGGGTTGGTCGTGCTGACAATGTAATCAACTCTGGAGGTGTGAAAATATCCCCTGAAAGACTTGAGCGCAAGCTGGAAAGTCAAATTGGACTACCTTTTTTCATTGCTGGAGTTCCGGACAACAGACTTGGCTTCAAGACTGTTTTGCTAGTGGAAAGTAATAAGCCGTTCAACATGGACACACTCGATTTTTCGGTAATGGATCGATACAGTGTTCCAAAATCATGCTATACCTTACATTCTTTTTCATATACCGAAACAGGTAAAATCAATAGAAATAAAACCATAAAGCAACTACAAATTGAGAGTTAAAATATCTTACCAGACCTTATTAATACCGCCCCCATTCGCATTTGGGTACACGCTTGATCTCAACATCAATGATGATGAAACTGAAATTGAGTTCGAGATGGAATACCTCAACCGAGATACTATAACCGAGGATGAAATCACCAACGAAGGGTTTACTACCGATGATGACTTCAAATGGACGGGCAAGCTTGACAAAGTTTGGAGTGAGAGACTGGCTGAAATCGAACATGTAGAACTAGAAAGAAACTCCAATAACGAAGAAATCTGGATGCACCTTCAGGTCGAAAGCCAAGAAACCAATCGCTCCGGACATGTGCTGAACGTCGATGAATGGGATTTCAAAATACAAGAGTTGATTCAGGCAATTTATGAAAAATCAAAGCGCGAACTTCCTTTGTCCGTAAACCTGGCAATTGTAAAAGACTCCAACCTAAAGGAGGTTAAGGTGCTCGGGTATTTTGAGACTTTGACCAGCGAGGTGAACGGTAAACCATTGAGTTGGAAAAAGATGCAGGAAGCCATGGCTCCTGTTTTCTCAGCAGAGATTGAAGAAGAAGGCACTAAAAAACCAACCACACCTGGTATTTGGATTGACCTTGAAGGAGATGGCCTTTATTATCATCTCAAGCTTAACAGTAAATCGATCAACCTAATATCGGATATCCTACTGACTGCCTGAGGTGCACAACTTCTTACTTTGGCGCCAACGATTGCCCATATTTGGGACATGGTTTATGTTGACCCGTAACAACGGTGGTCAGCTATGAAAAACCACGGATTACTAAAACAGACTGTAGTTGCCTCCCCTTCTGAAAGCACACAGATTGTATGGAGGCATTTTTTTGTCTTGAAAAAATCGACTTTTACTCTTCTGAAAAAGCTCATCGATCATCAAAGCGTATTGCCCCTTTCCACGCATTCTCTGCCCCCACTCTGAGTCATTGACTTTGCCTCCGTGCAACTCCGATATTTGGCTGAGTACTTTGCTCGCTCTGTCCGGATAAGCCGCTTCTATCCACTCTTTAAACAGATCACCAATTTGACCATTGAGCCGCACCACAGTGTAATTGATATCTAAGGCTCCAGCGTCGGAAGTGCTTTGTATCACCTTCGGTATGTCGTGATCATTGAGTCCCGGAATCACTGGCGCATTCATAACAGAAACGGGAACTCCCCTCTCTGACAAATACCTTATAGCCTTCAATTTTTTATCATAAGTGGCAGTGCGTGGCTCTAACTTCATCCTCAGCTTTTCATCTAAAGAAGTAATGGAAAAACAAACATGAACCAAAGCGTGAGAGGCCATCTCAGTCAAAAGATCAGCGTCTCTTAAAATCAGGTCATTCTTTGTAATAATGCTTAGCGGGTGTCGGTATTTGAGTGCCACCTGAAGTATTTGGCGCGTAAGCTTATATTTCTTCTCTAAAGGCTGGTAGCAATCCGTATTGCCAGAGATCATTATCGGCTGAATTTTCCAGCCCGGCTTCAGGATTCTTTCCTCAAATTTCTTTGCAACATCTTTCTTGACTATGATTTTAGTTTCAAAATCAAGACCTGCGCTAAACCCCCAATAGGTATGAGAGTTTCGTGCGTAGCAATAAATGCAACCATGCTCACAACCCTGATAAGGATTGATTGAGTATTGAAAACTGATGTCTTCGCTGCTGTTTTTACTTAGTACATTTTTAGGAGATTCATAGAATATCTCTACCGACGTGTTATCGCCCTGCGAAAAATCATCGATCCCTTCAATATGCTCATGCGTATCACCTTGTTTAAGAAATGGATTGTTCGGATTGCTTTGTGCCCCTTTGCCTTTAATCATTCCGTAAAATAACTAATTTAATTAGTATTACTAATAAAATTAGCTTTCTACTTGTCTAGAGTTTCGCAGCGTAAAAGCTGTTGATAAACCGACAATGGCGCCAAACAGGTGTGATTCCCAACTGATGTTAGCATTGGCTGGTGACAGGCCATAAATCAACCCTCCATAAAAAATGATAATGACAAGAGAAATCATGATGGAGCGCAAATCTCTCCTGAATATGCCAAATGAAATGAGGAAAAAGGCCAGTCCATAAATAAGCCCACTTGCGCCTACATGATAAAACTGTCTTCCAAAAAACCAGACCAGGATATTGGTAAAGAAGTAGCATTGGAGAAATACACGAGAAGCTATTTTGTTGTAAAAAAAATAAACGGCTGCACCAAGGAAAAGCAATGGCGCTGTGTTGGATATCAGGTGCGTCAGGTTGCCATGGATCAGGGGCGCGGTAAAGATCCCTACCGTCCCCTTTAGTGTCATTGGGAGTATTCCAAGAAACCCAAAATCCACCCCAAGGTAAGTTTCAATGGTATACGTCAACCACATAACGAACACAATTCTCAAAGGCGGTATGACGCTGGAGTTTTTCAAAAAGAGAGGTTTAAAACAAAAAAAGCTGCCATCGGCAGCTTTATAAAAGGTTTTCTTTCTTTATTTATTTGGATCGTTGATCATTCTTAATTCCATCAATTTGGACTCTTCAAAAGAGACAGACAGATAGCCCAACACTCCTCCTGAAGCTTCGGCAATTTTCTTAGCCAAATCTTTGAGGCTGCTATGTAGCTCCACTGCAAAGTTCTTATCTGTTTTAGGTAAAATGAAATTCAGCTTTCTCAGCTCTGTTGTGATAGCAGCAGTTCGTTTTTCCGCATCAGCAGGCAATGAACCTATCAGGTCATTAAACCTTTGCTCAAAAGACTCTCCAACCGCCTGATAATACTCCACCAGTCGCTCTCGTGCTCTGCTTTGCTTGCTTCGTGAAATTTCAATGGCCTCCTGGCGCTCTTTCTTGTCAATTTCACCATCTGCTCCTGCTATCAAAATGGCAACATGTACCGGTGCATTGAGTAGCACCTCTATTTCATCTTCTCTTAGTTTGTCGAAATCCTTGATCATCTTTTGAGTTGTTTCAAATCTGCTCGAAAATAATAAAATTCGATTGGATGAAATCAGAATTGTTCAATCAATTTCATCATGGATCAGCAACTTAGCAGAAAGTGGCAAGTGATCGGAAATTTCGCCCGCTTCTGAAATCACCCTAGCCTCAATACAATCAATATAATTTTCATTGTAAAGGATGTAGTCAATCATCTGATTAGGGTCACCGGAACTGAAGGTATAAAATGCTTCAGGGTTCTCGCGGTAGTCTTTTTCTGAGATTGCAGATTTGATATGTTGCGCACTCATAATTGCCTGCATTGCCTCGCTGTTGATATCCTCATATTCGGGACGGCCATTAAAGTCTCCTATCACTATGACAGGCATCTTATCGCTGTACTTTTCAATCTCCTTTTTCACAACGCCGGCTTGCTCTTCCCTGCTATTGTCAACAAAAGCCTCCAAATGCAAATTCATCAGTTTCACTTGTTTACCACCAATTTCCAAATCCACTTTTTGTATAAGTCTATCGATGTAAAAAGCATTGTACATATTATCATTATCGGCTGGTTTTTTGAGAACAAGTGTGGTGTCATTGCTCATCGGAAAACGCGATGCAATGCCCTGAGCTGATATAATTTTACCAAAATGCTGAGAAGGTGGCCAGTATGGAAATGGCAAGTACTTCACGTCCCAGTTAATAGAAAGATAGGCTTGTGGAAATAATAAAGCTGAACATATAGCCTCCAGCTGATCAACCTCAAATGACCTGGCCGACTGCACATCTATTTCTTGAAAACCAATGATATCGGGGTTTTGAGATTTCAGAAGTCCAATAGCACCTGAAAGGTTGGTGTCAAAAAAATCTTTTTCTCTATCAACGGGCAAATTGTTGGTCATTCCTGATAGATAACCTATGTTAAATGTGGTCACTACAATGGTATCTTTCGGCTCTGAAAAGGCCACACCTTCATATCTTTTCAAGGCATAGTAATCAGCCTCGTTGAGGTTTGGAGCTTTGGCGTAATTGAAGAATATAAAGAAAGCCACAACAGCTAACGCAATCAAAATTAAAGTGGCTGATAAATATTTTCGCATATTGGCTTAAACGGGTAAATTACGTTTATAATTTATTTCATCGCAAAATCTATGGACTTTTCATTTTTAATTTCGATAAGTGACGGGGATAATCAGTTTATCGCAGATTTTATATCAACGTTTGAAGATACCACTATCGCTCAAATCAATCAGATGAAAGATGCGTTTGACAATGGCAACCTGGATGAAGTCAAGAAACTGGCCCACCAGATTAAGCCTACAGGAGAAATGCTTGCATTTGAATCGCAACCCGATATTTTGCAACTAAATAATGCTCCTGATACTGTGTCAGGAGATAAACTGGATAGGATTGCAGAGGAGTCAAATGAAATTTTGAAGGCTCTGAAATCAGAATTCTCTTTATAAATTTAGTTTCTCTTTTTCTCCTAATATGGAAGGCGCTTTTTTCCATATATATAAGTCAAGAACGGCAGCAAAGCGTGCGAAAATTTCGCGAATAGCCAGACTCAGTGGCAGCTGCTCTTTATCATCGGCAGAATAACCAATAACCTCAAGTCCATAATAGTTGGCTATGAAAAGCGATCTGTAGCAATGAAAGTCCTGGGTCACAATTGTGAATTTCTTTTGACCAAAAATCGAATCTGCCCTTACAATTGAATCAAGCGTTCGCAACCCGGCAAAGTCAAGCGTGATTACACCTTTAGGGACATTTAGGTTGACCAGAGCCTGATACATGTCTCGTGGTTCGTTGTAATAGATACTTCGATTGTCCCCACTTACTATGATGTGCTTGATCTTGTCATTGTGATAGAGTTCTGCTGCTGCCGCTATCCGCTCATGAAAATATTTATTGGAATCACCTGCAGAAGTTCTCTTACTGGTACCGAGGATCAGAGCAACCTTATTTTGAGGTGTATTCTCCACCCTGTAAAACACTTGATTTTCCGTGGAAACAATGACCCAGAAGTTGATTCCGACAATCAGTACTCCAAGTACAACTCCTGCCAGAAACGTGTATTTAACTATTTTCCAAAGCCATTTCATTTAGCACCTATTCATCCTTCTCACCACCGTCTCCAAACAAACCTAGCTGGTTTTCTTCCTTCTCCACTTCGTCTTTAATAGAGCTTTTCAATTGTTCCAGATCAACAGCCGAAGACTCAGCCTCATCTTTAACAGGTTGTGCCTCTACCTCCGAATCACCGCTATCTGATGCGATCAATTCTACAGACTGCACCGTTTGTAGTGGAAACTTATTCCCTATGGCTTTCCACCCTTTCACGTCGATCATTTCAGAAAGCTCGTATTCCTTTTTTTCCTTTTTTCGACCTTCCTTGTAAACCACTTCCACCTTGGCTTTCTCTGCATTATTGGCAAAAAGTAGTTTTGATCCTTTCGACTCGCTGATAAACCCAAATCGCTTGTTTGGACTTCTGGTTTCGATCAGGAAGCGCTTGATATAGAATGTCTTTCCTTCAGCATCGTAATGAATGGCATTGGCAGGTTGATTAGGCAAAAACTTAGCTATAGAAACGATCTGGTTGACTTCATAATGATTAGTTATCTCAAACGAAGTGAGTTCGTAAGAGCCGTCTTTGTAGAACACCACAATCTGATCTTCCGCCTGAAAGTTGCCGAGTTTATCGCCTCTTCCATCGGTATTGAGGCGGCCCACAACTTCATCATACCAGATATCCAAACCGCCCAATGTAGAAACCCCGGCTGCTTTGAACTGCACTTTCCGAACGGGGTATTTGGTGAGGATATTTCCTCCTGCCCCACGCCCTTTGATCTCGATCTCTGCAAAATCAAAATCGAAAACCTTCTTCCTGGCTTTACTAGCGGGTGTTAGTGAAACGGTGATGGTTTCAGCTTCTCCGTTAGGATTGGCTGAGAAATACAAAATCTTTGAACCTTTGGCCCCTTTGGTAAGGTCATATTCCCGATCTCTTGTTACGGACATTACCTGAAAACGCTTGATCATAGTTCGCCCTGATTTAGCGTCTAGATAGACCAGGTTATAGACCATTCGTTCGTCCCCTTTTTTGAAGACGCCAGCATACAGAATATTTTTGCCCACAAAGACCTTGTCCTGAATACGGGTTACTTGACAGACGCCATCTTTTCTGAAAACGATAATATCGTCTATGTCAGAGCAATCAGAAACAAATTCTTCTTTCTTGATGCCATAACCGATGAACCCATCTGCACGGTTCACATAAAGCTTGGCATTGTTTGCCGCTACTACTGTAGCTGAGATTGTGTCAAAGTTTGCAATCTCAGTTTTTCGCTCCCTCCCTTTACCATATTTATCCAACAAATTCTGATAATAGGCTATGGCATATTCCGTAAGGTGCGCCAGGTGATGCTCCGTTTCTTTGAGCTCCTCCTGAAGCTTTCGCATAAGCTCATCAGCTTTGAAAGTATCAAATTTGGATATTCGCTTGATTCTGATCTCTGTCAGACGGACAATATCTTCTGTAGTGATTTCTCTATAAAACTGCGGTTTAAAAGGATCCAGTCCTTTGTCTATCGTTTCTATGACGGCCTCCCAAGTTTCGCATTCTTCAATGTCGCGGTAGATTCTATTTTCAATAAAAATCTTCTCTAACGAAGAAAATAAGATTTTCTCCATCAGCTCGCTTCGTCTGATCTCCAACTCTTGCTTGAGCAGATCTACAGTTTGGTCAACAGAATGATTGAGGATTTCCGTAACACCAACAAACCGAGGTTTATCAGCTTGAATGATACATGCATTTGGAGAAATAGACACCTCGCAATCAGTAAAGGCATATAAGGCGTCAATCGTAATATCGGGCGAAGTGCCAGGTGCCAGCTTGACTTGTATCTCTATGTCTCTGGCGGTGTTGTCTATTACTTGCTTGATTTTAATTTTTCCCTTATCGTTGGCTTTGATAATCGAATCGATCAGAGAAGTAGTGGTAGTTCCATAAGGAATATCCTTGATGACCAGTGTTTTGGAATCCATCTCCTCTATCGCAGCACGAATTCTAACTTTTCCACCTCTAAGTCCATCGTTGTAATCTGTCACATCAATTTTTCCTCCGGTGAGGAAATCAGGATATAACTGGACTTTCTTGCCTTTGAGAATATTGATTGCACCCTGAAGTATTTCAATGAAATTATGCGGCAAAATCTTAGTTGACAGCCCAACGGCAATACCCTCTACTCCCTGCGCGAGTAGCAATGGAAATTTTACAGGAAATGTAACAGGCTCCTTTTTACGACCATCGTAAGAAAGTTGCCATTCTGTAGTTTGTGGGTTGAAGATCACCTCTAAGGCAAACTTGGAAAGTCGCGCCTCAATGTATCGCGGAGCAGCAGCACCATCACCGGTCCTCACATCTCCCCAGTTTCCCTGCATATCGATCAGGAGGTCTTTTTGCCCCATGTTCACAATGGCATCTCCTATAGATGCATCTCCGTGAGGGTGAAACTGCATGGCACTACCAATGATATTGGCCACCTTGTTGAAACGACCATCATCCATTTCTTTCATGGCATGAAGAATACGTCTCTGAACAGGCTTTAAGCCATCCTCAATAGCCGGAACGGCTCTTTCAAGAATCACATAAGATGCATAGTCCAAAAACCAATTTTCATACATTCCGGAAACCGGCAGGCTTTCCTGAAGACTATCATCTTCATTTATCAACTCTTCACTCATTTATGCAATAATCTATTATTGTTTTAATATCTTCTTTAATTCTTTTTCGTCCACCGTGAGCACGCCATTGTCTATCAAACGTGGAGTCAAATCTCTCCAATTGGAATCCAATGAGAACACTTCCTTGAACATGGGCAGGGCCTCCTGCAGCTGACCTGTATTGGCCAGGTTAACAGCATGCCAGTATTTCATTTCGAGGTTGTCAGGAAACATGGATTCAGCCGTACTGTAGAGCTTACTAGCTTTATCAAAGTCTCCCTCTTCCACCGCCACATCACCGGCATTCATAAACTCATAAGCCTGGTGTACTTTCAGCAACCTCCTAAGCTCAACAAGCGGATTTGCATGATCATCAACTCGAATATCAACTTTGGTGTCCTTCCATATTTTTCCCGTGGACTCTCCAGACACCACCAATAGAGCTGCAGACTGTTTTCCTCTGATATCACCACCTGCATTTTCTGCCGCTTCCAGTGCCAATAGCATTTTCTCGGCCAGTGACCCTTCTGCTTCTTCAAAAGCTTTGGCCATGGCCGGCCAAACCTGATCGTTTTTCATCATGTTGGCCTGAACAGCATAATTTTCACCTACTATACCCCCTGCAGCACGGATGTTTTTGGCTCCTGTATGATTGGCAGCATTTCCGCTGACGTCAATTATACCAACCTGCCTATAGTCCCTGCCATCATCGGCAAGGAGCATTGCTTTTAAAGCTTTTTCAGCACTCAGGCCTGATTTCATCAGAGCAAGACCTTGCGGACCAAATGCGGGGTTAGAAAAAGACTGTGTCGCTACTGCTCCCACTCCTGGTTCTGCCCAGGTAACTACCGTCCCAACGGAAAACCAGTGAGACTGTACCGCCACTCCAATATCTCCAGTTTCGGGATCATACGCCACAATGGAATACGTATGAACCAAAGGGTTATCTTTTTTATATTGAGCCGAGGCAAAACTCCCGACAAGGAAAAGCAATATGAACGGGTAAAGCTTATTCATCTTCCATTTCTATTATATGCCCCAGTAAGCCTTCCAGATAAGGCCCTACACCCGTGGCGTGTGTGCCTCCATCGATCGTAGTGAAAGAAACTGTAGTAGCTCCAGCTTCCAAAAACTGATCATAAACATCTACCGAATTTTGATATGGCACGGTGGTGTCTCCGCTTCCATGATACATGAAAACCGCATTTTTTGGGACCCACCCTATAGGACTGTTATCATCATACATATCAATTAAAAACTGGTAATCAGGACCAGTTGGATCAGTTAGAAAATCGTTGTTCACCAAAACAGCCACTGTGTCGTTGAGCATCGCATTGATTTCTCCATTACTCAGGCTGCCATCCAGCAAGTCCGGAATGCTGGAAGCATAGGGTTCGTTGAAAAACAGTGTAAGTGGATAGGTTGAACCCCAGTCATAGTAGTCATGATAAGCGTTGGCAACATAGGCCAGGTAAAACGGCTGCTGATAAACATCTCTGGCGAAAAAGTAATCCTGAACGCCTTTTATAAAATAACCTCCTGATGCCGGGAATGAAGCTTTCAAATCAAAGAAATCTATACCATTTTCCTCTATATACTTATGAGTGGACATGGTCGTGTAGCCACCTTGAGAATATCCGGCCAGATACAGCTCCTTGTCAGTTTGGATGCCCAATTCTTCCGCCAGTAGTTTTGCAGCCAATAAATTATTGATAGTAGCAGTGGCAGTAGGTTCATAGACATAATATGGGTGATACAGCTCAACAGACGAACCAAAACCAATCAGGTCAGGAGCTACTGTAACCATGCCAAAAGAAGCGAGACCACTGAGCAATATTGTAGTGTTGCTACCTGCCCTAATATTGGTCATGGCGTCAGCGTCAGCACCGATAGTGCCATGACTAAAGCACGCTGTGGAAACAGTCTCGGTAGTTACCGGGACGAGTACCCGCCCTGATGCCTCGATCATCTCACCCTTGTAAGGAGTTTTATATACCACATCGTAAATATCAACATCATAAGCGATGGCTTCAGATGGCACGTCAATCCCAGACTGTGCTATAAAACCTTTGACATCTCCCTTGAGCCAGGTGTGTATCTTGGTGTAATCCACCAAAATAGTAGGGTCAATGTTTGAACCCTGAGGTTCGTTATCATCGCTACTACAGGAAGTGAGCAATACAAGCATGACCGCTCCTAGCAAATGAATGGGGTGTTTCAGCGTTTTCATCTTTGTCTATTTGATTAATACACAAGTAAAGTACAAAACCTTATGGTACCAATTCTTCCTCCACCAGGTCTTTCTCCACTTTCAGTTTATCAATGATAAACCTCTGGCGATCCGGAGTGTTTTTGCCCATATAGAAACCAAGAAGGTCCTTGATTTTGGTGTCTTTCTGCAGTATAACAGGCTCCAGACGGATGTCCTCCCCTATAAACGCCCCAAATTCACTCGGAGATATCTCTCCAAGCCCCTTGAATCTTGTTATTTCAGGTTTATTGCCAAGCTCATTTACAGCATTTCGCTTTTCTTCTTCACTGTAGCAATAGATGGTTTTCTTCTTATTCCTAACGCGAAACAGCGGGGTATCCAAAATGTAGATGTGATTGTTTCTGACCAGCTCTGGAAAGAACTGAAGAAAATAAGTAAGCAACAACAAGCGTATATGCATACCGTCTACATCCGCATCAGTGGCAATTACCACTTTCCGATAGCGAAGACCCTCCAATCCATCTTCAATGTTGAGCGCATGCTGAAGCAGGTTAAATTCCTCATTTTCGTAAACCACTTTCTTGGTTTGCCCAAAGCAGTTAAAAGGCTTACCTCTCAAACTAAACACGGCCTGAGTTTGCACATTGCGTGATTTGGTGATAGACCCACTAGCAGAATCTCCCTCTGTGATGAAGATCATGGTATTTTCGAGCAGATTCTCGTCACCTTTCTTATCGTTGTAATGTAAGCGGCAGTCTCTCAACTTCTTATTGTGGAGGTTGGCCTTCTTGGCTC
Organism: Cyclobacteriaceae bacterium; assembly: GCA_039970095.1. Taxonomy (GTDB): domain Bacteria; phylum Bacteroidota; class Bacteroidia; order Cytophagales; family Cyclobacteriaceae; genus JAMZMI01. Next base: position 34,974 of record JBDVMP010000008.1, read on the forward strand.
TCTCATTGGCCAACTTCTTTATGCCGGCAATCTCCTTACGCTCTCTCTCCGATTGTAATATTCGCTTCAGCAGGGCATCTGCTACTTCGGAGTTTTGGTGCAGGTAGTTATCCAGTTCTGTCCTTAGGAAATCCCCAATAAATGTTCTCATCGTAGGGCCATCCGGAGCTACGTTTTGAGAACCAAGTTTGGTTTTGGTCTGCGACTCAAAAACAGGCTCCTGAACCCTCACAGCTATAGAGGCCACTATGGAGGCCCTGATGTCTGCTGCATCATAATCCTTTTTGTAAAAATCTCTAACTGTCTTCACTACAGCTTCTCTGAAAGCCGCCAGGTGGGTTCCTCCATGAGTGGTATTCTGACCATTTACGAATGAATAATACTCTTCACCGTACTGGTTGGCATGTGTGAGTGCCACTTCTATGTCCTCACCTCTGAGGTGAATGATGGGGTAGCGCAAAGCCTCCACATCGCACTTTCTGATCAAAAGATCATACAACCCTTTTTCAGAATGATATTTTTTCCCATTAAAGTTAATAGTCAAACCTGCATTCAGAAATGCGTAGTTCCATAACAGGTTATCCAAATATTCCGGGATGAAATGGTAATGCTTGAAAATGGTATCATCAGGCTCAAAAGCAATGGCGGTTCCGTTTCTTTCTGAAGTGGAGGTGAGCTTGGCATCATTTGTCAGCTCCCCTCTTTCAAACTCAGCCACTTTGGTTTCTCCATCGCGGTAAGACTGAACCTTAAAATAGGTACTCAATGCGTTGACGGCTTTCGTACCAACACCATTTAGTCCTACAGATTTCTGAAAGGCGCCAGAGTCATATTTGCCTCCTGTATTGATTTTGGACACACAGTCCACCACTTTTCCCAGAGGGATGCCTCTACCGTAATCTCTTACTTCTACACGAGATTCTGTTACTTTAATGTTTATGGACTTACCATGCCCCATCATGTGCTCATCGATACAGTTATCGATGATCTCTTTTACCAACACATAAATCCCATCATCCTGAGCCGACCCATCGCCCAGTTTTCCGATGTACATCCCCGGTCTCAGCCTGATGTGTTCTTTCCAATCGAGCGATTTAATACTGTCCTCAGTATATTGTACGTCTGCCATTCTACAAGTAAAAAAAGATTAATTATGAATCCTGAATCAGATTCACGAATCGAAATTTATACAAAAAATCCCTTCCGCAAAGAGGAACTTTTCCACACGCTTTTAAGGGGTTGATTGAATATCAAAAGCTTAAAATATTGCTAATCAGGTTGTTTTCTTACTTTTTGAAATCAAAAAAATAAGTCCGCCCAACCATACCGCAATCAAGATAGGCCCCAGATATGTCAGATAGCCATAGCTGCCTGATTGAAAATGACCGGGATTGTTGATCACCGCCAGGTACCCAATCAGGAAGCAGAGGTACAGGTTGACCACTGGAGAAAGTCCCTTGACCCATGCCGCCAACTCTTCAAATTTAATCACGGGAAGAAGCATTTTTTCAAGGGCAAAAAAGAATATGCTAATGACCACAAAACCTGTTAGCAAGCCATAAAACAGGTACTCACGGTGGACGCTGAAATCGAAAATATCAGGATTGAGATTGACCATGACGGGCAGTGAAGAGTACACATAAAGCAAGGTGCTAAGGAAACACAATGCCGATATGATTTTGAGAATATTAACTGCCTTTACCATAAATCTTATAAAACTTGTAATTTTCGATTGAACACTGCCACTAACGCCGCAAAAGTATGTTACCAAATCCATATCTAGCTTGACTGAGCAAGAATTTGTTGAAGCTGTACAACGTCACTCCGGTATTATCCACAAGATTTTGTACCTGTACCTTGACGACAAGCAAGAAAGAGAAGACTTGGCTCAGGAGATTCAATTGCAGGCGTGGAAGGCCATAGGTCGATTTCGTGGTGATGCTCAATTTTCAACATGGTTGTACAAGGTAGGTCTCAATACCGTGTTTACCTACAAGCGCAAAAAGCGCATATCGGCGGATAGTATCCACGACAAAGATTTCGTTGAAGAACAAATGGAAGTTGGAGAACGCTCAGAGATGCTGGTGCAGCAGGTAAAGCTACTGTCAGATATAGATAAGACGATCATCACACTGCATCTGGAGGATTTCGACAATGGAGAAATTGCTGAGATCACAGGGCTCACAAAAAACAATGTAGGCGTGAAAATGCACAGGATAAAGGAACAATTGAAAAAGAAACTAAACCCCGAAAGTCATGGATGAATTAAAGGAACTCTGGGGTGAAATAAGATCGAATGATGAGCTGCAGCTATTGACCAGAAAGGATATATCCGAAGCAATCAAAGCAAAATCGGGTAGCGTCATATCAAAATTGCGTAGCAATGTTTTCAATCGATTTATCTTTTGCATAGCCATGATTGCGGCATTTCTCACCGCTATTCCTATAATTTCGGTTGCATCCGTACAAATACTATTGGTCATACTGAT
>JBDVMP010000009.1:0-27019 GCA_039970095.1 Cyclobacteriaceae bacterium
ATGAAGCTCGCTATAACTTTCATTTAGGTTCTTCGCAAGGCTTCTTTGTGAAACTGCTTTCAGATGAAAATACAGAGGTATCCTTCACGGAAGATATGCGAGTTGTAGGAAATAATGAAGATGGGAACTTCTTCAGACAAACTGCTGAAAACATCCCATTGGTGAGATTGAACCTGACCAATGCAGAAGGACTCTTCAAGCAGACCATTATAGGATGGCCAACAGATGCAACAGACGATCAAATGCACCGATCATATGATGCGCCGGTATTTAACTCGAATAGTGCAAACAGTATATATTCCATAAAGCTGGACACCAAATTGTCCATTCAAGGGGTTTCTGACGAGCGCGTAGCTATTGATCTAGGTTTCAGTGTAGATCAGCAGGCTAATTATCAGTTGTCCATGGAGGTGGAGCATGTGTCCGATAGACCACTATGGGTGCATGACCGATTGACTGATCAGATTTTTGATCTTAATAGTGGAGCTTATGATTTTGAATCTGAGGCTGGAAGTTTCGCCAGTAGGTTTGTCTTATTGACAGAGACCAAAGCTGTTTTAGCGAATTCAGAACTGAACCAAAAAGACTGGGAGGTTTATGCTCACAACAATGTGCTACATATCAATCCTTCAGATCTGAGTGCCGAAACTAACAGAACCTACAGTTTATATAACCTGTCTGGTAAGTTCATGATGAAAACCCTCGTGAATCAATCCACGCAGATAGCGCTAGACGGATATACTCCTGGTGTCTACTTGATCTCTGATGGCATCACAGTTACCAAAATCATTATCGAATAAAGAAGATATCTGATCGGTTCCATGTCGTTTGACATGGAACCGAAATTGCCTTTTAATAAATCACTGACATTCTGAAATATTTCAAGATGAAAAAAATACCTGATAATCTACTCTTTTTTGTATCCTTGTTTTTTCTTGTCTCTTTGCCTGCCTTGGCACAAGGCGCCCCACCAGCAACACCGATAGACGGTGGTCTGACTTTGCTGCTTGCAGCAGGAGGGGGCTATGGCCTGAAAAAGCTAAATGACAGCAGGAAGAAAAATTAATTTTGTCTCACTCAAAGGAATAAAGAAGTCTCCATGGCTCAAGTCGAAAAACCAGCATTTGAATTAACCACCTCTCGACAGTTTCAAAACTGGCTCAAGGGAGAAAATACAAGTTTGATCTTTACCACCTATCAGGTGGGCAAGGTCTTTATGTTGGGAACCAATACGGACGGTAGTTTGCATGTTACGGAACGAACTTTTCCTCGTTGCATGGGGCTGGGAACGAACAAGAATACCAATACTTTTTGGATGAGTACGCTCTTCCAGCTTTGGCGCTTTGATAACTCCCTGGCATCAGGTAAATACCAAGACTATGACAAAGTATATCTTCCACAGGCAGCATATACCACAGGAGATCTTGATATTCACGATATTATTATTGGTGAGAATAATCGTCCAGTTTTTGTCAACACCTTGTTTAGCTGTCTGGCCACTACGAGCGAAAGTCACAGCTTCAAGCCCGTTTGGCAACCACCTTTCATAAGCAAGTTGGTACCGGAAGACAGATGTCATATGAATGGTCTTGCTGAGAAAGATGGTAAGCCTGCATATGTGACAATTGTGGGTAAAAGTGATGCTTCAGACGGCTGGAGGGAGCATCGTCAGAGTGGAGGAATTGTGATGGACGTGCAAACGAATGAGATTGTTTGTGAAGGTTTATCCATGCCTCATTCTCCCCGCTGGTACAACGGCAAACTCTACCTTCTAGAAGCAGGCACGGGTTACTTTGGGTATGTCAATCTGGAAACCAAAACATTCGAACGAATCGCATTTTGCCCGGGGTTTTTGAGGGGATTGGACTTTGTAGGTAACCATGCTGTTGTAGGGATGAGTGGGGTAAGGAAGAATAAGACTTTTAGCGGACTACAACTAGATGAAAACCTGAAAGAAGCTAAGACTCAACCAAGATGCGGTATACAGATCATCAATCTGGAGACAGGGGGAGCAGAACATTGGGTGAGACTGGAAGGTGTAGTGGAAGAACTCTACGACGTGAAAGCCTTTCATCAGGTAAGCCGGCCATTGCTTATAGGTACAAAAAAGGACGAAATCAGGACGATGATCTCCATAGAATAATGGCCTTTTTATAGAAAAAGAAATTTGGATCAAGGGACTAATTTTTGACAGTTAAATCTTCAAAAACGGAATGAAGTTGCTTTACCCAAACTGATAAAAGCCCCATAATATGATACTGTTGCATCGAAATTGTCAATAGCCAAAAAACTGCTGCAAAAAAACAACATAGGTATTCTTTATACTAGTGCCAATTCCCGCTTTTTAGATAGTTGTATATGCGGCATATTTGAACCCTTCAAATTCTTTGAAGGGTTCATGCATTTTTATAATCGCCAAGGTGAGGACAAGAGCCCTTTTCAAATTTTGGCATAAACATGTAAGCTCTGGGAATGGTGCACCCTCAAGAACACACCTTATAGAATCAGTCAACCCCACCCGAATACCTGAAACCTCTTTCGAAGAAGGATAGAGAAGAAGATGGCGAAGTTGCCTCTGTGAGCTTTATACTTCATCCGGCCGATGTGGAAGTTGCTCAGGGGATTACCGTGTTGTCAGGTGTTTCCACCTGACATTCGGATGATATATGTACCAAGCTGGGATTACGCAATGGAAGTTTGTTTGATGACAAACGTATTTTCTTTTTGATCGTGTCGGGTGGAATCGTGTCGGATGGAAACACCCGACAGCACAGAAACACAAACCATCATTTCCATCGTGACGACACGAACAGAGGTGGCAGGGCAATATTTTTATTGCGATGATCTGATTTATCAGTACGTATTTCTTAATTATGCCGAAGCTCTATTGAACCCCACTGTCTCACGGTACATTTGCGGCGACACATCCGCATGGTTTTTGAAAAAGCGACTGAAGTAGTATTCGTCACTGTATCCAAGCTCACTCGCAATCATCTTGACCTGTTTGTCTGTGAGATATAACTCTCGTTTTGCTTCAATGATGATTCTGGCTGAAATAAGATCAGAAACCGTTTTATTGAAGTGTTTCTTAGTTGCTTTTGCCAATGCTTTTGGTGAGATATTGAGCATGTCTGCATAATCGCTTGCTGAATGCTTTGTGCGAAAGTGCTTTTCGATGTGTTGTTTCAGGTTTTGAAGAATGTATGGCTCAGAATCGATTGAAGAAGATATTTCAATACTTTCTGGTTGTTGCTGAACCTTTTTTCGTGAGGCGGCAATCAAAAAGATCTTAAGGTAAGAAACCAGCACTTCCTGCTGGGCCAGATCACCATGCATCATCTCATCTTTCATTTGTTTAAGGAGTGACAGAAACTGTTTTGATACGGCATCATCCAGCTTCAGAACAGGTGAATCGTATATATTATTGAAGAGCACTCCATTGCAAGCAACAGATTCATGATGTTTATGGATACAAAAAAAATCAGGATGAAAATTTAAAGAGATACCCTGAACGAACTCATTGGATGAGAGCATGAAGGGCTGATAGGGAGTAAACGCCAACAATGAATCAGAATCCCACTTGTACTCCGAAAAGTCAGCTTTTACCAGACCTGCGCCTTCTCTGATCCAGATAAGCGAATAATAATTGACTCGCTGAATATGGTCAAATCGGCTGAGGTCATCGAAAGTGAAGAGTTTCAAAGCAAGGTTGCCGTTTTGCTTATCTACCAGCGTCAGGTTTTCGTCATTGTTCAGGATATCCATTGTGTTAAATTAATCTTCTTTCTGATTCATTTATTGGTAGGTCATTGATACTGGCAAACCTCTTTTGCATCAGGCCGTTTTCATCAAATTCCCATAATTCATTGCCATAGGCGCGATACCATTGATTATTTGAGTCCCGGTACTCATACTCAAACCGAACAGCCATTCGGTTTTCTCTAAAACCCCAAAGTTCCTTTTTTAATTTATAATCCAACTCTTTTTCCCATTTACGCATAAGGAAAGCTTTTACTTCCTCTCGTCCATTTAGAAACTCGCTTCTATTGCGCCACTCAGTGTCAATGGTATAGGCTAGACATATTTTCTCAGGATTCCGGGTGTTCCAGGCATCTTCAGCTATTTGTACTTTTAGTTTGGCTGACTCCTCGTCAAATGGTGGAAGAGGAGGCTTGATTTCTAGTTGACTCATAGTTGTATGATTTAAATTAAAACAAATGAGTTGCAGAAACCTGATGGTTCTGCAACTCACTTGCCTACATTGTATTACTTGGTTTTAACAGAAGGCCATTTTGCATGAGCTGCTGTTTTTAACTTTGAGGTCTCAGCATTCCAAAGAGGGGCTGTATTGAAAGCCTCACCACCGAAATCCCCGTTGAAAAACAAATACAATTTTCCGTCGATAACATCAAATGTTTCTGGGTTGATAGGGAACTTTGAATCCTTTGCTGCAACACCCCACGCGCAATAGCCATCAAATTGAGGCAAGTACCTGCTTGGGTTTTTCTTGAATGCATCCCTGTTTTGTGCATTAACAAACTGATAGGTGGCATCTTCATATGTTGCAGTATATCTCGCGCTTCCCTTTTCTGCATTATTGGAAAAGTAAGCCACCACATCATATCCTCCGATCGCAAGACCGTTTTCATCAACAGGTTGAACCTGTGCATGAGTAATAGTTATGCTGCCGACTAAAACAGCAATTGTTAGAATGAAATTTTTCATGATTCTAGATTTTTGATGTTAGAAATTACTTTCAGACTACAGCCGTGTTGTAGGCTTTCACTTCCGGAAAGTCAATTTCCGTATTGGCTGTGTTGTTAATGTAATTGGTGAAGATGTTGAGTGCTACATGAGCAACAATCTCGGCAACTTCACCCTCTGTGTATCCGGCATTTCTAATACCAGCTACGTCTTCATTACTTACCTGACCTTTCTTTTCTACTAGCGTTTTAGCAAAGAGTAGAGCCGCTTTGATTTTCTCATCAGCATGGTTTGCTTCTCTCGCATCAGTCAAACTTTCAGGACTCATTCCGACCAGTTTTTCACCAATAAAAGAATGTGCAGAAAGACAGTAATTACAAGCATTAGTTTCTGCTACTGTCATCGCGATAAGCTCACCCAGTTTAGCACCGAGTGCTCCTTTTCCAAGCGATGCGCTAAGGCCTAAATATCCATCCAATACTGCGGATGAGTTTCCCATCGTTCGCATCATGTTAGGTACCATTCCCAACTTGGCATGAATACCTTCAAAAAGTTCTTTGGTTTTGCCAGAAGATGCCTCTGGCGCAAGTGCATTTAATCGTGTCATAATTTTGAAATTTAAATTTGACACAAATTTGAATGTCCTACAGGTCTCTTAAAATGGATATTTAACGCAACAAGATGGACTATTTTTCTGCTTCAAGGTCTGTGGCACAAGACCTCATCTAATCGATGGTTGCCTCTTATTGCTGTTTTGATCGTGTCAGGAGGAAACACCCGACAGCACAGAAAACATGTAAGATCTGGGAATGGCGCACCCTCAAAAACACACCTTATAGAATCAGTCAACCCCACCCGAATACCTGAAACCTCTTTCGAAGAAGGATAGAGAAGCAGATTGCAAAGTTGCGTTCTTGAGCATCAAATGAATATAGTTCTTTGACGCCTCGATGATCAAGGTAATCCAATTGCTGATGATGCTAAGTTCATAAATAAGACTTTTCAATTTTCTGTTGCATACCTTTTGACCACTAGCTGACCTATATGGATTTGATTTCTTTCAGTTTCTTTGATTTCATCGATTATTTCAAGAAAAATAACATAGCCTTGGCTCTGTAAAACGGAACGACTTTACGGGAAATCCCTAAAGTACTTTTTGTGCGGCTTCAAATAGGCTTTGGAAGTTGTTGATTTGTGGAGTAGCTAAGATTGCCTGCGGCAATAACCTTTATGCAAACGGTCATCTTCTAAGAGGTGCGCCAGGAATAGGGTTTTATACAGTTTCGAAGAGATTTTGACTGTTTCTAAACCGTCATGAGGTTTCAGTACCCTTGCTCCTTTTAGTCGATTAATATTTTACGCCATTCTGATTTGTGAGGTATGAATGATGCTGTAATCTCACCCTAACCGAAAAGCATGACCCTACGGGATGCTTATCAGTCGGTATTTGATCAGTTTTGATCCTTTACCAACACCCTCAAATGATACGAGTTCTTTCATCCCTTTTTCTGGTCTTTTTCAGCATGCATTTGGCTGTTTGTCAAACCGTAACAGGTGAGCCTGCTGGTATCCCTCCAGTTCCAGCTGTTTATGAGTTTGCACCATGGGAAGACCCATTGACCACTTCGATCAATCGTTATGAAGCGCGAGCTACAGCCTACTCATTTGCCACAGTCGAGGAGGCGTTGAGTGGAGATAGAGAAAAGTCAGGCCGATACCAGTCACTTAATGGTTTGTGGGATTTCAAATATGTGGAGAATTTTGATGCAGCACCTGAAGGCTTTTACGAAAGCCGGGTGTCAGGTTGGGATCAAATAGAAGTACCCTCCAACTGGGAACTCAAGGGTTTTGATATTCCCATCTATGCCAGTGCTGTTTATCCATTTTGGCCAATCAATCCTCCTTTCGTACCCGAAGATTACAATGGCATAGGATCGTATCAACGCACTTTCACAGTTCCGGACAACTGGTCTGAAATGAACATCACGTTACATTTTGGCGGGGTTAGTTCAGCTTTTCGTGTTTGGGTCAATGGTAAGTTTTTAGGTTATGGAGAAGATAGCTGTTTACCGTCAGAGTTTAATGTGACGCCATATCTGGTTGAGGGTGAAAATGTCCTTTCGGTGCAGGTTATTCGCTGGAGTGATGGCGCTTATCTGGAGGATCAGGATCACTGGCGCATGAGCGGTATTCAGCGAGAGGTGATGCTTTTGGCTGAGCCAAAGTTGCGAATCGCAGACTTTCACTATCAAACCAAACTTGATGATCAATATGAAGATGCCATCTTCAGCTTGCGACCTAGATTGGATAATTATACCGGAGACACGGTAAGAAACAGTATTGAGTTTTCTGCACAGCTTTATGACGCTAATGGGCAATCTGTTTTTGAGAAACCCTTAACCATCTCGGCAGCAGATATCATCAATGAGTCATATCCTCGCTTGGACAATGTGAAGTTTGGTTTGCTGGAAGATACCCTGCAGAATCCTCTCAAGTGGAGCGATGAGACACCCTATCTCTACACCCTTGTGATGTCTCTCCAAGACACTTTGGGCAATGTGCTGGAAGCGAAAAGCTGTAGAGTAGGCTTTCGTAGTATTGAGTTTGCAAAGGACAACAGCAAGGTATTGATCAATGGGAAAGTGACTTACCTCTACGGTGTAAACCGACATGATCATCATGCTGAAAAAGGCAAAGCACTTTCGCGAAAAGATATTGAGGCAGATGTGCGTATGATTAAGCAATTCAACTTCAATTGTATTCGCACGAGCCATTATCCCAATGATCCCTATTTCTATGATCTGTGCGACCAATACGGTATCCTCGTAATGGATGAGGCTAACCTGGAAACGCATGGTCTGGGAGGTAAGCTGAGCAATGATCCACTTTGGACGCAAGCACACATGGAGCGAGCGCAACGTATGGTCATGCGAGACAAAAATCACCCGAGCGTAATCATGTGGAGTCTGGGCAATGAAGCCGGAAGAGGGCCAAACCATGCTGCTATGGCGGAGTGGATTCACGATTTTGATATCACCCGTCCGATTCATTACGAGCCAGCGCAAGGCAACCACAGAGCGGAGGGCTACATTCCTCCCGGGCATCCCAATTATCCTAAAGATCATTCTCATAGAATACAGGTGCCTACAGATCAATCCTATGTCGATATGGTCAGTCGTTTTTATCCAGGCTTATTTACGGTCGATTTACTGGCCAATCAGCCAGGAGACAATCGTCCAATCATCTTTGTGGAGTATTCTCACTCCATGGGCAACTCTACTGGTAACATGAAAGAATGGTGGGATGCATTTCGCACTACCAAACGCATGATCGGTGGCTGTATTTGGGATTTCAAAGATCAAGGGCTACTTAAAAAGGACTCACTCGGGAATGACTTCTTCGCCTATGGTGGTGATTTCGGTGAGAAAAGGCATCACGGCAATTTTTGTTTAAATGGGATAGTGTCATCTGATGGAAGGCCTAAAGCTGCTATGTACGAATGCAAGCGGGTTTATCAACCCATCGAGACTACCTATTTGGGTAAAGGCAAGCTACAAATCCAAAACCGACATGCTTCGCTCAATGCGGCGGTTTATCAACCAGAATTGGTTTTTCTTATAGACGGAAAAGTCACCTCGACTAAAGAATTGAAGCCTATTGAAATTGAGCCGGGAGATACCATTTCGTTTGATATTTCAAAGCACCTTCCGAAAACCCCAAAAGGCCATGAAGTGCTGGCTGAGATCAATTGGAAGCTGAAACAAGCAAAGCTCTGGGCTGAGCAGGGGTATGAGGTTGCATCTAATCAATTTGCTTTGACCGATCGGCCCAAATTTTCGATCAGGGAAACCAAACCCAATGCGACTATCAATGTTCGAAATTCTGAAACTCAATTTCAGGTAAATGGAGGCTCATTTCAAGCAACTTTTGACAAGCAAAATGGAGCATTGATTGGTTACTCACTTGAAGGTAAAGAGCAGGTCTTTGCGCCATTGTTACCCCATTTCACTAGACCATTGACAGACAATGATAGGAAGGGCTGGAAGCCTCAAAAGGTTTTGAAACCGTGGTACGAAGCTGAGTTGAAGCTGGTGTCCATGTCTGAAAAATCGGATGAAAATGGTGTCCATATAACAAGCAAATATTCTCTGATAGATAATGCCGCCAAGGTAACGGTGGATTATGTAGTAACGGAGAGCGGATTGATCAACGTGGGTTGCCATTTGAGTGCGAGCGATAGCCTGCCCAACATTCCTAAAGTGGGAATGCAAATGGGGATTGCGAATGAATATGACCAAGTACAATGGTATGGAAAAGGTCCTTTGGAAAACTATGTCGATCGACGATATGGGTTTGATGCAGAGGTGTATTCAGCCAATATCGATGCTATCAATGAACCATATCCAATGCCGCAGGAGCGAGGCAATCTGACAGATATCCGCTGGATGTATTTACACGACGATACATCTGGATTGCTCGTGGTTGCAGATAGTTTACTCAGCATGAGCACGTGGAGATACACAGAGGAAAACATCAATAAAGCTAAGCATATTTATGAACTGCAAAATCCCGGCTATCTCACGTTGAATATTGATCTCACGCAGATGGGAGTGGGGGGCAATGACAGCTGGTCGCCGGTGGCTGCTCCTTTAGATAAATATCAAATCCCAGCGGGTGATTACACTTATTCATTTTACCTCATTCCTGTGAAAGGAAAAAAAGAGGTCAACAAAATCATGGACTCAAAATTCACAAGACAATAGATGACACAAGGAACTAATTTTAACGCATACAAAGGCATAATACCACCTCTGGTGACTCCACTTAAGGATACCGATACACTCGATATAGATGGGCTGGAAAGGCTTGTGGAGCATGTGCTTACTGCACCTATATCTGGCATTTTTATTCTGGGAACTACCGGTGAGTTTTGTCACCTGAGTATCAACCTCAGAGAAGAATTGATTGAGCGGGTTTGCAAGCTTGTGAATGGCCGCACCAAGGTGCTTGTTGGTGTTGCTGATACTTCTATCACCGAGAGTGTCAACTTAACTAAAAAAGCCGCTGATGCAGGGGCTGATTCCGTAGTAGCCACACCACCTTATTATTTTGGAACATCACAAGTGGAATTGACGCACTATTTTGTTTCTCTGGCGAACCGATTAGAGCTCCCACTTTTTTTGTACAACATGCCTGTTCATACCAAAACGGTTATCGATCCGGGTACAGTAAAAGCTGTTGCTGAGGCGAGCAGCAATGTGATTGGTTTGAAAGACAGCTCAGCCAATATGAATTACATCCGATCAGTTCAATATCAGATGCGTGATGCTGATTTCCCTATTTTCTGTGGTCCGGAAGAGATCACAGCGGATGCTGTGTTGCTTGGCGGTGCAGGTGGTGTCAATGGAGGAGCGAATATGTTTCCTAAGCTTTATACTGCGCAGTATGAAGCTGCCGCAAACAAGGATTTTGAGAAATTGGAAATTCTTCGAAACAAAGTGTTGGAAATCAGTTCTATGATTTACTCTTTGGGTAAATACGGATCTTCAACTTATCTGCAAGGATTAAAATGTGCGCTTTCTGTTTTGGGCATTTGTGATGATTATCTGCCAGAGCCTTTTTTCCGATTCGATGCAGGTCAGAGAAAGGTCATTGAAGAGAGACTCACTCAGCTGGGTATGAATAGCTTCAGCGCGAAGTATTTCAAGTGATTTAACATTCAAAACCTATTATAGATGTCCATTAGCCCAATAGACCTCATTGTATTTCTTGTTTACATGATTGCCATTGTGGCTTTCGGAAGCAGTTTCTATTTCCGCAATAAGGATAGCAATGCATATACATCTGGCGGAGGGCGACTGCCTGCGTGGGTTGTAGGAATGTCTATTTTCGCTACGTTTGTTAGTAGTATCAGCTTTTTGGCCATACCGGGCAAAGCTTACCTGTCTGACTGGAACGCATTTGTTTTCAGTATTTCTATTCCTATCGCAGCAGTTATGGCTGTAAAGTTTTTCATTCCTCTCTACAGGGGTATTGGTAGCATTTCGGCTTATACTTATTTGGAACAAAGGTTTGGGCTGTGGGCAAGCAGATACGCGTCTGTTTGTTATATACTGACTCAGTTGATGCGCACAGGGTCAATTCTCTATCTGTTGGTATTGCCGCTAAATCTGATGTTTGGGTGGGATATTGCCACTATCATTATCATCACAGGGATAGCAGTGGTTGTTTATTCGATGCTTGGAGGTATTCAGGCTGTGATATGGACAGATGCCATTCAGGGGATAGTCCTGATCGCGGGAGCTCTGGTTTGTGCATTGCTTTTGCTTTTTGGTATGCCTGATGGGCCAGCTCAACTTTTCGAAGTTGCCGCTGAAAACAACAAGTTTAGCTTAGGCTCATTTGGTTTGAGTATTTCCGAATCTACTTTTTGGGTCATGCTCCTATATGGTTTGTTTATCAACGTGCAGAATTATGGAATTGATCAGAACTATGTTCAGCGGTACATGAGTGCCAAATCTGAGAAAGAAGCTAAGTCATCTGCGCTATTTGGTTCATTGCTTTATGTGCCTGTTTCTATGCTTTTTTTCTTTATTGGTACAGCTCTTTTTAGTTACTACTCTGCTCAGCCAGAACTACTACCTACGGGCACCACTGCAGATAAGGTTTTTCCTAACTTCATCGTAAATCAACTTCCAGTAGGCGTTACAGGCCTGTTGATCGCTGCAATATTTGCTGCGGGCATGAGTACTGTTTCCACCAGTATCAATAGTACCGCCACCATCATTTTGACGGATTATTACAAGAGATATTTTCCTAATACCACTGAAAAGTCAAGTATGAAAGTACTCTATCTTTCTTCGGTTGTTTTTGGGATTTTGGGTATTGGGGTAGCCGTGGCTATGATCAATGTGAAGAGTGCTTTGGATGCTTGGTGGTCTTTGGCGTCAATATTTAGTGGGGGAATGTTAGGGCTTTTCCTACTTGGCTTCTTTGCCAAAAATGCAAGTAACTTCAATGCGGCAGTAGGTGTCGTGGTAGGTGTTTTAGCTATTTTATGGATGAGTCTGTCATCCATGATTTTTACCGATGGTTTTATGGAGTATTTACAAAATCCATTTCACGTCAATTTTACAATAGTTATTGGAACTGTAGTCATATTTTTGGTTGGTTTTTTATTAGCGAAGCGGACACGGCAGGATGGTTGAAGTTAAGAGAATATTAAATTCGATAGTAGTTGGAACTTTGAAATTATGAATATGAAAAAAATTTACAGTTACTTTTTGTTAAACCTTGCTGCGCTTGGTTTTCTGAGTGCTCAGGAGACGTTTCAATTTATTGGATCGGAAGTAGAGCCTTTAGATGAAGGTTTTTATGTCGGAGGAGCCACATATAGGTGGGGTAGTAGTCCACAGTCCCCGACAGAGTTTCTAGCCAATGGATGCCCCGGAGAAACGATAAACGGATATGTGATTGATCCGGAAGATTATGAGAGAAGATATCAGTCCACAGGAACTTGTGAAGATAATCCGGATGGTATTTGTGTTTCTTTTGATCTTCACAATGAGACAGGGATGCATAATGGATGGAGTTTTATGAATGTGATGATTCTGCCTGACTGTAATCATAAGTTTTATGATGATGAAATTCAGATTGAACCGCAGGTTTCTACTGGGTTTGTTCAGTTAAGACCACTTCTGGATACCTCCGCTGTTAGTTTGCAGCAAAGCCATATCATGAGTCCATACCTTCGCAATGTTCAATCTCTCGTGATTGAAGCATCTGCTGATGTGAGTGTTAGAGACAGTAGACAGACACCATTCTTTGTTGAATACTCCTTGGATAGTGGAGCCACATTTGTTCAGGATTTCTATATCTATTCATATGTGCAAACCCAAAGTGGAACAAGGTTGTCATACGATGATTCAGATCCTGATTTTGCTCAAATGATGGATGACTCTGAAGATAAAAACATTATTTTCAGAATTACGACGAATTATGATGACAATGATCTGAAGAAGGATAAAGGTCAGATTATTAATATTCACAAAATTGAAATTGTCGCGGATTCCGCATTTATTGACTCTGAGGAACCTGATCCAGACCCTGATCCAGACCCGAAAGATCCTTTGTCTACTCTAAATCCCGATAAGGATGATATAACGATTACCAATGGTATAATTAGCGCTGGTGGAATAGAATTGACAGTATATACCATATCAGGAAGATTTGTGGGACGGGGTGAAGCTGTAAGAGCTCAGAAAGGGCTTTACATTATTACAACTGATACAGGCATTAGAAGGAAAATATTAATTCAATAGTATTGAATGATTAGAAACACTAATGATGGCTCGGGTAGAGAGCCATTTTTACGGCTAGACCTTAACTATTGGAATAGTCATGATCTACCAAAGTTTTCAATAGGACCAAATGGCGCTTCTCACAAGGAGCGCCATTTGGCTATTAAGGAAGCTGGTTTTGAGGGAGTTCAAGATGGTAGCCCGACCTTGTGTAAGGAATTAGACCTAAGACTCACTGGTCAATTCCGAATGAATAAAGTTGGTGAACTGGATGATAAGGTGGTAGAATGGGTTGATCGTTCCTATGACTGTGCCACTATCCATGTTGGGTGGGGGATGGAATCCGACACTGAACTAGATAGGATGATAGGTTATGCTTTGGAAACCTCCATCAAACATGATTTTCCTATCTATATAGAAACGCATCGAGCCACGGTTACACAGGACATGTGGCGCACAGTAGAGATGGTAAAAAGGTTTCCTGAAATTCGCTTCAACGGGGATTTTTCGCATTGGTACACAGGGTTAGAAATGGTTAACGGGGATTTTGATGAAAAGCTAGATTTCATTTCGCCGGTGCTGGATCGAGTCAGATTCATTCATGCACGTATCGGCAACCCTGGGTGTATTCAGGTTGATATAGGCGATGGCAAAAACCATTCTTATATAGAACATTTTAAACAGTTTTGGATTAGAAGCTTTCAAGGGTTTTTGAAGTCTGCAGAGCCGGGAGATTACATTTGCTTTACTCCAGAGCTATTGCCCTCTGAGTACTTTTACGCGCAGTTGACCCCAGATGGTGGAGGAAATCTTGTTGAAGCTGGAGATAGGTGGCAGCAAGCTTTGCTTTATTGCGATATAGCTAAGGCATGCTGGGATGAATCTAAATCACGTCCTTCATCGTGAAAAAGTGATTGTTGACCTAAAAATGTGAGGGGTTTAGTAGTGTGAGCTTTATCATTAAGTTTAAGTTCTGGCAAGGGAAACCAATCCAAAACATATACATCTGCTAACATAAAATAATAAAAAGTTGAAAGCGTCTGTTCCTCTTAAGATTCTCGTAGTTGATGATGAAGTTATCATAGCTGACAACCTTTGCCTGATACTGAAAAAGCTGGGTTATGAGCCGCTGGAGCCTGCGTTGAGCTACAACGAAGCGATCAGCAAAATTAAAAATAATTCAATCGACTTGGCCATTTTGGACATAAACCTAAAAACCAAAAAAACCGGTGTTGACATAGCGAGGATCATCAGAGAGAAGCTGGAGATCCCAATTGTTTTTCTTACAGCCTATTCCGATAATAAAACGCTTGGGCAGGCAAAGCTGGTTAACCCAGATGGGTACATTGTGAAGCCCTATGAAGCGGCCAATGTATTTACTACTATTGAAATTGCCATTAACAATCGTTCTGAAAAATTGCCTCGGCAGTCATTTCAAGGCAATGTACAAATCCATTTGACCGAATCTGAGTTGAAAATTTTGGGATTGATAGGAGAGAATTTATCCACCAAGGAGATAGCTGATAAGCTTTATGTGAGTCAGAGCACCGTCAAAAATCACAGGCATAATATATGCTCTAAGCTGAACCTAAAAGGAGGCACTCATTCACTTCTAAAATGGGTTATGGAGAATCAGGTGCAAAGTAATATGGCCTAATTACTGATGTTCAGGCTTCTTCGCGCTCTCTTCCATCCTTGTCTTTGAAAGTTATATTGAGTTGGCTATTATTAGAATTTGAAATGGTAAACTCCCCGTGTAGCTGCTTTGCCAGCCTACTCACCAACCTAAGCCCCAGACTGTTGCTTTCAGCGATATCATAGTTTTCAGGAAGGCCTGCGCCATTGTCGGAAATACAAAGAGAATAGCCTCCAATGTCTTCCTTTTTCTTTAGGTGGATATGAAGCTTCTTGTCCGTTTCGGAGAATCCATATTTGAATGCATTCGTGACCAATTCGTTGATTATAAGACCAAGAGGTATCGCAGTGTCTATATCCAAATCGAGTTCTGGAGTATCGATATGAAGGGTAGGAGCGGGAGTAAACCTAAAGGAATTCGATATCTCGGTTACCAGCCTGTTGATGTACTTATCAAACCTGATATGCATGTCTGCATTCTGAATCAGCGTTTGATGAATAAAAGCCATTGATTTTAACCTGTTTTGTCCTTCACGCAGCGCGCCTATGGCTTCTTTGTTATCAATGTTTGCACTCTGCATATCGAGCAGATTTAGGATGATTTGAAAGTTGTTTTTCACCCTGTGTTGAAGCTCTTTTAGGAGAACTTCTTTTTCTTCCCTGCTTTTTTCTAATTCGGCTTTTTGCAGTTGAATTTTATCATTTTTAGTTTGGAGAGTCCGGGTTTTCGAAAGGCTATGAATAAAGGCAATTATGGAGACAATAAACAGGACACTGGCCAAAGATGCTATTACGATGTAAAGGGAGGTTTGCTCGTGTTCATAGGCTATTTCCAGTTCTTTTTCTTTTCTAATCAAGTTGGTTTCATAGTCGGCAATCTGTTTAGAAAGCTCTTCGGAGTAAACTTCCTTGTTTACACTCACAGCATGCTCCATGTATTCTACACCATCCTGAGAGTAGCCGGCATTGACTAAAGCCCTGGCACACTCTCTCAATAAAATGTAAAGATCATTGAGGTTTAGCTTTTCTTGGGCGTCATTAATAATCAAATCGCAAAACTCTTTCACATTACCCACACCAAATTCAGTAAGAATATTGTCCACCACTGGATGATCTTTGGGCAGTGTGGCTATAGCTTGAGCATAAAGTGAATAGCTCAGTAGTCTGCCACCTTCGGCGTAATAAAGCTCTTTCAAAAGCTCAGATACACGTTTTTCGAAACCTCCTTTGAAGATGTAAGCGTTAATCAAATGTTCCAAATTTCCGATGTAATAGGAACTCTTGCTTTCCATTTGCTGATCGAGGGTGTAGCAGTGCTCGCTTATCTCTATGTACTCATCCAGTTTGTTTTCAGGGATAAGAAAATCAGAATAATGATATAGCGAGAGGATGATTAATGATGTGTCATTAAGCACTTCAGCCATTGCTTTAGTTTCAGTGCACAAACGTTTTCCATAAGCATTTTCAGACTGTATCAGAGCCATTACTATTTTGTGCACATTCGCGAGAATCGTGGCTTTCATAACATTCGGGTCTTCCGGATCAAACTTATCAATATAAGCCTCTAGCTCTGCGTTAGCCTCAGAGGCTTTATTTAAGTCTAAAAACTGATCACGGATGATTGTGGAGTGTAGCCACTTGACGTACACATAATCCATGTCTATTAGCGAGTGGTTGGTAGGGGTGACAATGGCCGAATCTATAAACCGGGACAAGGCTTTGTAGTTAGGGCCATTTCTGTTGCTAACATTTTTGATCAATATCCGCAGGTCAGCATAATCAACTGTTGTGTTGTTCATAATTCTTGAAAGCAAAGCAGAATACTCAGCCTTATCCAGCCTCTTCAGGATTGCTTTTGCTGAGTCTTTTTTACCCAAAATAATCAAGTCTTCAACCTTATTTATCCCATGTTTATCAATTTCGGTACTCTCCGCCGCTTTCTGAGTGGCTTTTGAATCAAGGACGATGAACAAAATAAACAGGAGGCAGATTGAAGCAATGAACACCCGGGTTGCAAAGTCGGCGAAAGCATTCCTTGCTATAATTCCATGTTTATTGCTTTGGATTGTACGGCCGGTTCCTTCCCGTATTTCATTCATGATAACGTTATATATGTGAATCCAAAGATGGAAAGAATGAACTGTATAAACTAATGAGAAATGGGTTTTAATGGTTTTAAAGGGCAATTTGAACCTTAAGGTCTATTTCAAGCCCTTCATTGTAATGGTAAATTTGAGTTGTAGGATTTACCATTTATTATGTGTTTCAAAACCAATCATAATTTCACGACAATTTCAGCTTTTCTTTTTTTAACAAAAGGAGAAATCTGTAAGGGAATAAACTTGAACATTGGGCTTAAACTCAGTTTTTACAATTCTATGATTTTCAGTCCAATTATAAAATTGAGCAGTTTATCGTCCTTTTATATCAATTGATCTAATAATACAAGCATAAGGACTTAATTAAGATAGTTTTGAAGTTACCAAGGCCATACTTTTTTTATTAACGAGTATTAGAACTTGGTTTAAGTTATAGATATGAAGCAATTATACCGTCATATGATCGCACCCTCCCCAACATTAAGTTTTAAAATCTGTTTTATTGTAATTCTCCTTATGGGGGGCAATTCGGCATATTCTCAGTACGACATTGAGTACTACATGCCGCCCATCTGGAACTCTCAGGCCAGCAATGGAGGGAGTAACTCAGGAGACAATGGACCTACGGAAATTGTAATAACCACGGCTTACCCCACCTCAGAGGTAACCATGAGAACCCCTGATAATTCTTTCACAACTACATTTAATGTAACCAAGGGTAGTCCCGTAACAACGGCACTGACTACTGCAAGTGGAAGTGAGGGGATAGATCAAACCAGCAATATCAACACCATAGAGACTGATAAAGGTCTGATCATCACTTCTGACTATCCTATACAGGCAGTTTATAGACAAGTTGGAGGCAATAATCAGGCTATTGTCACCTTGAAAGGACGCTTTAGTCTGGGGCAAGAGTTTTATGCTGGTTCGCAAACTAATGTTCGAGAGACAAGTTATGGTCAAAATGACCTGAATTTCATTTCGGTAATGGCTACAGAGGACAATACCACAGTTAATATAGACTTGCCCGGAACCACAGCTTATATCGAAAATGGAGCTACTGATCTCAACTACGTAACCGTAACACTGGATCAATATGAAACTTACCTTGTCAGAGGAAGATTTGATCAGAATGCTACTGATGCAGTTGCGGGAGCTTATATAACTTCTGATAAAGACATTGCTGTAACATCAGGTGGTCAACACATTAGGGGCTCAGGAGTAACACCAGCCGATGCAGGAATCGATCAGATTGTACCTACAGGTTTACTTGGAGATGAATACGTCTTAGTGAGAGGAGGAACAGGCTCTACCTCAGATTACGCAGTGATTATAGGTGTAACAAATGGAACAGAAGTCAAGGTAGACGGGTCTGGAACACCAATCACCACCTTGAGCGCAGGAGAGGTTTACGAGTATCAGCTGACTGGTGGGCTCGGTACTCCACATTTGATCGAGACAAGCGCCGACGCTTATGTCTATCACGTATCTGGGTTGAATAGTGATGAAGTAGGTATGGCGGCATTTCCGGCAAAATTCTGTACTGGTAGTACTTCCATTCAGTTTACACGATTTGGTACTGGCATGACCAATACAGCACAAGTTGTAATGGCCACCTCAGAACTATCATCATTCACACTGAATACAACAAAAACGATCTCCACCATGGGCTTGACCACTACGACAGTACCTGGCAGATCTGACCTCTCGGTTTTTACAATCCCGGATAGTGAAATTAGTACGGACAACCTCGTAGAAGCGGATGACTTTTTTCAATTGGGGGTTATTGTTGCAAATGGATCTTCAGGAACGTATGGTTTCTTAACTGGTTATGACGCCAGCGTAAGAGCTATTTACCCGGAGTTTGGTTTGCCAACTCCAATTTATATTGCTGATACACTAATTGCCGGTAATAGTATAACCGAACAGTTGGAGTTTGAAAGTTGCGGTTCCACTCACTTTATCACCAGTGTCACGCTGGGGTCGAGCAGTACCGGTGCGTCGGTAAATATCAATTCCGGTGACGATACGCAGATTGACTATCACTCTGCACCCTTTACCAACAGGGCCGACACAGCTTATGTGACCATGGAAAATGATCTGGGTATCACCGGAATTGTAAGGATGATTTTCTACTCTGTTCCAGACCTTGATAGTGACGGTATTTCAGATAATGAAGATCTCGACGATGACAATGATGGCATCACTGATCTGGATGAAAGTGGAGGAACGGACCCATCTGTTGACGCTAATTTTAATGGTATTATAGATTTTCAAGACCCGGCAATAGCTGGGTATGTTGATTCTAATGGGGATGGCGTAAATGATAATTTTGATACAGATTTAGATGGGGTTCCCAACTATTCGGATCTGGATTCTGACAATGATGGTATATATGACGTGATTGAAGCCGGACATGGAGTGGCCATGACAAGTGGGAGAATTACGTCAGGAGTGGGGACAAATGGATTGGCGGATGCAGTAGAAACTGTAGCGGATAATGGAACCATTAATTATACAATAGCCAATACAGATGCAGCCGGAGACCCGGATTATCAGGCATCTGATTCTGATTCTGATGGCTGTTCGGATACAAGAGAAGCTGGTTTCACTGATGGAGACAATGATGGTGTCCCGGGCTCTGGTACTGAGACTTTTGATGCCAGCACGGGTGTTGTTCAGGGGATCACTTACCCCGCCACTGTTAGTACAGATTATACAAATAATACAGTGTTTACATCATGCCCAACAGAAGTAGATCTGGATGGTTCGGAATCTGGCTTTGACTTTGAAACTGTGTTTCTTAAATCGGGATCAGCTTCACCTGTTGCAGATGCTGATGGGTGGATATCGAGCGTGAGTACAACAATTCAAAGTATCACTGTGACATTGACCAATAGCTTTAATGGTTCCAATGAAACATTAGGTGTCGATGGAGCATTGCCGGGAGGCATTACGGTGACAGATGCTTATGATAACGCCGATGGTATTTTGACTATTTCAGGGCCAGCACCTCTCGCCGATTTTGAAACCGCCCTAAAACAGATTGTTTATAACAATGTTTCGGTCAACCCCAATAATGAGGATCGAACCATCACAGTTTCTGTAAATGATGGGTCGTCTACAAGTAATACGGCCACCACAACCATGGCCATTAAGTTTCCGCCAGTACTTACAGCTGTAGGCCCTGCTGAAACGACTTTGGAAGAAACAGAAGTAGAGATAGATTTTCTGGAAATCACAAATAATGGAGATGAATCTGATGCCGATGGTACTGTAGTTGCTTTTATCGTAAAATCAGTCACATCAGGTACCTTGAGAGTTGGAGCTGACGTATCTTCTGCGACAGCTTATGTGCTTGGTGTCAATGATACAATCAAACTTGGTTCTAAAGCTTTCTGGACTCCTGATCTCAACGAAAGTGGAACTTTGTCTGCCTTTGAAATCGTCGCTTTAGACAATGAAGATTTTGAGTCAATTGGAAACGTGATAGTGCCAGTTGTAGTAACGGAAGTCAATGACTTGCCTGTAGCTGCAGATGATACCGGAACTACGGTGGAAGATACCCCAGTGACAATCGTGGATATAACAAGCAATGACACAGATGTTGATGGCACAATCAATAGAGCAACCATTACGCTGATTGATCCAAGCAACGCGCTGAATACTGGCAACAGGAATAGCCCACTTATAATAGCCGGTGAGGGGACATATAGCGTTGACAATGTAGGAAACCTGACATTCACACCGGATGTGGCTTTTTCTGGAACAGCGTCGGTTTACTATACGGTTCAAGATGATTTGAATGGAACATCAAATGTCGCTTCAGTTGACATTACCGTTTCAGGTAATACAGCGCCTGTTATAGATCTTGATGCCAATGATGGCTCGGGAGTTTCTGGGGCTGATTATGCCAACGCAATTTTGGATGTGACCGTCGGTGACATTATTGTAGATTCAGATGTGTCCATTACTGATGCCACCGATACTTACATCGAAAGTGCAACTATTACCTTGACTAACCGACCCGACGGGATCAATGAAACGCTTACAGTAGAAGGCACCTTGCCAGCCGGTATTTCAATTTCAGATCCATATTCCAATGCAGACGGGAAGCTGGTTTTATCCGGTACCGCAGAGTTGGATGATTACCAAAATGCTTTAAAGCTCATTAGGTACTCAAACGTAGCGACTAATGAAGATACCTCTGACCGGATCATTACCATAATAGTGAATGATGGTACAGATGATAGTAATACGGCTACTACCACATTCACAATTGGTTGCGACTCTTATCCACAGTTCACTTTTGCGAGCTCGTCGTATGTTGGTGGGTCAGGTAGTGGAGCAGGAACAGTTGGTGCTCAGTACAATTTCCCTAATGTGGATGCTCCTACAAACAGCACCTATGCAATTATTGAGATTACTGCAATGCAAAATGCTCAGCTTAAGGATATTGATGATACATCACTGGGTTATAATACATCCTTCCAACCTGTTGTTGACCCTTTAAACACCGGTTCACTTGGTGATGTTTACATAGATTTCAAAATTTCCTTTTTCAATAACTCTGATGATTCTCCAAAGAGTTTTGCAAATATGGCCATTATAAGTCAGGATATTGACGGCAATAATACAGATAGAGATTATGTAGGATACAAGGATAGCCCAGGTGTAGTTCTTCAAGAGTCCAACAACATAAACCGTGATCAGGATGGCAATTTTGTGACATTTGAGTCCTCTACCACCGCAGGTGTTTCCAGTACAGACGCAACAGCACAAAGACAGCATACTGTTTACGGAACGTTTGCTAATACCCCTTATTTTGAGATTAGAGCAGGTATTAAATATGCTTCTGGTGCAAACAACATCGATAGAATTCTCCTTTATGATATGTACAATACGTGTATTATTAGTACACTCAATCCTTTTAAGTCAACACCAAATAGTGCAAGTAAAACCATCACACTCGATGAGGATGAAACTTTCAACTTTTCGGATATCGATTTTTCATTCAAAGACATGGACGGTGATGGATTTGAAGCCATAGTCATTTCATCATTGCCTACAAATGGAACTTTAAATTACAATGGATCAACCGTAGATGCCGCTGACGTTTCAGGGGCTACAGAGTTTACAGATCGTTCCTTGTTTGCATTTGTTCCTGATGCGGATGAATCAGGCAACCCTTATGCAAATTTCATTTTCCAGGTAAAAGATGATTCCAACCATCCTGAGACTGAGTTTGCCGCATTAGTTGATACTATCTATTTTAAAATTTATCCCGTTAATGATTCACCTGTAGCGTCAGATGATAGCTTTACTTTATTAGAAGGAGGGACATTAACAGTAGATGATGCTGACGGAACTACCACAGGCGGTGATGCCACTGATGATGGTGTCTTGGTAAACGACGTGGATGTTGATGGAGATGCACTGACCATAGCCTTGGTAACAGGTCCCGCATACAATGCTTCAGCATTTACCCTAAATGCAGACGGAACTTTCGAATATGTCCATGACGGTTCGGAAAATTTCACAGATTCATTCACCTATTCTATTACTGATCCTAGTGGAGTCACCTCTACTGCCACTGTCAATATTACGATAACTCCGGTCAATGATGCTCCTTCCATAGACTTGGACGGAGACAATAGTTCAGGAGCTACAGCCTTTGATTATTTCACATCATTTCAAGAAGGAGGTTCTCCTACGGCCATTGCTGATAGTGATGTAACCATCGCCGATGGGGATCTGGCTGATAATATTGAGAGCGTGACTATTATTTTGAATAACAGACCCGATGGAGCCTTAGAGAGCCTAGCCGTTTCTGGTACACTACCAGGATCTTTGACTATCACTGACGCCTATGACAATGCCGATGGACAACTTGTAATAAGCGGAACAGGTACTGCCGCTGAATATCAGCAAGCTATTCAGCTTGTTGTTTATGAAAACATGGGTGTTGGCGTAGATGTGGCTGATAGAAATGTCACAGTTGTAGTAAATGATGGTGATGACAATAGCAATACTGCTACAACCAATATTATTGTTAGTCCAGGTGATGATTTTGACAATGATGGGATCAAAGATATCAATGACCTTGATGATGACAATGATGGTATTCCTGATAGTCAGGAGTATTGTGCCGATGGTGGATTTGCTTGCCTTCCAGGCGGTTTTGATCCTAGCGGAGATGAAGACGGTGATGGTATCTCCAATTTTGAGGATGCTGATGATGTTAATTTTTCAAGTGGATGTACCGATGGCAATGCTGACGGAATATGCGACGTACTGGTAGCTGCATATGACCCTGATGGTGATGGTATCCCAAATCATCATGACTATAACTCTGATGGTGACAACTGTTCTGATGCTGATGAAGCAGGGCATGGAGAGGTTGTCCTCACGGGGGGGATCATAACAGGGCCTTATGGAGCCAATGGGTTGGCCAATAGGGTAGAAACTTTCGATGAGTCTGGAAACATTGATTATACCATTTCAGAAAAAGTATCTGGAACGTACGATGCGCAAAGTGCTACATGCGATCAATGTGTACCTGCTTTGGATCTGGACGCGAATAATAGCACAATTGCCGGAGCAGATTACAGTACCAGCTTTTCCGAAGGAGACATAAACATTAAAATATCTGATACGGATACTGATATTACTGACATCAATGATGTCAAACTATCCAAAGTAGTTATCATTTTGTCTAATCGCCCGGATGGGACTGCCGAGTCTTTGACGGTATTGGGTTCACTACCTGCTGGAATATCCATTACTGATGTTTACAACAACAATGATGGGCAATTGGTCTTGTCTGGTGAAGCAGCAATTTCCAGCTATGAGGCAGCCATTGAACAAATCGTTTATAATAATACCTCTACTAGCCCTGATGAGACCACACGTCAAATTCAGGTAACAGTCCATGATAGTGAAAATGCGAGCAATACTGCAATCAGTTACATTGGAGTTGCTGGATCTAATAGTGCACCAGTTGCCAGTGCCGATACCAATGCAATCACAGAAGGAACAGGTACAGTTGATGACTCAGACGGAAGCGGGACATTGATATCAAATGATACTGATGATGACGGAGATGGATTGATAGTTACTTCCATTAATGGCATTTCTACGGCTGCAAACGATGTTGATGGAACTTACGGAACTTTAGGTTGGAATACTGACGGCAGTTATACATATACCCTTGATAATAGTGCCGCTGATGGTTTGGCGTTTGGTGAAACTGTCACAGAGAGTTTTACATATACAGTGAGTGATGGAAATGGTGGAACAGATACAGAAACACTTACCATAACAATAACTGGCGCCAATGATAACCCAGTTGCTTTTGATGATTCCAATCAAATATCTGAAAATGGGACAAGCATAGATGAAGCGGATGGAAGTGGAACCTTAATTTCCAATGATACGGACGTAGATGGAGATAATCTCAACGTTGCATCTATAACCAGCATCAACGAGGGAGGGACATCCAATGATCCCGGTACCTCTGTTACAGGAGAATATGGAACACTGGTTTGGAACAATGATGGTACATATACTTATACAAGAAATGGAACAAACGTTTTTAATAATTCTACCGCAATAGATGAATTTGATTATACAGTTTCGGATGCAAATGGTACAGATGTTGGAAGGCTAACAATAACTATTTTGGGACAAAATGTGGCCACAAGAACCATTACTGTTACAGCTCAAGATGCTTCTGGAACAGAAGGAAGTGATGATGCCACTTTTAGAATATCGAGAACTGGAAGTACAACAGCTATCTCTACAGTAAATTATACAATTACAGGTTCTGCAACGAGTGGAAGTGATTTTACATCATTGTCAGGTACAACTTCGATTGGAATTGGTTCTGCCTTTGTAGATGTCACGGTTTCTGTGATTGATGATGCCTTAGCAGAGTGCTCTGATGAAACTGTGATTATGACTTTGGTTGCAACGGGTACCCAAGGAACGATAGGAACACCATCTTCGGCAACCGTCACAATCTCTGATAATGATTTGGTTACACCATCACTAACAATATCAGATGAGTGTTCAGGTGACGATATCACCGTTGATGTTTCGGGAGCTTCCAACCTTCCAGATGGGACGTATGATGTGGACTACAACATTGACGGAGGAGGAACACAAACGGTCAATTCCGTAAGTTTCTCAAGTGGAATGGCTTCATTCACGGTGAGTGGTGCAGCTTCTGGTTCGCATACACTAAACCTTATAGGCATTTGCGATAAAGTCGTATCTGGAGCTTCTGACGGGTTCACTGTTAATGTTCCTTCTTCAGCATCAATGATTTCAGGTACTACTTCAATTTGTTCTGGAGAATCATCAGATTTAGCTGTAAATATTACCGGAGGAACCAGTCCATATACACTTCAATTAAGTGATGGAACGATCATCAATAATTACACTTCGGGTTCTGCAATTAGTGTTTCTCCAACATCTACAACCACTTATACAGTTGCCAGTATAG
Organism: Cyclobacteriaceae bacterium; assembly: GCA_039970095.1. GTDB lineage: Bacteria > Bacteroidota > Bacteroidia > Cytophagales > Cyclobacteriaceae > JAMZMI01. Next base: position 25,245 of record JBDVMP010000009.1, read on the forward strand.
AAGACGCGACAGGTTGTACTGGGTCGGGCAATACTGGTTCAGCTACAGTTACAGTGAACAATGGATCTACCGCCGCAACTATCAATGGAGCCACCACTATATGTGCTGGTTCAAGTGCAGATCTTACGGTATCAATAGTTGGGGGCGCGAGCCCATACACTGTACAATTGAGCGACGGTACAACCATAAACAGCTATACCAGTGGTTCTGCAATAACCGTTTCTCCAACCTCCACCACTGCTTATACAATTACCAGTGTAGTGGATTCAAATGGATGCACGGGTACTGGCAATACTGCGACGGCTACAGTTACAGTAACTCCAATTCCAGGTATTTCAGTTACATCAACCACTAACCCTTCAACTTTTGGTGGTAACGATGGAGCAATAGAACTTGCATTTACAGATGTTCCGGATGGAACATATACACTTGACTATGCCGCAGGTACTTTTGGAAGTGTTAACATTGAATCTGGAGCATTAACCATTAACAACCTTTCAGCTGGAGATTATAATGACATTACACTAAGTGTAAATGGATGTGCAACATCAGATGATGTAGACGTTACCATAGCACAATCAGCTACTCTTGATATTGCCCTTAATAGCAATGGAGCAGAGCCATCCACCAATGTTACTTTCACAGTTTCGATGGATAAGACCAATAATACTGGATCTGGAATAACTGTGAATTATACTTTTTCTGGAGGGACAGCAACTGGTGGAGTAGATTACAATAGCTCAACAACTTCTGTTGTGATCCCTGATGGTGCTTCTTCTGCAACGATAACTGTACCGGTCATTGAGGATACTGATTTAGAAGCTACAGAATCGGTTCAGGTTACCCTTTCAGCGACTGGTCTTCCTGGCGGTATGTCTTTAGGAACATCTGCAGCAAGTGGTGATATCACCGATGATGATGTAGCCTCAGCAACAATCACTGCGAGTGATGCATCCGCCAATGAGACACCTACCGACAATGGAGAATTTACGGTTTCATTGAATAAAACAAACAATACTGGTAGCGCTATTACTGTAACATATAATATTGGAGGGTCTGCAACTCCGGGAGCAGGGAATGATTACACTGCATTGTCAGGAACCGTAGCTATTCCTGATGGTCAGAGTTCGGTAACTATTCCTGTGGTTGTGCTGAATGATGGTACTCTGGAGAACTCGGAAACTGTTGTTGTAACATTAGTGAGCACTGATTTACCTGCGGCTACCATTGGCGCTCCGGGCTCTGCTACTGTAACAATCAATGATGATGATGCATCCTCAATAACGATTAATAATGCGAGTGCTGCAGAAGGCTCTGGGGTACAATTCACTGTTACTCTTACAGGTGATGTTCAGGGAGATGTCTCCGTCGATGTTAGTTTTGCAGGAGGTAATGCTATTGCCGGAGGAACAGATTATACCAGTACTACTCAACAATTTACATTTAGCGGAGGAATAGCTGGTTCTCAGAACGTCAATGTTCCTTTATCTAATGATGACCTCATAGAAGGAGATGAAACATTTATAGCTTCTATTTCCTTGGTAAGTGGACATTCAAGTGTAGATGTAAGTGATACTGGTGTTGGTACAATTGAGGATGCCGATGGCGCGATCACCGAATGGGATATTGTGACTGCCCAGAATGGCGAAGAAGGCGGAACTGATGTTATTTACACAGTAAGCCTGAGCGACGGGACAAATGCGTTGACCAACAACACCGGCTCAGCCATCACGGTAGACATTGCCTTTGCGACAGGAAGTGATGCAGTTCAGGGA
>JBDVMP010000010.1:0-27754 GCA_039970095.1 Cyclobacteriaceae bacterium
GGTGTTGTGTATTGTAGTTAAGACGTCAGGCAGAACCTAACGACATCAGGAAAGTCGGGTGGAAGTGCCCGATCAAAACTGGTTGGTGAAAGCACTAACGGGGGGCAAAAAAACGTCTCGTGCCGGTGTTGTCACCGACAGGTTGGGAGCTGCGTATGCTCTTAGGTGTTCTACCTTAAACAAGTTTATTACGCTGTTTTTCTACCCGTAATACCAAAAATCATTCTGCTTTTTTTGCGTATGCATTGTATTTATGAACGGCAAGAGCTAATTGACCACTGTCTATCAATTTTAAAATCCTCTTTGGAGCATCAGAAGGGATTGCCTTTTGAACCCTTTTCGCAGTTATGGGTGTAATGGGACCGGAATCAGTTTGCATCAGAATCGCACTTTCATAGCCCGAAACAGGAATGTCAGAAAAAAGATTAATCGCTCCTGTTTCTACACGAAAAGTCCAAGTCGAATCATTTGGAATACCAGCTAAGGGATTTCTATTAGTTAACACCGAAATCAATTTGGTATCGCTTGGACAAATCTTGGTCTCAACCCTCTTGTGCTTTACCGAAATGTAATAGATGCTATCAACGTGAATCCTCGAACGCACCTGAAAAGTGCTATCATTAGTAAGCGTTACATTAAAATCAAACATGTAAGTAAAGTATGAAGTCCTGTTATTCGTTCCGTAATTCCCATGCATGTATGGCATGTACTGATAGGTCTTAATGGTAGTAGGGCCATAAGGTGTGTTGATCCTGGTTTTCACAGGGGTAAATTGAGCAGCTAACTTGGTACTCATAAATACAACAAACAATACTGTAAAAAGAACTTTTTGGTAGTGTCCGGGCATAAATTTTGGGTTGTAAAATTTGCTAACCACTTAATTTTCATCGCAAAATAATAAACTTCAGAATATTGTAGTGCTGTCAGGTGTTTCCTCCTGGCATGTGTTTTCAGGTTGGGTGTTGTGTATTGTAGTTAAGACGTCAGGCAGAACCTAACGACATCAGGAAAGTCGGGTGGAAGTACCCGATCACAACTGGTTGGTGAAAACACTAACGAGGGCCAAAAAAACGTCTCGCGCCGGTGTTGTCACCGACAGGTTGGAAGCTGTGTATGCTCTTAGGTGTTCTACCTTAAACAAGTTTATTACGCTGTTTTTCTACCCGTAATACCAAAAATCATTCTGTTAAAAACTAGTTTTGCAGCATGAACTTTGGCGAACTGAAGAATGTGCTGGAAGGTGAGCTTTTCACCGACGAAACAACGAGAAAACTATATGCAACGGATGCATCTGCCTATCGTGAAATACCGATAGCCGTAGCGCACCCTAAAACAGACAATGACCTGATTGAGCTGATCAGGTTTGCCGGCGAAAACAATACTTCCATTATCCCAAGAACCGCCGGAACATCTCTTGCCGGACAAGTGGTAGGGGAAGGTATCGTGGTAGATGTTTCTATTCATTTCCATGAAATCATTGAGATCAATGAAAAAGAAGGCTGGGCCATCGTGCAGCCCGGGATCGTTCGCGATGACCTTAATAGAGCACTGAAGCAGTATGGTTACTTCTTCGCTCCGGAGACCTCTACCGCCAATCGCGCCATGATCGGCGGCATGATCGGCAACAATTCCTGCGGGTCAAATTCCGTGGTTTATGGCAGCACACGAGAGCATTTGCTGGAAGTAGAAGCGCTTTTGGCAGACGGCAACAAAGCACACTTTAGCAACCTAGATCAAAATTCTTTTTTGGCGAAAGCCAATGGACAAGGGGTAAGCGGAGATCTGGAGGCCAGCACATACTTTCACATTCGTGAAATGCTTTCTCAGGAGGAAAACATCAAGGAAATCGAAAAAGAGTTTCCTAAAGTCTCGATCCCAAGAAGAAATACAGGTTATGCCATAGACATGCTGGCGCGCATGCAGCCTTTCAACAAGTCAGGTGAGCCTTTCAATTTTTGTAGCCTTATCGCTGGGTCTGAGGGAACGCTGGCTTTTATTACCAAATCCAAAATCAAACTTACTCCGTTGGCACCTCCGCACAAAAAGCTGGTTTGTATCCATTGCCACTCTATAGATGAGTCGCTCCACGCGAATCTGGTAGCGCTGAATCATGGGCCATCTGCCTGCGAACTGATGGATGAATACATCTTTGAGGCGACCAAGCGAAACGCCATGTACAGGGCGCATAGGTTTTTCATTGAAGGTGACCCAAAAGCGATTTTGGTGGTGGAACTGACGCGTGAGACAGAAGAAGAAGTCGAGCAAGTTGCGGATGCCCTCATCGAAGACCTTAAGAAAAACAAATTGGGTTACTCATATCCGACAGTAAGCGGAGAAGACATTGGCAAAGTTTGGGGTCTTAGAAAAGCGGGTCTTGGTTTACTTTCCAATGCGCCGGGTGATGCCAAACCAGCACCGGTAATAGAAGATACAGCTGTGGATGTCAAAGACCTCCCGGCCTTCATAGAAGAGTTTAACCAAACCCTCAAAGGTCACGGCTTGTATTGCGTGCACTATGCACATGCCGGTTCTGGCGAGTTGCACCTCCGCCCGATTCTAAACCTGAAAACCACGGAAGGCGTCCAGCAGTTCAGACAGGTTGCAGAAGACATTGCTTCGCTTGTCAAGAAATATAAAGGTTCACTTAGTGGAGAACATGGCGATGGTCGCCTGCGAGGAGAGTTTATTCCACAGATGATAGGTGAGCACAACTATGAGTTGATCAAGCAGGTCAAACAAACCTGGGATCCGAAGAATATTTTCAATCCCGGTAAGATCGTCAACACTCCTCCGATGGACACCAGTCTACGCTATGAGAAGGATCAGGAGACGAAGGAGTTTGACACCATACTGGACTTTTCAGATTCTCAGGGCTACCTGAGGGCTGCTGAGATGTGCAATGGCTCTGGTGACTGCCGCAAGTCCGAACAATCGGGTGGAACCATGTGTCCCAGCTACATGGCGACTCGCAATGAAAAGGATACGACCAGAGCACGAGCCAACATCTTGAGAGAAATGCTTACGCGTTCTGAAAAGCCTAACCCTTTCGCCCATGAAGAAATCAAGGAGGTCCTTGACCTGTGTCTAAGCTGCAAAGGCTGTAAATCTGAGTGCCCATCAAATGTGGACATGGGCAAGCTGAAGCAGGAGTGGCAGTATCAGTATTACAAAGAAAAAGGGGTGCCGTTCAGAAATAAACTGATTGGCAATTTTGCTGGCGGAATGAAGCTGGCCTCTGCGCTTCCGTGGGGATATAAACTTACATTCAGCAACGCTTTGACTTCCAACATTGCCAAGTCGGTTATTGGCTTTGCCAAAGGCAGAAGTATGCCCGAGCTGTCAAAAACGACCTGGGAGAAGTGGTTCTTGAAGGAGTTTAAACCTACAGTTTCCACGCCAAAGAAGTCGGTTTATATCTTCATAGACGAACTACTCAACTACAATGAAGCCGAGATCGGGATAACCACAGTCAAACTTCTGAACAAGCTGGGGTATGAAGTCAAGTACATCAAGCATGCACTGTCGGCACGAACATTTTTGTCGAAAGGGTTACTCGAAAAAGCGCGCGATCTCGCTAAGGAAAACATCACCTTATATAAGGACTTGATATCGAACGACACTCCGTTGGTTGGAGTGGAGCCATCGGCCATTCTTACCTTCCGGGATGAATATCCTGATTTGGTGCGTGGAGCAGAAAAAGAAGCGGCGCTAAAAATTGGCGAAAACACTTTTATGGTAGAGGAGTTTTTGGCCAAAGAATTGGATGCTGGAAACATCGATAAGTCTCTTTTCAAGGAGCAAAAGCAGCTGATCAAGCTGCACGGTCATTGCCAGCAAAAAGCGCTTTCCTCATTGACGCCAACAAAGAAAATTTTGACTCAGCTGGGAGGAAACGAAGTGCATATCATCCCATCGGGATGTTGTGGCATGGCAGGGTCCTTTGGGTACGAAAAGGAGCATTTTGATTTGTCTATGAAAGTGGGTGAGTTGGTGCTGTTCCCGACAGTGAGAAAACAGCCAGAAGAAGTGATCATAGCCGCTTCGGGCACGAGCTGTCGTCATCAGATCAAAGACGGTACCGGCCGCAAGTCGAAGCATCCCGTGGAAATTCTTTGGGAGGGCCTGAGATAGTCACTTGCCAATAAGGAAAAACCGCTTGAGGCCTACCATCTGGTTTTATCTAAGATGACGCTCGGATATGGCAAGACTCATTTATTTCCAATTGGAGTTATAGAGGACAAATCGGTCAATGTTGAAGTGATGGGTTTAGAATCAATAACCTCATCGCCCCAAACAAACTCGCGGCAAAGTGATTAACTTTAAGCCGACTATATAACTGAGTTTATGAGACTGCTTTTCGTCCTTATATTTCTATGTTCCTTCTCGCTTTATTCTCAGATAAAGCTCAACCCAGATTACACCTACATCAAAGATGGCAAGGAGATAAGCTACAAAAAAGGGCTCAAACATCTGCAATCTGGAAACTACACGGCTCAGATTCTCGATGAGAAAAGGACAGTGGTCATAGTGGAGCCAGGGAAATTGGAAGAAGGCATGCCGTTTCCATTCGAGACTGTACGTGACATCAGTGGCAATACCCTTAACCCCTCAGATATGGAAGGCCAGGTCGTAGTAATCAATTATTGGTTTACCGGCTGTCGTCCATGTATCATGGAGATGCCGGAGCTCAACGAAGTGGTAGCCAGATATGCGGAGCAGGATGTGTTGTTTCTGGCTTACGCCAATGATATTGCACCAATGGTTTCTTCCTTTCTTCGAAAACATCAGTTTGATTACACCATTATACCCGGACAGATGACTGCCACTTTAAACAAAGGCATAACCTTGTTTCCGACTCACATTTTGGTCAATCGCGAAGGAATAATAGAGTTTACACTCACGGGCTATTCTGAAGGTGTTGGTGACAAAATCTCTTCTCAAATAGAAAAAATGTTGAATTAGAAATGGGACAAAAAGTTGCACTGGTATTGTCGAGTGGAGGTGCGCGCGGCATGGCTCATGTTGGTGTGATAGAATCTCTGCTAGCCAATGGCTATGAAATTTCATCTATTGCCGGAAGCTCCATGGGAGCTGTGGTTGGAGCCTTTTATGCAGCAGGCAAATTGGATGAGTTTAGAGAATGGCTCCTGGATCTTGACAGAATGGATGTTTTCAATTTGATCGATTTTACTTTTTCTGTGCAGGGATTTGTCAAAGGCGAAAAAGTCTTTAAGTCACTCGAAAAAGTAATGCCAGATATCAACATTGAAGATTTTCGGATTCCGTATTGCGCCATTTCCACTGATATTGCAGACAAAACGGAAGCCGTATTCTCCAAAGGGGGAGTTTATCAAGCCATGAAAGCTTCGGTGGCCATACCCACCGTGATCAGGCCAGTGAAAATTGACGGCAAAAACTACGTGGATGGAGGAGTCACCAACCCTATACCTATAGATCATGTGAAACGAACGGAAGGGGACATTTTAGTCGTGTCAAATGTCAATGCAATTATTCCTTATGTGAAAGTAGTAGCAGATCAAAAAAAGGAAAAAAAAGAGGAAGAATCTTATAACAGAAAAATACAGCAGTTCGTCAACAGGTGGAGCAAGCTTCTGCCGGGTTCTAGTTCAGAGCCAAAAACGAAACTCGGTTTTTTTGATATCCTAAACGAGTCAATAGACCTTATGCAGGATAAACTCACCTCGCTTATTTTGGAAAAACATAAGCCCGATATTCAAATAAACATCTCCAGAAATAGCTGTACTACTTTCGAATTTTATAAGGCCAAGGAAATAATTGAGGCGGGCAGACAAGCTTTTGATAAAGCTACCCAGAAGAAGGACTAGTTATAAGAAGGAATTCTGGTGGTGGACTCATAGTGCAGGATGTCAAGTAAAGCATCCACAACATTTGCACGCTTGTTAAACGGCATCAGGCTCTTGTACTTGCCTGCTATTACAGAGGCGGTCTCCATCATAAACGTGAGCTGACCGTGAGCTTTTTGGCTAGACCGATCAAACAATACCACCTGCATGACTGAAGCGTCTGTCTCTTCGTGATAGTTGCAGTTTAGCTTCCAATCTAGCGAACGAGTGTGCTCGCAAATTTTATTGAGCAGGTTTACAAGAGTGATTTCATCCATCATTGGAGAATTTAAACAATAATTTTACCGAAGTAAAGGCCAAAGGCAATTTTCAGACCTGCAACTATATCCGCGATAACCCCTTATAGCCTTTCACAGGGGATGGTAGTTTCAAGAAATTATTTATTTCGGATATTTGCCACAATAAAAAAAAGACCGAATGAAAACGAAAGAGGAAATAGTAGAGAACTGGCTGCCGAGATACACAGGCGAGCCATTGGAATATTTTGGTAAATACATACTGCTCACAAACTTTAAGAACTATGTTGAGCTTTTTGCCGAATGGCATGGAGTCGAAATAAAAGGAACAGAAAAAGCCATGCAAAGCGCCAGCGCTGATGGCATCACCATTATCAATTTTGGTATGGGTAGCCCCAACGCCGCAACAATCATGGATCTTTTGAGCGCCATAGACCCTAAAGCTGTTTTGTTCCTTGGTAAGTGTGGAGGACTAAAACAAAAGAATCAGGTAGGAGACCTGGTCCTACCGATCGCTGCTATTCGTGGGGAGGGAACAAGCAAAGATTACCTGCCGGAGGAAGTGCCAGCACTACCAGCCTTTGCCCTGCAGAAAGTAATTTCCGCGGCGATACGGGACTTTAATAAAGACTACTGGACAGGAACCGTTTATACTACCAACCGTAGGGTTTGGGAGCACGATAGCAAGTTCAAAAAATTTCTGAAAAAACTCAGGGCTATGGCCATTGACATGGAAACGGCTACCATTTTCACGGTGGCTTTTGTAAATGAGATACCTGCGGGAGCGTTGCTTTTGGTTTCGGATATACCGATGATTCCTGAGGGGGTGAAAACAGACGCCAGCGACAAAAAAGTGACATCTGACTATGTAAACAATCACTTGCAAATTGGTATCGATTCCTTGAAGAAGCTGATCAATCACTCCACGACTGTAAAGCACCTAAAGTTTTAACTGACGCTGAACACAGAGATTTCATATCAAACCTATGGTCGTGGCATCAAACTCCTGTTTGCTTTCCATGGATATGGTATGGATGCAGGTCAGTTTCGGGTATTGGAAAAAAGCCTATGTCAATCGCATAAAATTTTGGCTTTTGAGCTTCCCTACCATCGCAAGGGGAGTCATGATCATGAGGGTTGGATCGACTCTGTGATTAAAACTATTGAGGCCATAATGAGTCAGGCGGGTGTTGAAAAAATTGCTCTGGCCGGATATTCCATTGGGTCTAAAATCGCGCTGCGTGTCTTTCGGGCTTTTCAAAGTCAGGTTGATGAAATTACTCTTTTTGCGCCGTACGGTATTGAAGATCATTGGGGACTCAGGTTCGTGACCGGTTCTTTTGGCAACTCACTTTTTCGCGCCATAGCGAAAACAAAATTTCCAGAAATTATCATAAAGCAGGCCGCTTTGGCCGGTATAATTGATGCTGATCTCCACGAAATTATTGGCAGGGAGATGGATACCAAATCTAAACGGATCAACCTCTGCAACACACTCAAAATGATGGGTGAAATCAAGTTGGAAGAGAATTTGATACAGCAACTGAAGATCCAAAATGTGCGAATCAGGCTGATATATGGCGAGCACGATGTGCTGCTTCCATACACACGCAAGTCACAAGAAACCCTGAAAAAAGTATCAGAATGCCAAGTAATAGTAGCGCCAGCCGGACATTGGATGATAACAAGCGAGATGGATGATGTTTTGTGCACAGAAACGGCGCTGGCATGATTGAAGCAACTAAACACGCGTGGATCAAGCGGGCGTTCTATAGAGTGGAGTCAGGGCTGATTTTTCCCAGAAAATTCAACAAAATTGACATAAATAAAATTGATCTGCTGCCGGACCATTCAGTTTTACTTTTGCAAAACCACTTCTCCTGGTGGGATGGTTTTTTTGGGAGCTACCTGGCTTACCAATACCTGAACAAAAGTTACCATGTCATGGTGCAGGAGGACCAGCTCAAAAGACACTGGTACTTTAAATATAAGGGTGCTTTTTCTATCAAAAAGCAATCACGCGAAATTCAGAAGTCCATCCACTATGCTGCTAACCTGCTGGAGGATGCCGCCAACATGGTTTTGGTTTTTCCCCAGGGGAGACTACAATCCATGCATACCGACAAGATCGAAATCCAAAAGGGTACTTTGAGGCTGATTGAGTCGATTAAAGGAAATTGCCAGGTGATATACAATGCAGTTTCGGTTGAGTATCTGGAGAGTTTTAAACCGACGGTTACATTCAACCTACTCGACTGTGGTACAGCTCAGGATATACAGACCGGAGAATTGGCAAAAATGATTTCAGAGTTTCATGCAGATGCTATGAAGAGAAGTATTCGGCCATGAATTTGGTTTGATAAGGAATGTGCTTTTCTAATACTCCCAAAAAGAAAAAACCCCACGCTCGGTAGGGTTTTGGGAAGTGAACTTTTTAGCATGGCTGCCAGGCATCACCATGTTTGTTCTTCCTTCTTTAGTGTCTTTATTATGGTATGAAGGTATTCTTATTTTCTACACCTAAAGATGACTTTTGACAGGAGAGGATGTGATTCTTGTCAGAATGAAGACTACTCCTCTTTTCTTATGAAAATGAAATCCCCACCCTCATCACCAGCTTTTTGGATGGTTCCATACTGTGGTACCACATCGCTGTTATTGATCACAGCTTTGCGAAAGCTTCCAAACAAATCAGACGAAGGCAAGTAGGTATCGGTGTTTTCATTCAAGCGTTTGACAAGGAATTTCATGAACTCACTGTCATCAGGCACCATAGTCAGTGTCCCGCTTGTCATGGCTTTTCTACTAGGTAGATCATACAATTTTTTGATTGCTACTTCGCTCTCGGCGATTGAAACACTTCGCGATTTGAATATAGATCCAGAGAAACAAGCATCAGCAATTAAAAGCGTGTGCTTTGTATTGATTGTTCTCAGTTGATCCGTTAATGTGGTATTTCGAAACCAATCCGCTGTACTGTTGTTTTTCCCATTCGCTGGGATCCAATAGCCCGTTTTCTTAGCCTCATCCCAATATCCGTGACCAGCATAAAAAATCAGCAAATTGTCCTCTGGGCCCAGTTCAACAGCCAACTTATCAAGTGCGTTTATGATATCACTTCTGGTCGGATTTTCCAGGTACGAAATATTTTGCTCGGCAAACGTGTATTTGTTCTTCAAAACCTTGCCCAAAGACTTAGCATCATCAATAGGTCGGTATAAATCAGAGATTTCAGGATCTTCGTAATCATTCACTCCGATCAAAAGAGCGAAATAGTCTCCATCATGAGTAATTAGATCATTGTTTTCTGCTGGGGTTTCGACAATAAAGGTGCGTTTCGTCTCAACGTCCTCCAAATCCAAAATGTAGAATATGATTTCGTTTTCTCCTGGTTTGAGACCAAGCGTAATATTGAAAAGTCCATCAGAAGCAACTTCCACTTTCTGGTTATTGATCAAAACCAATCGTAACCCATCGTCATCTTTTATATTGCCAACTAGCAGCAAATCCTTTGAAACCAGTTGTTTGAAGCCTCGCGTATCATCACCAAAACCAGTGGGAGAAATGAACGAAATCTCGGCTGGCGTATTCGACATGAATTTTGCCTTGATAGGTCTAGATCGGAAAGAGGTGTTTTGTGCTTTCAGCTGTGTTGAAACAACCACAAACAACACCAGTATAAAGAGTTTTCTCAATGATGAAATCATTGCTTAATCAGTTTGGTCACAAATTGGTCGTTTAATTTAAGCAAATAAATTCCGTTGTTTAAGGAGTTAGCCCCTAATTCCAATTGGAAATTGTTCATTCCTTTGTCAGCGATTAAATTTTCTTTAAAAACAACACGCCCATCCATAGAAACCAATTCTATTCTCACGTTCTTGTCAGAGTTGGAAAATGTCTTCAATGAAATGGACTCTTTGATGGGGTTAGGGTGAACATCAACTAAAACATCAAAAGGGATGTCGAGCTTCTCGTAGATCTCGGCTTTTGTTCCAAAGAACAAATAGTGCTTGACATCTGGGTCATTTACCAAATCAATTTCTCCGATTTCAGACAGATCATGAATTTTTCTAGAGACACCATCCACTAAAACTATGGTGTAATCCTTGGAAATCGGAATATCCCATGAAAACTTAAGGCGCTGTTCGTCAAGATTATTAGGGATAGAAAATATCCAGGTTTTGAACGTTTCTCTCTCCTTAACGCTTCTTACTTCTCCATTTTCGAAAACAATATCCAAATACTGCGAGAATTGCGGCAGCCCAAACCGATCATAGTCATCTAGCTCATCCTGGGCGTTTGAATTCAACCCAAAACCGCCTAAGTAGTAATCATAAGATGGAGACTTAACAAACAAATTAATTGTCCAATCCGAATTGTCAATATTCACAGATTGTGGGGTTGGTAACTCAGAGGCGTATCTCCCACCTGCATCCATCAGCGCCGAAACAGGAAATTCAAACCCAGAGATATCAGTTGTTGCACTTACAAAGCCTCCTTCGAAAGGGTTTAAAGAGCCGCTACTGACATAAGCAGTATTCCATTTATACAGCTGAGTTCTGTAAGCAGGTAGAATATCATCGGCACTAATAATCCCTTTATCAATATTGTGCTGGACAGTTGCCGCCCAATCAAGTGTTCCCTGAAATGGGTTCCCAATAATATTGAAGCCTTCGCTAAAATCTATTTTGAATGAGCCATCTGTTAGCGTTACAGACCTTCCACCCACATTAATCGCAATGCCACTTTTTTGAATAAACCAATATCCTAATCCCGGCTCAACCTCATCGAAACCACCGTATTCTGAGTAGGACTGATTGTTAGCATTAAATCTGAATAGCCTCCAGTATTTCTTATTGTACGGACCCAATTCCTCCAGTAAGTCATCAACGGATGGGTCAGCAAACGGAAATGAGATTATTGAATAGTTTTTGATACCTGATCCGGGTAATCCGGATAGTGTCACTTCCATTTCATTGCTCGAGGATAACTGATAAGTGTAATAAGTTGGCGATGAATTGAAGTTACCTAAGTTGTCTATTACCCTAAAATAATACTCTGAGCCTTGGTTATCGAAATCACTTTCGAGAAGAGAAGAATTAAGACTTTTAGTTGTGGATGTAGAGTTAACAATAGAAACAGTTCTAGCGTTGGAATAATCTTGCTGACTGATTTTCTTTTTATAAAGCCAGGCACTTGGAATTCCGTCCAAATCTGTGACGGTTACTTCGATCTCTACTTCGCTCATATCGCTGACTGCATCAGGAATAGTTACTGTTTGAAACAACGTTGGGTTGTTCAAATCAACAATGATTGTCCCAGATGTATTTAGTTCACCATCGCTCACCTGTACTGTCAAATTGTATTTGTCTGTATTTTCGAAATCAAGTTGAGAGCTGTTTGTAAGGATTACGTTTCCATTGGCAGTTCCTACTGAAAAAGGACCGCTAGGGTTGCTTGAGGTAATTGAAAAAGACACTGATTGTCCATCCGGATCCGAAGCTTGAATAGTTGCAATAGTTCCATTGGCAATATCCTCTTCTATTACAAAAGTCTCTTCCACTATCTGAGGTGCCTGATTAACCGTTTCATCAACATCTGTAAGGTTAATGGTGATAATGGCGGAAGAAGAAAACTCACCATCCGAAATAGAAACCGAAAGCTGAAAGCTTTGACGAGTTTCGTAATCCAACGCCGACTGATTGAACACGGTAATTTTACCATTCAACTGGTTAATGTTAAATGCATTATCGGTATTACCCGAATCAATAGTAAATGTCAAGTCATCTCCATTAGGGTCTGTGGCGAAAACTGTTCCAACTTCAATTCCGTTTATGCTGTTTTCTGGGATTGAAAAGGCTTGAGGAGAAATACTGGGAGAAACATTGATTTCTCCATTTGAATCAAACAAGGCCAATATTTCTGATTCTGAAAGTGCTCTGTTGTAAAGCGATAGATCGTCGATTACCCCCTCGTAAAAATCAGTGTTTCCCAAGCCGTTATTTAGACGACAACCGACTCTGCAGTTGTTGACAGATGAAAGGGCATCCAGCCATATAGAGTGATCACTGCCCGTTGTAGTCTCTTGACTTACAAAAATACCATTGATATATATGCTGGGCGTGGAACCGTCCTGAACGAGAGTCATCATAGCCCATTCTGCATCTGTTATTTCTACGTTGCTGGTCTCAACCTGATAATATATATTGGCCTCATATCTAGCAGATAACCAAATCTTGCCATCTGGGCGAACACGAACACCTAGATATGTTAAACTAGATGGGTCACCAAAATTAAGAAGCCACATGTCGCTTGTGGGCGTGACATCAGTCATCCTAAACCAAAAATTAACTGAGCCTACGGATTCAGATTTCAAGTCCGCTACGACTGGGTCAATTTGTATAAAATCATCGCCACCAAAATTGTACGCACTATTTGCATTTTCAAACCTGTCTGTCGTCAGCATAGCCCCATTTACCGTCCCATGATGTCCATTCCCGCTTTCGTCATTTGCATTGCCATCGAACGGGTAATAAGCGACTAAGCCCTCTGTGCTTGCCTCTTCTACTACGGTCACCACCCAATCCTGAGTAGTAGTGCCATCCTCAGCGGTAACCGTGTAAGTGACTGAACTTGAGAAGTCATTTGCGGTGACTCCACTTTCTTGAATGACACTGCCAACCTTGGCGGTTGCCCCAATAGATAAGCTAAAAGTTGCCACAAGGCTTGTGACGTCTGCAACGGACTCGACAGTTACATTTATAGTGTGATCAGTCGCATTTATGGTTGCGGGAGATGTTTGCTGCGCGAGAGAGAAGGAGGTGAAGTCGCTCTCTTGGGATGCAGAGGTTGATATGTCGAACAATTCAAGAATTTCTGAGTCGGACAGTGGAAAGTCATAAACCCGCATGTCATCAACACTCGCATATGTAATGCCCGAATCTCCATTTGCCACACTGAACTCTCCATTGCTTACGGTGTTAAGAGCCATCGCCTCTTCACGGACCTTTATTCCGTCCTCATACAGCCTGAATTTGGTGCCGTCATAAGTGAAGGAAATCATGTGCCACTGGGAATCGAGGAAATTTCCGGTACTTGGACTATCATATGTTGTGTTATTAACATTCACAGATGCTCCGTTTGGGCCAAGTCCGAGCAATACAACTGCAGAGGGATAACTTCCATATCTGACGGCATCTTTTCCTAAAACTGTTCCCTCACCGGTAAGCTTCACCCACATTGAAATGGTTCGTTCCAAATTCCCACCTGGGAAACCTTCGTCTGGACCAGAAATTCGTTCGTTCCAATATGCTCCACTGAAATAATATGCTGAGTTGGGATTACCAAACCTATCCGCAACTAGGGTGACTCCCTCTGCTGTTGCATGATTACCATTCCCGCTTTCGTCATTTGCATTGCCATCGAACGGGTAATAAGCGACTAAGCCCTCTGTGCTTGCCTCTTCTACCACGGTCACCACCCAATCCCGAGTAGTTGTACCATCTTCTGCGGTAACCGTGTAAGTGACTGAACTTGAGAAGTCATTTGCGGTGACTCCACTTTCTTGAATGACACCAGCAACTTTAGCCGTTGCTCCGAGTGATAAACTGAAAGTTGGAATCAAGCTTGTAAGATCAGTTCCTGAGCTGACACTTACGCCAATAGTATGATCCGTGGTGTTGACGGTGGCTGGAGCGGTTTGCTGGGGAAGGGAGAAGGAGGTGAAGTCGGTCTGAGTATTAGCTGTTCCTTCACCAATGATGGCAAACCCAAACCAACTCTCATGTCCTTCAACCAGATCATCTACCCCATCGGCTTGAGAATCAAGAACTGTGACGGCTATGGAATCAGAGAGGCTTACACCCGATAAATTATAAGAAGTGACATTGCCAACATTGACAGCATTTTCAAATGAAAAGCCATCAAACGCTCCATAATGAACCTGGTATGCCGCTAAATCTGATTCAGGGTTAGCTGACCAGCTGATATCCAAGCCCCCAGCACCATCAGCCGATTTAACTACATCGCGAGGTGGAGAAATTGGGGCATCAATATTAGGAGTAGTCAGGAAGTTGGAGTAGTCTACAAGACCAAGCTCGAGATCATCATTTTGATCGTAGATTTTGCTAGCTATTACCGTGGGGCTGTCGCTATCCCAGAAATTAGATTGGGCATTGAAACTTGTAGATGAATAGTTCTCAAAATGGGAAGTTTCTGAGTTCAAAAAATTGGACTCCCGAACGACTAGAGTAGGATTGGAGTAGAATGAAACGGTGATTGCACGATCTAGGCCATAAAAGGTACAGTTTTGAATTTGATCACCTTCATTACCTTGATTACTCATCAAAATCCCCACATCTCCATGACCAATTTGAGAGTTTACCAAACTAATTTGATCAGAACCTCCAAAATAAGCGCAGCAATATTTGTAGATAAGTACTTCCTCTCCAGAATAGGACCCAAAATGCGCTACACTATCATATTTCAGCTCTTCAGCTGCAACGGATGAATTCAATAAAACTGAATTTCTAACATGCAAAGCAAATAGACTTGTCAGATTTTCATCTGTTCTAATACCAAGACGACTATCGGATATTTTACTGTTTTCAAGTGTAATAAGAGTTTCGAAATTTAACATTGTAACATTATCTACCTCCACCCACTCAAACAACGCTGCGACATTCTGAAATTCGCAATTTGATATTATTCCATTTCTCCAGACAAGAATTTCACTCTCAGCCCAATCATTGGAATATGCTTTAACAGTAAGACCAGTTAGCAATATGCCATCAAAAACAATTGAAGAGCTTGTTCCACTACTCTCGTCAGTATCAAACTTAATCAGGATATTCCCATGGCTTATGGAACAATTATTTATAATCATGGTGCCCGAATTGCCTGAAGTATCAGAAAAAGAACCCAATGAAACACTACCCTGTGGCCCTTTCATAACCGCATAATCAATATGCGAATCATCCAGATTCGTTCTTCTGATTTCCAGCATGTACTTGGAGCCTTCTACACTATTGCCATTGAATCTCACAGAATCTGTTTCAGTGCCGTTGACCTGAATGGCTCCAAACACGAGAATTCTAAAGTCTCCTGTATAGTTGATTTCTACTCCTGCTTCAATTGTTAGCGTCAGTCCAGCAGGCACGCCCACATCACCAACAATATTGTAAGGGCTATTGGCCAAAGTCCAGGTGTCGTTATCAATAAGGTTTCCAGACACATCAATGCCATTGGTTTTTGGAATGTTATTCCCATAAACAGAAAAGGAAAACAAAAAACAAATGGTCGCAATCATCCAAATGAGATTGCGGCTTCTTTCCATGTAGGACTTAAAAAGCTTTAGTAGTATCAGTTTTTTCAAATCTCTGCTCATCGTTCAAATCAATCGGCCGGCACTCCGGGAGGAGTAGGCAAGTTGCCTTCTTTGTTACTATTACTTATCAAATAAAATACTCCAGAACCCGCCAAAATACTGCCAGCTCCAATTGCAAGGCCTTTCCCTTTTGATGCGATCTTGACACTCATTTGCTCAGAGTGAAGGGCCTTTTCGTTGGAAGGTGTGACTCGCAGTTCGTACCCTCCACTCTTGATGTTTTTTGGTAATTTTCCTGAGTAATACGTTCCTCTGTGATTTCCGATCAGGCGGTGTACCGATACGCCGTTCTGATACAGCTCCAAATCGTACCAACCGGATTCATGAAAGTCCGTCCATCGTACGTTTATCTTCTTCCCCTTTTTAAATTTCCTTTTCTCCATCGTAACTTCCACGGGGAAGGTCACAGCTTTAAGCCTGAAGTCGAACTCAATGTTTCCGTCAAAATCACCGATGACTTCATTTCCATCAAAAGATATGGTTGTGAGTTGGCTGGGACGGAGCGTGCCAACCTCCACATTAAGAGGTTCATTAAAATCATCCACGGACGTATAAATGAATAGGTTGTACTCCTCTCTGGGTGAGTGGTGCTGGGTAACCGAGCAGGTAAAGCTTACAACTCCCTCGTTGCTCACTTCGAGCTTATCGATTGATAGCTTCTGTGCCCAGGAATGGCAGGCCAGAAGATAGAAAACAATGCTAAAAAAGTACTTCATCTGGTTCGGTTAGGTTGATCGCTTTGTTCAATTGGTCGGTACGATCACCCTTTTATTGTCAAATATCCCAATCCGTCAACAAAGAATTTTGAATTTTTTCTATTTTCTTCAAAAAAGATCAATCAGAACCCACATGCACTTACCACATTGGCGATTTGGGCTTGTAGCAGGCTGTTGAGGTCAGGAGACTGCACCAATACACCACGAATGATCAGAACAAAGCCTGAAAGCAGTGCGATTGGGGTGGTGAGGTTTGTAAGCCGGCGCATCAGTGAAGGCGCATAATTTCTGATCAGGCCAAGTGCCATAAGTGCTGGTAGTGTGCCTAATCCAAATATGATCATGTAGGAGATGGCTGAGCCAATATCATGAGTGAGCAGAGCTCCGGCTGCTGCCAGATAGATCAGCCCACAGGGTAAAAATCCATTGAGCACGCCGGCACTTAGCCACCGAAAACGGGTGCCGTAATAACCTGTGAGTTTGTTCTTGGCATTTTGATAAATCGGAGAGTTATAATACCACCCTTCAAACCGGTTTCTAATTTTTGGCAAACCAAACAGCACAATGATGATGGCTCCCAGGAAAATGGAGAAGTATTGTTGTACTTCGAAAAAACGAACTGAAGAACTTATGAGTCCGAAAAAGACTCCTATCAAGGCATAAACCAGAATGCGACCGAAATGGTAAATGAAGAATGATGAAGCTGACTTTCCTGAGAGCGAAACCATAAGCGGGCCGCACATGCCAACACAGTGCACACTCCCAAACACTCCGAT
The DNA here is from genome assembly GCA_039970095.1 of Cyclobacteriaceae bacterium. Lineage (GTDB taxonomy): Bacteria > Bacteroidota > Bacteroidia > Cytophagales > Cyclobacteriaceae > JAMZMI01. The sequence goes on from JBDVMP010000010.1 coordinate 16,999, forward strand.
CAGGAAAGCGCCAATCATTTAATGAATATCTCGTTTTCTTCGAAATACCCTTTGCCAGCGCTTTGCCAGCTCACTTTGACTTTGTATCGGCCTTTAACGAGCTGTGATTTGTCTATTTGTTGAATGCCACCTTCGTCCGGGTTGATTTCAAAAGACTTGTCAAAAAGGGCATTTTTGGGATTGTAAAAGTTGATTTTGCCTTCAGCGTCGCTGAAGGATTCTGGAAACGTAATCACCACTTTATCGTCGGTTTGCTCCACGGACACACTTAGTCCACTTTCGTGTAAATTGGTTCGTTGGTCAATGCGATCCTGATAGACCAGCTCGTCTTGATAGTAGGTGTCAGACACCAGATCTATGTTTTCCTGAAAAGCCTGTATGACGATCCAGATTACGAAGCTGCAAAACAGCACAAATGATAGTATGATTCCTCTCGGCCAAGTCATAATAATTCTATTTTAGTTTGCAGGGCCTAGAAAACGGGTTTTCACCGTTTCGATCAGTTCGCCTTCTGAATAAACACCAACCTTAACCTTTGTACTTATACCATCCAAATCTTCGGGATTCACAACGATGAAAAAAGCTCCAGCGCCGATTCCCTGTATTTCCAGATTTATGTTATCCCCGACCATTTCGACTTTTCCCTTTGGTTCTATGAGTTTGAACTCGACCGGATGTGGTTCATTTGTCTTGTTCACCATTTTGACCTGATACAGGTTGGTGACTGTTCCATCTGGTCGGTCCTGATACATCATACCGGGAGTCCGCAAGATGGTTGTTTCAAAATCTGATCTCACTAAAAGTAAAACAATCAGGACTCCAACTAGCAGTGATAACACTGTCGTATAAGCTTTCATTCTGCCACTAAAGACAAATGGCTTTTTCTCTGCGATGTTCTCTTCTGAGGCATAGCGCACCAGTCCGCGAGGCTTGTTTATGTGATCCATTATTGTGTCACAAGCATCGATGCAAGCTGTGCAGTTTACGCACTCGAGCTGAGTGCCGTTTCGGATATCTATGCCTGTGGGGCAAACCTGCACGCACTGTCCACAATCAATGCAATCGCCCTTTCCCTGGGCTTCCCTGTCTTCTCCTTTTCTAAACTTAGACCGTTCCTCGCCGCGCTCATGGTCATATGCCACTACTATACTCTGTCTGTCTAGCAATACACCTTGCAAACGGCCATACGGGCAAATGGTGGTACAGACTTGCTCGCGCAACTGACTAAACACACCGTAAAACAGGCCCGTGAAAACCACCATGGCCAAAAAGCCCATTGGCTTCTCTGCTGGCCCACTTTCTACGAGAGCCCACACATCGTCCACACCTATAATGTAAGCCAGGAACGTATGCATGATAAGCACGCTGATGATCAGGAAGATGAAATGTTTACTTCCTTTTTTTAAAATCTTTTCCGAATCCCAGGGCTGCTTATCCAGCTTCTTTTGCTTCATGTAGTCGCCCTCTATCCAGTACTCTACCTGGCGAAAAACCCACTCCATGAAGATGGTCTGCGGACAAAGCCAACCACAAAATATCCGCCCAAAAACTACGGTAAACAGAATGATGAAGACGACAAGGGTAATCATGGCAATGACTGCCAGGAAGAAATCCTGCGGCCAAAATACCTGTCCAAAAATGACAAACTTTCTTTCTATGACATTGAAAAGCAAAAAGGGCTCTCCGCCGATTTTCACGAAAGGGATTCCGAAAAGGATAATAAGCAAAGCAATACTTACCCACTTGCGATAGTTGGTGAGTTTGCCTTTTGGTTTTTTGGGATACACCCAAACCCGTTTTCCCTCTTCATCTACCGTGGCGATACGGTCGCGATAAGCCTGGTGCTCATCTTGCTCTTCATATATTTTGGACAGATCCGGTTCCATCAAACTCCTGCTTCGACAGTTTCAGGTTCTTCGGTTTCAGAAGGAGTTTCTTCTCTTTCAAATATCTCTCCCTGTGGCTCTTTTCCATTTGGAGGGTTGGTGCCTTCCATGGTGTAAATGAAGCTCGATACTTGCTGCATTTCTTTAGGGCTGAGCTGACTTTGCCATGAGATCATCCCTTTAGACGGCACTCCGTATTTTATCGTTTTAAAGATTGATTTGACATCACCACCATGAATCCAGTACTGGTCAGTCAGGTTTGGCCCCACTCCGCCTTCTCCTAATTGTCCATGGCATGCTGCACATTTAGAGATGAAGATTTCTTTACCACTCGAAAGCTCAGCATCATCTTCCACGAATGTGACAGAGTTTTCATCAATGAGATTGTCCAGAGATGCCAAATAGGTTTCAACCTCTGCTTCGGCCTGTTTCATCTCCGCAATGTATTCCTCGTCCTGGAGAGGTGCAGTTTTAAAAACGTGATAGTTAAGTATGTAAATCACTCCGAAAATGATGGTGGCATAGAAACTGTAAAGCCACCACGGAGGGAGCCTGTTGTCAAGCTCTTTGATGCCATCGTAAGTGTGATCAGTCATCACTGTTTCTTCCTCCTCTATCGGCACAGCATCGTTCATGCGTGTCCATAGCGATACCCAGAAACTTTCTTTTGCTTCTACTACTTCGCCGGCGGCTTGTTTTTTCAAATTCACAATGGCCATCAAAGCATAAAGTGCGGCGAAAAGTGCTATCAATGCTACCAGGAGAACAACTCCTGCCATGCCTAGTACGATCTCCACCTGATATTGCGAATAGATTTCAGACGTTGATTTCTCCTGAGCTGAGGCCAATACAGGCATCAGAGCCAAAAGGAAAAAACTAAATATAGATTTAGGTAAGTTCATGATTGTCTTCTTTTGAGTCCAATGGAATTTGTGAGATTTCGTTGATCAAAGGTTTTTTCAGTTTTGCCACATAGATGAACAAGCCCACAAAAAACACGAAGAATATGATCAGGGAAATGAGCGGGAAAATTTCTATTCCCGCTATTGTTTCCATATGATGTTTTACAAATTTTAGCATGGCTTATTCGGTTTCTACTTTCTTGATATCTGTTCCTAATCTTTGTAGATAGGCGATCAGAGCTACAATCTCTCTGTCTGGAACCACCTTGACTCCCTGTGTGGCAAGTTCTGCGCTGATGGCCTGAGCCTGATCTTGTGCATCTGCCAGCGCCTGATCTGCATAGCCCTCAGCATATGGTACGCCCAGTGTCTGCATGGCTTCAATTTTGTCTGGGATCAGCTCTTTGTTCCAGTCTTGCTCAAACAGCCATGGGTACCTTGGCATAACCGATCCCGGCGACATGCTCGTAGGGTCCAGCATATGGTAATAATGCCAGCTGTGTGGGTATTTCCCTCCAACTCTCAACAAGTCAGGACCAGTACGTTTTGACCCCCACTGGAATGGATGATCGTACACAAACTCTCCAGCCTTCGCATATTCACCGTATCGTTCTGTCTCAGACCTGAAAGGCCTGACCATTTGAGAGTGACAGGTGTAACAACCCTCTCTTACGTAAATATCTCTTCCGTTGAGTTCAAGCGGAGTATATGGTTTCACGCTTGAGATGGTCGGCACGTTTGACTTGACCAGGAATGTTGGAACGATCTCTACAACACCACCAATTGCCACGGCTACCAAACTCCAAACTAACAGGTTGATAGGTCTCCATTCGAACATTCTTCTGTGCCAATGCTCTGATTTTGGAGGCACATAACCTTTGGTCAAAGGAGCAGCTTCGGCTTTGGTTTCTGGAATAAACGTACCCGCCTTAGCTGTCATGACCAGGTTGTAAATCATGACCAAGACACCACTGAGATAAAGGAGGCCACCGAAAGCTCTCAACATGTACATCGGCAAAATCTGTGTTACCGTTTCAAGGAAGTTGCTGTAAACCAATGTGCCTTCCGGCGTGAATTGTTTCCACATCAAACTTTGAACAAATCCTGCCCAGTACATCGGCAATGCGTAGAATATGATACCCAGGGTGCCAATCCAGAAGTGTACGTTCGCCAGTTTCTTAGAGAAGATTTGAGTACCGTACATTCTTGGGATCAGATAGTAAAGCATGGCGAAAGTCAGGAATCCGTTCCAACCCAGGCCGCCTACGTGTACGTGAGCCACGATCCAGTCAGTAAAGTGAGTGATGGCATTGAAGTTTTTCAGCGAAAGCATAGGACCCTCGAAAGTGGCCATACCGTAACACGTCACGGCCACCACCATGAACTTCAAAATAGGGTCTTCTCTTACTCGATCCCATGCTCCTCTCAGTGTGAGGAGGCCGTTCAGCATTCCCCCCCATGATGGCAAAATCAGCATCACCGAGAATACCGTACCGAGCGACTGTGCCCAGTTGGGTAGCGAGTTGTAAAGCAAGTGGTGAGGGCCAGCCCAGATATAGATGAATATCAATGCCCAAAAGTGGATGATCGAAAGTTTGTAAGAGTAAACAGGTCTGTTTGCTGCTTTCGGTATGAAGTAATACATCAAACCGAGGTACGGCGTGGTAAGGAAGAATGCTACCGCATTGTGACCGTACCACCACTGCACAAGGGCATCTTGCACTCCGGCGTACCATGAATAACTTTTGAAAAGGCTAATAGGTAACTCAAAAGAGTTCACAATATGGAGCATCGCTACGGTAACGAATGTGGCGATGAAGAACCAAATAGCTACATATAGGTGACGTTCTCTTCTTTTGAGAATAGTACCAAACATGTTTACACCAAATACTACCCAGATCAGCGTGATGGCAATATCAATTGGCCACTCAAGCTCGGCATACTCTTTACCGGAGGTCATTCCAAGTGGAAGTGTGATAGCTGCCGCTAGAATGATCAGTTGCCATCCCCAAAAGTGTATTTTGCTCAGCAAATCACTGAACATTCTGGCCTTGCAGAGTCGCTGAAGCGAATAATAAACCCCAGCGAAAATACCATTGCCCACAAATGCGAAAATCACAGCATTGGTGTGGAGGGGTCTTATCCGCCCGAAGGTGGTGTACTGCAGATCAAAGTTGGCGTCTGGCCAGAAAAACTGAGTGGCCGCTAATAGGCCGACAGACATACCTACAACTCCAAAGATGGTTGTGGCAATGAGAAACATGCGCACAATGGAGTTGTCATAGTAGAAGGTTTCTAGGCCACTGTTTGCCTTATTTTCGGCTGGTGGCGCTGTTACGGTCGTTGACATTTACTGTTTGGTTTGGTTCGTCATCAAATAGAATCCTCACGGACGGAGTGTAATCGTCATCATACTGACCAGACTTAGATGCCCAAATGAAGGCAATTAAAAAACCTGATGCGACGACCAGGCTAAATCCTATCAAAATGATGATGACACTCATAGTGGGGACAAGATTAGGTGGATACTCAGCGGATAGGCATGAGGGTTTTCAAGCGAGTGACTGATTTTTATCATGCCTACTTATAGTGATGCTGATTTCAATTTGTATAAGAAAGTAATCTGAAATTAAAGCTTTTCAGCAAGAACACAAAATGAGCAGGTTGTGCCTTTGAGCAGTCTTGGAAACTAAAGCCGCCTCCCAACCCAATTCACCACCAATGTGATAACCCCAACCACGGTAATCGAGCTTACAGGCATGAGGATGGCAGAAATCACAGGAGTAAGATTGCCGGTCACGGCGAAACTCAGGCCTACGATATTATAGGCAAAAGAAAGAATCAGCGCCGCGATCACAGCCCACATTACGGATTTAGAGAAACGCAGGATCTTGGGTAAAAGTGGGATGGAGTCCGACTGTAGCAAGGCATCACAAGCCGGACTAAACTGATGGATGTCCTCACAAACAGAAATGCCAACCTCGGCAGATTTCAGCGCCCCGGCATCATTGAGACCATCGCCTATCATCAGGGTGCTTTCACTTTGACGTTCCAGGTATGAGAGCTTGTCCTTAGGCTTTTGATTGAAAAGCATGCGGGCAAAATATGGAGACAGGTTGTTGGCTTCTGTTTCATTGTCTCCAGACAAAAGGTGAAGTGCAAATTGAGTTTTGAGCTCTTTCAGTTTATCAAAAATGCCTTCCCTGTAGCTGGCACGAATGCTAAAGTAGCCCAAGTAATTTTCTCCTAGCGTTACATAAACCCGCGATTCCTGTGTTTCTTTTTCTTCGCTTTGGCCAACCCACTCGGCAGAGCCGACCTTGATTTCCATTCCTTTGACCTCCGAAACAAACCCTTTTCCGATTTCTTCGGCAAACTCATTGATAGGCAGTTTTTCCAGTTTGTCGCCAAGGTGATTTACGATCAGTTTACTCAACGGATGTGCCGAATTGGCGCAGGCAGATTTTATGATAATAGTTTCTTCCTCGGTTAGTTCCTTTCCGACAAATGCAATCCCCAGCGGGTCGTTTTTGGTGAGCGTTCCGGTTTTATCAAAAACAATTTCTTTGACCCTGGCCAGTCGCTCTATCACGTTGGCATTTTTGAGATAAAGCCCCTTCTCGCCTAGCACGCGCATGCCATGACCCAGACCAAAGGGCAGTGCCAGCGCCAAGGCACAAGGACAAGCGACTATCAAAACTGCCGCCACGGAATCCCATATTTTGGTCGGATCGGTGAGGTTCCAATAGATGCCTGTGCCCAGAGCGAGCAATAAAATCACCACGGTGAAGTATCGGCTCACTCTGTCAATCAACGTATCGTATTGGTGCTTTTCTTCTTTGGATTTTTCCTGATTCCACAGCTGGGTGAGCTCGCTGTTATTTACGTTCTTCTCTAGTTTGACGGTGAGTTGGCCCCCAATCTGTCTGCCGCCGGCGAACACTTTTTCTCCGGCTAGCCGCTTCACAGGATCGGCTTCACCCGTAACAAAGCTGTAATCGATTTTAGCCTCTCCGGTCATAATCAGTCCATCTGCCGGAATCAGTTCGTGATTGTGAAGGATGATTACGTCACCCACCATCAGATCTTTGATCATCACATTTTCTTCCTGACCGCCGACCAGCCGAGTAGCAGAAATGGGAAAGTAGGACCGATAGTCGCGCTCAAAGGAAAGTGCCTGATAGGATTTGCTCTGGTACCATTTCCCTATCAAAAGGAAAAAAACCAGCCCATTGAGTGAGTCCACATAGCCAGGCCCTGCCCCGGTAAGAATTTCATATAAACTGCGTAAAAACAGGGTGAGGATTCCGAGCGTAATCGGCACATCGATATTGAGGTATTTGTGCTTCAGTCCCGCCCATGCACTTTTGTAATAATCCTGAGCGGCATATAGCACCACCGGTAGTGATAGTCCCAGATTGATCCAGCCAAAAAGGGATTTGAAAGTCGTTTCGTACTGAAATCCGACATCCAGATATTCGGGCAAACTGATAAGCATGCTGTTGCCAAAGCAAAAACCCGCCACGGCTATCATCGTTCCGATGCTGCTCCGTTTGGTTTTCTTTTGGCTGTCAGAGAGGCTGTCAAGATTTATTGTTGGCTCATATCCCAAAGAAGTGAGCAAGACGGCCAGTTGGCTAAGGGAAATATCATGGCTGAATGTAACCGTGATTTCCTTTCGGATAAAATTGACTTCAGCAGCAAAAACCCTTTGATCTAGTTTGGGCAGATGCTCTAAAAGGTAAATACACGAACTACAATGAATGCCTGCCAGATAGAGTTTTACTACTGATCGCGTTTCGTCACGATACCGTAAAAGCTCGTCGATGACCTCCTGCTGATCCAGAAAAGCAAACTTGCGCTCGCTTCCGCTCAGGTCATTCATTTTTCTTGTCTTGAGATCCTGATTGTTGTAATACTGGTTTAGCTCGCTCTGGCTGATTAGCTCGTACACCGCCTTACAACCATGGCAGCAAAACGACTTTTCATCAAAGATGATTTCGTCCTCCACACAAGCGTCTCCGCAATGAAAACACGTTTGGGTCTTGGGTGAGACCAGCGCTTCTTCTACCATAGCCATACTATTTCCCATAAACGCAAAACTGCCAATACAGCTCTGCTCACTTCACTGCTCAAACGCATAGGTCAAGCTGATTTTTGTCATAATTATAAGCTCGGCCAGGCAATTATTTTGAAGTTATGAAATGAGCTTAAGCTTGGAATCCCTGAATTCAATAGCGAGGGATGAATCGCCTAGGCGAACCGTCGGTCTATCACAATTCCATGTGGCCGATGGATATAATCTAATATACATGAAAAATCTGATTGAAAAGTATAACACGCCCGGACCGAGATATACGTCTTATCCAACAGTTCCTCACTGGGATAATGACACCCACTCCGAAGAGACCTGGAAGGCGGCCCTCAAAACCGCATTTTGGAGAGGCGGGAAAGAGATCAGCTTATATATTCACCTTCCTTTTTGTGAGAGCTTATGCACTTATTGCGGGTGTTCTACCCACATCACAAAAAACCACTCTGTTGAGGAAAAATATATCGACTATTTGCTCAAAGAATGGAAAATGTACCTGGAAACTTTCACCAGTATGCCGGTCATAAAAGAAATTCATCTCGGAGGAGGTACACCTACTTTTTTCTCAGCCAAAAGCCTTGACAATCTCTTAACAGGGTTGCTGCAAGATTGCACAGTAAGCCCCGATTTTGAGTTTGGATTCGAAGGCCATCCCGGCAACACAACTGAAGAACACCTGCGCATACTTTCCAAAATTGGATTCAATAGGATCAGTTTGGGCATACAGGATTTTGACCCTGAGGTGCAAAAGACAATCAATCGAAAACAGACACTGGATGATGTGGTAAGGGCTGTAGAACTCTCCCGTAAGTATGGCTTTACCAGTATCAATTTTGATTTGATCTATGGACTGCCAAAGCAAACCATCTCAACAATCAAAGCCACAGTAGATCAGGTAATAGAGTTGAAGCCAAGTCGCATTGCCTTCTATGGCTATGCGCATGTGCCGTGGATCAAGCCTGCGCAGAAGTCGTTCGAACAATTTTTGCCAGATGCCCACACGAAGGCGGAAATGTATCAGATTGGAAAAACGCTGCTGTCGAACAATGGCTATATGGATATAGGTATGGATCATTTCGCACTTCCTGAAGATCAGCTATACAAAGCCTTCCAAAATGGCGGTTTGCATAGAAGTTTCATGGGCTATACCACGCAGCACTCCAATCTCCTCATTGGTCTGGGGATGAGCTCGATAAGCGATAGCTGGACGGCATTTAACCAAAATGAAAAGACCCTCAAAACCTATTATCAAAGACTGGATCAAAACGAATTTCCGATCCTTAGAGGTCACCAGCTCAACGCCCAGGAGCTGGTTATCCGCAAGCACATTCTCAACCTGATGTGCCGATTCGAAACGACTTGGGACCTGACCGAGCTACTGGAATTGGGCATTGATTACAATCTGGACCTGCTCACGGAGATGGCTCATGATGGCTTAATAACAGTGGGTGAGCATGGGCTGAAAGTGCTGGAAGAAGGTAAGCCATTCATACGGAACGTGTGCATGGCACTGGATGCCAAGCTCTGGTCCAAGGCCAGCAAGCAGCGATTCAGCATGACTGTGTAAAAGCTACCCTGCGTTGGCTAATCAATGTTTTGATTTCTCTACAACTAGAAAGATGTAAAAACAAGCAATTAAGGTTAATTTAGAGTTTATCACTTTAACTGCTAACCTATTTGCAAGAGATTTTAAGTACAAATAGAGAGTTGCTGGTTTTAATATCAGGCTTCCTGATCATCGCCATTGCAGCCAACCAGATCGCGCGCGTCTTTCAGAAGATACGCCTGCCCCTAATCACCGGGCTGATATTCACGGGCATCATCGCCGGTCCTTATATCATAGGTCTGGTGCCAGAGTCAGCCAAAGTCAATCTTCAATTTATCAACGAAATAGCGCTTGCTTTTATCGCTTTTGCCGCGGGAGCCGAGCTGTACATTCGCGAGTTAAGAAGCAGGTTTAAAAGCATCAAGTGGAATACTTTCGGCCAGCTTGTGGTGACTTTCGTGGTAGGGGCAGTTGCCGTATATTTTTGTGCCAGCTACATTCCATACATGGCCGACCTGAGTGTCAAAGCCAAAATCTCTATCTCTACCATTACAGCAGCCATTTTCGTGGCTCGTTCGCCGGCTTCCGCTATAGCCGTGATCAACGAGCTTAGAGCAAAAGGGCCATTTGTACAGACTGTGATGGGTGTGACAGTGGTCAAAGACTTCCTTGTGATCGTGCTATTTTCTATCTGCATGGCGCTGGCGCAATCACTCATTTCTGGAGAGGGATTCAATATTTATAGCATCCTCTTCATTCTCCTTGAGCTGGCATTGTCGTTTGTTATTGGTTTTTACGGGTTCGGCAACCTGCTCAAGTTTGTATTGTCACTAAAAATTCACCGCTACAGCAAGACATTCTTCATACTGGTCATAGGGTACTCTGGATATCTTTTCTATCACTATGTGCGTCACACGTCGGGGCTCTACATGGAGCATAGCATCCATTTGGAGCCGCTGTTGATGTGTATTTTAGCCAGCTTCTATGTCACCAATTATTCTAAATACAGAGCGGAGTTTTTATTTATTCTGGAAAAAGCCGGAACCACGGTTTACGTTGCATTTTTCACGTTCACGGGTGCTACCCTTGCCGTAAATGTCATTGAGTCAGTGATAGGCGTTGCGCTTATCCTTTTTGGCATACGTCTCGCAACGATGATCATTGGTGCATATGTAGGGGGTATGCTGGCAGGTGACCCAATGAAACAAAACCACGTGGGCTGGATGCCATATGTGACTCAGGCCGGAGTAGGGCTGGGATTGGCCACAGTGGTTGCCAACGAATTCCCCGGATGGGGCGAGCAGTTTGCCACTGTGATTGTCGCGGTGAT
>JBDVMP010000011.1:0-6682 GCA_039970095.1 Cyclobacteriaceae bacterium
ATATCTCCGTTTGGTTTGAACTCGTACTTTGTGAGCCTGAGGTTGGCCCTCCACCTCTTTGGCCTCCAGCAGCCATCCCTCCACCCGAAGGTCTGCCGCCGCTTCGACCACCACCACCGCCACCTCGACCACCACTACCTCGGCCACCGCCACCAGCTCCTACATTGTCAGGTCTAGTTCCCTGCGTCGGACGAGCATCATCGCTAACTTCAAAACCCAGTGCTAGCTTTTCCAGGTCGCCTTTGGTTTTTTGCTTTAGCAAAACAAGAGGCATTTTCATTTCATACAGGAGGTTGTGTGTCGAGTCGAACCCTATCATCACGTCCAGGTCAACCTTGAGAAGGTTCTTCTGCACGAGCTGCATATCTTCTGAGAAGATACCTTTAACCATCATATTGTTCAATTGGATTGTGTTGAGCAATTCATTAACCCCTCCCATGGGTGCTCTTTCTCCACGAACGCCACCGGGCTCTCTTTCTCTGCGACCTCTTTCTCGCTCACCTTCCAGCATAGGGTATTTCACTCCGACCTCCTTTTTCTTTTTGCCATTGGCATCTACCCACACAGTGAGGCCTGAAGCCAATATTTGCCGGATGGCATCCTGGTCGTAGGCTTTGGCGAGTACGTAAAGGTTGGTATTATCATAGGTTACGCCATATTGAATGCCCACTGATTGGTCATATAGGTCTAGTTCGGGCCAGTCACTGCCAGATCCATCAATATTAATTTGGTGAGTAGTAGGGGTAGCCTTGTCTAGTGAGGCACATCCGAATACGAATAGTGATAATAAGGCTATGCTGATTTGTTTCATGAGAATTTGGTAGATATGATTTTGGAATAAAGTAAATGATGGTTTGGGTAGTTATTCATATCGCAAAGCAGTAATAGGATCCAAAGCTGCAGCTTTTTTTGCAGGATACCATCCAAAAAAGATGCCCGTCACCGCACAAACAGCAAAAGATATTACGATTGAATATAAAGTGACGCTTGTGGGCCACTGTAGGAAGTTTTCTATAAAAAAAGTGGAGCTGAGACCCAAACACACGCCCAAGAGCCCGCCGGTAATGCTTATCAGAATGGCTTCTATCAAAAACTGCATGAGAATATCTGCCCCTTTTCCACCCACGGCCATGCGCAAGCCAATCTCTTTGGTTCGCTCCTTGACCGAAACATACATAATGTTCATGATGCCAATACCGCCAATCAAGAGGGAAATACTCGCCACGGCCACCAGCAGTATGGTCAGCATCTCGCTGGTAGAACTGAAAGTCGAAATCAGCTCTTCCATGGATCTCACGGTGAAGTCATCGTCTTCATTGCCTGTTAATTTGTGTTGTGTACGGATGATTTGTGTCACCTGATCTACCGCCTCCGGAGCGTCTTCTTCGCTCACCGCCGATGCGATGATTTGATTTAGGTGATCGATGGCCAGTATGCGCTTTTGCACGGTAGTATAAGGTGCAATGATCACATCATCCTGGTCTTGACCAAAGGTGTTTTCTCCTTTTTCTTCTAATAGCCCAATGACTTTAAATGGGATTTTATTGAACCGAATCATCTTACCAACAGGGTCTTCTCCATCAGGAAATACATTGTCTGCCACAGTTTGTCCAATCAGAGCCACTTTGGCGGCAGATTTCACCTCTACATCCGTAAACATGCTCCCGCTCTGCAAATCGACTACTTTGATATTGAGATAGTCCGCGTTGACACCATAGATAGAGGATGGCCAGTTGTTGGACCCGTTGATCACCTGTCCGCTTCCATCCACCAGTGGTGTGATATAGGTCAGCAAATCTGCACTGTTTTTAATGGCTTCATAGTCGCTAAGCGTAAGGGTCTCCATGGCACTGGGATCTTGCCTCACTCCTCCGCGCACATCGGCACCCGGTCGTATGGTGATCATGTTGGACCCCATGCTGGAAATGGTGTCGCGAATACTTTGCTTCGACCCCTCACCAATAGCGAGCATGGCAATGACAGATGCCACACCGATAATGATCCCAAGCATGGTGAGTAGGCTTCTCATTTTATTAAGGACGATTGCCTTATAGGCTATTTTAAGCAGGTTTAAGAGTCTCATAATGCTTCTTCTTTTGGTAATTGGGCCAATGCAGCTGCAGCCGATTGTACGTCGGTGTTGCCGTAATCTTGTGTAATGTGTCCGTCCTTTAGCACGATGGTTCTGCTGCTAAACGTGGCAATGTCCGGCTCATGGGTGACGAAAGTGATGGTGATACCTTGCCGGTTGAGCTCCTGAAACAAAGACATGATTTCGTATGAGGTACGTGTATCCAGGTTGCCGGTGGCTTCATCTGCCAGAATCATCACCGGGTTGTTGACCAGCGACCTGGCTATGGCCACCCTTTGCTGCTGACCACCGGAAAGCTGCGCCGGTGTATGGTGCAGGCGCTCCCCTAAACCAACCATCTCCAGGGCATTTATGGCGCGTGCTCTTCGTTCCTCGGTAGATACTTTGCTGTTGTAAAGCAATGGTAGTTCCACGTTTTCGATGGCCGATGTTCGGGCCAACAGATTATAGGATTGAAAAATAAAACCGATCTTTTCGTTTCGTATGGTGGCCAGTTCATTTCTGCTCAGGTCTTTCACTTTCAGCCCATCTATTTCATACGATCCCGAAGTGGGCTGGTCCAGACATCCCAGGATGTTGAGCAGCGTACTTTTGCCAGACCCACTAGAGCCCATGATGGTCACAAACTCCCCCTCCTGTATGGAAAATGAAATGCCTTTGAGCGCATGGACGGTCTCTGTTCCCATGGTAAAATCGCGCCTTAGCTCCTGAATTTTTATCGTTTCTTTGGTCATGGTTTTAGTTCTTTTTGGCTGATCCCGGTCGTTTTGGCATAAAGGGGCTTTCGTTGGAACCCTGTGATTGAACGGCTGTTTCACTCATGCCTTTTAAGTTGTACACCAGTTTTTCCCCTTCACTGATTCCACTCAGTATTTGCACATTCACCCCGTCGCTGGCGCCTACGGTAACTTCTTTCGGAGAGATGGCTCCACTTTCGTCCAGTACCCACACCTTGGTAGCGTCACTGCTTTCGGTAGGTGGAGGAGTTCTTTGCTGAGGTTTTGCCTCCAGTTGTTGTTGCTCATTGTAGGTCCTCATTAGCGTTGGCGAAGGCTTGTATGCCAGTGCTTTAGCCTCTGCGGTGAGGACATCCTTCAGCTCCAGGGTGTAAATGGAAACAGTGGCAGTCAGGCCGGGCTTCAATTTCAAGTCGGGATTGTCAGCTCTGATCACTACCGTGTAGGTCACCACATTTGACGTCACGGTGGGATCTAATCTCACTTGTGTCACCACGCCTTCAAAGGTCTCACCGATATAGGCGTCAACGGTAAACTCCACCCGCAGACCTTCATTGACGTTTCCGATATCCGCTTCATCTACGTCTGCTTCTACCTGCATTTCTTTCAGATCCTGAGCGATGGTAAAAAGCGTTGGCGTACTGAAACTAGCTGCCACGGTCTGCCCTTCGTCTATATCTCTGGAAAGCACCACACCGTCTATGGGCGCATATATGTCCGCATAACTCAGGTTGGTAATGGCCGACTGCAGGTCTGATAGACGCTGCGTCATGGTGCCATTTGCTGTCTGATAGTTGTACCAAGCTTCGTCATAATCAGCTTTACTGAGGACCTGATTTTCAAACAGCTCTTTTTGTCTTTCAAAAATGGTTTTCATGTAGTCCCTTTGGTTCACGGCGTTGTTATACGCTGCTTGTGCCTGTGTTTTGGCGGCATTGAGGTTGGTCTTGTCCAGCTCCGCGATGAGCTGCCCTTCTTTTACCACGCTGTTATAATCCACGTACACTTTCTCCACTACACCCGACACCTGGGTGCCTACATCCACCTGGTTGATGGGTTCGATTGTTCCTGTGGCGGTCACCATTTTGGTGACATCTGCTTTCCGGGCAGTTACGGTTAGAGCTTCTATGGCAACATCGTCTTTGCCCTTGACAAAACTGTAGGCTACAATAGCAAGTGTCATTAGTGTTATGCTGCCTATGATGATGGCTTTCTTCGTTTTCATTTGAGAATGTATTAGAGTTCGAGATCGTTTCCTTGATAAAATTGTAATAGCTGGTAGTACAGGATATTCAGGTATTTGGCCTGCAAATAATTCTGCTGAGCGTTGGTGTAGGTGTTTTGGCTGATCACCAGATCGGTGGTGCTGAGGTCGCCCAATTCATATTTCTTTTGCGCCAGCGCATAAGACTGCCGGGCACTCTCCTGAGAAACCTCTGCTGCAGCTAGCTGTTCTTGCGCCGACAGTGCATTTTGATAAGCTACCTGCACTTTCTTATAGATTTCTTTTTCTGTGTTTTGCTTTTGCAAATAGGCCTTTTCGATGTTGATAGTGGCCGTCTGCACCGCAGATTGAGTTTGGTTTCTGTTGAAAATCGGGATGCTCAGGGTCAGCCCTAGTCGCTGGTTGAAATTGAAGTCAAACTGATCTGAAAAGGTGTTGTTGTTGATGCTGGTGTACCCGGTCCCTACACTCCCGTTTAGCGCCAGAGTAGGGAGGTAGGCTCCTTTTGCGATATCCAGTTGCTTCTGGCTGCTTTTGATGTTGAGATCGCTGGCTTCCAATTCAGGCATAACATTTAACGCCGAATAGTAAACATCCAGTGAGTTGGTATTCAGGCCAAGTGCAACTGACTCTTCCTCCACGGGAGCAATTTCCAACGTTTGCCCCGGCGGCAGTTCCAATAGCTGCTTGAGCTCAATGATGTACTGCTCGTAAGTGTTTTTTGCAGCAATCACCTTATATCTGTTGGTGGCCGCCTGACTTTGCGCTTCGGTGTAGTCGCCCAATGTGATGGTTTCCGCTTCCAAACGGGCCTGAGCTCTGATCACTTCCTTTTCCGAAGCAGCCAAATCATTTTCTGCTATTCTGATACTTTCTTTGCTATATAGCGCTTGCAGATAGGTTTCCAGCAGGTTCAAAACGATGCTGTTTTTTTCTACCTCTTCCTGAAGTACGCTTTGCTGAAGGAGTAATTTGTTTTGCTCAATTCTATTGTTGAGTTGATTGCCTTGAAACAACGTAAGTGAGCTGGTGACTCCTACATTGGTGCTGTGGATTTGGTCGGTAACGTAATCACTGGTAATAGGATCAATAGAGTTACCGTTTGAGAAATTCTGAGAAGCAGTCCCAAACAAATTTGGCAATTTCGCCGACTTTGACTGGTTATAATCTACCTCAGCTATCTTCTGATCCAACGCCGCATTTTTAACGGTAATGTTATTTTCCAAAGCGTAGGTGACACAATCTTCAAAAGACCATGTGTCTGAAGCAGGCTGATTTAATTCCCCTTGTGCAAAGGAGAGCTGCGCAAATAACATACTGACAATGAGAAGATATGATTTCATTTCAAGAGTGGTTTTGATTAACACTCCAAAAGTGAAGCTCTGCGTCCGCTTAATAAAAAGCGATATACGTTTGAGGCGATTGTCTAGACAGACAGCTTAATTTTATCGAAGAGAATTTTTTGAAATGTGCTAAAAGGGGGGGGGATGCGTGGTATTGCCAGGCTTGTAGGTGTTCAATAAGGTCAACTCATTTCAGGACGATACAGAAAGCAAGTAAGGCCAAGCGTCATCAGCGTTTGTTACCTCTCGTCTTTTCTTGTTGCTTCGGAGTTAACCCAAGCCACAATTTTCGATTGTTTGATCATGCTATCAAGTTCAGAGTTGTTGCAGTTGATCTGCCAGTTCGTTCGTTCTTGATATTGATCATATGTAAAGTTGAAGCAGTATCTGATGAAAGAAACAGATTTTAAGAAAGAGTTGAGATTCCATTTGATACCGAAATATTCCTTTCCATAAACATCATATTGCTCAGTGTCAAAGTAGATTATGTTGTCTCTTAATGTTACGCCTGGGGGAGTTGGTGGTGGCGGAATGGGTATTGAAAAGCCATGGATAAAAACTGAGTTCCCAACAATAGGGTGTTCACCTTCGTTTCCACCGCTCATAGTTACAAGTTCACCGTTCCAAGTTGTTAGAAATAGAAAAAGACGTTGGCCAACCTCATAATCAGCCCATCTTGATGCACATGGCCAATCAAGGAATCTAGCGATTTTCAGCGTTCCTGAGTCAGAAGTTAAGCTACCCTCAATCTTGAGAGTAAAGTAGTTGGAATCCAGTTCGACAATAGTTCCGTAAACGATTTTTTCAGCTTTGATTATCATCTCATATAGTTCCAATGGTCTGTAGTCGGCTCGACTTGTTAGTCCGATCAGAAGTAAGGTTGTTATGATGAGTATTCTTTTCAATTTGCGCTTATGAGAGGTAACGCTCAGATATGGCGTTGTGGCCACACCCGTCTGTAAAAAGCAGAAAGGTAGTGAAACTGCCCAACACCTACAACGGCAGCTACGAAGCACTGCGTTCAGAAAGTCAAAATCCAGAAAGGAAAAAGTAACTAAAAGCACAAAAACTGACAGAATGGGCAGCTTCACGGTCGAATTGCACTGAAGTATCAAATAGGTAGGTTGGCCATTCGCTATATCGCCTGTGCCTGTTGCACAACTCAATTTAGGAATAATAAGGTTTGAATATAAAAGAGTTATTTACTATATTTAAAATAAACTCTTGCAAGGCAAAAAGCACCTTCAACCCAAGCTGTTCAATTCTTTCAATCTGGTAGATCGAA
>JBDVMP010000012.1:0-55486 GCA_039970095.1 Cyclobacteriaceae bacterium
GGCTCTGTTTCAGCCAGCAAAATCTCTATCGGAACTTGTCTTGCATAATGACTACCCATCCGATCAACTGAAAAAAATTTGCGATGACCAATCAAGGGTCTTCATTTTTTGGGAGGGGTTGTGCAACAGCTACGTTTGTTACGGTCTTTATCTCCCTGAGATGAGTTGGTCAATTAGGAATGTGATTGCAGCACCAATTAAACCGCCAATTAAAAGAAGAATTACTTTATCCTTATTCCGATTCCAGAAGTTGGAGTCCTCATGCCTTTCAATCAGTTTAATCAGTGTATTCCTTCGTGATTTTATCCATGAACCATAAATAGGTAGTGAAACTAGAAAAGTTAAAAACGACCCGTGCAAGGCAGGATGAACTTCAAAATCAAATGCATACTTAGCAATGAAGTAGGTAATAAGAACTATCCAATATGTTTTGAAAGAAAATAGGAATTGAAACTTTTGCTCAGTTGGCTCAATTACTTTGCACAATTGACTGAATATTCCCTCGTCCTTGGGTTCATTCGAAATTACTGAGATTGATGACCTATAGTGACGTAGTTCGATAGTCGTCCAAGGCAACCTTGAGTTAATTAGAAGCTCTTTAATCTCATTCTTCTTGTAGTTATCCAGAAGTTCCTGAAGAGATTCAAACTTGTAATTCCCAGTTGTCCATGTTACTTCATCAGAAGTTTGGGTTAGAATACTCTCAAGATGTCTTAGGTCATCCCTGTAAAGGCGAACCATAGAAAAATCTTTACCTAGGTGTTCTGAGATTTTCTCCATGTAGTAATTATTGACGGTAACAATTACAAATAAACGCACATATGCGTTATCCCACAATATACTTTGTAGCTGAGAATCGCACAAGTAATTTGGGTATCCGTAAACTTACGTTTCGGCTAAAGTAGTTTTCCAGACTTGGTTTCCGCAGGCTTCATTAACTTCACCTGTATGATAGCTCAAACCCCCAAACCTCCTTACTACGCTGTGATATTTACCTCTGTCAGAACGGAGGAAATGGAGGGCTATGCTGCTACTGCCGAGAGGATGGTGGCGCTAGGCAGCCAGATGCCGGGATTTTTAGGAATAGAGTCGGCTCATGAGGAGGTGGGGATCACGGTTTCGTACTGGGCGAGCCTCGAAAGCATCAAAGCCTGGAAATCCGTAGCTGAACACAAACTCGCTCAGGAAGCCGGCCGCTCCAGATGGTACAAGGCATACAAAACCCGCATCTGTCTCGTGGAGCGTGACTATGGATTTGAGGCAGAGTAATTGTGATCCTTAGCTCTGATATCGAGGGGAGGAGTTTCCTGGCGCTTCATTATTTAAAACTCCTCGCTGCGCTTCCCTTGATGACATTCAAAATGATCAGCGCCCGACCTATGACAGCTTGTCCGCCATCACGTTGTAGATCGGGTCTTCAAGGATGTTTACGTCGATGATTTGCTCTGCGTTTTTCAACAGGCTCTTACAGTCAGCGCTCAGGTGTTTCAGGTGGATTTTCTTGCCTGCAGCTGCATACTTTTCAGTGAGCTTGTTGAGGGCTTCTATTCCCGACATGTCTGCCACTCTGCTTTCCGCAAAATCGATGATGACTTCATCCGGGTCTTCTTTCACATCAAACTTCTCATTGAAAGCCGTCACAGAACCAAAGAACAGCGGGCCAAAGATTTCATAATGCTTCACTCCATTTTCATCTACAGTTTTGCGAGCACGAATTCTTTTGGCATTTTCCCATGCAAAAACCAGGGCCGAAATCACCACACCTATTAGCACGGCCAGAGCGAGGTTGTGAAGCAAGACTGTGATCAGGGCCACCAGCACGATCACGACTACATCGTGGAGCGGCATTTTGCCAAAGGTCTTCAGGCTGGCCCACTCAAATGTCCCGATGGATACCATGATCATCAGGCCGGTCAGAGCAGCCATAGGCAGTTGCTCGATCAGGCTGGCGCCAAACATGATAAAAACGAGGAGCATCACTGCCGCCACGATACCCGATAATCGGGCACGAGCTCCGGCAGAAATGTTGATCAAACTCTGTCCGATCATGGCACAACCGCCCATTCCCGAAAACAGCCCTGAAAGCACATTGGCTGTTCCCTGTGCCACACACTCTTTGTTGCCTCTACCACGTGTTTGGGTGATTTCGTCTATCAGGTTTAGCGTAAGCAAACTCTCAATCAGCCCAACTCCTGCTATGATCAGTGAATAAGGAAAAATGATCTGAAGCGCTTCCCAGTTGAAAGGAATCTCCGGAATGTGAAAAGGAGGGAAGCCACCGGAGATGGAGGCAATATCTCCTACAGTTTTAGTGTCCAGGTTGAACCCAATCACAATGCCGGAAACGACCAGAATTGCCATTAGTGAGGCGGGAATGAACTTGGTGAGCTTTGGCAAACCCCAAATGATGAGCATGGTGAGCAGCACCAGACCTACCATCATGAAGAGCTGATTGCCTGTCATCCATTCCAAAATACCTTCTGCGTTTGGTGCTTTGAACTGGTCCAGCTGAGCCATGAAAATCACAATGGCCAGGCCGTTGACAAAGCCGAACATCACCGGCTGTGGAACAAGCCGAATAAACTTACCCAGTCTGAGTAGCCCGGCTCCAATCTGAAGAATTCCGGCCAGCACCACTGCAGCAAAGATGTATTCTACACCGTGGCTGATAGCCAAACTCACGATGACCACCGCCACTGCGCCTGTAGCTCCTGATATCATGCCGGGTCTTCCTCCCAGTATGGATGTGATCAGCCCCATGACAAATGCAGCATAAAGCCCCGTGAGGGGAGACAACCCCGCAATAAGTGCAAAAGCGATGGCCTCAGGGATCAGTGCCAGCGCTACTGTCAATCCGGACAGGATTTCAGTTTTGTAATCTACTTTTTGTTTGAGGTCGAAGAGTTGGAAATATGGTTTCATAGTGGTTTGATGTTTTGTCGGAGGGGCGTTCCGAAAGTGCAAAGCGGCCGCAAAGTTAGATCATTTATCAGTGGATGAAAAGGTGTGGATACTTTAACCTGAATTAGACTCATAAATGAGCGAAACTGTTAACATGAAGTCTTCGAGTGGATTGGGATTTATGGTTCACGCAATTTCAATATAGCATCGGCGCTTGAAATGGTGTTGAGTGATGGGGCCATATAAGCCGGGGGCACAAGTTTAGAAGCTGAAAATTTAATGCCTAATACGATTCATGGTCTTTGACTTAAAAGTGCCGGGCGCTCAGAATGATCTTCCGCTTTATTTGCTTAATGTGTCTATTGATGCAATTATCTATGGCTTGATTTTCAAATAACCTTCATTTTCTTCTACCTTCGTATCCTTAATTTTTAGCGTATGCGACAAAAACTTTTAAGGGAAGGAGCTAGTGAACTTTCATACGAAATACGTGGGATTGTGCGCAAAGCCGAGCAGTTGGAGATGTTGGGTTATCCTATTTTTTGGGAAAATATTGGCGACCCCATTCAGAAGAATAGGAAGCTGCCCGATTGGATGAAAGCCATCATAGCGGGCTTGCTCTATGAAGACGACACCTATGGGTATAGTCACTCCAAAGGGGTGTTGCAGACGCGCAAGTTTCTGGCCGACCTGAACAATAGTCGTGGCGGGGTACAGTTGGAGCCACAGGACATTACGTTTTTCAATGGACTGGGTGACGCCATTCAGAAGATATACCAATATCTGCTGCCCACCTCACGTGTGATAGGGCCATCTCCGGCATACTCTACCCACTCATCGGCAGAAGCTGGACACGCCAATCACCACCCCATCACATATAAGCTGGATCCTGAAAATCAGTGGTACCCGGATATGGATGACCTTTACAATAAGGTGAAATACAACCCGAGCATAGTAGGCATACTGATCATCAATCCGGATAACCCGACGGGCATGGTGTATCCGCGGGAGATACTGGAGCAAATGGTGGCGATAGCCAGGGAGTTCGACTTGTTTATTATCTGCGATGAGATCTACATGAATATCATCTACAATGGAGCCGAGACGGTCACATTGGCGGAGGTGATAGGCGATGTGCCGGGAATTTCCCTTAAGGGAATCTCGAAGGAGTTTCCATGGCCGGGAGCCAGATGTGGCTGGGCTGAGTATTATAACCTTGGCAGAAATGATGAGTTTGCGCGACTATGCCAGACGATAGACAATGCCAAAATGATAGAGGTGAGCTCTACCAAGCTGCCTCAGCGCGCCATACCTAAGATGATGCAGGATGCCCGCTACCCCGACTTTATCAAAGAGACCAACGAACGTATAGGCAGGAGAAGCGAGTTTCTCGACGAAGTGTTTGGCGACATATCTTATATCACGTTTAATCAGACCAATGGGGCTTTTTACAACACCATGATCTTCAAGCCGGGTGTACTCAATGAAAACCAAAAGCTGGAAATCAGTGACCCTAAAGTGAGCAAGTTGCTGGATCAGTGGCTCGATCAGGAAGATATGGCGCTGGATAAGCGATTTGTGTATTATCTGCTTGCCGCAAAGCAGGTGTGCATCGTGCCGATATCTTCGTTCTGCTCAGATTTGCTTGGATTTAGAATCACGCTGCTGGAAGAGGACGATGAAATCCGCAAAGAGACTTTTAAAAGGATCAAGGAGGGAATTATCGAGTTTTGTGAGTCAGCCTAGATAAGTATGAAAATTAGCTATGCTCTCAAGATTTTTTCCATCTTCTTACCTCTGGCAAGCTCATCTATTACCTTGTCCAGGTAGCGGATTTTCTGCATAAGCTCGTCTTCTATTTCCTCTACCCGGTGGCCACATATCACTCCTGTGATTTTGCTCACATTGGGGTTGAGTTGTGGAGCCTCAGCGAAGAAAGTTTCAAAATCCGTTCGGTCTTCGATTAGCTTTTCTAAAGCGGACTGTTCATAGCCCGTGAGCCAGCGGATGATCTCATCCACCTCCGCTTTGGTATGGCCTTTCTTTTCTGCTTTGGTCACATAGTGTGGATATACACTGCCAAATGCTGTGGTGAATATTCTGTGTTTGCTCATGACATGCAGGTCGGTATGTGAATAAAGTTAGGGCAAGAATTTGAAACCGGACAGAGAGAGTGGGTGTGAATTAGGCTCATGTTTAGCGGATCAGTGGCTAGAAAGAAGCAATAGAAACTGGCGCTGGACACATGGCATTCGCTTATGAACTTTCTTAAGTGTTAAGCGGAGGAGACTCCCGCCTTCGCGAAAATATCCTGAATGTCCTGAGCAATTGGGAAGGGCTTGAGTGGAGGCACGTTAGCTCCACCCGGATTGCCGATGGGTACTTTGCCTACAAAAGACTTTACTCCTCCAAAAATCAATCTGGGTATTTGCCCCATCACTTCTTTTGGGCTTTTGATTTTGAACCCAAACTGTAGCATCTTCCAGTGCACGTAATTGTGTGCCATAGGGTATCTCTGCCCGATGATATGCGCGCGTTCCAAATGACTCCAGGCAGTTTGAAGATCGTTTGCGCTATATGCCGTTCTGAATTGCTCTAGCTCATCGTTGAAGAACGGTCTGAGCGTTTTAGGAATGGAGGTGTAGAGTTTCATGGTATAAACCGATCAGATTTAGTTAGTTAAAAGTAGGTAAACCTTTCTTCTATTCATACCTGATACTCTCCGTTGGGTTGCTCAACGCGGCTTTGTATGTTTTCAGACTAATGGTGATAAACGAAATGGCAAAGGCAATGAGACCGCCAAAGATGAAAGTGCTCCAGTTATCAGTTAAATCTATTCTATAGGCAAAGTCTGTGAGCCATCCACTGACAAAGAGCCACGACAAAGGGATGGAGATGATGGATGCCACTCCCACCAAAATCATAAATTCTTTGGAAATCAAAGTCATGATTTGCGCCATGGTAGCACCGAGCACTTTTCTGATGCCGAGCTCCTTTTGGCGCTGCTGTGCCGAGTAGCTGGCCAGCCCGAAGATACCAAGACACGCCAGAAAAATGGAGACAACCGAAAACATCATGAATACCCGAACCTGCTTCTCTTCATCCAAATAATGCTGAGCTAGCATATCGTCCTGAAATCGATAACTTATGGGGTTGTTGGGAGAAAATTCGGCAAAGATTTCTTCTATATCAGCCAGTGTCTGCGAGATGTTGTGGCCGTTGATTTTGACCAGATACCGGCGATGAAAATCACCCATCATAATACCGAGAGGCTCAATTTTATTTTTCAGGTTTAGAAAGTGATAATTCTTAAAAACACCCACTATGGTTCGTTCCATTTCCCAGGAAGGGATTTTGGTTTTTTTCCCGATCACATCTTCGGGCTTTAGGCCCAGGTCTTTCAGCACCTTTTCATTTACCATCATGGCATAATCTATTTCCGTGCTCAGGTCACTGCTAAACCCACGCCCGGCGACCACAGGTATATCAAAGATCTTGAGGTACTCCGGGTCAGCAAAGACCGTACGTATTTTGATGCTCTCAGGCTGACCCGAGATTTGAATGGAGGTGCCGTCATGATAGCCGCCTGGTGCGCCAGACGCACTCCCTACGTGTATGATATTTGGGTGATTTCTCAACGCTTCTTTGAAGGCCTCCTTTTTATCTCTGATCTCAAGGTTATTGTTTTCTATGATGAGCACAGACTCTTTGTTGTAGCCCAGGTTTTTTGTTTTCATGAAATTGATCTGCTCGGAGATCAATATGGTGGCGATAATGAGGAAAATAGAAATCGAAAATTGTGCGATGACCAAACCTTTCCTTACTATCAGGTTGCTACCCAGCGAGACCTTTCCTCCTTTGAGCACGCTCACAGGTTTGAATGACGAAAGTAACAGGGCAGGGTACAGCCCGGACGTGATCAGAATAGTCAATATGAGCCCGACAAAGAAGTAGATCACGACAGGGTTAGACCAGGTAAAGATCACTTCCAAACCAAAGAAGTTGTTGAATTTGGGTAAAAGCAGTTCGGCCAATGCGATGGCAAACGTGACCGAAAATATCATAATCAGCAGAGATTCTCCTATGAATTGAAGTATCAACCGCGACCTGTTTGCACCCAGCACTTTTTTTACGCCCACTTCTTTGGCGCGTTTGTAGGACTGAGCTATAGAAAGGTTGATATAATTGAAACAGGCGATAAAAAGAATGGCCAGAGCCACCAGCCCCAGGATCGTTATGTTGGTTTTGCTGCCATGGTTGACACGATCAAAACGTGTTTTGTTGTTGAAATAAACAGCTGTGTAGGGCTCCATAGCCAGACCTATTTTACTGCCGTTTCGCTCAAAGTCTTCGCCCATGTACTTATCCATGAACTGTGGTAGCTGTTCGTTGAGCCCCTCGGCTTCTTGTGCCGTTTGGATTTTCACGTACGTGATCAGTCCGTTGTACCACCAGCCGTGAAACCAGTCGTACCGGTTGAAAAGCTCAATATTGAAGACCATGTCGAAATCGAGCTGTGACTTATTGGGGAGGTCATCGAGCAGGCCAGTAATGGTAAATTTATACTCGTGATCTACTTCAATGATCTCACCGATGGGGTTTAAATCGCCGAAGTATTTCTTAGCGATCTCTTTAGATATCACCACGGTGTTCACGTCATCGATTACACTTTGCGGATCGCCTATGGCCAGTGGGTAAGAAAAGAACTCGAAGAAATTGGTGTCTGCAAACAGCATTTTCTCCTCGTAAAATTGCTTGGTGCCGACTTCCACAAGACCATTTTGAGGATATGCCCGGCATGCGGATGTTATGGTTGAGGGGTAGTCATTGAGCAGGGCAGGAGCATAAGGCCCGGATGTCACACCAACCCCGTAAGCTTCTCCATTGATTGTGGAAAGTCTCTTGGCGCGATAAATGATGTCTTTGTCTGCCTGAAAGGCGTCATAATTCATTTCATTTTCTATATAGAAATACAGAAAAATAACGGAGAGCAGGCCTATGACAAATCCGCTCAGACTGATAAATGTTGTGGACTTATGTTTGAGTAAATTTCGTAGTGCCAGTCGTGGGTTGAATATGAACATGGAGCCTTGATTTTTAGATTTTCTGAATGACCTGAGCATGGACGGGCGCAGGTAGTTGAGTACCTCAAACCAGTATTTGAATAGACCGGCATAGGAAGAGTATCCCAGCATATCCTTGCGTTCGAGCAGATTTCCCTCGATCTCTTCTACCAGTTCGGGTTTGCACAGGGCACGGATGATTCTTAGCGATATATCTGGTTTGTGAGGCATGCCTAGATTCTGATCAACTCTAAAGCGTATTTGGGGATCTGGTTCCAAAGATTATCTCTGAGTTGACGAGATTCTGTGAGTACATTTTTACCTGCGGCTGTCACCTCATAGATGCGCTTTCGTCTTCCGCCGCGCTCCCTGGTGGCACCAGCGAGTTCTGATTTCAGAAACCCCTTGTTTTCCAGTCGGGTCAATGTGGCGTGCAGCGCACCCATAGAGGTGTTCCTGTTGGCCTGCGATTTTAGTTCTTCCTGTACTCTGAGGATATATGCCTCCTGCTGTAGCATGATGGTGGTGAGCAAAACGAGTTCTTCAAACTCTCCAAGGTTGGTGCCTTTCATTTGTATTAGTTTCTGTTTTGTATAAAACCAATACGAGGAGGTAAGTTATTTGTTTCGATTAAATAGAAAGAAATAAATTTTGGGCTCCTGTTAGGGAAAAATATTCTTGAACTTCTTAGGCAGTTCGTCTTCTATGTTGAGCTGTTCTTTTGTGAATGGATGAACAAACTCCAAACGATGGGCATGCAGGTACAATCCTTTTCCGTTGAGAATCAGGTTTTCGATCCCATATTCTTTATCCCCCAATATGGGATGTCCGATGTTGGAAAGATGCTTGCGGAGCTGATGTCTTCTGCCTGTTTGCGGGTAGAGTTGGACAAGGTTGAGTGCACCGAATCGCTCGGATGGAGCGGATTGGATCACTTCATATGCTGTCGTGGATGGCTTGTCGTCTATTGGAGTATGAATACTACCCTTCCGCTGCATTTCCCCAATTGCAATGGCCAGATAAGTCTTGTGGATGTCTTTGACTTCAAACATTTGATTGAGTACGCGAATGCAGCTGGTAGTTTTGCCTATCAGCAATGCCCCAGTAGTGGGAAAGTCTAACCGGTGAGCGGGCTGTGGGGCGCAGGCATCTGGCTGTTGGCTGGGTCTTAGATTGTCCGGTAGTGCCCTGGCAATGGTTTTCCATTTGTTGCCGCTGACAATGATACCCGCTGGCTTGTGGATCACCGCCAGGTGGTCGTCTTCAAATAGGACCTGAAGAGGAAAAATGAGTTTTTTGGTTGTACGTTCCTGTGTCATGATTTGCTGTCAGACCAAATAACCATATAAATCAAAATTACCCTTCATTACCTTCAGGCTTTACTTCACCATCACTTTTTCCAGACGTGATTGCCCATCTACCCGGAGTTCAAGCAGATATATACCAGGGTTGAGATCAGAGACATTTACTGTGGCCTCTCCTCGTGTAATTTGCTTCACTTCCTTGCCACTCAGGTCTCTTAGGATACCGCTCTCTAGCTCTGAGTCTGTCATTAATTGGATACTGAAAGAGTAACTCGTTGGATTTGGAAAAACAGTAAAGACGAAGCTGTTTTTATTGGCTAGCAAATGTAAGTTCAGTGTCACCTTGGCAGAGCTTGAAGTGATCCCGTCGGAAACTTCCACCGTCAGAGTTATGCTCGCTTTCGACGCATCTAACTTGTCTTTATCCACCAGCACCAACTCGCCCGTTGCTTCATTGAGCTCGAATATGTCCTGACTATTGCCTGAACTGATTGTAAGCGTAATATTGTCGCCATCCGCATCAGAGGCTACTACCGTTCCTAAGGTGGTGCCGTTAGTTAGATCCGGAGTAATGTCAAAAGACTGGTCGGAAATATCAGGAGCCTGATTGGCTACATTGAGTAATGTTAAGTTCCAGTTGAACCCTTCATCAGAATATGCCGCCGGCCAATGGATGAGCACCTCATCGTTTGCCTCCAGGCCTGTCACCGTGATTTCACTTTGTAAGCTGGTAGCTGTGTCGTCATGCTCGGCGATGGGATCAAGGTCGCAACCTTCAAAAATCTGCAAATAGGTGTCAGTAGTAGTGGTGCCAATACTTGATACCTTCATGTCGCCACTTTTGGGCATGGTGAACGTAAACCATATTGGGGCGGTTGAAACGGTATTTCGGCCAACTACAGCAGTAATTGGATTGATACAGTTGTCACCATCCCTGGGATCCAAAATGGACAGGCTCCAATCAAAACCCTGACTGGAATAATCATCCCCCCAATAGATATAAACGGTCTCACCTTTGAGCAGGCCGGGAACTTCCAGGCTGCTTTGAGAAGTGTCGTTTATGTCATCGTTTTCATCCAAAACATTGCCCGAGCACCCGTCCAGCGCATAAACGTAGGTGTCTTCATTTGTCATACCCACCGATGACAGTGATAGCGTTCCGTCTTTGGGCATGGTAAAGTAAAACCACTTGGGAGCATTTGATGCTGTGTTTGTGCCTTCTACTGCTGCTATTGCCGTGTCGCAGTTATCACCCGGCTCAGGAGTTTTTACCTCCAGACTCCAGTCAAAAGCGGCAGAGGAATAGCTCGCTGACCAGTGGATGATTACGGCATCTCCCTGCAATAGGCCAGAGAGCCGAATTTGACTTTGAAAGTCATCTCCGTTATCATCGTTTTTGTCGAGCAGGGTGCCACCGCAAGCATCATAGATCTCAAGAAAAGTGTCTTCTGTGGTGAGTCCCACTGATGAGACTATCAGGTCCGCATCTTCCGGCATGGTGAAGCTATACCATCGGGGAGCATAGGCGGCACTGTTGGTGCCTTCCACGGCCTGAATCGCTGCAGAGCAGATGTCGCCATCCTCCACATCGGAAAGGGTGATTTCATAGTCGAATTCGCTACCTGTTGTCTCCCAAACGATGATCACTTCCTGATCCAGAACCAACTCTGTGATGATCAGCCCAGATAGTCCCGAACTCAGAAGTTCTGACAGTGAGCAGTCGGCCACAATGCCCACATTGGCGGAAGCACTGCTCGTAATGGTCAGCTTCTGGTCTGCCTCAGGCATGGTAAATTTTGCCCAGTAAAGGTCCTCCTGAGAAGCCGGTACGGTATTGGTGCCAACAGAGGCTGTGGTGGGCAGCTGGCAGCTTTCTCCCAGGCTGGCTTCTGTCACCGTCAGCGTCCAGTCAAAGGTCTCTGATGAGTCCACATTTTTCCAGTAAATTTTGACGGTGGTGTTTTCATCCAGATATCGTGCGGTTAGTTCTGATTGTCCTGACCCCACAGCGACATTATTGACGAGGAGATCACCGCCACACTCGTCGTATATCTGAGCATAGGTGGATACCGAAGCACCCTCGCTCGAAATGGTCAGGTCTCCACTTGTTGGCATCTGGAACGAAAACCAATAAGGGGTGGAGGGGGCATTGTTGGTGCCTTCTGCCGCATCTATGGACATGGAACAAACTTCTCCCTGGCTCCAGGCTACTTCATTTACCGTCCAGCTAAAATCTCCACCATCGGCTTCTATGGCGATGTAAATTTCCTGATAATTTCCTGCCTCGAAGACGGTGAGCGAACTGGTGCTTTGCCCGAGCAGGTTGAGGCCATTGCAATCTCCTGAATAAGCATAGACCTGATGGTCGCCGGCATCTATGATGGCTTTGGATGAGGCACTTTGCATGGTGTATTTGAACCATACCGTGCTTAGCGTCGTAGCTGTCATGGTGTTGTTCCCCTGAGCGGCAGTGCCAGCCAGATGGCAGGCGCTTCCTTCTACAGCATCTATGGTGGACAGTGTCCAGCTAAATTCGGTTTCAGAATATGACGCTCCCCAGTAGATTTTTACGGTTTCATTCTGATTCAAAAAACGTGTGATTTCTGATTGCTCTGTGCCCAGAGCATCGTCATTTTCAGTGATGGCTGAGCCGTCGCATTCAGCATATACGCTGAGTGTGGTGTTTTCGTCTGTTTGTCCTACGGACGATATCTTGATCACCTCCTGCGCGGTGGCGGTATAGGTGTACCAAAGGGGCGGGGTGGTGGAGATATTGCCGATCGTGGCGACCTCAGCCTCTTCGCAGGCCGGGCCAATGAGCGTGCTTCGTCTCGGGCATATTTCAAGAACCGTTCGCATTCTGGCTTTTTGATCCTGGGTAAAGATGTTCATGCAGGCGTCATTGGTGTAGTCCATGTAGTTTTCCACCATGTCTGGAAATTCATCAGAAGTACAGCTGTCTTCATCCGGGCAGCCAAAGTTTTCCGCAGCTGCGGGAGGGGTGTCTTCGCAAAAATCGTCGATGCTACATCCGCCATCACCCCAAATATGTCTGAGGCCCAGCCAATGTCCTATTTCATGTGTTGCGGTGCGCCCTCCGTTGAAGGGCTGTACGGCCGTTCCCGTAGTTCCGAAATAGGGATGCCCGATTACCACACCATCTGTTTCGGCAGGTCCCTCATTGGCACTGAGGCCATCCAGCCCGGAGAGCGACGGGAATTGAGCATAGCCCAGGATTCCATCCAAATCGCCACCAAAGGCCAACACCCATATGTTGAGATATTTTTCAGGATCCCAAATGGTGGTCGGCTTCAAGTCATTTTCAATGTCACCTTCCTCCCAAAAGGATTTTTGCCCGTCGATTCTGTTGATCCCCATTTCAGCAAGCGTGTTGCCTTCAGGGTCTGTGGCCGCAGGCACAAATTCAACGAAAATATCAGCACCGTTTTCATGGTCGTTAAATCCGGCACCTAACCGCCTGAAATCTTCATTGAGGACGTCAAATTGAGTGTAAACCTGCTCCGGTATCACATTGGCTCCTGAGCCTATGGTCTCCCCATTGTGAACTATGTGTATGATTGTGGGGATGCGATAAATCTCTTCGCTGGCGATTCTTTTGCTAGCAGACTCTCTTATATATTTTTCAAATTTTCGTTCGAAAGCATCTGTATCAAGTCGGTTAGGGTATTTTTTCTGAAGCTTTTCTTCCATTTCTACCGAGTAGCAGTTTCGCCTGGTAGAGGCAGTCACCTGATTAGCAGTGTTTAGGTGCAGAGCTGATAACCCGGCCTTAGTGGGTAGGGGGTGGTTCTTTTTTTGCGCAAAGCTGAGAGTGGAAAAAATCAAAAATGTGATTGTCAAGAGAGGTTTCATAGCGAAGATTTTCGGGGGTGAAATTTTAAAAGTCCCTTTTTTGCCTAAAACTGAAGGGTTAATTTTTGTAGGCAGAACAATTTAACCAATCGTGAGGAATTTGACATTTCGAATGTTGTCAAAACCTTTCTTGATGAACTTGCTGAAGGAAGGAAAGTTGTGGAAAAGGACGCGCCATTTTGGCTGCAGCGTAATGTATTTCGCTACATAGACCAATGGTCACTAAAAAAAAGGAACAAAGATTTATCTGATGATTATACGCCTTCGGCTTCCACTTCCTGAACTTCCGGCACCATCTTTTTGAGTAAGGTTTCTATGCCGGCTTTGAGTGTAACAGTAGATGAAGGGCATCCGGAGCATGCGCCCTGGAGCAGCACTTTCACCTTGCCGTCAGCATAAGAATCGAAGCTGATAGCGCCACCGTCCATCTCAACCGCGGGACGAATATATTCATCGAGGATACCTTTGATTTTCACTTCCAGGTCCGTGTCTGAGTCGCTCACTTTGTGATCTTCCTCCACTTCTTTTTCTGTAAGGATTTGCTTGCCAGCCTCCAGAAACTGCTTGATGTGGTTCTGAATTTCAACTTTTACTTCGTGCCAGTCTGTGAGTTTGTCTTTCGTTACGGTAATAAAGTTGCTCATGTAGAATACACGCTTCACGTAAGGAAAGTCAAACAGTTCTGCCGCCAAAGGCGCCTCTGCAGTGCTTTCTTTGTCTGGAAAATCCCTACTCACGCCTTCTGGAAGCAACATAAAGTTGAGCACAAACTTGAGTGAGTTTGGATTGGGGTTAGACTCTGTGTAAATATTGATGACGGGTTTTTCTGCAGCTTCCATGTTTCGATCGTTCTGATTCGTGAATTCTAAAACACAAAGTTGCAATAAAAGTTCAGAACGTGAGACATTGAGCAAGCAATATGCTTGCATAATGATTGTATGGTTTAACTCATTCGAGAGCGTAAGGGTCAAATTTCATTACTTTTAGCGTATCCACATCCCCTTTTTTATATATAAGGTAACCTTCCATATCTATAGCAAATGACTCAACTGTTTTCAATGGACTGGTTGTCTGAAGACTGTATTCTTTCCAAACACTATTTGACTCAAACTCATAAATTAAATTAGTATTGGTATAGTTGAATTCTAAATTTTGCTCACGAGCAAAAAAGATTTCATCTCCGATGTTAAATATCGAAGTATTCTCGTAAGTATATCTAGTGGGAAGAACGGACAAACTCTCCCATTTTTGGGTCGATTGATTATAACTCCAAAGTTCTTTCCCCAGCCCAAGTACATAGCCTTTATTGCCGTTACTTGCTCCAACAGCATTGGAACTAAGTATAGACTGTTCAAAATTGTCCAGTTGCTGCCAATTATCATTCAGGATATCATACCTCCAAAAATCGATTTCGGTGTTAAGACCATTTTCATCTCTAAAAAAAGCACCTCCAAGGTAAGCGTAACCGCCTAGCTCAAAAGCAAACAAGAATGTTCGGCCATTTCCGGGGAAATCATTTCTTTTTTTCCACTCAAAATTTTGAGGATTATACTCCCAAACATCAGGGAGATGAGTGAAATTGTACTGCGAATTAGACTTTTCTGAAAAAGCGACCCCCCCAAAAAAATAAGCTTTTTCTCCGTACGCTATTGTTTTTACCTGTGACCTTCCAACAAATGGGCATTGTATCTCTAACCAAGAATCCGTTTCAATGCTGTACTCCCAGAGGTCATTGAAATATACATTGTCTTTAGCACCTAATCCAAAATATCCTTTTCCGTCTACTGAAAAAGCAACGGGGTTCTCTCTCTCAAAGCCAGGGAAGCAGCCCAGATATGTCCAAATGCCGTGATAGTTAAGGTGGAATTCACCAATCTTTATCAGTGACCATCTATTGTCAAGGTTTACTGATATTTCTTTTTGTACACTGACCTTAGGATCATTTATAATGCCTCTAGGGATGATTACTCTTATTGTGTCGGAGGAAAGTTCGATAATCTCAGATGGGACCTCATCAAATAATATTTCAATATCATTTCTTACTAATGGTAAATCGTTTCCGAATATGGAAATGGTGTCACCAATTGTTCCTTGCAATGGTTTAATTCTAATATCTAATGCAGAACTCCCTTGACTCTTAAACTCTACAGGATTGCCGTAAACAATGAAATCGGGAGTTTCTAAGAAAGCTTTAACAAAATAGCTTGTGTTGTTGAAAAGTCCTTTAGAGATTTTTTTGGAAAATGTCTTAGTTTTTATTTCTGAACTGTCAACTTCGAATAAACTGTTTTGCAAATTGAAATTTGATGTATCGGACCACAAAAAACCATAATTATAGAAATTCAGTTTTCCTTCGTATTCTATTTTGGCATTAAAAGTTGCTCCAGATTCGGAAATGTTGGTAACTGGCAATGTGGTTAGCCTTGGGTATGAGGAGTAAGAGACATCTTCTTGACACCCGGGGAAAATGAGAGAGGCAGTCAAAACCAGATATTTCAGAGTGACTCTCATTTTTTGGTAAGATTGACATTAAACGAAAAGCGGGTATTGTGAGCAGATAGCCCAATACCTTCATTTAATTCAGGCATTAGATGATAGCGGAACGAAATCCCACAGTCGACTCTTTTTACTGCCTTTATGGCTCCTACACCTATCCAGTAACCCAGCTGATTCTTCTTAATAGCAAATGCTTCAGTTTCTTGATATGTCGTAACAATCTTTTTTTCTACGCGCTCACTGAGTCTCCTAGTTTCAGCTTGTACATGGTAATCGAAATTCACTCCTCCGCTTAGACTTATTTTAAAACCATTTTTTGGTACAATGTAATTTACCGAAACAGGAAACGAAATTGTCTGCATACGAATGTGTGTCCTATGATATTCGGTAAATACTCCGTTTATTTCTGTTAATGAAGAAAAGTGGGCATTGATAAAATATGACTCTATGTCTAAACTAATGTTTTCGTTTATCCTTGGTGATGATATTTTTATAGTAAAACCAATTGTTGGGTCTATCGAAGTATAGGAATCCTTGATATAGATGTAGTCTCCTTTTTTATTTTGAGTATGGAGAGAAGACCTAATAATTCCTGCACCAACACCAAGTTTAAATTCTGTCCATTTCAGGTCTTTTTTTATTTCCACGAATTCAGAACCTTGACAGCTATTATAGCTTACAACTAGTTTTG
Source organism: Cyclobacteriaceae bacterium (assembly GCA_039970095.1). Classification (GTDB taxonomy): domain Bacteria; phylum Bacteroidota; class Bacteroidia; order Cytophagales; family Cyclobacteriaceae; genus JAMZMI01. The sequence continues at coordinate 16,329 of JBDVMP010000012.1, forward strand.
TAAGAGATCTTTCGTCAAGTTTTACTTTATTAATAACCTGACCTAAATTGTCAATGCAATCACTAATAAGGAATGAGACTACTCCTTTCCATTTGTTATCCTCTACATAGTGTCCAATTTTATTCCTTTCATCAACCCTTTTTGGAGTTGAAAGAAGGATATGGACATTCTCTTGCTTTTTGAGGATATACTTCTCTCCATACCGATAAAGGCTTAAATCACCTAAAACAAGCACCTCAACAAAGAGGTCAGGCAGCACACCAGATACAAAGGACTTATCACCTTGATAGGCAAACCCGCTGATCTCCGTTGGAAAGTATTTTTTCTCACCTTCGGAACTTTTGAAAATACAGGACTCATAGTTTTTGACATCAGACCTGACTTGAAGCTGCCCATTTATTTTAACCCCATCACTCGTGGTGATAGACCCATGCTTGAATGCACTTTGGCAAAGTGAACCCAATGGCTTGAATATGGATATTGCAATAAATGCTAGAATGACTGTTCTCATTTTTGTTGGCTTATTCAGCGCAAAAATTGAAGTTCTAATCTAGCAAATAATGGAATAAAACCCGACCTAACTTGAGGTCGGGTTTTTGTACCCTTTTCTGTGTTATGATTCTGAAGGTTCTGATACCTATGCCGGCTGGGGCATAGGTGTGTAGAAGAACTGTTCGCTCACTACTTTTCCATTGTTTACCTGATACACGCACACCTCGTCCATGTTGATTGGGTGGTCCATCCCTTTCATGGTAATTTTAGATTTCATCGTGAGCGAAAAAAAGTTTTCCGCCACGATTGCATTAGAGACTTTTCCGGAGTGGAATTCTGCTACCATGTCATGCCATACTTTGCTTTTCTCAGCCATTTCTGCCATGCCGCGGGTGGTACCATATCCGCTACCCTCGGGTTCTATGCTGAGCACATCGGGGGAATAGAGCTCGTCGTAAACTTGTTGATATTTTCCTTCTCGGCAGAGAGCTACAAGTCTGTTGGCAATTTCTTCTGTTGTCATAGGTGTCTTATTTTGTTGAACATATAACAAAGAAAGCCACCTGAGTGACAGCCCTATGTCACTGGTTTTGGGTTGGTGATATTTTTAATCAAAAAGGGGTTTTCGCTTAAGCGAAAACCCCTATTGAGAAATATAATGGATTTACAATTATTCGTATCTCAACGATTGCACAGGGTTGGCGTGGGCAGATTTGAGTGTACGCAGACTGGCAATGGTCAGTGACACGGCAATGATGATGAAGGCTGGCAGGGCAAATGTTACAATGTCCATTGGCTTGTAATGATTGAAGATGGAGGATATCAGTGAGTCTATCAGGTAATAGCCCAGTGTTACGCCTAATGCTGATGAGATAAATAGCAAAAGGAAATACTGCTTGTTGATCATAAACACGATATGACCTATGCCTCCGCCGAGTACCTTTCTCACGCCGATCTCTTTGATACGGCGAATCAGGTTGATAGATACCATGGTGAAAAGCCCAAGGCATGACAGCACGAATGCCACAATCCCGAGGAAGGTAAATATCATCATGATGTTCTGGTTTACTTCTCGCGCTTCTCTCAGCAGGTCATCCTGATAGAAGCCAGCGAAAGTTTTGTTTGGAATATTGTCGTTCCAGTCTTGCTCCAGGTAGTCATATACATCTTGCACATTGTCAATGTTGGTCCTTGCCACAATGAAACTATAGTTTCCATCGTCTTCAAACCGCAAGCTGGACAAGCGCATGCCTACACCCTCTAAAGGCGCCCAAAAGCCATACATATAGAAATTCTTCACTACACCTACTACTGTGAGTGTGGTGGTATCGTTGACCGACACTCGCTGGCCAATTGGCTCTGACCAGTCAAACTCCTCCACGAGTTTTTCATTGACTATGATAGAACCCTGACTATCGGAGGCTTCCAAATCTCTGGTAAAGGATCTTCCCTGCACGATTTCCAGACCCATCGTTTCTATGTAATCAATGCCTACATCGAGCATATCTGTGTTGACTTCCAGGTCCTGGTTTTTCATAGTCGCTCCGTAGTTTCCACGGCCTATGTGATTTTTGGCGCTGGCTATGTGGGTGATGTTGGGGTTGGCCAGCATAGCCGCTCTTGTTTTCTGATATTGGTTTTCGTTGAGGAGGCTCACACCTATGATCTGGTTGCGATCATATCCCATATCCAGGGTTTCCTGAAATCTTGCATTTTGGATGAAAGCCACACTGGCGAAAATGGCAATGACAGTGAAGGTGTATTGTGCCCCAAGCAAAAACTTGGTCAGCCTACCAGCGCCTCCTATACTCAGGCTACCTCTGAGGATGCTTACGGGTTCATACTTGCTTACATAAAGCGATGGATAGAGCCCGGCAAGGAGCGTAGTGAATATGAGCATTATGATCAGAAACACATAAAGTTGGTAGTCTTCGGTAAAGCTCATTTCTAAATCCATTCCTTCCCACATGGCGCTATAGGTTGGCACCAGGAAATATGCGATACCGATTGATAATATGATTCCGAAAAAGCAGATGGTGAGGTTTTCGGCCATAAACTGCATGATGAGCTGTCGTCTGGTTCCTCCCATCACTTTTCTTACACCAATTTCTTTCAGGCGTCTGTTTGAGGTGGCAATGGCAGTATTGGTAAAGTTGAAGCATGCAACCAGTAAGATCAAAATTGCCATGATCTGTGGTGTGAGCACTGCCGCAGTAGGTGCCGCATCTTGCAGCACATCCCACCTGATGTCGTTGCTGATCTGAGCGTGATTGTGCATAGGGCTGAGCACAAACTCTGTCACACCCATGTCGGGTCTTTTTTCGGCCAGAACCGGAATGTATTTACCCAATAGGGGCTCCACTTCTTCTGCCCTGGAGGGGTCGTTGAAATACAGGAATGTACATTGCGCAAATTGTCCCCAATTGCCTTTGACTTCATCATCGTACATCCTGAAACGGTTCTCAAAGTTGATCAGAACCTCAAACTGGATCGAAGAATTTAGCGGAGCTTTTTGTACCACTCCTCCGATGGTAAAATTAAAACTTGCGCCAGTGTCATCAAATATTGTGAGAACCTTGCCAAGAGGGTTTTCATCACCATAGAATTTGCGCGCATATTCTTCGGTAACCACTGCCTGGTCCAGTGTGTGGTAAGCTGCCATATTTCCCATCACAAGGGGGAAAGTGAAAGATTCGAGGAAATTAGGCTCGGCATAGGAAACACTGGTGTGAAACACCTTGTCGAGGTTGACGTCTCGGGCGGTGAAGGCATGACTTTCAAACCTGAAAACTTTATCTACCCCGGCGATATCATTTCTGATTGCTGCTGCCATGGGCATGGGTGCCCGACCATATTCGCGAAGGTTACCCTGATTGTCCTGTATGTGGTGGATTTTGTAGATATGATCAATGTTGACGTGGGATTTGTCGAAATCCCAGTTGAACTTGGAGTTGAGATAGGCTACAATGCAACAAGCCAACGCGAGCCCAAGACCAAGGATATTGATCGAGACAAATACTTTATTTTTAAGGAGATTCCGAAGGGTGACTTTTAAATAATTCTTAAACATGGTAGTAGATTCAGGGTTGGAAGGAGTTTGGTAATGGGAATACTCAGTGTCAGGTTGTTGGTTACATATTAGATTAGAAAATACCACGAAGGTTGCATGAAGTTGGATATTTTCTATTGTACATACTTAGCCTGAGTGCCAATAAATATGCCAACCAGAAGAAAGGCTTTTTTTTACGATTTTAGGTGCTTTTGCGGAGAATCGATTGTCCAAATTCGGTCACATAGGTGCGAAAGTGGACGATTGGATTTGCTCATCACGGGGTTGGATTAACCTGTTTAGATATGGGTAGACGGATCGTCAAGTTGTCAAAAACAGTGTCGGTTTGTGTCGATCACAGTCAATACTCAATTTTGAGCTGGCTGAGCAATTCTATGTTTCTAATATCAGAATAATCATACTGAAAAAGCCCATCTTGAGCGACCACCATCAGGAGGTTATCTCCCCGCACTATCACATCCAGACTTCTGATGCTATTGTAGAATTTGATCAACTCAAGTTCACCTCCCTGGCCAATTTCAAAAACCTTGAGGCCATAGTCTCCTTCGGAAACAAACAGGCGATTTCCATCTACGCCAAGCCCGTGAGGGTTTTGCATATCATAAGATTTTATTAGTTTGGGATTTCTGAGGTCACGAATGTCTATCACGTCTAGTTGATTGCTACCATTCCAGCAGCTGCTACCAGAGCGTAGCGTCACAAACGCCAAGGTGTCCTGTGCCACCACAGGGTCGCACGAGGTGATGTGTTCATAGTTAGAAAGGTATCCAGGTCTTGACCCTTCGGTCACATCAAACATGTGCATACCTGTCTGCGTACCTACAAAAACGATGGTGTCCATCGCAAAGATGGTTTCCACTCCCCAGTCGAGATGAAATTCGTCAACTTTGGTCGGTTCCATAGGACTGGCTATAGAGAAGGTGACCAGCTTGCTTTGATCCACGGCATAGAGATAATCCCCGGAAATAGTGAAGCGAGCCATAGACCCACCAGTGCCCACTACATCACCTCCGCCACTGGGGGCTACCTCATTGTCAGAACCACATGCTGCTACGAAGAGGAGCAAAGGCAAAATGAATTTTGTGTGCTTTTTCATCATATCAGTAGTTATAGCATGGGTAATCAACACTGTCAGCCACCCAGTTTACCACCACACCATATGATGGGTCCGGGCATTCGTAATAGACATCTTTCTCTTCCGGCACCACGTCATAGTAGCCGTAGTTTTCAAACACATCGGGTAGCAATTTCTTTTCCATGACATCAGTCAAAGAATCCAATGCGATGATGATCAGGTTGTCAAATTGGTCGGCATAGATCACGTCATTTTTGATAGCCACATCATTGCTGCCAGCAATTTTTAGAAACTGTATTGGTTCAGGGTTTCTTGGGTCGCTGTTGTCAATGATGTGCATGCCTTGCTGCGGCTCGTTCACCAAAATGTAGTGTTTGTAGCTATAGATTTTGGCTGGGTTTCTCAGCGGACGAGCATCCTCGAGTTTTACTATGTCATTCAGATCAGTTGAATATTCGGGCTTGAGTCCCCACTCTCTCACATTGTAATCACAATCGCAGCAGTCGTAGTAGCAGCAGTTTTCGAGGGTGATTAGAAGAATGCCTGCGAGCAGGAGTAGTAAGATTCTCTGGTAGGCGGTTTTCATAGTGTTTTGGGTTCTTCCCTTCTTTGACCACCAATTTTTGAAAATGGTTGTGAGAGTGCTGTTAATTATTCGCTAACAACTGGCTCATTTGAAAATGTGTGGATATTTCCTTATAAAATAAACGGGCGTACAGCTCCAGGCGTGACAGTAGCTATTTACAAGGTGGGCGTTGTATGGAGAAGCAAAATCATCTTCCGGTCGATAAACTTCCCAGAAAGTATCAGCTCCTTTATTAATCATACCTCCCCAGTAGTTCTCCAGCCTCTTCCTGGCATCCTCTTCCAAGCCTACTTTGATCATAGCTTCAATCACAAAATGGTAGAGATATGGCGATCCTGGTTTTGTAACACCCTCAAGTTGATTCAAATTCTGAAGCGCATTTGATCCTATGACTTTTGAAGCTACGCCACTTAGGATCATCCAGGCTTGGGAGGCATAGGAAACCTGTTTGTCTGCACCACTAAAAAAAACTCCCATTTTATTATCGTAAAGGCTATCGAGGGCTGCTTTGGACATTCTCTGAGTCAGTTCGGGAAGATATTCTACTTCACCTTCTTTGCCTAAAATTTTGGCTAGGTCATAGGTCTGTTGGTAGGCCCATATCATACAACCTTGCAGACTTGTTTGCTTGTCCAGTTTTTCATGCCAGTCGAAAAATATCCACCAATCTTTATCGGTTCTTTCGTAATCGACTAGTCCATCATTGTTGATATAAGACATGGTATTTTCAACCTGCTTTTTGGCAACTGGCCATAAGTCTTCAATAGTCCGAGTGTCGCCGGTTTGCAAGAGGTATTCTCTTAAGATGACATTGTATATAAGCGCATAATCGAGCAGTGGGCTGTCTGGCGCATTGGGTACTGGACGTTCGTAGAGAGTCGGGGGTACTGTGCCATTATCATAGCTTAACCCGGCGATAAGATAGAGGCAGTGTTTGACTAGGCTGTCATTTTTAAAGGAATGGTGATTGGCTAACATTTGGAGGTAAAGATCCCCAATCCATAACCTTCGATCTCTCTTGGGGCCATCTTCAAAAACTGTCTGCATACATTCACTGAGTGTATGCAATGCGACCTGATCTATTTTTTTAATGAGCTTTGACGTGCTTGCAGGAAGGGAGTCAACCCGAGCTTTGGCAGAAGTAGAGGCTGATACATAAAGCCCTGAAACTTTGAAATCGGCAAAGTCAGAACAGCCCACTACTTCCATTTTGACATACCGGAAAGCCAGTCGTCGGGAGAAGGTGACGGAGGAGGGCATTTCGGTGATGGTAATGGTTTCATCCTGCAGCCATGCCCGGCTGAGGGTTCCGTTGTAGGAATCGAAAGATGTGGCGACTTCTGATGGAGTTTCCCCGAAAGTAAACTTAAGCCTTATTGCTCCGTCGAAAATGAGTCCTATTTGCTCTACACTGAAGGTAACATGTCCAGTTAAGTGCTCACCAAAATCCAATATTTTACCAGAGTTCTCTTTGGCCGAAGTATTGAAGAACAGATCCGTATTCTCTTTGAAAACAACCCCAATGCCTTGAAAAGCTGATTCGTCTTCAGTTGTGGAGACAACCCGAACGGGTCGTTTTACTTGGGTGAAAAGTTGGGGTTCAAAATTTGAAGCTGCCGCAAGCCACCTGGATCTCTCATAGTCAGCATGATGCTGAGCGGAAGAGTTTGAGCTTGCTATCCAAATGCAAAGAATGATTAGCAGTGGAGAATTTTTCATTATCGATGAGGAATCAAATGCTAGTGATCTAATTCTTCAAAATAATCAAAAATTAACAGTCTCGAATGGGAGATTAGGTGATGTCAATCAAAAACCACAGTCCGATTACCGTAAACCAAAGCCTTACGTTGCAGATGAGTGTAGATAGCACGTGAGAGTACAATCTTCTCCAGGTCTTTCCCTTTTCTCACCAGGTCGCTTACTGAATCCTTGTGTGAGATTTTCACCACATCTTGTTCAATGATTGGCCCGGCATCCAGATCGGCAGTGACATAATGGCTGGTAGCGCCAATGATTTTCACGCCACGCTCATGTGCTCTGTGGTAGGGTTTTGCCCCGGCAAAAGCAGGAAGGAATGAGTGATGGATATTGATGATCCTGTTTGGAAAATGATTGATGAAGCCGTCGCTCAAAATCTGCATGTAGCGCGCAAGTACGATAAAGTCAACCTTCAACTCATCCATCAGGGCCAGTTGCTGCGCTTCTATTTCAGCTTTGTTTTCTTTGGTGATGTCGTAGTGGTAAAATGGGATTTCGTATCGGTCGGCCACCGCTTTGTGGTCTTTGTGGTTCGACACGATTACCGGAATTTCTATTTGCCACTCGCCGGAATAGTGGCGCGAAAGGATATCGTTGAGACAATGCGAGCTTTTTGAAACGAAAATTGCCATCCGCGGAAGCTTGTCGGTGAAGTGCAGCTGCCAGGTCATTTCGTATTTATTGGCCACCTCTTCTTCGAATACGTGCTGGATGTCTTCTTTTTTGATATCAAAACCTTCCAAATCCCACTGCACACGCATAAGAAAAATCCCATTTTCTTTCTCTACGTGCTCGTCCAGATCCACAATGTTACCATTGTGGTCGGTGAGGAATTGCGTCACCGTAGCAATCAGACCCTTACGGTCTGTACAGTGGATGAGTAGAATGGCATTGAGTTTAGAATAATCCGTCATTTCGTCCCGGCGTTAAAATCCAGCGCAAATTAACGATTAAAGCCTTTCGGTGAAAGGTGAATCAAATATTAGGCAACTGCCACTTGAAAGTCACAGCCAGAACCCTGAAAGTGATAATAAAACTTGCTGTGCATATGACATTGACGGTTGTGCTAACATCAAAATGGATCAGCAATACGTATAGCATGCCGCCAAATATGCAGATGAGGGCATAGATTTCCTTGCGAAAGATGAGCGGAATTTCGTTGCAAACTATGTCTCTGATCACTCCGCCAAATACAGCCGAAACCATCCCCATCAAAATGCTGATAACTGGAGAGATGCCAATGTCCAGACTTTTTTGAAGTCCTAATATGGTGAAAACGGCCACCCCGATGGTGTCGAAAAGGAAGAATGTTCTTCTCAGTCTTGCTAGTTTTTGTTTGAAAATCAGAGCAAGAGAGATGCCTCCGACGATCATGAGCAGGTACGTGGAGTTGTTCATCCAGGCAACAGGCGTGCTGCCAATGAGAACATCGCGCAGGGTGCCACCACCGAGCGCTGTGATAAATGCTACTGCGGAAATGCCAAAAACGTCGAGTTTCTTTTCGTAAGCGGTCATAGCGCCGCTGATGGCAAAAACCATGGTTCCGAGTATGTCGATTATGGAGAGAATATTCACCTTTTGAAAATTTGTGCGAATGTAGTAATTACCTTGGTAAATCCGAGATTACTTCAAATTGACGTGAAAGAGAATTGCCCAAATCATCCATGATGGTGATTAGGTACTCTCCTTTGGCGAGTGCTAAAGATTGTTTGTGCTCGTTTACTGTTTCTCCAAGATACTGATCGTTGAGATGCCAGTATAGTTTGGCATAGGGATCCTGATGTGCTGCTTCTATGATCACCTGGCTGCTTTGACCGGCCAGTTCTCGCGGAATAAATATTCGGGCGTTTTCTACAGGGTAGTTCACCGCAAGCACATTTTGTTTTTCTATTTCACAACCCGGATATGGCGAAGGTTTTCCGGTGTATCCGGTGTGCGTTTTCTGGTAATAGTAACCCTGTGTTGAGGGCAGAATGAAAACGGACTTTTGTAGGGACAAGGCTGACGGATAACAGGATTTGTTTACTTCATAGGTTGCTGTTTCATCCAGCCAAAGCAGCTGGTGATAGCTGCAAATCCCCGATTTTTCCGCTTGTTGCCCGAGGGGTTCGGGAACAACCTCCGTACAATGTGGAGCTGCGAGCATGCCGGATTGTTTGCACACATTTTTAGTGATTGAGAAAGGCTCTAACCTTGCCAGCCACCGCGGATCATTTGGAGCAAGACGAATAAGCTCTGTCAGAATCGGTCCAGCGGAAGAGGCACCAGAGAGCCCTGCCCTGCCTTCACCGTCTGCATTGCCCACCCAAACTGCAATCAACACTTCACCATTCAACCCTACGGCCCATGCATCTCTGAAGCCAAAGCTTGTGCCTGTCTTCCATGCCATGATCTGGCTGGAGTTGAAGCTCTGCCAGTGCTGGTCACTGCCCGGCCTTTTCAGTTCTGTCATGGCTCGGAAAGCGTGCCAGATATTGATCTCCTCAAAAGGAAAGTCGGGAAGCTTTGTAGGCTCAGTGGAATATGAGATTTCCAGATTGTCTTCATTGGCTAGTTTGCGATACATGCTAAAATAAGCTTGCGCCAAATCCCAAAGCTTCACTTCTGCACCCCCCAAAACCATTGTGAGACCATAATGAACGGGAGGCTGATTGAGGGTCGTTATTCCAATCTGATTAAGGTCATGGTGGAACCGCTCATAACCATAGTCTTTGAGCAGATAGGTGAATGGTATGTTGAGGGACATGGATAGCGCCTGGTTTGCATTGACCACCCCTTCATAGCCATAGCTAAAGTTTTTGGGGGTGTAGCCGCCGAAGAATGTTGGGATGTCCGAGAGAAAAGTGCGGGGCAACATTATACCATCGTCTAGTGCTGCGGTGTATAAAAAGGGTTTCAGGATGCTGCCGCTGCTCCTCGGTCTTTGGATCACATCGACCTGGAAACCTTCAGCCTGCGTGTCTTGTGTATTGCCGGCGTATGCGAGGACTTTTCCGCTTTTCAAGTTTAGCGCCAGTGCTGCTAGATTATCTACTCCGTTGGATTTGAGTACCCGGTGCTTCCTCTCGACCACCTCAGTGACGCGCTGCTGCCAAAAAGGGTCTATCGTACTTTGGATTTGCTTTCCTTCTGCACCTTCTCTTATCGTCGTAAGGAGGTGAGGAGCCTTTTGTGGGATGTCAAATGGAGTGCCGGGAAGGGGCTCGTTTATACTGAGTTGATATTGGAGGCTGTCAATGATGCCTTTTTGTAAAAGCTTCTTCAAAAGGAAATCTCGCTTGGACTGAAGGACGGTTTGGCCAGTGCCGGGATAGATCGCACCGGGTTGATTGGGGAGTACGGCCAGTGCGGCACTTTCTGCCCAGGAGAGCAGGTGTGGGGGCCGGGCAAAATACCTCCATGCGGCGGCATTGATACCGACCACATTACCTCCAAAGGGCGCAAGCGAGGCATACTGATTAAGGATTTCAATTTTGGAATGATGAGTTTCCAGCCTGAGTGCCATTCCCATTTCCCAGATTTTCTGAGTGATGGTTCTGTCTTTTCCATTGAGCATGCGCGCAACCTGCATGGTGATGGTACTTGCTCCGCTGACTACTTTGCCAGCCTTGAGGTTTTGCCGCAAAGCTCTCAATATGGATACCGGATTGATGCCAGGGTGTGAGTAGAAATATTCGTCCTCAAACATGAGCATACATGTCTCTAATTTTCGTGGTACCGAATCAGCAACAGGGAAGCGCCACTGTCCATCAGCGGCTATGGAGGCACTGAGTAGGTTGCCATCTTGGTCGTTGAGTACAGTGGAAAAGGGCAGGTCAGCTTCTGCAACCGGGATTGCCAGATAGATCAGAAGTATCACCAGTGGAGTTGTCCAGAGGGTTATTTTGGTTTTGATATGTTTTCTGATGGACAAATTCTATTGAATAGCAACAGCTGATGACCTGAAATATAGTCTTTCCACATTCGTCATTCCCATGAATATGGGAATCTCATCAGCCCAGATGAGATGCCTGCCTGTGCAGGCATGACGGTTGATCGGTTTTACTCATAAACATAAACCCATTTTCCTTTGTCTTTGGCGTGAATAGTAGCTTTATACATCGCTTCTGACTGCACTCCCGGCATGTAAAACTTGCCTGGATAAGCTGCGGTCACACTCACTTTGAACGTTTTAGCCTCGGCGTTCTGCAAATGGAAATAGGTGTAAACACGATCATCGCGAATGTCCTGATAATTATAAGCACTGTATTCGGTCGTCTGCTGATCGTTGAGTCGGTCGTTTTGAATTTCCCAACCCGATGGCAGGATGTGCGATAGCGCAATGTCGCGAACGCTTCCATATGCGTAGTTGTTTTTTACCGTCACCAATACATCAAATGATTTTCCTACTTTGATAGAGTCCGCATTGAAGGAGCGCCCCTTTGGGTCGACCACTCTCAATTTGACGCTCATATCCGAATAGTCGACAATTTCATTGCCCGGTTTAGGGGTGCCCGTGGTTGTCAGTGTTGCAAATAGGTTGGATTTTCCTGTGTTGCCGATTTTGAGTTTGTCCCCATTTTTTGGTGTGATCTCCGAACGGTAAATCACCTTGTCGGAAGTCCATGAAGTTGAGGTGCTGCCGTAGTTGATATCAGCAGACATGGACTCATCTGTATTATTGGCAATGACATACTTGCCAATGGCCAGCAAAGCATAGGCTGTAGTTTGTGTACTCATCCATGAGTCGTTTGAAAGCCTTTCAGAAAGTTCCTGAAGAATTTTGAAAGCCTCACTATAGTCTTCCAAATACGTGTATGCTTCCAACTTGAGCGCCAGATCACGGCTATATGACCCATAGCTGTAATAATAGTAGCTATAACGTTCTTCCTTTAAGGGTTTTGTGACGTTTTTAAATAAGCTTATGGCCGCATCTTTCTGCCCTATAGCCGCATAAGCAGCCGCCAGTTTGCATGTAGCCTGATAAGATTTTCCAGATGTGCTTCTCAGTCTATTCATTGCGCCGAGCTCCGCCTGACCATCTATGGCTAACGTAAACAGACGATAAGACTGAATCAAATCTGAATCATAGTGATCTGGGGACTTGGTCCAAATAGTGGCTTTATTACGTTGATATTTTCTCAGGCTGGTCATCAGGCTTGTAGAGACCGGAAAGCCTTTTTTCTGCGCTTCGATCAGGAAGTGATACGCATAGCTGGTACCCCAGCTGCTGGTATGGGTGGATCCGGGCCAGTAGGTCATGCCGCCACTCACCGATTGGAACTTGGACAGTTTCTCTATGGCAGTCTGAATGTTGCTTTCAATCTTTACACGTTCTTCATTGGTCAGGTCTGTAACTTCATCCAAATACAATTGAGGGAATACAGAAGACACAGTTTGCTCGATGCACCCATGCGGATATCTGATGAGGTACTGCAGTCTTTTCTCCATGTTGATAGGCGGAATAGATGCCAGTTCTAATGAAACGCGATTGGTGCCGTCTATGCCGAAAAGTGAGATAGGAAGCTCAGTGTTTTCTCCGGCTTTTATTGCAACGAGCTTCGTTATGGTCTGTGCTTCGTTGGGAGAGCGAGATGCGATGTTGATTTCGTGTCTGGCTGTTTCTGCGCCGGATGTGCCTTTTATAATCAGTTTGCCCAAACCGATTTTCTCTTCTACTTCAATGTCGAAGTAAAGTGTGCCCGTTTCTTTGTCCAGCTTGATCTTTTGTGATTTAGCTCCCGCCAATTTCAAAATACCGGAAGTTTCTATTTCGATGGTTGCATCTTTGATGTGATCTTTATATCTGAAAACATTCACAGGCAAGCTCACTTTTTCACCCGGCCCGACCACACGCGGAAGTGTACCTAAAACCATCAGCGGTTTCACAACTGGTGTTGCTTTTTCAGCACTTCCATAGGCTTCATTTAGTCCGGCGACCACCATGGTTTTAACCGAGCCGATATATTGTGGCATGGTAAAGGAGTGTTTCTTCGTGCCGCCTGCATCGAGGAAGAATGGCCCCATAAACTGCACGACAGGCTTAAATCTATTCTCCTGCATTTTATCAGGGTCTGGCAGCCCCCCTTCGCCACCACCGATGGTTATGAGTCTTTCTAATCGTCCGCCATAGGCGCCAATCACATCGTTGTAGAGATCCCAGGTTTTTACGCCGATGGCTTCTTTGCTGTAGAAGTGATCCCACGGTTGTGGGGTTTTGTAATTGGTTATATCGAGGAGACCTTCATCCACTACCGCCAGTGTGTAGGACATAGGCAGGTCGTTTTGCTCTGATACGGTGATCTCCACAGGTTCTCCCGGCCGGAGCTCATCGGCCATTTTTATGACCGGCTGTAGCTTTGTGTTCGGGTCAAAAACCTTGATAGGAGCTACTCCATACAAGCGGATAGGTAGATCATTGATCGTTTGACCGTGAGGTTGCAGCAGGGTCACGTTGAGGTATACGTTTGGAGCCATTTTGGCTGAAGCTGGAATTTCGAAAGTAGTCCATTCTTTTTCACTTTCAATCCAAAAACTTTCCAGAACGGAGCTACCATTTTCTATGCTGACGAGTGCCTTGCCTTCCAGACTGCCTCTCATGGTTACCTGTATATGCTCACCTACGGCATATTCCTCTTTGTTGGTGCTCACCTCAAGTGCAGTGGACCCCATACTGTTTTCATCAGATCCCCCGTACCAGCTCGTATAGAAAACTTTGCTGGCTGAGTGGCCTGAAGAAGGATCTTTGATCACCGCTATATATCGTCCCCAGTTTGGACTTTTGATTTCGAAATCAACACTGGCTTTTCCATCCTGGGTGTTAACTTTTTTGGTTTCTATTAATTTGGAATATCTCGATGAAAGGTAATTGGTGCTGTTGTCATAGGAGTGATTCCACCACCAGCTCCAGTTGAGTTTGTAAATCTTAAAATCCAGTCCCGTTTTATTGACCGCTTTTCCATTAGCGTCAAGCGAAACGATTTGCATGGTTTGCTGCTCATCGCGTTTAATTCGGTAGCCTTCGGCACTTGTTAAATTGAGCCCTACAAAAGTGTTGTATGGGTAATAGGTTACTGATTTGGTGTTGATACTAAAACCTCCACCCGGTTCAAAAGCTTTGGTATTGAATGTCGCTTTGAGTGCTCCCGGCGAATTTGGTTTGGAGGGAAGCTGGAGATTGAGTGCTGCCTTCCCTTGCTCATCTACCTGGCCCTGAAAAATGACCTCTGGATTTTTTTGAAATTTTTTCACATTATCATCAAACTCATATTGAGCGTACCCCTCAAAGGTGGTGTTTGTCTCATTAAGGCTGAGTTCTGTTTCAACCTTCAGGTTGCTGCCGGTTACACCAGTGAGCCAGTCCACTTGCATCTCTCCTGACAGGTTTCGGTTTGTATATGTGATAGGATCGTCACCTAAATCGAGATTGATTTTCAGGCGATTGGGTTTGATTGTTTCGATTTTTACCGTTTTGTTGAAATGGTTATTTCCTACAGTGATATTGGCGTTCCAGTAGCCGGTCGGTGCATCAGAAGGGGTGCTGGTCTTGAAGGTGTACAATCCGTTTACGCCATTTTTCAGCACCTGCTTGTCGCGAACAGTGCCCCGTGGATCGCGCAGCGCCATCACAATGGGGTGATCTGCAGGAATGCGATTATCCGGGTCTTCAAGCATGAAGCTGAGATAAATATCATCACCTGGCCTCCACACGCCTCTTTCGCCATAAACAAAACCCTTTAAGTTTCCTTTAACTCTTGTGCCCGAAACGTCAAAATTGCTAGTAGAGAGCGCTTCATTGTCGTTAAGGCGCAGGTACGATTTTTGGCCTTGATGTTCTGCTATCACCAGAAAGGGTCTTCTTTCTGGGTTGAATTTGACTTTTCCGTCGGGATCAGTGAGAGAGGAGCCGAGCTCCTGAAGCTGGTAATCTAAAATTTTGATGTTGGCCTGGATCGGTTGGGCGGTGGTCATATTTGTAGAGAAAACAACCATGGAATTGTCTGCGCCGATTTTTGAGACCAAGCCTATGTCTGTTGCCAGAAGGCTTGTGGTCATGTACCTGCCGCTGTGATAGTAGGAAACATGACATGGGTTGTCGCGCTCTTGCCATCGGTATCCATTGGGGTATCTGTACGACCACAAATTGCCATACGAATAGAAGCCGTCAACGGTGTAAATGCTCCACTCATTTTTGTCGTATTCTTCCTGCGCCTCGAAGGTTTCTTCACATGGGAAGTTGGTGTCTTCCGGAGAAAATCCTATGCGGATCTGGTACAGCGCTCCAGGCTCAGCCTGAAACAGGCTGGAAAGCTCAAGCGTAAATCTGTTCCATGCGCTTAGGTCATCGGCCTGATCATTTAGCGATATGGTTTTGTTCATCACCACCTGACCAACACGGATTAGTTGGTCATTGCCATTGTACTTGTTTGTTTGAAAAAACTGTGGCAGATTATCTTCAAATATTTTAACAATTTCGACTCTTACCGCTTTCAGATTGACAGATTCAAAAGGCAAAACAAGCCCTTCTGTGGAAGGTAGGATGGAGCCAGAACCAACGAGCTTGACCGCCGGTTTTTCTGGCTCAAAAGCAACATAGTTCACGGAGTTTTGCTCCAGTGTTTTGTTCCGGGTGTTTTTGATGCCTTGAGAAATTTCCAGCTTTCTGGTGCCACTCAAATTTTTAGGGACATATACTTTGAGCTCGTTTCCATCTATTACCATTCCAGGATTTTTGACTCCTTCTATTTGTATCAGGCCTGCAAGGGTTTGTTTGTTGTCAAGCGGATCCGAAAAGTAAACTGAAACATAGGTGTCGTCACTGGAATTGAGTTTAGTAGAAAGCACCGCAAACACACCAATGGACGGAATGGTTACCTTCAGATTTTCTGTTTTTTTAATGCCGATAGGGGAGCCGGATACGGCCAGATTGAGTGTTTCGTTTTGTTCGCCTCGCTGGAGCCCGGTGATATCAAACCTGTGCGTGGTTCCACTGGTGTGTTGCCAGCTGATGGACAGGCCATCGGGAACATCGATCATTTTTTCCACATTTTCATTCTCGGCAAAGTCAGCAGAAGTGAGCATTCCGCTTAGAGCAAGTTTGTCTGGCTGAGAGGGGTCTGGCGCATCTACTGGAGAAAGCTTCACCTCAAAATTTTGCTCTATGACTTTTACATTGATTTCGAAAACCTCAAGTTCTTTGGGCACTTCAGCCAGGGCTTTGAGCTTTATGCCAAACACGTAATTCTGACCTGACTTCAGTTTTTTGGTGGGGGAAAAGGTGATTTCATGAGACCCTGTTTTCACCAATGATCCTTCAACGGTCGGTAGGATGTCAAGCACTTCATCCACAGTGATGTCATCTGGAATGGTGATGTTTTCAGAGAATTGGACTTTGATATTGTCTTTATGAGAAATGACACCACTGGTATAGGCTTTGATGTATTCAGAAAACCGGGAATCAAAGACCTTTTGTTCGGTGTTTGTAGATTTTTTATCTGAATTGCATGAATACAGGGTGGCTGCTAAAAGCGCGAAAAAGGCAATATAGGCTTTCATAAAACGGAATTTTATTTGAGATGCCCATATTAATTAAAAATGATCGCAAATAGTGATTTGGGGGTGTTATTATTTTGGTGTTGTCATGTTCCTTATTAAGGCATAAACTTCACGTTCCTCTTCAACCCTTCAAACTTCGTCCTCTTCACCGCAGATTTTTTAAAGACCTTTTGAAACACCTCTCGGGTCATTTCCTGCCAGTCTTGTTTCGAGAACGCTTCCCAGCCCTGAGGCTGGAATGCAGGTTCATTATGTGGCTTGGAAAACCTGTTCCATGGGCAAACATCCTGACAGATGTCACAGCCGAAGGCCCATCCTTCCATTTTGTCTTTAAAATCCGAAGGAATTTCATCTTTCAATTCAATCGTGAGATACGAAATGCAGCGGCTGCCATCTACTACAAACGGTTGCGGAATGGCATCCGTTGGGCACGCATCCTGACAGGCCGTGCAGGTGCCGCAGTAGTCTTTCATTGGGCCATCTGGCTCTATTTCCAGGTCTATGATCAACTCTGCCAGAAAAAAGAAACTCCCCATTTTCCGGTTGAGTAGAAGGGAGTTTTTTCCAACCCAACCAATGCCACTTTTGGCTGCCCAGGCTCGCTCATGCACCGGAGCGGAATCCACAAAAACCCGACCATCTACTGCACCAATCTCCTCTGTGATCCTGTTCATGAACGTCTTCAGTTTGTCTTTGATGACAAAATGATAATCCTGGCCGTAGGCATATTTGGCAACTTTGATGCTGTTGTCGGAGGCATGGTCTTTTTTCGGATAATAATTGTAGACCAGAGACACTACAGATTTTGCACCAGGAACCAGCTTAGTAGGGTCGAGCCGCTTTTCAAAATGGTTTTCCAAATAGCCCATCTTTCCCTGATACCCACGCTTAAGCCACTCTTCTACCTTAGGCGCTTCGTTTTCAAGGAAACCCGCCTGAGAGATTCCACAAAAGGAAAACCCAAGCTCGGAGGCGATGGATTTTATGGTTATTGAATTTTTGGAAGGATTCAGATTCATGATTTGTGGGTGATCACTATTTTGATGGCACCTAAAGCTATCAAAATAACCAAAAATAGGGCTGGAAACCCGCCGAGTACGGAAATCATTTTGATGCCGTCAATGCCAGCGTACGAAATCACTACCCATGCCAGTACTCCGATGATTATGCCCCAGGTAATTTTGATGAAAGTGGGCGATTCTTGATTCACCGTGGTGATGCCTCTGGTGCAGATGTTGCTCATGGCGGAGGTGTTTGAGTCGGCAGCTGTCACGTATGATATGAAAGTAACGAGTAGGAATGCCGGCCCGACCACCTGCGATAACGGCAACTCGTCGATGATGCTGTAGATCACACTTTCTGGTCCGGATTGGGTCATTGTGGAATACAGGCTTGCGTCGGAAAGCTCGTCAAATTGAAGCGCTGTGCCGCTAAAAGTCATCATCCATAGTGCTCCGAAAATGGAAGGGAAGATTAGATTCATTTGGATGAATGCCCTCACGGAGTAGCCCCGACCGAGACGACCAAGGAACAGAGCTGTGATGGGAGTCCATGCCAGCCAAACGGCCCAATTGAAAATAGTCCAGCTTTGAAACCAGCTGCTGTCAAGCCCCTCAGTCCAGTTGATGCTGCGGGGGATGAAGTTGGGGACATATTGAGCCAGTCCGGTCGTTCCGATGTGCATGATGTCCATAGTTGGACCAAAAGCAAAAAAGAAGACTGCCAGCAGCGCAAATGCCCGCATGTTGTAGTCTGATAATAGGCGTATACCTTTCATGAGTCCGCTGGATGCCGAAATGATGAAGGTAGCTACTACGGCCAGAGCTATGGTCAATAGTACAAAATTGGATGAAAGGATGCCCAAGGTGATATTAAGGCCAGCTGAAATGGTCAATATACCAGTGCCCAGTGAGGCAGCCATGCCGGCGACCAAACCGTAGAGACAGATGATGTCTGCTATATCTCCGATAGTGCGGTTGGAGGAGGCCCCAATCAGCGGGAAGAGCGTTGACCCTACTTCAAAAGGTCGATTGAGGTTGTAGAAGCAATATGAAAACATCAGCCCTGCGAGTGTGTAAATGGCGTATGGACTGATCGTCCAGTGCATGAACATAGTGGACATGGCAAATGCTTTGGCTTGCATGCTGCCGGGTTCTATTCCCAAGCTTTGTGGAGGTTCATGAAAATGAAAAAGTGGTTCTGCTGTGCCCCAGAAAAGGATGCCGGTGGCAATAGTAGTGCATAGCGTGATAGAGAACCATTTCCATTTTGTGAGGAGTGGCCTGGCATCTTTTCCTCCAATTATGATTTTCCCGAATGGGGAAAAATAGATAACCAAAATCAGAAATACGATCAATAATACACTCCAGCTAAACAACCAACTGAAGTTGTCCAGAATCCAGCTGTTGGCAGTTTTGGTAGCTGCCAAAAAAGCGTCTCTGTCATACAGGCTGAACAAAAGTGTGGCAACAAGAAGTATGACAGGAGGCCAGAATTTGATGGGATTGAGACGCTGCATCGGACACAAAACTAAGGGATAATGAGCAGCCTACTTTTTGTCCGAATGTCCGAGGCTTTTGTTGGGCGCTATGTGGTCTCTTACGAGCTGTTTCAGCTCGGTGATTTCAGGGTGTCTTCCGGCTTCCTTTCGGGAAAACACCAATTCGCCATTGGCATAGATGTCAAAAACTCCCCCTGTGCCTTGTCTGAGTGTTACTTCGTCTAGTTCTTCTGAAAACGTGGTGAGCAACTCCTGACTCACCCACATGGCGCGGTGCATCCATCGGCAGAGCTTACAGTATTCAATGGTTACGTTATTGGGCATGTGCTAAAGATAGAGAATCGTTGTTTTCTTTACCCTAAGCATGGCTTATTGCTTGATTAAGCGCTTATCGTAAATTTGATTTTGGTCATTGAAAACGAGAAAGAATGTGCCTTTTCGGGTTTGGAGTACCTGGTTGATATTTTGCTGGGCAACCTGAGGTGTCGTTTGACTTTCTGCACAGATCAATTTGCCCGTGTGGTCAAACATCTGGTAACCCGTAAACGAAGCTCCTGATATTGTAATGTTGCCAGGGCTTGGGTTGGGATATATGTGAATATCATCTTGTTCGTTGGTATATATAGATTTGATCAGCGTTTTCATTTTGAAAGTTTCACTCCGGCCATCAAAATCAAACTGCACGAGTCTATAGTAGCTGTCTTCTTGAAAATCCTCATCTACAAATGAGTAACGTTGGGTGTCTGCTGTGGAGCCATTTCGCTCAATTGTGCCAATCGTGGCAAATGCTGGATCGGAAAAAGTGGCTTTTTGAATTTCGAAGTAGTCATTGTCTATCTCTGATCCCGTTTTCCACTCAATCAAGGCATTTTCATCGCGCTCTGTTGCAGAAAAGTTCAGGAGCTGTATGGGTAATGAGGCACAGCCTCCACCACAGCAACCCAGATCTTCGCACCCCTCATCCCCGGCGGGCACATTCAGTGTGCCACCGAGCGTGCCATCATAGTTGTTAAACTGTTTGGTGGCGTTGGTCCCCACATTAGTAGTGGATAATAGGTGGTTGTAATAAGTTCCTGTGATTTCTGTGGTGCCATTTACAGTGGTGGTTCCCGCTATCCCAAGCAGTCCATTGTAATAGTTTCCATTTACATAAAGCGTTCCTGATTCGGATATGGTGACCGAAGCTGTAGCGGCAGCTACAGTAAAATCCCCATATACTTCGACTCGTCCGTCGATGACCAGATCATCATATATAGTATAGTCGTCGTTGATGATGAGCGTTGATGTTTCAGGTATGGTGAGTGTAACAGAGGCTAAAAAACCCTGCGTCTCCGGACCGGAGTATGTGCAGGTTGTTCCTAAGGGGATGGTGGTGGCACTGTTTATGTTTCCCGGGCATTGGCTATGCAGCTGAAAACAAATCAGTACAAAGCTCCAGGCGATCAAAAACTTCATATCGGTGTGTTTAGGCACAGCAATATACTTGCGGCTTTGCGGGAGGTAAAACCATTTTGAGCCAATCAGCGGAACGATGTTTGAATGGGTATTTTTTGGATATGAGAGAGTTAGGGTGAAACCCATTTTTCTTTCGAAAAATACCGATTAGATATTGATAAGAGGGCAAAAACGAACCCCTCGTGCCTAGCCTTAGCGTTACTTCTTCTAAGGCGTGGGCAGCACTTCTGGCTCACCCATGGCAGAGTTTACAACAGGCAATAGCATTGTTGTTAGGTCTCAGGAAGGGGAGAGAGTCGTTACATTCTCTATTTATGGGAGTGTTATTGCTTGATCAAACGCTTATTGAAGACTTGTTTCTCGTCGTTGAAGATCAGAAAGAAAGTGCCTTTTCGATTCTTTAGCACCTCGTTGATGTTTTGTTGGGCGACCTGAGGTATCGTTTGACTTTCTGTCCATATCAATTTGCCCGTGTGGTCAAATATCTGGTACCCTGTAAAGGGAACTCCTGATATTGTAATGTTACCAGAGCTTGGGTTTGGGTAAATGTGAATATCATCTTGTTCATTGCTCCATAATAATTTGATGAGTGTTTTCATTTTGAAAGTCTCATTCCGACCATCAAAATCAAACTGAACGAGTCTGTAGTAGCTGTCTTCATGAAAACCCTCATCAACAAATGAATAATGTTGAATGTCTGTTGTGGTGCCATTTCCCTCTATTGTGCCAATCGTGGTAAATGCTGGATTCGAAAAAGTGGCTTTTTGAATTTCGAAGTAATCATTGTCTATCTCCGATCCCGTTTTCCACTCGATCAAAGCGTTCCCATCGCGCTCTGTTGCAGAAAAGCTCAGGAGTTGTATGGGTAGTGAGGCACAGCCTCCACCGCAGCATTCTCCGTTTTCGCAGTTGTCCTGTCCTTCGGGAGTATTGAGGGTTCCTCCATTATCTTCATATTCTCCAAACTGCATTGTGGCATTGTCGCCTACATTCGTTGTGCCACCATCATTATTGGTGTAAGTGCCGGTTACCACCATGTCTCCATTTACATCTGACACCCCTTCATCTCCAGCGAACACGAGAAAATCCTCCTCTCCATTCGTGTAGTTCCCATTCACAGTGAGGCTACCGCCTTCTTCCAGATACATTGTGCTGGCATCACCAGCCGCGGAGGCAACAAACATGTTCCCATTAACAATAACTTCTCCGTATATTTCGATTCGATCATAAACCTCAAAATCTCCATTGATGGTAAAA
The DNA here is from genome assembly GCA_039970095.1 of Cyclobacteriaceae bacterium. Lineage (GTDB taxonomy): Bacteria > Bacteroidota > Bacteroidia > Cytophagales > Cyclobacteriaceae > JAMZMI01. Next base: position 38,056 of record JBDVMP010000012.1, read on the forward strand.
ATCGCACCATCGTTGATAATGAGCACATTTTCTCCAAGTGCATAGCCCTGTGTGATTGTTCCCCCTGTTAGAGAACAACTGTTGGGAGATGTAATGGTAACATCCGTGTTGTTTAGATTTGCTGCAGAAGGACATTGTGAATAACTGAATGAGTAAATGAATAAAGATAGACTTGGAAGTACAAATTTAAGTTGCTTCATAATACATAGCGGTTCAAAAAAGAGCTTTTATCTCAAGTATAACATAACGCTTCGGTCTGTCAAAAACAGATCAAATGCTTATGATTTCGGTGTTAAATAATGATAGATAAAGCTAGGGTTGCCCCTGGTCAAATACTAGTTCTTAAGGTAATCCAACGTTGGTTTGTTGGACTGGCAGAGCCTCGCTGGCGCGAATCCCTTTTTTGTGACTCAATTACGGCAACAACATTCACGCTTGTTACTCATGGGTCACCATAGCTGGCAATGGTCTTATATGGAAGATATTACGAATCATTGGATAATCCAACGAAATACTTAAAATAGTGATGTTTTTTTCTAATACCTGAACAGGTAGCGGCTTCTTACTGTGAGGCACCTTGGTTCAGGACAGTCTCAAATAATTCACGTAAATAAAGAGCCCATTTCCTGAGGGGGAATTTTGCCGAGGTGTTGGTAGGCTAATTCAGTGGCTTGTCTTCCTCTTGCGGTTCGTTTGATATACCCTTCCATGATGAGGAAAGGCTCATATACTTCCTCTATGGTTTCCGATTCTTCGCCACAGGCCGTGGCGATAGTGGAGAGCCCAACGGGCCCACCTTTGAATTTTTCTATGATGGTTGTCAATATCCTATTGTCCATTTCATCCAGACCATTGTCATCCACGTCCAGGGCTTTTAGGGCTATTTTGGCTATTTCCAACGTGATGGATCCATCGCCTTTGATCTGCGCAAAATCTCTCGTCCTTCTGAGCAGGTTATTGGCTATTCGAGGGGTGCCACGACTTCTTCTGGCTATTTCGTAGGCTGCTTCTTCATCGATGGGCGAGTTTAGAATATCTGCTGATCGTCCAACTATTCCAGTCAGGAGCTTGGCATCATAATACTCCAAACGGGAGTTGATACCAAAACGGGCTCTGAGCGGTGCTGTGAGCAAACCAGATCGTGTGGTTGCGCCAATCAGTGTGAATGGGTTCAGCCCAATCTGTACCGTACGGGCATTGGGGCCGCTATCCAGCATGATGTCGATTTTGTAATCTTCCATCGCAGAGTAGAGGTATTCTTCTACCACGGGGCTGAGTCGATGGATCTCATCTATGAAAAGCACATCGTGCTCCTCCAGGTTGGTGAGTAAACCTGCCAGCTCGCTGGCTTTATCTAAAACGGGACCGGAAGAAATCTTGATTCCTGAGCCCAATTCATTTGCTATGATATTGGAGAGTGTGGTTTTGCCCAAACCGGGAGGTCCATGTAGCAGCACGTGATCTAGTGGCTCGGATCGCATTTTGGCAGCCTCAACAAATATTTTAAGATTCTCAACTACTTTGCTTTGTCCGGCAAAATCATCGAAACTGAGCGGCCTTAACGCACGCTCAATGTCCTTTTCGGCCGAGTCCATCTCATCATCATCTCCTCGTAAGTAGTCTTCTCGCATTAGATTAGTTCAGACGGTAGGTTTTGGTTTATCCTCAAATAATCACTGATGGTCGTAAAGTTATGGAAGTTTTATTGACACTAAAGTCGTTGCAACTGTTTTCGGTTTTAATATTGCGTAAAATTCTGTTTTGGACAAACGCAAGCTTTTTTTTAGATCGATTGTAGCGATCGTGGTTATAGGGGCGCTTTACAGGTATTTTTCGTCTCAGCCAGCCGAACGCCTCACGCATATCAGTGGTAAGACCATGGGTACGATCACCTACAATGTGAAATACATTGATAAAACTGAGCCCGTCAGTAAAAGCAAAATTGATTCGGTTCTGCGGGCTTTCAACCAATCCCTATCAACTTACATTCCGGATTCAGAAATCTCCATATTAAATCAGTCAGGAGAGCTTAACAGTCCTTCACGGCTTTTTACGGATGTAATGCAAGAAAGCTATAGGGTCTACGAGATGACATCAGGCGCATATGACCCTACCGTGGGTACTTTGGTCAATGTATGGGGGTTTGGTCCTGACAAATCGAGGTTGGTTCCGGATAGCACCCTGGTTGATTCGCTCAGGCAATTTGTGGGTTTACAAAAAATAGTGCTGGAAAAAGAGGCAATAAACATGGATACGCTCATGTATCTCGATTTTAGTGCTATCGCGAAAGGTTATGCCGTTGATCTGGTATCTGAGTTATTGCTGGAGCACGGCGTGAATAGCTATATGGTGGAGATAGGTGGAGAAGTTCGCACTCATGGTGTCAATGACCAGGGCAAAACATGGACCATTGGTATAGAAGATCCGTTAGTAGAGAGAGAAGAACAAAGACTGTTAGGGATTGTGCGGCTCAATAATATGGCCATGGCCACTTCTGGCAATTACAGGAGTTATTACGAAGTTGGGGATCGAATCATCGCTCATACTATAGACCCACGCACTGGCTATAATACAACGCACAATCTTTTGAGTGCTTCGGTCTTTTCGAATGGTTGTATGACTGCCGATGCTATGGCTACTGCCTTTATGGTGCTGGGTTTAGAGGGGTCAATGCGAATTGTGGAAAGCACAGAAGTGGAGGCTTTTTTGATATTTCAAAAAGAAGATGGTAGTCTTGCGAGCTATGTTTCGGATGGGTTAAAGCCGTATATTGATCTGGACAAAACACAAAATCAATGAATAAGCGAGAATGGTTCGGTGAGTGGTTTGATAGCCCGTATTATTATGTGCTGTACAAGACTCGCAATGAGCGTGAGGCTCAATTGTTTATGAATACCCTGCTAGACAAAATCAAACCCGATGAGAACTTCAGGTTTTTGGATGTGGCCTGTGGGCGAGGTAGGCATTCCATTTATCTAAATTCTATAGGGTACGATGTGACGGGGCTTGACTTATCTCAGCAAAATATCGATATCGCCAATAAGAGTTCCAATGCCGCGCTGCGGTTTGTGAAGCACGACATGCGCGAGGTTTACCGGGAAGCGGCGTTCGACTTTGCTTTCAACCTGTTTACCAGTTTTGGATATTTTGATAGCAAAGAGGAAGATCAAAAAGCCATTAGCGCCATCGCTCAGGAACTGAAGCCGGGCGGATATTTCCTGCTCGACTTTCTGAATCCCTATGCCGTGATTAACGATTTGGTAGAGGCAGAGACCAAAATCATAGAACAAGTAAAGTTTAATATCTCCAGAAAATACGACGGTGAATTTATTTTGAAAGATGTTGTTATAAATGATCGTGGCGAGCTTCAGTATTTTCAGGAAAAGGTAAGAGCAATAACCAAGGCGGATTTCCTTCAGTACTTTGAAAAAGCTGGCCTGAAGGTTAAATCTATTTTTGGAGACTATTCTTTGAATAAATACAAAAAGGAAAAGTCGGAAAGACTGATTTTCCTGACACAACTATGACTTTAGTAATTTCTATTCTCATCATCAGTACCCTTGCCGGTGGTCTGCTCTCAAATTCTATTGATTTCAAGCCGGAGACCATTCGTTACCCGCTTATTTTTGCAGGGTCATTTCTTTTTTCTATCACACTGATCCATATTTTGCCAGAGGTTTACTCCTCTGGAATGAACCCTATGCGCATCGGGCTTTTCGTGCTGATAGGCTTTTTTCTGCAACAATTCCTGGAGCACTTTTCTTCAGGTATTGAGCATGGGCATTTTCACAAAGGGCACGAGTTTTCGAGCGTCACTAAATGGTCGATGGTTGTGGCGCTGATCGTGCATTCGCTTTTAGAAGGAGCCCTGCTCACGCATGATTCACCTTTTCATGAAAAGCATGAATCGTACTCTTTGCTTGCGGGCATATTGTTACACAAAGTTCCGGCGGCATTCGCCTTGATGACGACCCTCAAGTCTGAGTCCAGGTTTACCTTTTCACAGTGGGTGATCCTAATTGTTTTTAGCCTGGCATCTCCGCTGGGTTTGTTGCTAAGCGGATATATGCTTGACCTCTCTCATGAGGCTTTGGTGATACTTTTCGCCATTGTGTCCGGAAGCTTCCTTCATATTTCCACCACCATTTTTGTTGAGTCCAGCCCTAATCATAGCTTTGGCTTGCGCAAAATTTTTGTAAGTCTTTTGGGTGCGGCGATTGCGATTTTATCAGAATTTGTATTCTGATATCAAGCTTGATTAATTTCATGTGCTTTGTTTGTGGAAATTTTTGACATTTCTTTAAATAATCTATCTTGCCTTAAAAACATTGTAAAAAATACACACATGTCGGATAAAAGCATGAAGGCTTATTGGAGCCGAAACCTTAAGTATCTCTTAATTCTGCTTTCCATATGGTTTGCAGTTTCTTATGGCGCAGGAATTCTTTTCGTAGATCAGTTGAATCAAATCAGAATAGGTGGCTTTAAGCTCGGGTTTTGGTTTGCGCAGCAAGGATCAATCTACGTTTTTGTGGTGCTGATTTACGTGTATGTCCGCTTGATGAACAAGCTGGACAAGGAGTATGATGTGGACGAAAAATAAGAGATAAGAATGGACGTACAGATTTGGACTTTTGGAATAGTGGGCTTCACGTTTGCGCTTTATATAGGGATCGCAATTTGGTCGACAGCCTCATCAACTAAAGATTTTTATGTGGCCGGAGGTGGAGTTTCTCCTCTTGCCAATGGAATGGCCACCGCAGCAGACTGGATGTCAGCGGCATCATTCATTTCTATGGCCGGTCTCATCTCCTTTATGGGGTACGATGGAGCCGTTTACCTCATGGGTTGGACTGGCGGGTATGTGCTTCTGGCGCTTCTCCTGGCTCCCTATTTAAGGAAATTTGGGAAGTTTACGGTGCCTGATTTTATCGGTGATCGATACTACTCAAACGTAGCAAGAACTGTGGCAGTAATCTGTGCCATCATAGTGTCTTTCACCTACGTGGCGGGGCAAATGCGCGGAGTAGGAGTTGTGTTTGCGCGGTTTCTGGAGGTTCCCGTTGAGACGGGCGTTTATATCGGCATGCTCATCGTTTTATTTTATGCTACCCTCGGCGGAATGAAGGGAGTGACCTACACACAGGTGGCACAATACTGCATTTTGATCTTTGCCTTCATGGTGCCAGCTATTTTTATTTCTTTTCAGCTCACGGGCAATGTGGTTCCTCAGTTAGGTTTTGGGGGCACTCTTTCAGATGGTACGTATCTTTTGGATAAGCTGGACGGGCTCCACAAAGAGCTGGGATTTGCGTCTTATACAGAAGGCTCCAAACCCATGATAGATGTGTTTTGTATCACCTTGGCTTTGATGGTAGGTACGGCAGGTTTACCTCACGTGATTGTTAGATTTTTTACGGTTAAAAATGTCCGTGATGCTCGTAAGTCTGCGGGATGGGCGCTTTTGCTTATCGCCATTCTTTACACGACAGCACCGGCCATTTCCACGTTTGCCAGGACGAACTTGATTCAAACTGTCTCCGGGAAGGAGTATTCAAGTATGCCAGAATGGTTTACCAATTGGGAGCGCACAGGATTGATTCAGTTTGACGATAAAAATGCTGATGGCAATATTCAATATGTGGCCGATGCTGAAAAAAATGAATTGACAATCGATAGGGATATTATGGTTTTGGCCAACCCTGAAATTGCCAATTTGCCAAACTGGGTTATTGCGCTTGTGGCTGCAGGCGGTCTGGCTGCTGCACTTTCCACAGCTGCTGGTCTTCTTTTGGTTATCTCTGCCAGCGTGTCTCATGACTTGATCAAGAAACAGATCAAACCGAACATTTCCGAAAAAGGCGAACTTGTTTGGGCAAGAATAGGCTCTGTGATTGCTGTGATTGTAGCGGGTTATTTCGGCATCAACCCTCCCGGGTTTGTGGCGGCAGTGGTGGCGCTGGCGTTTGGACTGGCGGCCGCTTCGTTTTTCCCAGCCATCATACTCGGAATCTTTGATAAGCGCATGAATAAAGAAGGTGCTGTGGCCGGCATGGTTGTCGGCATCCTGCTTATGTTATTTTATATGATGAAATATAAACTGGACTTGTTCGGAGGAGGTACTCAGGAAGACTGGTGGTTTGGCATTTCACCGGAAGGTTTCGGTAGTGTAGCCATGGCTGTCAACTTTGTGATTTCTTTTGCGATTTCACGGTTTTATCCGGCACCTCCTGAAGATGTTCAGGAAATGGTCGAAAATATCCGCTTCCCACGTGGGGCTGGAGGCGCCACCCACTAAGTCAAATAAGATTTTTTTAATCAGAGAGGAGTATCAGTTGATGCTCCTCTTTTTTTGTGCCATTTGCCAGGCCTTCGGGGTGAGTCCTGTTTCTTTTTTGAACAACCGAATGAAATGAGATAGGTTTTCAAAACCACTGGCAAAACAAACTTTGGTGATATTTACTGACGGGTTTTTTAATTCGTTTTGAGCCAGTTTGATGCGCTCCTTGATGATGTATTGGGAGGGGGTATCTCCTATCGTTTCCTTGAATTTCTTAAAGAAACTTGCTCTGCTCATGCAGGCCATGTTGGCGAGTTTGTCCAGATCTATTTTAGTCCTCAAGTTCTTTTTGATATAGAGTATACAGGCAGCCAATGCATTATTGGATGATAGGGCACTGTATTGTGATTCGAATAGCACCCTGGCCTGGGTTTGCATCAGTCTTACAAGCATTTCCTGCAGTGTGAGCTCCACCATCACATCCTTCACTTTTCCTTGCTCACTTTTGGTGATGCGCAGTATTCTGTTGATAGTGTCGGCAAGTTCAAGGTTGTTTGTAAGGTGAAACAGGGAGTGGTCTATTCCCCAGTCTCCCCAGCTATCAGCTTTAGGAAAATACTCGTTTAGGTTTTCTATTGTCTTCTGTATGGCATCATCTGCGATAGTCAGGGCAATACATTGAGTAGGGGCATTTTTCTCTGCTTCAGGAAAATCGATATTCATCAATTCGCCAGGAGGCAGTATCACAGACTCGCCAGGCAAATAGTCAAATGAAGGTCTTTCAGGAAGGTTCATTACTTTTTTTCCTCTGAGCATGCTCGTGAGCACGAAGTGATCAAAAACGAGATTTACATTCTCAACAGTACGGTGAGTTTCAAACATATTTAACTCACAAGTCTCGTATGAATACGCCGTTCTGTTCTCCACTAGGGTGAATAAATTTCTTTCACTATTTACGGGAAATTGATCCAATAAGAACTTTCTCATCTCTGTTTGGCCGTTAAAACTGTTCCAACACAATACGTTCAATTTGATAATTTAATGATTTATAAGCATTATAAATATGCCGTATTACCAAATTATCAACAAATAGACTGGGAGAATATGTATTTGGACTGAGAGAAAAGTTTTCTGGAATTTTTAATGGCAGTTTTAAAAAATTGAATTTAAACTGAGAAAATTTATGGAAACATTAACCCAAGAACAAAAGGCGGTTGACCGCCCAAATTTTAAGCCTCATTACGATCATTTTATTGGTGGAAAATGGCAAGCTCCCAGCAGTGGAGAGTATTTTGATAACATAAGTCCCGTTGACGGCAAGCCCTTCACCCGGTCAGCCCGAGGAAACAAAAAGGATATAGATAAGGCTCTTGATGCTGCGCATGCTGCGTTTCCATCCTGGTCCAATACTGGCGCTGCGGCCAGAAGCAACGTGTTGCTCAAAATAGCAGATATCATTGAAGAAAATCTGGAAATGCTGGCGCGAGTGGAAACCATAGACAATGGTAAAGCCTTGCGCGAAACCCGAGCAGCGGACCTGCCACTTTGTGTTGATCACTTTAGATATTTCGCGGGAGTCATCCGTGGAGACGAAAGCACCATGTCTGAGCATGATGCCACTACCGTAAGTATCAATCTACAAGAACCACTTGGAGTCGTGGGGCAGATCATTCCATGGAACTTCCCACTGTTGATGGCCACCTGGAAAATAGCTCCGGCTTTGGCTGCTGGATGTTGCACCGTGGTAAAGCCTGCGGAGCAAACACCTACCAGCATCATGGTGCTTATGGAGTTGATTCAGGATGTGGTGCCACCGGGTGTGCTGAATGTGGTCAGTGGCTTTGGTCCGGAGGCGGGTAAGCCGTTGGCTACTTCGCCGCGTATCGCAAAAGTGGCTTTCACGGGTGAGACCACTACCGGGCGCTTGATTATGCAATATGCTTCAGAAAACTTGATACCAGTTACCATGGAGCTGGGTGGCAAGTCGCCCAACATCTTCATGCCTAGCATTGCCGATGCAGATGACGAGTTTTTTGATAAATGCATAGAAGGCGCAGTGATGTTTGCGCTGAATCAGGGAGAAGTGTGTACTTGCCCTTCACGGATCTTGGTGCATGAATCCATCTATGATAAATTCATGGAGCGAGTTATAGCCAGAACAAAGGCGATTAAAATGGGACACCCGCTTGCCGAAGACACCATGATGGGTGCTCAGGCATCTCACGACCAATACGAGAAAATCCTTTCTTACATGGACATTGGAAGGCAGGAAGGCGCTGAAATACTTTGCGGAGGAGGAGCTGCCAACTTGAGTTCTGGATTGGAAAATGGGTATTACGTTGAGCCTACCATCCTTAAAGGGCACAATAAGATGAGGGTTTTTCAGGAAGAAATCTTCGGTCCGGTCACTGCCGTGACCACATTCAAAGATATGGACGAGGCACTCGAAATAGCCAATGATACACTCTATGGGTTGGGTGCTGGATTATGGACTAGAGATGCCCATGAAATGTACGCAATGCCACGAGCTATCAAGGCGGGACGTGTGTGGGTAAACTGCTATCATGCATATCCAGCTCATGCTCCATTTGGAGGATATAAGAAGTCTGGATTTGGAAGAGAGACACACAAGATGATGCTCAACCACTATCGAAATACCAAAAACATGCTGATTTCCTATGACAAGAATAAACTAGGATTCTTTTAGGTCGAGGTTGTTTGATTGTTTTACCAGAAAGGAAAGCACGGCTTTCCTTTCTTCATTTTTAAACTTATAACAATGGAAGTTTTAAGAGTAAAAGCAACGGAGGAAGCTCTCAACACAATAGAGGTCTTAAAAAAACGCTTTGGCCCACTTATGTTTCATCAAAGTGGTGGTTGTTGTGATGGATCTCAACCCATGTGTTTCGAGGATGGAGATTTCAAAGTAGGTGAAAGCGACATCAAGTTGGGAGAAGTGGCGGATTGCTCATTTTACATGTCTCGCGACCAATATGAATATTGGAAACATACCGAATTGACCCTCGATATCACAAAGGGACGAGGCTCTAGTTTTTCCCTGGAGATACCTATGGGAGTTAGATTCATGATTCGCTCTCGCCTATTCACAGAGGAGGAGGTCAAAATCATTCAAAGTGAGGTCTAAAATCATTCAAAACACGTAACAAGACAGGAATCTTAATTCACTTCCTTGGATTTCGGGCAGGAATGAAATAACATTGAAATTGGAAACGAACCTTTCGTAACCTTTCGAATAACAAAACCCAATATTATCCCATGAGTAACAAAATTCAAACCCTCAGTGGTTACATCCATGAATATCAAAAAAGCGTTCTCCAACCAGAAGAATTCTGGGGGCGAGTTGCCGAATCCTTTCACTGGAAGAAGCCATGGAGCAAAGTGCTGGACTGGGATTTTGAAGGCCCGGATGTAAAGTGGTTTGTTGGGGGTAAGATGAATATTACCGAAAATATTCTGGATCGTCATTTGTTTACAATGGGCGATCAGCCCGCTATTATCTGGGAACCTAATGAGCCGGGTGACGAAGCAATTACGCTTTCGTATTATGAGCTATATGAAAAAGTATGCCAGTTTTCGAATGCCATGAAAGAGCAGGGCGTAGGCAAGGGAGATCGTGTGATCATTTACATGCCTATGGTTCCGGAGGCTGCTATCGCCATGCTGGCCTGCGCCAGAATTGGGGCGGTTCACTCTGTTGTTTTCGCCGGATTTTCTTCCTCATCATTGGCCGATAGAATCAATGATTGTGAAGCTAAAATGGTTTTGACCTCAGACGGAAATTTCAGGGGTGCCAAAAGCATTGGGGTCAAGAGTGTGGTGGATGAAGCATTGGAAAAATGTACCACCGTGGAAAGTGTAATCGTTTACAAACGAACAGGCACAGAAGTGACAATGAAATCGGGTCGTGATATCTGGTGGTCAGATGCAGTCAGCGGACATTCTGTGGAGTGTCCAGCCGAAGAAATGGACTCAGAGGACATGTTGTTTATCCTTTATACATCAGGATCTACAGGCAAGCCGAAAGGTGTAGTACACACTTGTGGCGGCTTTATGGTTTATTCTCAATACAGTTTTGAAAATGTATTTCAATACACGCAAGGTGACGTTTACTGGTGTACGGCAGATGTGGGCTGGATTACCGGCCACTCATATATAGTTTATGGGCCACTTTTGGCTGGTGCCACTACAGTCATGTTTGAGGGCGTGCCTACATACCCGCACGCAGGGCGTTTTTGGGAGGTCGTTGACAAGCATAAAGTAAATCAGTTCTACACGGCACCTACAGCTATTCGTGCGCTTCAGGCTCACGGGCTTGAGCCGATCGAGCCATATTCACTAGAAACACTGAAAGTGATCGGGTCGGTAGGAGAGCCAATAAACGAAGAGGCCTGGCACTGGTACCATGACCATATTGGCAAAGGCAATTGTCCTTTGGTCGATACCTGGTGGCAAACGGAGACAGGCGGTATTATGATTTCAGCATTGGCAGGAATCACGCCAAACAAACCGGCTCATGCTTCGCTTCCTCTCCCCGGAATTCAACCTGTGATTGTCGATACTGAAGGAAATGAATTGAAGGGGAATAATGTGGAAGGGAATCTCTGCATCAAGTTTCCATGGCCATCCATAGTACGAACTACATATGGCGATCATAGTCGGTGTAAACAGGAGTATTTTTCCACCTATAAAGGCATGTACTTCACGGGGGATGGAGCCAAAAGAGACCATGACGGATATCTGAGAATCCTTGGCCGTGTGGATGATGTAATCAACGTGAGCGGACACAGAATGGGCACTGCAGAAGTTGAAAACGCAATCAACGAACACCCGAAAGTCATCGAATCAGCAGTGGTTGGTTATCCGCATGAGGTGAAAGGTCAGGGTATATATGCATACGCAATATGCGATATGGAAGGTCGCTCTGAGCAGAGTTTGGTAAACGAAATCAGAGAGACAGTCAGCAAGATTATTGGGCCGATAGCCAAGCCGGATAGAGTACAGATCGTACCTGGCTTGCCAAAAACCAGGTCGGGCAAGATCATGCGTCGAATTCTCAGAAAAGTGGCTGCAGGCGAGTATGATCAGCTCGGGGATACTTCAACACTTCTGAACCCTGAGGTGGTGGACGCGATTATTGAGGGCTCGAAAGAAAAGTGATCTTTCAAAAGTCAGATAACAAAATATTAAGATTTGGCCTGGGGCTTGCGGCGCTCGGGCGTCCCGGCTATATCAATATGGGCCATGGAGAAGATCTTCATCATGATTATGATGAAGAAAAAATGGAAGCACAAACGCACACCATGCTCGACGCAGCATATGCCAATGGGGTGCGGTATTACGATACGGCTCAGTCATATGGTAAGGCTGAGTTTTTTCTTGCTTCGTGGCTCAAAAAATGCAACCATACAGATGTAATCGTTGGCTCCAAATGGGGCTATTACTACACTGCCGGCTGGGCTGTGGATGCGGAGAAGCATGAGATCAAGGAGCACACCATAGCTCGACTCAACCAGCAGTGGCCAGAGAGTAAAGAACGGCTGGATCCATATCTCAGGATCTATCAAATCCATTCGGCGACATTTGAAAGTGGCGTGCTGGAAAACAGCGCGGTTCTGAATCGATTGGGAGAAATCAAGTCGGATGGCTATGCCATTGGTTTGTCTGTTAGCGGAGAAGCTCAACCCGCTATAATCGAATCGGCTTTGAATATAAAAATAGAAGGGCAGCCCCTTTTTGATTCTGTTCAAGTCACCTACAATGTTTTGGAGCAATCATGCGAAGATGCTTTAAAGAAAGCGCACGATCAGGGTGTGACCACCATCATTAAAGAGGGTGTAGCCAATGGGCGATTGACTGCTAGAAACAGCGGCGCTCATTATTTTCAAAATCTGGAGCGCATTGCCGGAAAGCATAATGTTGGCGTGGATGCTGTGGCTCTGGCTTACCTGCTCAGCAAGCCTTTTGTCAGCATGGTGCTCAGTGGAGCTGCAACCAAAGACCACTTGGCATCAAACCTCCAGGCAGCTAAAATAGAGTTGGATATGGCTGATATATTGATTCTGACCAACCTATTTATGCAGCCTAAGGTCTACTGGCAGGAGAGAAACAAGCTGACCTGGAATTGAGGTGGATTCCGACAACAGCAGGAATACGGACTGGGGAGAGACATATCTACCGTTGATCAGAAAAAAAATCTAAGAAGGCAGCATATCGTATATTAGGGTTATCCATCAATCAACCTTAAAACACCGACATGAATCTTTCTATTAAAAATTTATCCAAAACTTACCCGAATGGGGTTAGAGCCCTGAAGGACATTTCGCTTGATGTACCTGTTGGTATGTTTGGACTACTGGGACCAAATGGTGCGGGAAAATCTTCCCTCATGCGAACGATTGCCACTTTGCAAGAGCCGGATTCTGGTTCTATCCAGCTGGGTGATATAGACGTGCTCAAGGAGAAAGAAGAAGTTAGGAAGGTGCTCGGCTATCTTCCTCAGGAGTTTGGGGTGTATCCCAAAGTTTCGGCCGAAGACCTCCTGAATCACGTCGCAGTGTTGAAAGGCATAGTAAAAACAAAGGAGCGAAAGGAGCTGGTAAAGGCACTTTTATATAAAACGAACCTGTACCAACATCGCAAGAAGAATCTGGGGGGATATTCCGGAGGTATGAAGCAGCGGTTTGGAATAGCGCAGGCGCTTATATCTGACCCCAAGCTGATCATAGTAGATGAACCAACTGCGGGTTTGGACCCTTCTGAAAGAAACAGGTTTTTGAACCTATTGAGTGAAATAGGAGAGAATACGGTGGTGATACTATCCACTCATATTGTAGATGATGTAAGAGAATTGTGCACCAATATGGCCATCATCAACCAGGGCGAAGTGCTACTCAAGGGTAATCCCAATGAGACGATCCAACAGATAGATGGAAAAATCTGGAGGAAGTCAGTTTCAAAAGAAGAGTTGGAGGATTACAAAGCAGGTCACACCGTGATATCAGAGCGATTGATAGGGGGCAAGCCCGAAATACACGTTTACAGCGATTCCAAACCGGACAACACATTTGATCCTGTGAGTGCTGATCTGGAGGATGTGTATTTCTCCAAGATCATGGAAAACAGTAATGAATCCGTACCAGCCTAATCCGTAAGCCATGTTAGAGTTTATCAAATTTGAATTACGGTATCGGTTCAAAAGACCGGTTACATATATCTACTTTGTGATCATGCTGGCCATGTCGTTTGTGGCGATTGCCACGGATGTGGTAAGAGCAGGCGGGAGTGGCGGCAAGGTGATGGAAAATGCGCCGAATATTTTGGCGATGATGATGGTGGTGATCATGATTTTCGGGATTTTCATCACATCAGCTGTGATGGGAGTGCCTGTACTACGAGACTTTGATCACAAAACTGACTCTATGATATTCACCACCCCGACGAACAAACTCGCTTATTTGGGAGGTAAGTTTATCGGGTCATTCATCACCATGCTGTTTATCATCTCGGCTATAGTGCTGGGCTTTATGCTGGGGCAGGGTATAGCCTGGCCGTGGCTCGACAATGCTGACCGCTTATTGCCTTTTAGTTTTGAGACTTATTGGAATCCCTTCTTCATTTTTGTGATCCCCAATTTGGTCGTCTTTAGTGCTATTTTCTTTGCCGGAGGAGCGCTAGGTAAGCGTATGGTCGTAGTTTACGCTCAGGGTATTGTGCTTTTTATGGGCTACCTGGCAGCTTCACAGTTTTTGTCTCAAATGGATAACCAAAATGTGGCTGCTATTTTGGATCCCTTTGGCTTTGGTGCTCTGGAAATCACCACCCAATACTGGACGGTGGCAGAGCAAAATAACAATCTGATACCTTTTTCAGGACACATTCTCAACAACAGGTTGGTGTGGCTTATAGTAGGGTTGTGCTCTATGGTTCTCACTTATTTTGGCTTCAATACCAATCAGGCGGGCAATGCCTCAAGGAAAACCCGCAAGAAAGGCAAACAGATGGTTCGCGAGCTAATCGAGAATGTCTCCATACCCAGGGTTAACGCCCTCTATTCTATGGGAGCACAATTCGTGCAGATGAGAAGCCTTTCCTGGTTTTATTTCAAATGGATAGTCAAACAAGGGCCCTTCATTTTCATCACGTTTGCAGGAATTTGTTTTCTGCTCATCATTGGCCTCACCGGAGGCGAGGGTGCTTATGGTATTGAAGTGTATTTGACCAGTGCCAGAGCAGTGCAACTGATAGGTGCCTTCAACCTGTTTTTTATCATCATCACGGTTTTTTACACCGGAGAGATCATTTGGAAAGAAAGAGATGTGCGCATCAACCTGATTTACGACGCACTTCCGTACAAAAACTACATAAGCCTGGCGGGCAAGTTTTTTGGTATGGTGCTCATGAGCGTGTTCTTATTGTTCATACTCATGATTTTTGGTGTGTTGCTTCAGGTAATCAAGGGCTACCCCAATATCGAATGGAGTGTTTACTTCACCAGTCTGTTTACTGATACACTTTCGCTGATGGTGCTGTATTTGGTCCTTGGGCTGTTTGTTCAAGCCATAGTCAATCATAAGTATATTGGGTTTGGCCTGATGTTCATTTTTTATCTATCGTTTTTGGTATTGGATGAGCTCGGCATAGAGCACTCCATGTTCTATTTTGGACGAGCCAATCTGGGAACTTATTCAGAAATGAACGCCTATGGGCATTATACTGTCCCGTTTTCATGGTTCAATTTGTACTGGTTTGGGTTGGCTGCATTTCTGTATGCTGCGGCCATTTTATTTGCTGTTCGTGGGCTGGACAGCAAGTTTAGCATTCGGTTGCAGCTGGGTAAAGTTCGGTTAAACAAGCAAGCAATATTCGCCATTGTAGGGGCATTAACTGTCTTTGTGTTGAGTGGCGGTTATATTTATTACAATACCAATGTGCTCAATGAGTATATGAATTCGGATGATCAGAAGGCAATGCAGGCAGACTATGAGCGCACGTTGAGCCACCTCGAATTTATCAACCAACCAAAAATTGTGGATACATATCTGGAGGTAGAGCTTTACCCGAAAGGAAGGGACTTCAACGCTAGCGGATATTATTACCTGAAAAATAAATCAGAGGAGGACATCTTAGAGTTGCATATTCAGGAGTCAATAGATGCTAAACTATCTACCTCAGTGAGATTCGATTCGGAAGTATCGGAGAAGGAGAAACATGAGGATTTCAAATACACTATTTATCAATTGGGCAACCCCCTAAAGCCGGGTGACTCCCTGAAAATGTCCTTTGAGGTAAACTTTGTGACGACAGGATTTTCTGAGGGTAATTCAAACAATGATATTGTTTATAATGGCACCTTCTTTAACAATAGCAGTTACTTTCCCAGCCTGGGGTACAACTCAAATTATGAGCTTTCTGATGATGACGATAGAAAGGATCACGACCTTGAGATCAAAGAACGTATGCTCGAGAGAGAAGACCCGCATGGAATTGCTCAGTCGCTGTTTGGTGATGATTCTGACAAAATCAGTTTCGAAATAGTCGTGGGAACGGACTCATCTCAAATAGCCATTGCGCCTGGTTACTTGCAGAAAAAGTGGCTGGAGGGCGATCGCGTCTATTACCATTACAAGATGGATGTGCCGATGATAAACTTCTATGCTGTGATTTCAGCTGATTATGCCGTGATCACTGACACCTGGAAGCCAGCAGTGGACTCTTTGCCGGACGTTAGATTGGAGATCTACTATCACAAGGGGCATGAATACAACACCGATCGCATGATGAAGGGAATGAAAGAAGCCCTTTCTTATTATTCGGCTAATTTTAGTCCGTTCCAGTTTCAGCAATTGCGCATCATGGAGTTTCCAAAGTACAGAACATTTGCTCAATCGTTTGCCAATACAGTTCCTTTTTCAGAAGGGATCGGCTTTGTTCAAAACATCGGCACTGAGGATGTGGATCTTCCATTTTATGTCACAGCCCATGAGGTGGCGCACCAGTGGTGGGGACATCAGGTGACTGATGCCGGTGTGAAAGGCAATGCCATGCTCAGCGAAACTTTGTCTCAATATTCTGCTTTGATGGTGATGAAGCAAAACTTCAGACCTGAGATTATAAAAGAGTTTCTCAGACATGAGCTGGATACCTACTTGAATGGAAGAACTTTTGAGCAGAAAAAAGAGATGCCCCTGGAACTGGTAGAAGGTCAGGGATACATACACTATAACAAAGGGTCTTTGGTGATGTACGCGCTGCAAGATTATATCGGGGAGGACAGCCTCAACTCCGCACTCAAAAGATTCGTTCGCGATTGGGGATTCAGAGATGCTCCGTACCCCACCTCCAAAGACCTTTTGGGTTACTACAGAGATGCTACGCCGGACAGCTTGCAGTATATTTTGACTGATATGTTCGAAACCATCACGCTTTTTGAGAATAAAACGGTCACGGCCACTTATGAGGAGCGTGAAGGAAAATACGAAGTGGATTTGGTACTCAACTCGATCAAATATCGGGCGGATAGCCTGGGTAATGAAAACACAATCCCAATGATGGACTGGATAGATGTGGGGGTTTTTACAGAAGGTGGAGATGGAAAAGATAGCCTTGTCTATCTGAAAAAGCACAAAATCATTTCTGAGGAAACGAAGGTTAAAGTTACCGTAGATCAGAAGCCATCACGCGCGGGAATAGACCCAATCAACAAACTCATAGACAGAAATCCAAGTGATAACGTGAAGGAGGTCTCCGAGAAAGAGGCTTCTTGATAGGCTGGAGTAATTGATTTTTTAAGATTTTGGGAAGTTTATGTTTGATTGGGGAAAAGTGCAGTGGGAACGCCAAGATATGGTGTCGTGGCGTTTTATGTTTTGTTCGTTTCGGACACTAATATAGCCGAATCTGTGATTCGGCTCATAACTTTTTGATTCTCATGAGTCGCAGCGCAGAATCGGCGGGGCTTGCAAAAACCGCCGGCGCTTCCTTTTCCGCTAAATCGCCATGCATCTCATATCAATTGTGCCTGTTGCACAACTCAATTTAGGAATAATAAGGTTTGAATATAAAAGAGTTATTTACTATATTTAAAATAAACTCTTGCAAGGCAAAAAGCACCTTCAACCCAAGCTGTTCAAT
>JBDVMP010000013.1:0-15204 GCA_039970095.1 Cyclobacteriaceae bacterium
GACCGTCTATCCCTTCGATCTGCCGCGCGGCAATGCGCTCGCCTATTATCCAGAGGCCAATGTGCTCTCCGTGCGTACCAGCGACCCGCGCAGCAAAACGCCTGCATTTAAGTCGATCCCCGTGGATATTGTCCGCGAAGACTAAAGCCGCAGATTCGTTGAAAATTATGAGTGGTGGTGCCGCTTAGAGGAAGCGGTTTTATATTCAGTACCAGCAACTGGATTCCATTGATATAATTGAAAAAGAATGGTTTTTTGAAATATCACAAACCCCCACTATAGATTTTGCTACAGAAATTGCTACAGAATGACGAATGGCAACAAGCCAAAAGTACCTGCACAAGCGACCAGGCTCAGACAACTGGCAAATCAGACTTGCGGTGCCGAATTCGCTCAAGGCGCAGCTTGGCAAATCTGAGATAACCAAATCTACAGGAACGTCAGACCGCAAAACTGCCGAGACCTTCGCGATGAATTTCATATCAGATCAGCGCGCGATGTTCGACCGTGAAATGGCAGAGCTTGATAGCGTCATCCCCGTCGACCCAGATGCGAAAGTCGTTGAACTCTACCACCAGAAATTTCTTAAAGAACTCCGCGCCAGAATGCGCAAACACAGCGATAGCAAGGATGCATATGACGCCTGGTGCAAAAAGATGCGACGTGAACGCGAAGAATTCGTTCGGCTGGCAAATGTTGAGAACTATGACCGCATAAGAGCAATCGCGGAGAGGTTTGTTGAGGAACACGCGCCTTCAATCCGAACCACAGGCTCAGGGTTTGACAATCTTCTCGGCAAGATGATGATCGCAATCGTAGATGCGTTCGATGTACTTTTAAGACAAATCTCCGGCGAGCTGGACGCTGAACCAGCTTCGAAGTTCGTCCGCGAAACACTGGCGGCTGGTAACGATAGCCCATCATCGGGCGAACAATTAGGTGAGTTGCTGGACAAGTATGCCATTGAAGGGAGACAAGAAAAGGGGCGCAAGCGCGGCAACATCGATCAAATGAAAAATTCGGTCTTGTTGTTTATTGAATGGGTTGGACCGAACAGCAACGTCCGAATGCTCACCGCGCAAGATGCATCAGGGTTTCGAGATGTCTTATCCGTTTTCCCAGCTGGGCGAGGAAGAAACAGAAGACTGAAGAATTCGTCCATCACCGATTGCATCTCCCTCGCAGAAACCGATGGCCTAAAACTGATGAGCGCAGGAACGAAGAACCGCTACTTATCCGATCTGTCCGGCTTTTTCCGATGGTTGAAGAAGAGAGGCTTTGTCGACAAAAACATATGGCATGAAATGTCTTTCGACACCTCCCGAGAGACCAACGCCTACCCGCCATATTCAAACGATCAACTCAACAAGATACTATCCTCGCCGCTGTACTGTGGCTTTCTGAGAGATGGGAAAGAACACCTTTCTGGCAACTGCCAAGCTGATGATTGGCGATATTGGATACCCTTGATTTGCATGTTCACTGGTGCCCGTGCGACCGAAATCGCGCAGTTGCATGTCGATGATGTCGATGAACGAGAAGGGTGCATAATTGGCTACATAAGGGCAGACACTAAAAGGGGGCAGAGCACCAAAACAAAGAACTCTGAGCGTTTGATTGTGTTTCACCCCATACTGCTTCGGGCAGGTCTTAAGCGGTACTGGGCCAATCAGTGCGAACGAGCCAAACGAGACGGTAATTTACAGCTATTTCCAGAACTGACTGCGTATGAGAAGCGCCCTGAGCTTGGGAGAAAGCCGGCAAGATGGTGGGGAAAGTACCTGAAGAAAATCGGAATAACCGACGGTGGGGAAGGATTTGGCATACATTCATTCCGGCATCGCTTGGCTGATGAAATGCGGGAAGCTGGCTATCTTAACGAGGAGTTTGGTCAATTAGTGATGGGCCACTCAGATCGCTCCATGACAGCACGTTACGGTACAGTACCGCAAGGCACTGTCCATCGGCTTGCCGATATGATTGCGAAGGTTGAATTCAAGGGTGTCGATTTCTCAAGCATACTGCCAAAAGGCGGCGAATAGATTGGCTCCAAAATTCTAACTTTTGAAAGCACCCATTGTACCAATGAACAGCAATTCATCTTACCCTCGTGGCCCATATCTAAAGCCCAAGAGCATGGGGAAAGTTACTGCTTCAAGCATACCCAAAAAGAAGCGAAAAAAGATCAATGTCTCGAGGATAAAACGTGACAGGGAAGAGCTTCTTCGGCGCGAACAAAAGGCACTCAATGAGCTTGTCCGCATTGCCAATATTCGGACCAAATATATGCGGGGTACAAAGGGCACTGTTGACCCTATCCTAGTATATGCGGATTTCGATGACACTGTTGGTCTCCTTCACGATACAAACCCGAAGGAATATCCAGAATGGAATGAACTAACAGATGATGCAAAGGCTCGAATAGGGTTCTTACTGTCTCTCGCTTTCAATGGGTACTCCTTCACTGCAAATGTATCAGAAAAGCTTGAGCGCAAGTGGGTGAAACAAGGACTGAAACCGCGAGACCGCGCAATCGACAAGATCAACAAGGAGCTAAAGAAAGCTGGCTTGGGTCATGCGCCCTACTTCTTTGTGATTGAAGCGAAAGGGAGCAGCGGTAAGTCACGAACTCACCTGCATCTGCATGGTTATTGCCTGCTCACCTCTGGTCATGAAGCAACACGGTTCAAAATTGCACTTGAGAAAGCTCTGTACCGAAACCTGAGAGTGCCAAAGGGTCATGGTGCACCCGTCAAAATCGAACCAAGCTATAAGAAAAGCGATGCCCCAATGGATGCAGCATATTGGGTTGGCTATTCACTTAAGAACGCTTTGCTTCCTGGTCCTAAGATCGAAGGTACGCCTTTGTATTTGAATACCTCACTCCGCCAACTTGCGCACGAGTTCTGGGATATCGTTCGAGAGGACGATTGAGAGGTTGGCAGGACGTTGACGTTTTGCACGCACATCGCGCGCGAACTGGTTACTCTTATACAGGCAAAAAACCGTAATCCTTTGAGTTAAGGCCGCTTTCAAATGGCTCTGCAACCAGACCCGCGTTTACAATGTAAACATGGAAGTCTTAACTGGTTGAAATGTTATTGACCCCGATGCCGCCAATCTGGCGGCTGGTGCGGCATTTTGCCCATCCAGAAAAACGTTCTATTGACGCTCAGGTCTCAGATGAAAAACTGACCATGCGATTGGGCTTATTGCTTGTGCGCTCTTCAGCACTTAGTCAGTAATACAACGGCTATCGGGCATTACAATTTCCTCTCACTGAAATTAACAAAAATAAAGCAACCTTCCCCACCAAATTATGGAACTAAAATGACCTTAAAAGCGTCAACCCCTGTCCCAACTTTTACCGACCCCATATCCCTTGATATTGGCGCCGGAGAAAGCATTGTTCTTATTGGTGCAAATGGGGCAGGCAAGACCCGTCTAGGAGTCTTTCTTGATAACAATCTTACGCGTTCAGGAACGCAAGTACACCGTGTCGCGGCGCACCGTTCCTTAAGCCTCAATCCGAAGGTCACTCCGCCGAGCTTTGAGATCGCAACCAAACGCCTGCGTCTCGGGAACGACAATGCACGCGAAGGTCAGAAAAACACGTTCCGCTTTGGTTCAAAACCAGAAACGGTGCTCTTAAACGACTTCGATCATTTGCTGGGCGCACTCTACGCCGAAAACAATGACGTCTCGATCAGATTTCGGCAGTCTTTCATTGATGGCAAGGCGAACACCGACGCACCTACCTTAGCCAAGATCGATACATTACAGGCAATCTGGGAGCGGGTCCTGCCCCACCGCAAGCTTGTCGTGCTTGGCAACAATCTCAAGGCAAAGGCAGCAGGAGCAGACGAGTATTCAGCTTCGGATATGAGCGATGGTGAGCGTGTAATCTTCTACTTGATTGGGCAAGCACTTCTCGCCCAGCAGCACACGCTTCTAATTTTTGATGAGCCTGAACTGCATATAAACAAATCAATCCTCGCGAAGCTGTGGGACGAGATAGAAGCCGCTAGGCCTGATTGTGCCTTTTTGTATATTACGCATGACGTTGAGTTCGCGAGATCGAGACACGCCGCAAAAAAATACGCCCTTCGCAGTTATCGCAAAACACCAAGCGAAGGATGGGATATCGAGACCATCCCAGACTCGGAGAGTATTCCTGATGATGTGGTCGCAACAATCATTGGGAGTCGCCAGCCCGTATTACTGGTTGAAGGTGACGGAGGAAGCTTAGACTATTCGCTCTACCGTCGAGTCTACAGCACATTCACAGTTCTCCCAGTCGGTTCGAGCGAGCAAGTGATTCACACCGTCAAGAGTTTCGCAGCAAGAAAAGACCTACACCGTGTCGGATGCGTAGGGCTTGTTGATGCTGACGGACGCACCGACGAAGAACGAGCCAAACTGAATACAATGGGGGTTTTTTGCTTGCCCGTTTCCGAGGTGGAAAACCTTCTATTACTTCCTGACGTGTTTAGCGCGCTGGCAGAAGCACTCAGCTTCTCCGCTGATGAAACTGCGCAAAAGATGGCTAATTTGCGCTCTCACGTATTCACTCAGGCTAACGAGCAAATTGAATCAATCTGTATCCGCCAGGCTAAACGACAGATCGATACTGCAATGAAGAAGATTGGACTTGAAAGTAAGGACGCCGCATCACTGAGTGCAGAATTTAAGAGCGCGGTGAATGGCATTGATACGATGACTGCTTTCGACACAGCAAAGTCCGAATTGACAAAAGCGATCGAGGACAAAGATTACGAAGCGGTACTTTACCACTATGACAACAAAGGCCTTCTAGCCGAAGTTGCGAAGGAGCTTGGCTACCAGAAGAAAACTCTGGAAGAGTTTATTGGTAGAGCGCTGCGCTCAGACGAGGACCACCATATTCACTCTGCGTTGACCAAATACCTTCCGGCAGTGACAGCAACTCAATAGCCATCGTTTAGGCAAGTTTTCAGTGCTCATATCGGTATACTCATCCAAGGCGTCTCGCCGGTTCCACGGATTGTCTCATTAGACTTCGCTTCCAATTTCGAGGCGCTATTTTCATCGGAGTCTAGAAGCAAATGAGACAGGATGAAAAATATGTCGTTAGTCGGATATGCGCGCGTCTCCAGCAGCTCGCAAAGCCTAGAATTGCAAGAACAACAACTAGCTGAGAATGGCTGCGAGAAGCTCTTCTCTGAAAAAATGAGCGGAACATCGGCTGATGGTCGTGCGGCGCTTCAGGAGTGCTTGGAGTGGCTTAGAGGCGGCGATACACTGGTTGTAACGCGGCTCGACCGATTGGGGCGTTCTGGCAAAGACCTACACGCCATAATCGACCAACTTGCATCCAATGAGGTGGGCTTTCGATGCTTGCAGCAAGGCGCTGTTGATACCACGACAAGTATGGGGAAGCTTGTGCTGGGCATTTTGGGTTCAGTGGCAGAATTCGAAACTGACATTCGAAAAGAACGGCAGCGCGAAGGCATTGAGAAAGCAAAGAAGCGCGGCGTCTATAAAGGTAGGCCGGCTAGAATTGATGCCGACCAGATCAGATCAATGAAAGCGGCTGGTATTGGCGCAAGCACAATAGCCAAAGAAATGGGTATCGGAAGGGCTAGCGTATATCGATTGCTAGCGTGTTAGCGTATCAGAGAGGCCGCTCTGAATAGCAGCAGCCACGAAGCCAAACATCAGGATGCTTGTTTCTGCCCATTCGCGACAACAAACAGCACCAGGCCAAATAGCAAAGCGACAATCGACGCATCAAACCCTGCAATTCGATCCCAACCGGACGACTTCATCAAAAGGTAGATCATCAGCGGAGAGAACATAAGCGTTCGAGACCAAACCGCGTTATCTCGATTTACGAATAAGCCAAACAAGATCGCTGGCACCACCACAAGCGTGGCAGAGAACGCCAGAGCTCCCAAATAAAGTATCGCCTGCGAGGTCATCAATGAGAAACCGTAGGCTATTGACGCAACCACGAGGACAAACATCCTACCAACCAGCAAAGAACCTGCCTCGGGATTTGGTGTTTCTGCCCCACTGTCAGTCACTTCCTCGGCAAACATCTGCGCCAAGGAAAACAAGATTGAATCTATCGTTGACATGGCAGCCGCTACGACTGCGACGACGAAAACAGAAAAGAGAAATTCTGGCGCATAAACAGTCAGTATTTGTGTAATCAAAGTGTCCGAAGTCTCAATGTCTGGAAAAAGAACCCTACCGCCAAGCCCGGTCAAGAGAATTGGTAGTGAAACCACTGAAAAGGCGAATCCCATTCCGAAGCAAGTCCGGGCTAGATTCGATTTTGCTTCAGCTTGAGACGTTTGGTCGGAAAACAAAAGCAAATAACGCGTGAGGAACTGCGGTTGAGAAACCGGGATTAATGTAACTGCAACGAAGAAAGACAAAAAGACTGGAAACGTGAAAAAGTTATTCGGCCCAGGAATATCCAACAGCTTGGGGTCAACGGCGCGGACTTGTTCCAAAAATCCGCTAAGACCTCCTATCCAATAAACAACAGATACTCCCAAAATGACATTGATTATGAAGATTAAAGAACCCTGCAAAGCATCTGAGATCACGATTCCGCGAATCCCAGAGATTGTAGAGTAGACCCAGATCACCAAGAGCACGACACCTGAAGCAATAGCCGGCGACAAGATCCCTTCTGACGCTGCTGAAACAAGTGAGCCCGCCCCCAGTATTTGTAACGCCAAATAGGGCAGAAGTAGAACTGCGACTATGCACAGATAGCCAAGTCGAGTGACCTTGTCTGCGAACAGTAGCTTGATTGGACTTTCCGCCAGCGCCCCAGAATACATCAACTCGATGAAGCGTCGGCCCACAAGGTACATCACAAGCACGCCCAATACGTCTCCGAGAAAGACGTACGGCCACACGCCAATTCCATTGCCATGTGCAAAGCTAGGTACACCGATAACGAACCAAGCTGAAAAAAGAGTCGCAGCGAATGTCAGCGTAAGAAAAATGGCGCCGACGGGTCGCGATGCAGATCGATAAAACTCTGCCCGCGTGAACGAGTCTGGAATGCGGTTGGAAACAGCAATCCAGAAAAGAGTGGTAAGATATAGCCCGCCAATTATGGCTGTCCAAATAAGCTTCTCAGTCATTTGCATCGCCTTTTTGCAGATTAATGATCATGAGCGTTACCGCAGCAAAGAGTAGCAGTGGAGAGCCAAGCCAGATCAGTAATCCGAGGCTGACATCATCAAGCAACTTTATTGACCGTATACCGCCGACCCAAGGCGAGAAGTTCAACAATATCAGAATGCTGACCAATCCGATGAAGAGAGCGTTTCTTAGCTTCATTTAGAGTTCCCCCGAGTCAACTGGAAGACTAATTGACCATCTTGGTCAAGCCTTAGCATGTCTAGCGACATTTGTCTTTCAAGTCTGGCCAAGCCGTGGATAGGCGAGAGACTATCACTGCGCCCGAGGTAAGCATCTATTATCGGAGGAAGTAGGTTGAGAGTAGGGGTAGCTCGCTCCCCACTCAAACGCCCAGTAAGAAGGTTGCTACCTTGAGTGAAATCCAAGGAGCGAGGTGCAAATTCCTGGTGGCAGTCGTGCGGGTTGACAATCAGGATGGGCTTGGAATTGGAACCAAGAGGTTCAAGACAGTCGCCGCCGTGTTCGCTTTCCCAATCAATGAGAACGAGCCCGCCGCTTACTGTGCGACCTTTAACTGATGAGATAACACTCTCTCGATCAGTTGAAACCACACTCGAGGGCAACCTCTCAAAACTGCTCCCATGTGCATCTATCAAGACGCGGCTCAGGAATGATCTTTTGGGAGCACCAACCTCTGCAATAAACTGCCAGCTCGAGCCTGATCGGTCGACTCGGTCCAAGATTAGGCGAGCTAAGGCCATTTCACTGGGGGCTGCGACGAAAAAGTTAGTATTTTCTCTGCTCACTGCCGGAGAAATGGGGCTGAGGAACACATACAGTGATGAGCTAGAAAGACGGTTGCCAAAGGTTCCGGAACTATTGAGTTGATTTGAGAAAGCACCCGAGTCGATCACAATGACGTCAGCTTTGCTTTCAGATATGCGCCTAAGAAAACCAGCCTCACTGTCAAAGGTGTCCCTATATATCGCGTCTACGCTTCGCAACGGTCCGACTAACGAACTGTTCCATTTGGTCTCAAGAGACTGTACCAAGACGCCAACATCTCCACCTCTATGTTCGGAGAAAATTTCAACAACTGCTGGCGAGCGTCGTTGGTCGTCAAGAACATCGGCGGACTTCACAAGAACGAACAAAAAGGCCAAGAAAATGACAAGCACGCTTAGAGCCATCGAAGAAATCAATATAAACCTATCGACCCGACTCAATTCTGAGTTTTGGCTAAAGAAGCGCCAAGCGTAGACCAGCAAAACGAAAAAAAATGCGCCGAGTAATAGAGCGACAGATGCAGCGTATGAAGGAAGATTGAATAGTGTGAATGTCAATAGGTCGAGATAATTTTGATAATAGCTTACAACAAGAACTATAATAGCCAGCACGAAGGCACCGCTTATTGTCACCTGAAATCTAGAGCGTTTACCCTCCGAGTCCAGAGCTTGCCATTTGGCATCTACCATTCACTGCCCCCCTACAATTGCCTCAAACATCGCTAAAAACAACTCAGAGTCAAGTTTCTACTCAGAAGTGATGTGCTTAAATGAAAGGCTATGGTTTTGAATTGAATATCGCACATTCCGAGGAAGACATATGCAACACGCTCCTAAGTTCCCTATAGCTTCCTAATACTACCAACTGACTTTCAATCAGTAGCTCAAAAAAACGCGGGAGAAGACGGCGACCCGCTACCGTTTTTGCTACAGAGCTTGCTACAGCAGAAATTCTGTAAAGCGTTATATTTCAATATCTTAAAATACTGGTGCCGCTTAGAGGACTCGAACCTCTGGCCCCATCATTACGAAATCAAGGGATAACCCAACCATTTTTATTATTTATCAATAGCTTATTGAAATACAATCAGAATGCCTTTCCCATTACCCAAAGCAGACCCAAAGTACGTTGGAACCGCAAGTCAATCTCCTACTGCTGAAAGTGCTTTCATAGGAAACAGCGGCGGGAATTCACCCATACTGGTCCTCTTCTAAGGTCAGTGAATGTGTGATCGCGTACAAAATCAGACAGTCCGCTAAGGCCCAACTCCAGACAACTAGTTACCACCGATTTTCTGTACTCAGATTTCAATCAAGATTGGCTAATGGATGCAATTTCAGGATTCTTGTTAACAGTTGCTAGCTCCGATTAGGACTGACAGGCCACATACCTCGACCAAACAAAACTCGAGGTGTAATATCTCGCTTTGGTTCAGGAAAACCGAACAATCGGCGCTGCAAAGCCCAATCAGTAGGAACATTAGACTCTAGTAACTGCTTACGCGTAAGCTCTGACGGCTGGACGCCATCAATGATCGCCGTAACAATATCAGGAGCGAGATAATTCAAACGAATAAGACGGGCAAAAAATGTCGGGCGGCAACCTTGCCGTTTCGATAGTTCATCAATTGACAATTCCCGATTTTCTTCAACCAACCTCTGCGCCTTGCGAGCGTTTTCTACGAGATTTACTAGCTGCTTTTTAGGTTTGCCCGAAGCCTCTTTAGCCCTAGGCATAATATTGAGCGAAGGCCACCGTTCAGCTGCGATAGCTCTCACAGGAATAGATAATTCATAGTAGGCCTCACTGCCGGACCATTCAGAGGGCCTGCCCCTAAATCCGGATTGGTCATCCCAAGTCAAATATCGCCTCAACTCCAGAGCGCGAAACACAATTGCTATGGATTCTTCAGCGACTTCAACTCGTAAAAGCAGCGCAGCGGCAAGCGCCTTCATGGCTGCAGGTGGCGTTGTTTGGAACCTTGCAGCGGCTGAATTTCCAAGCTCAGCCATTTTGTCTAGCTCCTTGCCAAAGACTCCAAGCTTTTTAAGGGCTCCTCTAAGCTTGCCTCGGTCACAGAAAAATTCACTGATTGCCGCACAAACCAATTGATCAAGTCTATCGGCATTGCTGCGATACGCCCGCTTGAACTCTCGCTGAGACCAAGCTGCGTTGCTCGATGCATAGGCTGCGTAGGTGCGACCACGATGCCAATTTAAGTCTAGCAACATATGACGCCCTAGATCATCCCAAAGTAGCCCGGCTAGAAAGTGGTTTGTTCCCTTAGAATGTGGTGGCTTACGCCTCCTTTCTGCGCTTATTTGCTGCGCAGCATCCCAAGTTTCTTGGCTGATGATTGGATCATGGATTCCTGGATAAGTACAATCGTCTCCCCGAATTTCACCAACGTAAATTGGGTTCCGCAGAATGTTGTACACTGTGCCAGGTGTCATCAGCCTGCCTCCTCTTGGATTCCCATTCTTTGAGTACTTCACAGAACTGCAAAACTCAGCCTTTCTTACCGCCGTCATAACGGTAGTGTATCGTTCAGTGCGCAAAAATTCAGCGAATATGAAACGCACAATCTTAGCTTCTTTTGCTTCAATCTGAAGCCCGCTTTTTGATGCAACGTAACCAAACGGAGGAAGACCGCCGTGTACTCTTCCGTGCTTCTTGCGAGTACGGATGCTGTCTTTTACTCGTTCAGCAATCAACTCACGTTCAAATTGCGAGAATGTAAGCAGGATGTTTAGAATCATCCTCCCCATACTGTCGGAAGTATCAAACGCCTGAGAGATTGAGACGAGCCCAACAGCCCTTTGCTCAAAGATCTCCACCAACCTGACAAAGTCTAACAAACTTCTTGTCAAGCGGTCGATCTTATAGACTACGACAACATCAATTTTTCCAGCCTCAATATCTTGCATCAGTTTGGCTAATGCAGGTCTTACGAGGCCACTTCCTGAATGCCCTCCATCATCATAACGATCTTCGACCTCGACCCAGCCTCTGTACCTTTGGCTAGCTATATAAGCGCTGCTAATTTCTCGCTGGGTAACAAGTGAATTCACATCATGGCTATGCCGATGGTTAGTACTTTTTCGCGTATAAATTGCGCAGCGCTTCATAGATTGCGGTTCATCAAGCATCATTTCTCTCTCCAAAGAGGAGAACATATCATCCCAATGCTAGATTGCCTTCGCCAAGATTTAACCTGCAAGGAGTTGCGCTAATTCATTTACATTGAGGCAAAGCACTCAGGACTGAAGTCTCTATCGAGACGTTTTAGGCTCTCTCGATGAGAGAGGAATCTCATCTTATGCATTCTAGCATAGCCCAGCTAAAATAATCATCCTGAGCGCGACGAAGATCAGATGTAGCTTGCTGATAGGATTGCCAATCATTCTCTATATCCACGAAGCTCCACCGCGCTTGATGCTGAGAGAGCGCATTTTGCGCCTCATGATGGCGCTTTGAAAAGGAGCTTTGTTTGGTGGGGTCTTCTTTCAAGATCGGATCATTCAAAATTGCCTTACTGACGAGGAGCAAGTCAGCTTGCAGCTCCCCCCTTAACTCAACCAATTCTCTGTAATCGTATGCGCGATTAGTTGCCCGCACGAGATTTTTTTGAGTATTTTTTGCTTTTTTAATAGCAGAATGAAGTTCAATATCCATAATATCACTCTGTTAGCAAAAAATATTGAGCATTATAACTATTAATTTTAAAAAGTGCCTCAATTACAATAATGAAACTTGAGCAGCATCAGTTAGATGGCCACATACCTCTACCAAACATCAGACGAGGCTTTATCTCTCGCCTGTGTTCATCGAAGCCAAACAATTTGCGTTGGATCGCCCAATCGTTTGGAATATTTACCCCAAGTAGCATGGCTCGGTCGAACTGCTCCGGTTGGGTGCCGTCAAAAATTGAGGTCAGAATATCCGGTGCCAAATAGTTCATTTTGATCAACTTAGTGAACGATGCCCGCCTACAGCCAAACTGTTTCGCTAGCTCCTCCAGGTTAAGGTTGCGGTTTTCCTCCATCAATTTTTGGGCCTTGCGTGCACTTTCGATTAGCCTGACTAACGGAGCGTTGATTTACGGAAGCAAGTTTGGGTTGGCGGGCTTAATGTGCAGTGACTTTCCGCGAAATGCGTTAATCATGCATATTGGGAGGTCGATAGTGTGCCGTGCATCACTGCAAGGCCAATCAGCAGGACGACCTTTGAATGGAGCCCACCCATTCCATTCTAAAAAACGCCGCAACTCCAGTCCACGAAACGTAAGCAAGAGGTTCTCAGTTCCCACCTCGATCCGATTAAGAATTGCGGTAAGTATTTCGCCTTTATGCTGAGTGTTAGCATCTTCCAAAAGCGGCGCTGCCGCTTGCCCCTTCGCAGTAAGCTCTTCCAATTCCGGTCCGAAAATTCCAAACGACACAAGCGCTTTTCGGAGCTTCCTCCGATCACTTAGAAAATCGCTGACTGAAGCTACGACAACCTTTTCCAGCTCATCGGCTTTGCAATGATACTGACGACGATATTCGCGCTGAGACCATGCTGTATTGCTGGACACATAGGTGCTATAAATTGTGGCCCCTCTAGTCCTAACTCTGCTGAGCATCTGCCTACCAAGGTCATCCCATAAGATGCCTGACAAAAAGTGATCCGCTAGTTTTGGGTGTGGAATCTTCTTCTTGCGCTCTTTACGCACCAACTGAACGGCATCCCACGTCTCCCGGTCTAAAATTGGCTCATGCCGTCCAGGGTAATTTTCTTCGGGGCCTCTAATCTCGCCAACGTAGATTGGGTTGCCAAGAATACTATAAACATGGCCTGAAGTGATTACTTTTCCACCCTTATATGATCCGTTCTTCAGCCGCTTTCGTGAGCTGCGCAGTCCGGCTTCACGGACGGCTGTCATTACAGGTGTGTAGCGCTCCAGCTTCAGATACTGCTGATAGATATAACGCACGATCTTGGCTTCAGCTTCATCAATCTCAATGCCCTCTTCACAGTTGGTATAACCGAAAGGAACGGTCCCGCCGTGAGAAAGCCCATGCCGTTTGCGTACGCGGACGTTGTCCCTTACTCTTTCTGCAACCAGTTCGCGCTCAAACTGGGAGAAAGTCAAAAGTATGTTGAGTATCATTCTTCCCATACTATCGGACGTGTCAAAGGCTTGAGAAATCGAAACCAAAGCAACGTGCTGACGATCTAGGAGCTCAATCAAGCGCACGAAGTCAGCCAGGCTGCGTGTCAGCCTATCAATCTTGTAGACAACGATCATATCAATCAATCCAGCATCAATATCTTGCATCAATTGCGCCAGCGCTGGACGATCTAAGCCACTACCCGAATGACCTCCATCATCGTACTGTTCAGGCAATTCGGACCAATTTTTGTACTGCTGACTTTTTATATATGCACTGCACGTTTCGCGCTGCGTTACCAAAGAATTCACATCCTTATCCAGTAATCTATTATTACTTTTCCTAGTGTATATTGCACAACGAATTCTTGAAATATTTTTCAGCATTCAATTCCCTCCACAATCGATCAAAAACAATTTCCAGGACAGGATTTCTGAATATACTAATCACTCGAAATTCAATCTATTATTTATTTAGAGGAATTAGAAATGAGCAACGACTTATTGCTTGGTCTCGATGCAGATGAAATATTTGCGGCACGTGACAACTTGGAGGCCGCCGTGAGGTTAAGGACGGGGCCAAAAGCTCGCCGAATACCAGAAGGCCTTTGCGTTGAGGTCGATCAACTTCTTTACTTACTCGAGCTAGCAGTCAGAAAGTCACAAGAAATTTCGGACTCTTGAAAATCTGCGACTTAGCGATTCAGCAAGAACTGATTAGGTTACGCGAGGCCGTCCGCTTCCCACCTCATAATCGGCCTTAAGGAGAGCAATTGGCTGATTTTGTATGCGGACTAAGGATTAGGAAGCTAATTTTTGCGATATTGGGCAACTGTTCAAAAGTAGCCTGCATCAAGTGGATATGATGAAAAATATATTGCGCTTCTAGTCCTGGTTGTTAGTTTTGGATTGAGTAACAACAGGGGTATATATGAAAAAATTCTTTCTAATTGGCACGGCTTTGACTTTTGCGGGAGCAACTCTGGTTTCTGCACAAGAACAGCAAGTTGCTGAGGAAAGCCTAGCTGAAGCTATTAGCGAGACGGCTGAACAAGTTATTGCCGAGGCTCCACCGATGGAGAGCAAGAAGCAAGTAACTCTTCAGAAAGATACATTGTTGAAGGTCTCGCCAATTGCCGAGGTCACTTCGAAGAAGATGAAAGAAGGCGAAACAAGAGAGTTTCGAGTTGCGGAAGAGATCAGCCGTGACGGCATCACGATCGTTCCTTTGAACGCGCCTGTCGTAGCGACAGTGACTTGGAGGACGGGCAAAGGAATTTTTGGAAAGTCGGCCAAGTATGAACTGACTTTTACTAGCGTCGAGATTGATGGCAAAACCTACGCATTGGCGGGTAAGCATAGGCAAGAAGGACGCGGGAATACTGCTGCCGCATTGCTTGTCTCAGGAATCATTACAGGCAAGTCGGCTGTGATGGTTCCCGACCAAGTCGTGAACGCGAGAACTGCGGAAGATATAACTGTCACTGCATCATGAACAGTCCGAAGTAGGGAAGCGCGGGCTATCCTCAGCAACAGCAACGTTGCGGTTCAAAGGGTAGTCCGCTTTCCACCCCAATAGCAGAGACAAAGCGACCGTAAGTCAGTCGCTGAAACCGGACCGGCGACTATCTGAGTTTTTTGGACAAAAGCGGCTGGTCAGCTATCGACCCAATTGCGGACGGAACAGTCGACGCGCTTCGAGCGGGTAGTTTGCACGCAAATCGTAAAGAGGGGGCACCCGTGCTTGGATACAGGCGCCCCCTTATTATGGAATTACATCCACAAAATGTGTAGCAGGGCCAGAAATTAGAAGACCAGTAAAAATTTCAAATTTCCCATCTACTGACTATCATTAATATGATTTGATGGTTAAAAATTTGTAAAAGTAAAATAAAGTTAATTTGAATAGCTACATTTAGTTATATTTCTACTTTAAAAAAAGGGCCTTGTTTGCGTCTAATTATTGGGGTCGAGTTTTTTACTGTCTGAAACGAATGAGCTATGTGTGCGACAGTCTGCAATAAGACACGTCCGGCTGGGCGCATGTAACTATCCCTAATTATCTGCCTCTCTGCCTTGAGTGGGTTATCCTTCGCAGGTCCGTCCATCTCTTTGCTTTT
>JBDVMP010000014.1:0-3360 GCA_039970095.1 Cyclobacteriaceae bacterium
GTATTCCAATGGCGCACAGTATCCACTTCCAACAATCTATAATTGCCTTCATCCCGGTTGTACTGCTTAATCCAAGTAAAGGGGTCGAAAAAATTTCGGACATTGAACAGATTCTCGCAACACCCGTCCTCAGTTGCATTAACAATGGATTTATTTGGATCAGCAATGTCATTCAAGAGATTCAGGAGCCGACTTACATTGGCTACGGTCCAGAACGACTGAATTCTGAATTTCGCAATATCAAGCCCGGGCACATCCGAAGTGACATCGACATCTTTGCGAAACAGTTTTGCAAGCGTATCGTGGACGACAGCGCTACCGAGACTGTGGGCGATAATATGCACATGCCGATTACCGCGATTTGCTTCAACCATCACATCATTGATTTTATGAGAAAAATCAACCCGAATATTCTCACCCCAGAACATGAGGCCATAATAGACAACATCCATCCAATGGGTGTAGAGCATGTCATCTTCATCAAAGTCCGCAAAAAACTCAGTGAGTTTAGTGACGATGGTTTCTCCTAGACCGTATCCCTGTAGCTGGGCAAGATGGTCGGCGACCGAAGAAGCATGGTCAGCACCCCGCTGACGAATCTCATCCAGAAAGGACGAATAGTTGAATTGAAAGAACTCGACCTTTTCGCTGATATCAAAGTCGTCGAGTCCAAAGTTGTTGGCAGCCTCGTTAAGCCCTTCAGTGATATCTGTTTTTAATTTCCCGGGCTCATGGGTACCCATTCCATGGATGACCAAGACAATTGGTTTATTCATGAATCCTTTCCCTCTTTTTCCTACCCATCAGTAAAGACGGAGTCCCAATAAGTTGCAAACGAAAATCCAGATAACCGTGAATGACATTTTAAATACATCCATGCCGATTTTCGGCGAACTCACGTAACCGCCAGGATGCAGACCCGTTGGTGGGCCCTATCCGCCGGTTCTATCAGTTCTATGAGGGACTCTTGATGACGCCAATCGGCTGGGTGTCCGAGCTGATCGGTATTGCCGGCGTGGAGGACATCTTTCCAGAAAGAGCCGCCGAACCTGGCGCCCGGGAGCGCGTCATCGAGAACCCCAAAGATGTTGTCATCACCCGCCAACCTGACATCATCATCGGTTGTTGATGCGGGTGAAAATTCCGCGCGGAACAAGTAGCCGAGCGCCCCGGCTGGGCAGAGATACAGGCGGTGAAGAACAACCACGTTTACGACATCAAATCGCCGCTCATTCTTCAGCCAAGGCCAGCGGCGTTAACGAATAGGTTGGATTCACTGTGTGGGGTTGTTGATCGGGTTTGAACGGACGAGAATTAAAACCATTACGCTGCATTTGTTCGCATTGGCTTTGAGACATGACGAGAGCTAGAGAATAGATTTGTCCCAGTTATCATTTCTGTGTAGCAGCAGCTCTTTGCATTAAAGAGTCAGAATCGCAATTTGGCTAGTAAATATACTAAATGTAGTAAGACGAGGCATAATCTTAAAGCCACTTAGCACCAACTCATCACAGCTGCCGAAAAGATCCGAAACCGAACTTTCTTAACTATAAAAAGCACAGCTACTCACGATACCTTCATCTTGTGCAGATCAAAAGCCTTGCGAGCGACTTGGTAGCCGTGATCCTCAATACCATCGAAATGACTGTAGGTTATCCTATTTAAGTTAGTGGGATAACGAGCAGCGAACTTAGAATTCAAACCATTATCCTGCCCAAAGTTAGTCCCCGGCAATATCGTAAGCGAAATCCCCCCCGCAGAAAAATTTTCGATATAATTTTGGAAAGCTCTTGTCCGAAGCGCTCTCGATTGGTCCGAGATAATATCGATTACTCTTTTTAATCTGAACGGATTTAACGAGAACCTTGCAAATTCTTTACTTAACGGAGCTCCTGCATTGGAAGCAATAATAAAACAATCCTCATGCTTAGGTGAGTTATTACCTGAATCAAAAAAAGACTCTAAGCCCAGATTGTCGTATACACCGCCATCATAGAGGTGAATTTTTTTATATTCGGGAACAATCTTTCTTGCTTCCGCTTCATCTTGATTCCACGAAGTTCTTTTGTGCCAAGTAAATTCATCTGTCCTCATGACAAGCGGACCAAAGCCTACAGGGAAGGCAGCAGAAACCGCCATAGCAAAAGCTAATGGCAATCGTTCTGGAACTGCATATCCTGTCCTATAATCTCCCATGTTCACTTTTTTAAATCTAAACCTTCTCCCATTTTCGGCATTTGTTCCATTGATCGACCATTCTGGGACTTCAGGCAATGAAGAAATCAATGATTTGATGCTCCAATTGTTTTGGAGGGCCTTGGCAAGCAGATTAGACCTAGAGAAGACGTACTGGAGATTCTCAGGCTCGTTTAGTTGTTTAATCGAATCCCATAACAGACTACGCGAACACAGAAGCGCCCGAAGTTCTGGATGAATATCCTTTAAAAATTTATCAGACGAAGGCCATGATAATTCACTTTTTTCAAACAAAAGCCCCGTTAACAAGCTACCGCCCGACACGGTAGAAATTCTTTTTATAGACTCCAGTAAACCATCTTCCGCAAGGGCACGAAGCACACCCAAATGAAAAACCATCGCTCTTACTCCTCCTCCGGAGAGTGCGAGACTTATTTGGTATTGTTTCATTCAGTTCACCCCATTAAAAATTAAGCACAAACAAATGATCAGATTGCGGTCGCAAACCCGTCCTCGTCTCATCATACCTAACTATCTTCGATATCATGCCAGATCGACACACAGGGTAGCTTAGATTCTAAGGAAATTTAAGGTAAACTCTGTCCCGCTGGAGCATGGAGGAAAAAATGCCCGAAACTAACGAACAAACTGCACTCACTCCGCCGTTCCTGAAATGGGCTGGTGGAAAACGCTGGCTTACCGCCCAAATTGAAGAAGTTCTACCCGAATTCTCCGGAAGGTACATCGAGCCGTTTCTGGGCAGCGGAGCAATTTTTTTCCACCTCCAGCCGCGCGCCTCGATTCTAGCAGATGCCAATGTCCAACTTATTGAAACTTACCAGGCCATTCAACACAATTGGGAAAGGGTGGTAAATCAGCTAAAAACACACCATAGGAATCACTCTCCCGAGTATTACTATAAAGTTCGCGCCTCAAAACCCCGAACACTACATACGAAAGCCGCCAAATTCATTTACCTAAATCGAACATGTTGGAACGGCTTATATAGGGTAAATCTCTCGGGCGAGTTCAATGTTCCTATTGGAACAAAGAAGAATGTTGTATTGAATTCAGATCGATTTGATTTGACGGCAACATCATTAGCAAACTCCGAGCTGATGGCTTCAGATTTTGAAAGAGTGATAAATCTTGCCGGCGAAAACG
>JBDVMP010000015.1:0-54951 GCA_039970095.1 Cyclobacteriaceae bacterium
TTCCTGACTTTGAAGACAACATCGTAACCACAGATGGCAGTACCATAACCGGAGATGGAACAGGTTCGCCTTTGGCTGTAGGGACTGTTGGCAGTTCGCAGATTGCCAATAGCTCAATACTGGCTACTAAACTTGCCTCAGCCTCTGTGCAGACGGCAAAAATCGAAGATGGTGCTGTAACCGGCTCTAAGCTGGGAATCAGCGCAACTAACGGACAAGTTCTTGGCTTTAATGGATCTACATGGCTAGGGGTCAGCAATGTATCTTCTCAATGGACAACCAACGCATCAGACATCCATTATTCTACAGGAAACGTTGGAATCGGGAACGCCACTCCAGGCGCACCACTTCATGTTGAAACTTCGGGCACCACCTCTTCTGGAATTTTGATCCGGGAAACAGGAAGTGAAGATGCTACATTGACTTTCAACGAGACTGTTGGAGCCAATACTTATTCACTGGGTATAGATGGAAGTGACGCAGGTAAGTTTAAAATTTCTAAGAGCACAAATGTGGGTGGTACATCCATTTTTACGATAGACGGAAATGATAGCTTCGGTTTTGGAACTACCACGCCGCAAGACATACTACATGCCCAGGAAACTTCCGGAACTATATCCAGATTGAGACTTACGCATTCTTCCAGTGGACTGAGTTCTACGGATGGTGTTGTGCTGGAAAGCAATCTGACCAACGCCAGAATAAGAAACTATGAAACGGGGGATCTTTTCTTCTCAACGAATGGGCAAACGGCCACTTTCAGCAGCACAGGTAACCTCTCTGTGCCGGGATTGATCTCAGCTACTGGCGGCTTCAGTGGAGACGGCTCTGCTCTTACCAATTTGCCCAACTCATTTACCAATGGGCTGGATGTGAGCGACGCACTCACTGGCAACATAACACCTTTGGCTTATTTGTCCAGATCAGATGGTGCCTCTGCAGTGACTATTAATTACTCAAATGCTGCGTTACCTGCTGGCTTCAACTTGGGAATGACAGCAGCCGAAGAGTTTGCGCTGAGTGCGCCAGGAGCAAATGTGGGATTGGCAGGAGACTTTATCCGTGTCACCAATGCCGGAGATGTGGGAATAGGTAAGCCTGTGCCTACATCAAAACTGGATGTAGATGGCGTGGTAACCGCCACTGATTTTGTTTACCCTACAGGTGGTGAAAAACAGCATGTATATACTGTTCCTGCATCGGCATTTATGGTTTCTAAAAACTCCACTGCCGTAGATCATCAAATCCTACTCTCCACCACGGGTTCAGAAGTTTATGTTGGAGGAGCAACCGCTCAGCCGGCTTATATGTTTGCCTCGGTTTACCTTCCCGATGGCGTTACCATAACTCAAGTTGACGTGCATGGTAGAAATTCATCAACAGACACCAGCATGGATGTCGATCTCGTGGCGGCCAGCTTGAGTACAGCCACAACCCCCACGGCTTTAGCTTCAATTCCAGCCAATGTTGGTGGGGTTACGACATATCCTTCAGGTGCATTATCAATTCCGATTGATTTAAGCGCGTACAGCTACATGATTAAGGTGACGTCTGCAATAAATGCTTTTGGCATCACTGGAATCAAGATCACTTACACCAAACCTTCGGTTGACTAGGCCGTAGGGAGCAAGATGCTGGCATGAGTGCCTCCGGCTCTCATGCTAACATCCAGCTTGAACCTTTGCTTAAAGCGTTTCTCAAAAATCGCTAGCCGTTCCTTCGTGATGACGGTAGCCAGAGATTTATGCTCCTTCTGAGTGTTTGCGGTAGTATTAATTCCACTACCATTGTCTTCTACTTCTAGCTGGATATTACCCGCACTAGCACCAAATCGGATGGTAATCATTCCATCAGATGCTTTATCCTTCAATCCGTGCTCAATGGCGTTTTCGACAAATGGCTGAGCAAACAGAGGCGGTATTTTGGTTTCCTCCGGATCTATAGATGGGTCTATTTCTATGGAAAAACCAAAGCTGTTTTGAAAACGCAGCTGCTGAATCTCTATATAGTTTTTAAGCATATCCGCTTCTTCTTGTATGGTGATAAACTCCTCCCTACTATGTTCCAAAATTTGTCTCATGAGTTTACCAAACTTGGCCAGGTAACTCACCGACTCCCTGGTGTTGCTCTGTAGGATGAAGTTTTGGATTGAGGCCAGCGCATTGAATATAAAGTGTGGGTTCATCTGCAAGCGAAGCATCTGCTGCTCCATATCTGATACGGCTTGTTGGTGTCTGAACTTGCGCTGCTGGCTGATCACCACCCCACCGAGGATCAACACGAGCAGAATCACACCGGCACCAATCAGCTGATTGTTTCTTTGTGTAAGCTGCAGGTCGCGGATTTGTGCCTGTTGTGAAAGCGAAGCTATCTCATTGTCTTTCTTTTCTGTTTCGTACGTAATCTCCAGTTCAGAAACTTTGTTTTGATGTTCTAAACCCGAAATACTATCATGAAGCATCACATACTGTTGCAGGAAGTAAGACGACTTTTTGTAGTTTTCAATGGCTTCATAAAGCTCGAAAAGGATATAATAAAATTCCTCAAGATAGAAGCGACTGATTGTTTCCATGTCCGCGGCTTCCAGTTTTTTGGCATAGGTCAGGGCTGTATTCAGATCTCCCTGCCCCTGGTAGTATTGTGCTATGCTGTGCCAGAGCATCAGTTTATTTTTGGGATCTTCAATATACTTTTCATTCTGTTCGGCTTTCTGCAAGTAGAATATTGCAGAATCAGGTAAGGATCTGGTTTGAAAATAGTCTCCCAACCTGCTCCACAGGAGAGAAGACATTTTCGGATCATCAAGTTGCCTAAATATTCTCCTCGCATTGACATAGTAGCTATATGCTGAGTCCAGCTGATTGAAGTTAACCTCTAGTTTAGAAGCCAGATTGATAGAAGCAAAACCCTCCCAATATTTCATGTCCGACTTACGGGCACTTTCTATGGACAGCAGATAATAATTGATCGCCTCTCTATGCTTATTCGAATTGGATTTCAGAGAGCCAAGGTTCAGGTAAAATGATGCCAGATACCGATGTGCATTGGGCTGCTCCTGTATGATTTTGATCGACTCCAGGTGGTCGCTTACGGCCTGAACCGTATTGCCCAAATGTTCGTGGATATTGGCAATATTAGAGAGTAGGATGGCCTTTTGAACCGTGTCAGATACGTTTTCCATTCCCAAACGATAATACATCACCGCCGAATCTAAGTCGCCAAGGGTGGAGTATATGTTGCCGAGGTAATTGCCCAGCTGATCCAGCATGTAAGTATTTCTCCTTCCATAGCTTTCCATGGTTCGAATCATGTTTTTGGATTCTCCCCATTTGCCCGAAAACGCCAAAATTTTACCGTTTTGAAGGTAAGCTTCGTAAATCAAATTTGAATCTGCCGATTCGTTGGCTTTATCTAGAAACAGCTGACCATAATGAGCCGCCGACTCACTATCAGTATATAAAAAGTGCTCCGAGAGAAGATGAAGGGTTTCAATACTGTCAGTTTTAGTTGGTGCTTTGCTCAGTGCCTGCGTCAAAGAATCAGGATCATGCTGTGCTGTTGAAATTAGCGGAGCAAAGAATAAAAGAAATAAAATAATACCTAATAGCCGTGTATTCATATCTCCCGCGAAGATACATTAGACAACAGTCTAATTATGAAATTGTAGGAAGCAACATACTGGCTAAAGTGCCCTCTTTTTGTGATTGCACTTTCAGCGGTAGTGTCAATCTAAATTTTTTCTCAAAAATCACAAGCCGCTCTTTCGTGATTCGTGTAGCCAAAGATTTATGATCCTTCCCAGTGTTTGCACTGGCGTTGAGACCGCTTCCATTGTCCTCTACTTCGAGTAACACATTACTTCCCTCGGGCTTGAAGCGTATGCTTAGCAGTCCGTCGGCTTTTTTGTCTTTCAGACCATGCTCTATAGCATTCTCGACAAATGGCTGTGCAAAAAGAGGCGGTATTTTTGTTTCTTCCGGATCAAAAGAGGGATCGGTTTCAATAGAGAAGTCAAAACTATCTTTGAAGCGAAGCTGCTGAATTTCAATGTAGTTTTTCAGCATATCGACCTCCTCAGATATCGAAATAAACTCTTCTCTGCTATGTTCTAAAATCTGCCTCATAAGCTTCCCAAACTTGGCCAGGTAGCTGACAGATTCTTTGGTGTTGCTCTGGAGAATGAAGTTCTGAATAGAACCTAAGGCATTGAAGATGAAATGCGGGTTCATCTGCAGGCGGAGCATCTGCTGCTCCATATCTGATACGGCTTGCTGGTGTCTGAACTTGCGCTGCTGACTGATTACTACCCCACCAAGGACCAACACAAGTAGGATCACACCAGCACCAATCAGTTGATTATTTCGCTGGCTGATTTGTAAGGCTTGAATCTGAGCTTGCTGTGACAAGGAGGCTATCTCACTGTCCTTCTTCTCGGTTTCGTACTTTGTCTGAAGAAATGTTAGCTGATTTGATTTCTGTTCGTCGAGTA
The DNA here is from genome assembly GCA_039970095.1 of Cyclobacteriaceae bacterium. Taxonomy (GTDB): domain Bacteria; phylum Bacteroidota; class Bacteroidia; order Cytophagales; family Cyclobacteriaceae; genus JAMZMI01. The sequence continues at coordinate 4,490 of JBDVMP010000015.1, forward strand.
GTTCCCGGCTTTTTTGTGCGTAATCCAAATGATTTTGGAAAGCCTTTTTATAATCTCCTACCCGAGCATATGCGTAGGCGAGGTTTTCGTAAGCCTTTGATACCACTTCTTTTTGACCCTGTTTTTCGCTTGTGTCGATGGCCAGAGTGGCATATTTTATCACTTTTTGAGGTTTATCCAGTTTTAAGTAAATATCCGAGGTAGTGATGGATAATTGAACCAGGGTATTGAGCAGCTCATTTTTCTGTCCAATTTCAATACCTTCAAGGCATAGGTTGAGCGCCGTTTGCAAATCGCCGAGTGCGATGTAAGCTCTTGATTTTCCTTCCAGCAGGAAAACTTTCATATCAGGACGTCCATTTTTTTCAGAGAGCAGAATCCCTTCATCAAAGTGCTTAATCGCCTCCAGGTATTCCTTTTGCTGAATGAAATAGTCTCCGACAAATTGCAGCACCGTACTTTGCTCTTCTTCCATGCCCTGTTTTTTTGTGAGTTCATACGTTTCCATGACCTCTTCGTAATCCATTTCAGAAGGGTAGTGATCCAGTAGCAAGGTGTACTTATTCAATCGTGCATTGATTGAAACCCGAGGATCGATGTTTAAGATCAGTTTCTCTGCCAGTAAATAATTGGATAGAGACTCCTGCAATTTGCCTTGAATTTGAAAAATTATGCCTTTCCCCAGGAGTGTTGACCCGACAAGAGAAGTATCGCCCGCCTGATCTGCCAGGGTCCGTGCCTGATCAAAATAATGTAATCCTGAATCTAGCTGTCCAAAGATTTGGAACAAGGCGGCTACATTGTTGAGCATTCTGCCGGACACCTGTAAATCACCACTTTGTAATGCCACCGTGGCACTTTTTTTGAAATAGTAGATTGAACTATCACCTTCACCGGTGCAGTATTTCATTCTTGCGTTGAGTCCTATCGCTTTGGAATGAGCTGCCGGCTCATTGGCTAGTTCGGGAGAATTGAGAATGTCCTGATAGATGCGTTCCGCTTTCTGATTGTCAGTACAAATAGCACTTTCGAGTGCTTCTACCTGTTCATCCAAATCGGTCTGAGACCAGGCCGAGGAATAAAAAGCAGTTGATAGAAAAAAGAAAAGTAAGGTGCTTAATGATTTTTTCAAATTCATGCTCGACTTTGCGATGGAAGTGTAATTTTGGCTAGTGTCCCCACTTTAAGTAAGTTAATCTGGAGTGAAAATTGGTTGGATAACCTTTTGCTGAAAATAGAGAGCCTATCCTCGGTAATAGTTTTAGCCCACGATTTGTGGTTCTTTTTGTTGGAGTTATTCTCAATACCACTGCCTTTGTCTTCAACTTCAAGAAGGATGTCACCTTGATTGGCCTTGAATCGAACAGAAATCAGCCCGCCAGCTTGCTTGTCTTTGAGGCCATGCTCTATGGCATTCTCGACAAAAGGTTGAGCAAACAGCGGAGGAATCTGAATTTCTTCGGGATCAATAGACTCATCTATTTCAATCGCAAATTCAAAGCTATTGTTGAATCTAAGTTGCTGAATTTCAAGATAATTTTTGAGCATATCTACTTCTGCTTGTCTATTGTCCGTTTCTCGAGCCTTAGCAATAACGATATTCGAAATGCTGTCGGATTTTTCTAAGTCTCTACAAACGAATTGTTTTGCTAATAAATTGAGGCTATCAATGTTTTGAGAATCAACAGAAAAAGAAAATAATAATCCAATAATGGAAATAAGATATAGCTTCATTGGGTTGGTAGGAAAATGGAGGTTCAAAAATGAAGTGAACCTTTGTTATTATCAAGGTTCATATAGAAAATAAAACAGCCTTGCTCAAATGAGCAAGGCTGTTTTATTTTAACAAGTTAATCTAGTGTTTCTAATGTGCAGCTAGCTCATAACCTTCTTCATCAAGCATAGTGTCCGAATCAAGAGAAGGCTTAGGATAGATTTCATAGATATGTCTTTTGATTAAACAGTTAATCTAAACATAGAACATAATTTAAGCAAGACCTAATCCTTCAAATCCAGCTCTCCTTCAGTGCTGGCAACCAAAGTAGCCACAGTAGCATCTCCCGTGATATTGGCTACTGTTCTGGTCATGTCAAGGATTCTATCTACGGGGAAAATAATGGCTACCCAGGCCGGGTTCAGCCCCACCGTTTGCAAAATGATGATGAGCATCACCAAACTCGCACCCGGCACAGCGGCAGTTCCGATAGAACCCATCGTGGCTGTCAGCACAATCACCAGCTGCTGAGATAGCGATAAGTCTACGAAATGAAGCTGGGCAAGAAACACGGCTGCAATGGCCAGGTAAAGGCTCGTGCCATCCATATTTACCGTTGCTCCTATTGGCAGCACAAAGCTTGACACGTTTTTAGAAACACCCATTCCATCTTCCACACACTCCATAGTCACGGGCAAGGTGGCCGCACTGGAGCTGGTAGAAAATGCCAAAAACTGTGCAGGACTCATGATCCTGAAGAACTTTTTATATGTCAGCTTTTTGATGAACGTACGCGCTACAAAGGGGTAGAAAATGAACAACATCACGCCCAGACCAACAAGCACTGTGATGGTATAAGACCCCAGGCTTTTGAAAATCTCAAAAACTTCTCCGGGACTATTGGCCATCTTGGCTACAACTCCTGCAAGCAGCGCAAATACGAAAAAGGGAGCAGCCTTCATAATGGTGTCCACCATTTTCAGGAACACCTCGTTGATGGAATGAATGAAATTCTTAACCGGCGCTCCTCTGTCGCCTGGCACCACGGCAAGGGTGATACCGAAGAAGATTGCGAAGAAGATCACCTGAAGCATAAGCTTATTATTGGAGATAGACAGGATGATGTTTTCCGGAACCATATCTACCACAAACTGCAACGGTGGCTCTTCCTTTTGCTTTTGAGCAAGCGCCACTTTTTCCTGCACTCCGCCCTCCTGCCTGTTGTACTCACCAGAGATCATCATCTCCTGCGCTATATCTTTGTACTGCTCGTCGGCCAGATAATTTTTACCATCCATGACCTCTACTCCAGCAGTGTTTTCCACCCAAAGCTCATAAGAGATTCTGTTCTTGACCCGCTGACTTTCGTCGATGTGGGTTCCCGGTGATACAAAATTGACAATCAAAAGACCGATGGTAATGGCTGTCACTGTGGAGATCAGGTACATGCCGAGTGTCTTGGCACCCATCCTGCCCAGGCTGGAGGTGTCATTCAAACCCGAAACACCGTCGATGATGGAGAAAAGCACTAGCGGAACAGCTATAAACTTAAGCAGCCGGATAAAGATCTGCCCGAATGGGTCAATCCAGTTGATGGTGAACTGGTTGAGGCCAAGGGAGCTTGAAATAAATGCCCAGATAATACCGAGCACAAGCCCGATGATGATTTTGACGTGAAGGGGAAGGTTTTTCATAAGAGATGCTTAAGCCTCGAATTTAAGTAATCTCATGGATTCTCACAGAGGTTGATCATGTGAGTGGTGTGGTATCCTGGTTCGTGGAGAGAATCTCAGTGGAGGACATAAAATTATCGAAGCATGTTCTCCTTGTCTTTGATCACGATTTGCTTGATTTCAAGATGAACTCGATCACTATTCTCCATACTACCCCCAAAAACAACCATATTCATCCTCATCTACCAATGTAAGAAACTGCTCGATTGTCTTCACTTCTAGGTTTGGTTCGTAACCGTGCCATTTACGATCAGCACGCATCCAGTAGACCTTCCAAAGCTGCTGGGTATGCACCCAGGTGGTCTTGGCAATGGGTCCTTCTGTAGTCTCCGATTTGTTTTGCCAGTGCGGACGTATGCTATAGATGATCACGCTCTGATCCTCGATCCTGTAAGCCAAATCCAACTCAGGCCTGATATGCTCTGGTGGCCTGCGCCTATCCAGAAAGTTTTCGAGTGCCTCGATGGTTTCCACTGCTTGTAGTATGTCTAGTGCCATGTTATATACATGGTTAATTTAACTCCAAATATGATCCACCCAGTTTATCCTTTTGTCTTTGATCACGATTTGCTTGATTTTAAGATGTACACGATCACTGCTCTCCATACTTTTCACTCGGCTCAGCAGCCATATTAAAATCCTGTCCATCCTCTAATCCCGAAAATCCTGTTTCAGACACCTTCACCTGACCATTCATGAGCATGGGCAACAACCAATCCCGAAGCTCAGAGAGCTTTTGGTTTTCTTGCTCTAGAATGTCTTGCTTATTAAATAACGGAGAAATAATTTTTGTATAGTTCTCAACAAATTCAATGGTCGGTTTTGACCAATTCAAATTCCTTAGAACACTAGTGGATACTTCACGAAAAGTCGAACCAGAAGCATTAGCTTCGATCAATGACATAGCTCGCATCAATGTATGAAATATATACTCAGTACTATATCCTTTATTTGGAACGAATGATTTGAATCCTTGATTCGTTGTTACTTTTTCTCTGGCAATAGCCAAATATCCAACGGGAGCTCTTGAGCTCATCAGAACTGTTCCTGGCGGCATAATTTTTAATGAAGCCGATTTCAATCCAATAGCGGATACATCAACCTCTCCTTTAGTAATATACTTTTTACCGGAATTGATAGATAAATCCTTCGGTGTAATCCACGGAGTTCCTTTATTGGAAAAATTCTTTTCTTCGGCTTTCGAGGGTGTGCTACCACCAATAATCTCACCAAAATCATTTAAAGTGCCATCCTCCCACCCCTCAGGAATTGCTCGTTTTAGCTGCTCGTTGTAGACCATTTTGCCCCCTGAGGATTTGTAGGGTTTGCCTTTGAGATCCGGCCTGCCCATCGCAGCAGCTTGTTCTGCGGAGATAGGGAAATCAAACTGCACAAACCAGTAATCATAAATGAGCTTGGCCATGGCCTCCAGCTCTTGATTGATGCGGTTGTTGAGGGTGATTTTGGCGTCTAGGTCTGAGAGGACTTTTGCTATTGCTTTTTGCTCATTGAAATATGGGAAACTAAATTCTATACCTTTTAAACTAACACCGGTTAAATGTTTAATCGTTGATCCTATGAAGTATTTATCTAGCCCTTTTGTTCTTCCAGCCAGCAAAAACCTATAATACAAAAATTCATTAGAAAATTCGTTATGAACCCTCAGTCTATGAAGCGCTTTCTGTATTTTCATATTTGGCACTTCATCTTTCCAGATCGCACACCGACCAGGCTCACCTCCTTCACAAATAATTAAATCGCCATAAATCAGTCCATATCTTTTAGACTCATGCTCTTCGAATTTCATTTCAGATAAATACTCAAAATCGAAACTTCCCCACCTAACACACTTATTTGATAAGTAAGGCTGAAATTCTCCCTTGTTTTTTTTCTTATCCAGCATTTTCCCAAGGCATGAATCAGATATATCACCTAACCGATATACAGTCCATTCATGCATAGGTTAAGCTGTTAATGTTATTTTCGATCTCCTTTTCCAACTCCTTCGACTCCTCAAATAAGCCTTTCAATGAATCTTCATACCCCTTCATTTTTGAGGCAAACTCATCATGTGTAATGTCGATATACTCAATCTTCACCTCGAAGTATTGCCCCGCGCTCAATGAATAATTCTTCGCCTCAATCTCTTCATAGCTTACCACCACGGAGAAGTCATCTACGGCTTCCTTTTGGTTAAACGTCTTGATGATCTGGTCTTCTTCTTCAGGAGACAAGAGCGTCTTCTGGTTTTTGTCGTCCACCTTTACTTTGGTGCCCAAGCCAGAGGCATCCACCAGCACCACCTCGTCTTTGTTTTCCTTATCCAGAAACAGAATCGAAACATTCGTGCCTGTGGTAGCAAAGATGTTGCTTGGCATGCTCACCACTCCTGCCAGCATCTTTTCCTTCACCAGCTTCTCTCTGATCTTTTTGTCTATGCCGCTCTGTGCCGTAATGAACCCCGTAGGTACCACTATGGCCGCCTTGCCCGTATCACTCAGCGTGTGCATGATGTGCTGGATAAAGAGCAGGTATATCGCCATGGACTCTTTCTTCTTATTGGGCACCTTAGGGATACCTGCAAAGAAGCGTTCGTTGTTGGTGTCCGTTTCCAGATCGTTTCTATAATCTGAAAAATCCAGCTTAAAAGGCGGATTGGAAACGATAAAATCAAATTTCTCCAGCTGCCCTTCTTTGTCTCTGTGAAACGGGCTCAAGATGGTATTGCCTTGCACAATCTTGGGGATGGAATGCACCAGGTCATTGAGGATCAAGTTGAGCCGTAGCAGGTTGGAGGATTTTTGGGAAATGTCCTGAGAATAAATCGTGCATCTGTCGGCTCCTATCTGATGTGCCAGATTCATGAGCAATGAACCAGATCCTGCGCTTGGATCAAAGCATTTCACATTGGTGGGTTCGCCTTTCACCAGACACCTGGCCATGATCTTCGCCACGGCATGCGGCGTGAAGTACTCGGCATACTTACCGCCACTGTTGGTGTTGTAGTCTTTGATCAGGTACTCAAAGATGGTGGCGTAGAAATCAAACTTCTCGTTGAAAATATGCTCAAAGCTGAATCCTACCAGTTTGTTGACAATCGCTCGGCAAAATTCATCGCGATTGTCCGTAACGTATTTGCTCAGCTTTTCAAAGAGCACCACCTTTTCCCCTCCATTGGTCAGCACCGAAAACAGCTCGCTGTTTTCCTTGGCAATGTCCAAAAGCGTGTCATCAAAAAGATCGGCAAAGTTGGGTTCATTCTGTTTTTCAAACAGCGAAGAAATAAAATGATGAGAACTGATGCGTGCCGTGCTCTCATCCAGCTGGATCATGAGAAACTGATATTCCTCTTCGGTCTTTGCTTCCAGTGCTTCTTCCCAGTTTTCAGCTTTGGCCAGGTCTTCATCCAGCTGCTTTATTTCATAGACAAACTTGTCGTTGAGAAACTTGTATAAAAACACCTGCGTGATGATCTTGAATTCATTGCCATCATTGCCCAGTCCATGCTGCGCACAGACACTTTTCAGGCTGTCTATCAGGGTTTTGGTCTGCCGCTCAAAATCGTGTGTTTTTGTCATTTTGTCTGTATTTGTCTTGAACATGATTTTATGATTTACAAGATGTTCAAGATTTGGTTTACTTCTTATTACATCATCAGCATGTCTGTATTTCTATTAATCTTGTCAATCTTCCAATCATGTAATCCTGTTAAGACTATTATAGGATATTCAGGATTTGTTTTTTAATTTCTTATTGTACACTCGGTTAAATTCCAGGCTTTGTCCACCGAAATTAATTAACAAACCATCTGCCAGACCATAGGCTTCACAGTAATTAATGGCCTGGGCCTTGTGTACTCCTTCCAATTTCTCCAGGGCTTTTAATTCAACCATTACTCGATCGTCCACCAAAAAGTCAACCCTTCTGGTGCCCACATCCTCCCCTTTATAACTAAGCTCCATTTCAAGTTCTCTTACATACTCTACATGCTGTAATCTGAATTCGATAGCGAGAGCACGCTGATATACGACTTCCTGAAACCCATTGCCCATTTGATTATGCACTTCCATTGCACAGCCTATAATCTTATGAGTCAACTGATCTATTGAAAGCATTTAAATCTTGTTAATCTTAAAATCAAATAAATCCTGTTTCCGACGTTTTCGCTACTCATGCCGCTCTTCCGTAATATTCGTCTAAGTATTCTTTCACCAGCAAGTTATTGATGCGCTTGGTATTGTCCAGGGTCAGATCTAGTTTATGATGTGTTTTTAGTTCTTGAACGACTAGCTTCATCATCATGCGCTCTACGTAGCTTTCATTGTCCAGCATGTTGGAGTTATTCAAAATCTGCTCGTCTGCTTTCTCCTTCAAGGAACTCAATGCCTCAAAGAGTTTCATTTCACTATCCGTCAAAGGGTCTTTCTCCATCAATCGTTTGTGGAGTCGTGCGTACTTCGCGTCATTGGCATACTTTGCTCGGAGCAATTGATTCTTGCGCTCCAATTCTTTTGCCTGGTGGTAGATGTCCTGCAAGACTTTAAGGTTGGCCTCCATCTCTTCCTTGGTGATTTCCGTCAAGTCCTTCTTTTTAAACAAGCGCTCCAGCTCATCTTTGAGCGATACAAACTCAGGGTCTTTTTGATCGAAATTTCCAGCCAGACCCTCGCGTGCTTTTCGCAACATTTCTTTGTATTCATCTGCCAGCACCATCTCTTCTTCGCTTACCTTCACAAAGGTGAACATGACTTCTTCCAAAGCGATATTGAGCAGATTAGAAGTATCCACCGTGCTCTCCATGGCTTCTTTCTGATTGATCATTGCCAGATGATCTTGCGCCATTCTGGATAGCACGGTTAGGTTTTGAAAGTCGAGCTTCTCTAGCAATTCATACTGACCAGACAGGCGAATGAGATTATACAGACTCTTGGCATTATTCAATGCTTTGGCAATTCGAAGCATTTCGGATCGATCCGTGATTTGAGTGATCTGTGTACTAAAATTTTCTTTATTGACTGTATCAAAATGAAAAAGCACCTCTTTTATTTCCTGCACTTCCTGATCAATCTCCTCTTGTGATTTGAATAGCTTAGAATAGCTCTCCATTTCATCGCCCAGCTCATCTTGCAGTTCATTGAAATAGGCTTGATTGGTCTTGTCAAACTCAGACTTGATGTCAGCAAAATCCACGACATAACCGTACCGATAGTCTCTGTACGTTCGGTTCACTCTGGTCAGTGCTTGCAGCAGGTTGTGCGATTTGATCACTCGCCCGATGTATAGTTTTTTCAACCGCTTTGCATCAAAGCCTGTGAGCAGCATGTTGTAAACAAAAAGGAAATCGATCTTTCCTACTTTGTAGTCTTTCACCCATTGCTTGCGCTCACTCTTATCTCCCACATCATGTAGGATCAGGGCAGCCGTTCGGGGTTTATATTTTTCCGTTTGCTTATCAGCGTAAGAGCCTTCAGGTTCTGCTGCCATCAGGAGAACGTCACTTTCTGCGTACTTTTCCTGAAAGATTTCATACATTTTCTTCGCCTGATCTGACGAATCACAAATGACCATTCCGCCTATGGATGGGTCGTTTTCTGTGATGCGTTTTCGCTCAAAATCCATCATGATGTAGTCCAGCATTGGCTCCACAAATCGATGGTGTGAATAAACGATTTTGCGTTCTCCAGCACCTTTCAGGATGTCTGTACTTTGCATGATCTCTTCGATGGCTTCTTGCAAAGTGATCTTGTATTTGGTGTCAATCTCTTCGCGAATAAGACGAAGCGTATAGCCATCCGCGATGGACTTATTGTAGTAGTATTTGTGTATATAGCCCCCGAACAGTGATTTAGAATTGAAATCATTGCCCAGCAAGGGCGTTCCCGTCAATCCAATTTTAATGGCATGCTGATCGGACTCTTCCAAATTGGCCAGAAAACTTCCTTTGGGGTTATAGCTACGATGCACTTCATCCAAAAAGTACACACGCTGGATGTTTACGTTATAATCGGTATTGCGAACTACATTCTTATCCTCTTTGAACTTTTGGATATTTACCACTGTAATCTCCGCTTTTCCGGATGCGTTGTGCAGTACTTCAGTACTTTTAATATCCCTTACGAATTGCTCTCTGGAGCCAATCTCATGCACCAGTAAGCCCCGATTTCTGAACTCTTTGGCAGCCTGTTCTGCCAGGTCTATTCTATCTACAATGAAGTAGAACTTTGGGATGACTTCTTTCCGCTGAAAATAGTCCTTCAAATGACGGACATTGTAATACGCCAAAGCGGTTTTCCCAGATCCCTGGGTATGCCAAATGATCCCTTTTCTAACTCCCTCTTCCAGTTTCGTCTCTATGGCCTTAGTGGCAAACATCTGCGGATAGCGCATGATATGCTTCTGCAATACAGGTTTCCCATCTATCTCTTCATACACATACACAATGGCATATTGCAGAATAAACTTCAATCGATCCCTTTGTAAGAGTGAGGTGCAAATACGGTTGGTTGGCGTATCAAAATGTTTATTTGTCTTGTACTCAGGAGTCCCCTTTATGCCTACATAGTTGGTATCCTTCAACACAAAGTCTTCGACAGTTGGATCTATTGGAGAAAGAAGTTGCTCCACATCATCCGTTTCTTCTTCTCTGAAATAATTGAATGGAGGCTTTCCATATGCAGTAGAGGAATAAAACGCACCCTGCAATGGGTGTAGGGCATCATCGTCATATTCCATGTTGTTAGAAAAGAGCATCATCTGTGTCAGGTTGATGAACTTTCTAAATTTCTTATTCTTAAAGCGCCTTTCAATCCGGGTATGCTCCGCTTGAATTCCATCCAGGTTATTCGGCTTTTTCACCTCTATAAAGACGAGAGGCATTCCATTGATCAGAATGATTACATCAGGTCGGAAATTGTCCTCATCCTTTTCATAAGGAAGTTCCGTAACTACATGAAAGGAATTGTTATCGAAATTTTCAAAATCTATGAGTCTTCGTCCCGATCGATCAATTAGCTTATTGTAAAAGACTCTTCCTAAATCTTGATTTTCGAGATCGAGCGAAAGCTCATCGTATAATCGAGAGATGTCACCGGCATCCAGATCAGGATTGATCCTTGCCATTGCTTCATTGAAAACATCAGTGAAGATATTGGTCTCTACATCCCACTTAGCTTTCTTCAACGAAAGATACTCATAGCCTAGTCTGCTTAGGTGCAGAATGGCTGGGATCTTTACACGTGAGTCTTCGTTGAAGTTCATTTAGCCGATAGAGATAGTGAGTTAGGCATAAAAATAACAAATCAGTCGAAATCGGCCGGATCAGACCGATATGCTTCCTGAAGTATGGACTTCAATTTTTCGTGTTGTGGGGTCATGCAGTTTTGGCTAGAGAAATGTGGACATCTTCTTTGATGATAGCCTGAACATTTACTGTTGGTATCAGCAATTGGTTGAATGGCGTTTGCTCCAACTTGGCGTGTAAAACGCCACGTGTGCTGCCAACGACCAACATTGCCAAGTGAGCCATAAAGCCTTTGGGCACGACCAACTCATTGGATTCTGGTAGTTGTATTTTAGACCAGGAAGCCTCATCAATGATAAATTGGCCTTCCACCTTAATGATGATGAATGGCTGCTTTTTGATCTCAAACATGAACTTAGCGCCTACACCCAGAACGTGTTTTTCAGCGTCTACTCCCCATGAAAGATTAGTTTCCACATTGATTTCTTCCCCCTGGCTGAAGTTCTGCTCGACCAGCGCAAACTCCTGCGTAATCAGCCTGGCAAATTTAAAATGATACTGTAGTTGGTCACTCATGAGGCGAACTGGTATGATTGATAATCAGTGTATGATTCGGCTTCAGTCAATTCCTGACGTTGAGAATCCATCGTCAAATTACCAATGTTTGGCACATTAGGTTTCACATCAAGATCGAGCTTGAATTCCTGTGTAGGAGTGGCCAGGGTTATAAGATTGATCCCGAGTACATGCTCCAGTTTGGTAATGGTCTGAAGGGTTAGATTTTCCTTGCCCTTGAGCATTTTGCCTACATACTGTGGCGAGCAGCCTAGTTGTTCGGCCAGCCATTTCTTACTTTTTCCATCAGCTTTGATCTTGGAGTAGACACGCAGAGCAATCTCAAAGGACAGATCGAGCCAATCTTCATTGGCGAGATCAAACTCAACTTGATTCAGCCAATTTGATTTTTTGGCGTTTTTTAGTGCGTCAGGGAATGGTGCAGTTTTTTTCATAACGATAATTCGTAGAAGAAATCAGAATGCGTATCGTCTGTTATAAGATAGTTTCTTGCGATTTCTAGTTTTTTGAGTTCTGTCATTAAGTGTTCACGGTCATTCATGGTTTCGGTGAGCTTGATAGCGCTACCACATATTACGAAAACATTGACATTGATCCTGATAGCGTACAGACGCAACCAGCTTTTGTGATTGAGCCCATAGGCCTTGTCCCGTTCATATGCTGAACCGATTTCACCTTTTGTAAGAGGCTTAAATAATTGAGACAAATTGCCAGCACTGCCCGACAGCCCCTCCTTTGCCAATCTATAAAGCTCTTTCTGTAATACTTTAGCCTCCTCTCTCGTAATTCGGACAGCATCTTGAATGGAGACGGTTCCAAAGAAACCACTATTGAGGTCATCGATATGGTTCGAGAAAAAATCATGGAGTTGTAGTGGGTCATTCCATTGGTTAAACGTCCTATCCAGTTCATCTTCACCTTCACCTTCAAACTTCACAGCATAAAGCGCTTGATCAATGACTGCAAATGTATCAACTATAACCATAAAATCAACCTACAGGTTTACTTTAGCTTCCATTTTATATGAAAGATAGGTTTGTAATTGAATTTTAGATCCATTCTCGCTTCTATTTGAACCTTCTTCGAAATTCTGTGGCTGACAGTCGGTGATCAAGGCGTAAAGTGATTTTATCACAAAATACTCTTTGATTCAAAATAACACAAGATAATACAGGTATTTTTCGAATAACTGTGTGATAAGGTTTGAAAATCCATATAATGAAGAAAAGAAATAAATTTTGAAATTTTCCGAACCGAATCCCCACGAACCATGATCCCCGCAGAAGATATAGCTAGGCCTGTTATCGCCTGATGGTCAGCACGTTGATCATGAGCATTTCGCTGAAATTGATTAAATTCCATAGATAACCTAAACCCTAAAAAAGATGACAGCAAAAACACGCATTTTGGCAACCCTCGTTGGGTTTGTCGTAATATTTCTCCTTGGATGGCTCCTTTATGGATTCTTGTTAATGGATTTTTATGGCGCTAATTCCGGCTCTGCCACCGGTGTTGCCCGTGACGAGGCAGATATGGTTTGGTGGGCATTGATCGTTGGAAACCTACTCCAGGCGTACTTTCTGGTTTATGTTTTCGGAAAAATGGGTCATGTCAATTCATTCATGAGTGGCCTGGGTACCGGAGCGATTATTGGATTTATTTTAGGTCTGGCCATGAACCTCACCATGTTCGGAACCACAAACATGATGAATCTCACCGCGACAATGGTTGATCCATTTGTCAGCATGATCATGATGGGTCTTACCGGAGGTGTCATTGGTATGATGCTCGGTAGAGATTGATGTGCACAACCTGGAGTCATGGTTCGTGTCCTCACGAACCATGATAAACCGGTTTAAACCTTATTCGTCCTTGCAATCAAATAATAATCTGCAATAACCAAGGCGGCCATGGCTTCCACTATAGGCACAGTTCCGAGCCAAGGTTCGTGTCCCCAAGAACCCAATAAAGCCACTATTTTAAATTAACAGTATTTTTGCAGTTAATGGATAGTATATTTTCAACACCACGAAAATCGGCTTTAGAGCTAGGGAAAATTTACTTTTGGACGGCCACTATTCGAAACTGGCAATGCTTATTGCTTGATGATTCGTTCAAAATGGTAATCACTAGCAGTTTAGAGAACTTATCAAGCCGTAAGCTCATAGACGTATTTGCTTTTGTGGTCATGCCAAACCACATCCATCTTATTTGGCGTTTAAACAAAATGAATGGCGCAGAGCTTCCGAGTGCTTCGCTATTGAAATTTACGGCGCACCGATTCAAGAAATTGCTCACTCCTGGCGAATTGGCAAAGTACTATGTGGATGCCGCCAATAAGTCTTTCGAATTTTGGCAAAGAGACTCTTTGGGCATAGAATTATTCAGCCCGAATGTGGCATATCAAAAGCTGGATTACCTTCACCTAAATCCCCTGGGGGAAAAGTGGAATTTGGCAACAGATCCGTGCGGTTATAAGTTTTCTTCCGCCTCATTTTATGAAAGCGGAAATACCAACTTTACTTTCATCAATCATTTAGGAAACGAGTTTTGAGATTACCCGGCTCTTTAAACCATTATAACTGACCGGAGTAAATAAACTTTAAACAGCGAGGTTCGTGAGGACACGAACCCAGGCGGAGGAGGTGTCATTGGTATGATGCTCGGTAGAGATTGATGTGCACAACCTGGAGTCATGGTTCGTGTCTGTACGAACCATGATAAACCGGTTTAAACCTTATTCGTCCTTGCAATCAAGTAATAATCTGCAATAACCAAGGCGGCCATGGCTTCCACTATAGGCACAGCTCTTGGCACCACACAGGGGTCGTGACGGCCTTTGCCGCTTACAGTCACGGCATTGCCCTCTTTGTCCACGCTAGCTTGATCCCGCATGATGGTGGCTACTGGCTTGAATGCCACATTGAAGTAGATGTCTTCACCGTTGGAGATGCCGCCTTGTATGCCTCCTGATTGATTGGTTTTGGTTCTTACTTTATCACCATCCTGATAAAATTCATCGTTGTGCTGCGAACCTCGTAGTTTTATACCTTCAAACCCACTTCCATATTCAAACCCTTTCACAGCGTTGATACTGAGCATGGCTTTGCCCAGTTCGGCGTGGAGCCTGTCAAAAACCGGCTCTCCTAGTCCGACCGGCACACCTTTGATAACACCAGTAACCACACCTCCTACGGTATCCTGATCTTTCCGCACACCATCGATGTAGTCAAACATCTTCTGAGCCATTTCCGGATCGGGGCACCTTACATCATTGGTTTCAGTAAGGGACAAGTCCAACTCAGTGTGTTTTTTTGCTAGCGTCAACTCACCAACTTGCGACACATAAGCGTGAAAAGAAACTCCCGCCTGGTCAAGCATCAATTTAGCAATAGCACCCGCTGCTACTCTGGCCGCCGTTTCTCGTGCAGAGCTGCGACCTCCACCTCTATAATCGCGAATGCCGTATTTCTTTTCGTAAGTAAAGTCCGCATGAGATGGGCGAAACTTGTCTGCTATATGCGAGTAGTCTTTGCTTTTTTGATCTTTATTTCTGATCAGCAGTGCGATCGGTGTTCCTGTAGATTTTCCTTCGAAAACACCGGAAAGAATCTCGACCTGATCTTCTTCTTTTCTCTGCGTGGTGATTTTGGATTGGCCAGGCTTGCGTCTAGCCAACTCGCTTTGGATAAACTCAATGTCAATATCCACGCCTGCCGGACAGCCAACAACTGTGGCTCCAATAGCCGGGCCATGAGATTCTCCAAAGGTTGTAACACTGAAAATTTTGCCGAAAATGCTTCCCATTCTTGCTTACTTGCGAATTACAATTAGTACCGACAGTACCAACATGATTAAAATAAAAATGTTGGCAAAAATACGTATCCAGCGGCTGTCATCGTGGGCTTCCAGCTCATTATTTTCAAATTCTATACCATCATAAAAAGAACCCATGTCATTGGACATGATGTATTCGTTTTTTCTGCTTTCCCCTGTCACGGTCACGGTCTGACGAGATTTCAATGTGTCGTATGTTTCCTTTAGGGGGTTGAAATAAATCCATTGGACATAATCGCCAAGGTCATAAGTGCCCGGCTCATTGGGAATGGCATAGTAGGTAAAGCTCTTGGTGCCTTTCACCCTGCCGTTTGATCTGGTTATGTCTTGCTGCACATTTGGGGCGTAGAAATCAAAGTCTTCCGTTTCCGGTACCAGAGGCTTTTCAACGGCACTCAGGTTTCCTTCTCCCAATATGTTGAACACGTAATTGAAACTCTGACCTGTATTGAGGTCGATCTCACTAATGGACTCTGCCATGCGATAGTTTCCAACAGCTACACGGTCTTTGAGTGGATGTGGGGGAAGAGGCTTTACTTTCACGGTCTTGGCACGAGAGCTGAACGTTTCAAAATCCTCCTGTCGGTTTCGGCCGAAGAACGTCGGGTTTTTAGCCACTTTGTATTTGATCATTTTGAGATCCACTGATGGGAAGTTGATCTCCTCCAGGTTCAGGGGATAGTAGGCAGCCTGAAAAATCTTGAACTGATTGTACCCCTTGCCATTGATTGTCACCGGCTCTCCATTGATATTATCGATATTAAAATTCTCCTCCCAGGTGTTACTCGGTTTGATTTCTTTAACAATCTCAGATAGTTGATTCACCAGATCATAAAAGCGCATGTTGGCCTGATTGGTTTCTGCCACATAAAATGCCAGCGTAGTAGTAAAACCCTCACCAAGATATACTTCTGATTTGTCGGTGCTCAACGCCAAAAACGCTTCTGCTTCAACATCTATATACTCCTGAGGTTCATTTCGGCGAAATGGATCCATATCAAAAGGATCGTTCCTTCTGCGCTGCTGCTGTTTGGCCGGACCTACCGTGATGGTGGCGCCTGAAACATTGAGGTCCTTGTCATTGATTTTGATTTTGAACGGCTTGAGCTCATACGTCCCTTCTGCTGTGGCCTGATAATTTTGTGTAATACTCTGGCTCGAAGACATTCGTCCATTCGTAAAGGTGGTAGACGTGCTCGACGATGTTCCTCTTTTTGTAAACCCTTCAATATCCGGAAACCCGGAGTAATCCTTGAGTTTGCTGTTTTCTATTTTTATGGTAATGGTGAAATATTCGTTAAGAGCAATGTTTTTACTGTTGTACTGCACAGACACCTCTTGCGCAGTGATGTTTCCGGCAAAAAACAGGAGAAAAAAACAACTTACAATCCACGGTCTCGTTAGTAACATAGCACTAATTTGCAAACGTTTGCTAGGGATATAATTCAGCACGAAAAGCTGAATATTCTATAACCTTCGGGAAATCCCGACTTCAAAAGAAAACGGCAAATTTACAGTGTAGTTCCATTCTTATTGTGGTCTTTAACAAAATTTAGAGTTTATGTTGGAGTATTTTAAAACCGTGTTGTCTAAGGTAAGTTTTGATAGGTGGCTTTTTGAAAAGGAACTTTTAAAAGCAATCCAATCATTGGTGAATGAAGAAATCCAGGTATTGAAAGAGTGGTGTTACCGCGAGTTTGGGTCAGAGTATGAGCCTATTCTCAATAAATGTTTTGCCAAAACAGTGATTTGATTTTAGCCGAATGGGGGATTCAAATTAGTCCTAGTGAATTTCTATCCCAACTGTGAAGATGACTTGCTTGTACCAAATCTTGTATTTGGTTACTATAGGATTTGAAAAGCTGTCAAACTCTCGACTGCTGCCTGATGTGTACTGAAATAGGTTGCTCAAAGCGACAAACCAGCGATATCCCCGGCGTGAAGGGTAGATGAGCCCAATGCCCGGTTGAATAAGTGCACCTCCGGTGTGATTGTCGGGTCCCCAATCGTTAACAGGGATACCATAACCTAATTTCGAGTCAAGGTAAATTCGTTTTTTGCGTTCGCTTATGTAGAAGCGGCCATACCCATAGACGGTGTGAAAATCGTCCCAGAGGTAAATACCGCCAAATTCTCCTTCATGAGATTCAAAGCCTGTCCCTATGCCAGCGGCTAATTGTTTATTGAAGCGCCACCCCAAAAGTGCATTGACCTGTCCGGTAAAATCCCAACCAAATGAATAGCCGTTACTGAGCATGAGAAACCAGCTGCTCGTCAAATGATACCTTCCATTATTGTAGATGATTATGTCGTCCGGCCCGAGGTATTTTTTGATAAACTCTACTGGTACGTTGATTGTATCAGTCGTATTGAGCCTAAAGAGCATATTGCTACCGTTCATGCCCACTTTCGATCCTATGTATTGAGATCCGTCACGGCAGTGGATTAAACTTTCGCTTGCCCCGTTTCTGTCATCTGGAAATCGGTTTAGGTAGCTGTTTTGCAAAAAATTATCTACAATTTTGATTTGCCCGTGGGCATTTAATCCTAGCAGTACCAGGTAGCTGATAATTATCAGATTTCTCAAAGCTCTGTTTTACTTTTTAGTACGCTACTTCGCTAATCAAATGGAAATCGTCTCCTACGATATATTGCGCTAGTCCATTGGGTGCGGCTATTAATATAATGGATGGCTGAGTTGGATGCTCCAGGATATCAAAGGCTGGGATGTTCATTTCCCACTTCTCCAATCTAAGTTGGTCAGGGTTCGATGCATCGAAGATTTTGAGGCCATTTTCGCCTTCGCCTACATATAGTTTATCTCCAATTTTTCTTAACCCGAAAGGGCTCTTCATTTCTATTTCCTGAATTTCATAAGGACTGCTGATTTCGTCAATATTGAGGAGAATTAAGGCATTTACGTCACCAGGGCATTCAGCGAAATCACCTGTTCGGAGGGTGACATATGCCCTGTTGTTTTCAGCCGGATAAACAGGGTCACATGAAGTAGCGTGCCAAAAAGAAGATAGGTGCTGTGGCATTGATGGCTCTGTGATATCGACTATGCTCACTTGATCTCTTCCTCCAATAAATAAATAGTTCTGCATTGGGAATATGGTTTCCATGTTGGAAGAAAACCAATCTGAATAAATCAGATCAAAGTCATTTTGATCATCGAAAACCCGCAGTTTGCTCCTGCTAATTACGTAAACGTGATTCTGATAAGCGACAACACGATTAACTGACCCGATTTGGCCATTGCTATTACCCGCAAAAGATGCGGGAACTGCACTTGGAGGTATTAGGTTCTCTGCGTAATCGTAAAGTACGTAGTAGTTTTCTCCTCCATAGATGTAGTCATAAACATCCTCATCTTTTGTAATTCTTTTAGTGACATCCTTAAATGTGAAACCTAAAAGTGACTCGCCTTGTGTGTTCCTGATTTCTTCACCTAGCGCCTCGATTGACCTGTTGATTAAGATTGGGTTGCTGGGATTGGTTATGTCTATTTTGAGCATGTCATAATAGCTCTCGGCGTAAATGATGTTGTTGGCGAAATAAAACTCTTTATTGCCTGGGATATTGATGAAAGCTGAGGGCGTAGGATTGGCTGGATCCGTATTGTCCAAAACGTGAATACCCAACTCTTCTTCTCCTACCAATAGGAAACTTGGAGCTACAAAAATCTTTCCCGGGTTTTCTATTTCCCGGCTCATTCCTTTGAGAGGTACTTGCCTAATGGCATTCATGTCTCCGTATATAGGAGTGCCTTCCGTAAAGCTTACAGTTACTACTCCTGAGTCATCTGAACAGGCACTAAGGATAACAGCAAAAAAGATGGCTAGGATGGAAAATTGTGATAGTTTCATAGTCAGGGCGATTTTATGATTCAATTTTTAGACACTTAACTTGTCGAGAACGTTGTGAGGCAGAAAAAATTTTAGTTAATCTAAAAATAATTGTGGGTAACTCAATGAAGTAGCTTTTGCAAATCTTTCTTCGCACTCTCTGCAAGCTGCTCTATTTTGACTGCTTCGTGAGCCAAAGCGGGGTTGGCGTGCTGACGGAACGAAAGATCAAACACGTCTCTGATACTTATTTCGGATACTTGTTCGGTTAACTGAAAGTGATCACCGGGCGTTACTTTTCCCGGCTGGAGCACTCGCAGATAAACGCCCGATTTACCGCGCGCTATAAAATCTTTCAGCACCTGCTGAGTCCCGAAACGAATACCTAGCTTGAAGCACGGTTGCCGCGGCTGAGAAGCTTCGACCATGGCGCCTCCTATTTCATATTTTGACCCGATGTAAACTTTGGATTCATCCAGGCCTTCAATGGTGATGTTTTCTCCAAACATACCCCAATGCCAGTCTAGGTTGGGATAGGCTGCTTTCCATGACGGATAAGCGTCGGCTGAAAATAAGTAGCACGCTTTGTCTATACCTCCGTGATATTTTCTATCCATGACATGGTCATGGCTCACGTCTTCTGTTCCAAGATGGATCGACTCAGCAGGTTTTTTGAAGATTCCGGTTTCTACAGTTTTTCCTCGCCAGGCAACCTTTTGTTTTTCTCCTATATTGACCGAAACAACTTTCACTTTTACAGCAACTCGTTTGCCAGATTAGCCAACTCTGAGCGCTCACCTTTTTCAAGTGTGACATGTGCAAACATTGGGTGATCCTGAATCCTATCGATCAGGTATGAAAGTCCATTACTCTGCGAGTCGAGGTAAGGCGTATCAATCTGGTGAATGTCACCAGTAAAGATGATCTTAGTGTTTTCGCCCGCTCTGGTGATAATGGTTTTGATCTCATGTGGAGTCAGGTTTTGGGCTTCATCCACAATAAAAAAGATATTGGAAAGGCTCCTTCCTCTGATGTAGGCCAGCGGCGTGATCAGAAGCTTTTCTTTGTTCACCATTTCGGTAATATTCTTGAACTCCTTATCCGTTTCTTTGAACTGGTTCTGGATCAATTTCAGGTTATCCCAAAGCGGTTCCATATATGGATTGAGCTTTGACTTAATGTCGCCTGGCAGGTAGCCAATGTCCTTGTTGCTCAAAGGCACAATTGGTCTGGCTAGGTAAATTTGCTTGAACGCACGGCGCTGCTCCAGAGCAGAAGCAAGAGCCAGCAGAGTTTTACCCGTACCTGCCACTCCATTTATACTTACCAGCCGGATGTTGGGATTAAGCATGGCGTGCATAGCAAAGGTCTGCTCTGCGTTGCGAGGTTTAATTCCGTAAACGGTGCTTTTATCTACTTTTTCTATGTTTTCACTCTCCGGGTTGTAATATGACAAAACGGAGTTTTTCTCGCTTTTCAGGATATAGTAGGTATTGGCAATGGCCTTTTTGTTTTTCAAAATAGCTTTTTTGGGAATAGTGCCATGCCTAAACAAAGTGTCAATATCTATTGAGGCCACTCCTTCTACTTCATTTTTTCCAGTATGGAGGGAGCTTACATTTTTGATTTTCCCGGTTTCGTAATCTTCCGCACTTATGTCCAGTGATTTGGCTTTGAGGCGCAAGTTTATATCCTTGCTCACCACAATGACGGTCTTGTCTTTGACGGTTTCCTTCAGTGCCAGGGCGGCATTTAAAATCCGGTGGTCATTCTTATTATCACCGAATACCTTACAGGCATCTACGGTGTTGTCAGATTCCATTAGGACTTTGAACTTACCTTTGGTTTTACCATTCAGGGGGATCCATTCCTGGAGTAGCTGCCCATCGGCGAGCTTGTCTAACAATCTGGTAAATTCCCTGGCTTCAAAATTCTTCGTGTCGTTTCCTTTCTTGAAGTTATCAAGCTCCTCCAGAACTGTGATGGGAATGCCCACATCATGTTCGGCGAAGTTGAGGATGGAATCATGAGAGTAGAGAATTACAGAGGTGTCGAGTACGAAAATCTTCTTATCAGTCGCGCGTTTCGGCATATCAAACAGTATCGTATTAATCTAACAAGGGGGGCTCTCGTAATATAAGAGAATTGCTTTTTTATTCCTTATGAAAGACGGCTAAATCTTCATGAATTTTTATTCGACAGCCGAATACCAATCTTCGGATTCACGAGGTTCTATTTTCAATGCGTTGGCTAAAACCATATTGATCAATATCTGAGAAGATGGCTTATACTCCAGCCCGGTCAACTCACGAAACTTGCTCAAGGTGATGTGGTCGTGTTCATGCAGAAAATTGAAAAGCTGCTTCTCATTATCGCCGTAGCTAAACTGCACATCTTGAGGTTCATTGTTGAATTTTAAGATTTTCCTGATCTCAGGGCTCGCCTGGATCGTCCGATCCTCAAAACGAATGAAAGCCTTTCCATAGCGGTGCTTTTTCTTCTCAAATGCGTAGTGCGGTTTTCTTTTGCTTGCTTCGATCCTGTAGCAAATCACTGACCGCTTCTCTGTGAGTTTAATGAAATGTGTATGATAGCTGATTTTTGGTCTGCAAAGCTCATCAAAAGCCTTTTGCATCATGAAGTCCTCCTCTTCAGGGTATTTCACTCCGGGTATAGTAAGGTCATCGTCCACCCCGATAATCAGGTAACCTCCTTTTGTATTAGCGAATGCCACGGCCTCCCGAAGCACTTTTTCTGGGTGGGCTACTTTTCGTTTGAACTCGACTGTTTCATTTTCGCCTCCAAACACCATTCGTTTGATATCACGCAAGTCCATTTTCCGGAATTAGTAATCATCCTCATCTTCTGGTTCTCCTGGCATGGAAAACATACTACTGAGCAGATCCTTGAACTGCATGCCTCGCTCCAGATGGTGCTTGCTGAGCATGCTATACTCTGCAAGCCCATGCAGCGCAAATTCCATCATGAAGAATTTGAACTCTTTTTGTTGCTTGCCGATCGTGTCGGTAACCAGTTTTTCCAGTCCCGGAATCTGACTGAGCTCCTTCTCATAATCCGCAAGCTTATATTCATGCAGCATGTCGATCATATTTCCTTCACCGAACCACTCAATGATATCATTGTATGGGTTTTTGCCTTCTTTGGTTTTTCTTGTTTTCTCCGGATCTGGAAAGTAGTTGATAAACTGCGAACGTATGGCCTTGCCCACCAGGTTTTGCGCCACAATTCCCGGCCCTTCCTGCTCACCTTCGTACACCAGCTCCACCTTACCTGTAATGGCAGGTATCACCCCGGTGAAATCAGAAATTCTGGCAAATGTTGATTTCTCTCCAGACTTGAGCAATCGCAGCTCCGCGGCGCTGATCAGGTTTTCGTATGCAGAAATTGTCAGCCGCGCTGACACCCCACTTTTGGCATCTACATATTCACTTTCTCTGGCTTCAAATGCGATCTGCTCAATGAGGTCTTTCATGAGATCAAAAACCACAACATTGTCTTTCTGAACCTGCTCCAGCTTTGCTTCCTGCGATGTGATCTGTTTCCCGATCTCAATAGACTTGGGATAATGGGTTATGATCTGACTGTCGATACGGTCTTTCAAGGGAGTGACTATACTACCTCTATTGGTGTAATCTTCAGGATTGGCAGTGAAAACAAATTGGATATCCAGCGGCAATCTCAGTTTAAAACCTCGGATCTGGATGTCGCCTTCTTGCAGAATATTGAAGAGCGCTACCTGTATTCTGGCTTGCAGATCAGGCAGCTCATTGATGACAAAAATCGCTCTGTGCGAACGAGGGATCAGACCGTAGTGAATGACACGCTCATCAGAGTAGGGCAACTTCAAACTTGCTGCTTTTATGGGATCTACATCCCCAATCAAGTCTGCAATGGTCACATCTGGTGTAGCCAGTTTCTCGGTATAGCGTTCAGACCTGTGCACCCACTCGATTTTTGTATCATCTCCATGTGTGGACACCTCATCTCTGGCAAACCTCGAAAGCGGCTGCAGTGGGTCGTCATTCATAACAGAGCCTGCCACGACCGGCATGTACTCATCAAGCAGCAGGGTCATCAAACGTGCAATACGGGTTTTGGCCTGGCCTCTCAAGCCAAGGAAGTTGATGTTGTGCTTTGCCAAAATGGCCCTCTCAATGTCTGGAATTACTGTATCTTCATACCCCCAGATTCCCTCAAAAACATTCTCCTTGTTTTGTAGCTTCAAGATGAGGTTGTTTCTCAGCTCATCTTTTACCGAAAGGGGTTCATATCCCGCTTGCTTCAGGGTTCCCAACGTTTTTATCTTCAGACGCTCCGCTGACGTCAGTTGATCATATTTTTTCATTCCTCGTGTGAGTTTTAGAGGTTTTTTCTTCTGTTTCTCCTGTAGTCTTCAAAGATCAGGTCTCCCAGGCCTTTCAAACTACTGTAATAGGCATTGCCGTTATTTACTTGCGTAAATTCCTGCACGAATTGCTTCAGATAAGGATCAGAAGCAATCATAAATGTTGTAATGGGGATGTTGATCCTGCGGCACTGTGCTGCAAGGTTTAGGGTTTTGTTCAGGATTTTCGGATCCAGTCCAAAACTATTTTTATAATATTTGATACCTTCTTTCAAGCAGGTAGGTTTCCCGTCGGTGATCATAAAGATCTGCTTGTTTTTATTTTTCCTTCTGCGAAGCAAATCCATGGCCAGTTCCAGGCCCGCCACCGTATTGGTATGATAAGGCCCCACACTGAGATATGGAAGGTCTTTGATTTCTATCTGCCAGGCGTCATTGCCAAACACAATAATGTCAAGTGTATCCTTCGGGTATTTTTTAGTGACCAATTCGGCTAGAGCCATGGCCACTTTTTTTGCTGGCGTAATCCTATCCTCGCCATAAAGTATCATGGAGTGGCTGATATCTATCATCAGAACCGTAGAAGTCTGCGTTTTGTACTCTCTTTCACGAATGGAGAGATCATCTTCCGTGAGCATAAAATCCGCAAAACCATGATTAATTTGGGCGTTTCGCAGGCTTTCTGTTAATTCAATTTGTTCGGGAGAGTCTCCAAATTGAAATTCTCTAAAGTCTGTTCCCGTTTCATCTCCTTGTCCAGTTTGGTTGGTTCTGTGGGATCCTTTCCCTGATTTTTTTAGTTTTCCAAAAATCTCCTCGAGGGCACTTTTCCTTATGGACTGCTCACTTTTGGCCGTAATCTCAAATTCTCCCTTGCCTTCGTCATCGGTGATATACCCTTTGCTCTTCAGGTCATCTATAAAGTTACCAATGCCATAGTCGGCATTGGTCATATTGTATTCCCTGTCCAGATTAGTCAGCCAGCTGAGGGATTCGCTCACATCGCCAGAAGTCACAGTAAGCAACTGCAAGAAAATCTTCAAAAGATTATCAAAGGCTGATTTCTGAGGATCCGTATCTGGAATGAATTCTGTAAACCTGTGTCCAATCATAAATACGATTTGGGTTATATAACTAAAAATAGCCCAGAAAGATTTCGCCACACCTTATATCTCCGGCATTTTTGTCAAATGAGTTGAACTTGACTAATTTTAAACACCAAGCTCAGACAATTATGGCCGGTCGAAAACCCATTTTCGCAACATTGGTTGTTTCTCTTTACAGATCACTACGTGATATCTTGTTCAAAGCAGTGCTCGAACCCGACTCTCCTGCTGAGCGCCGAGCCAAGAGGATGAAAAAAAATAAGAAAAAGTAATTCTTTTGATTTTACTTTTTGGGTAATGTTCCAAAGACAAAATCCCAAAAAGGCGAAGACACCCCAAAAGCACTATGATCATCTTTGTAATGATGAATGCCGTGGTGAATCCACAAGACTTTCATGAAATTTTTGGGAGGCCTGTATGCATGAACCATGTAGTGCACACCCAGATAAGAGGCATAGCCCATCAAAAATCCCGGTAGAAAGGCAAATACCAAACCACCCATTATCAACTCAAAAAAGACAAAGAATGCAAAAGCAAGCAATAAACTCAGTGGAGGCGGCATAGCCAGCCGGTCTTTGTCTTTTGGATAGTCATGATGAACACCGTGAACTGTGTAAGCAAATTTCTCCTGCTTGGGTGTGTGAGGTTGCAGGTGAAACACAAAACGATGCATCAGGTACTCTATCAACGTGAAGGCCATAAAACCTCCAATAAATAGAAGTGGTGCATTAATTATCGAGAGCATATCGTTGGCAAATCCATAGTATAATAAACTTATAGATATGCCTGAAAATATGATCAGTGGCAATGAAATGTGAGTTCGTGTGAGACGTTCCAAAATTGGATTTTGGAAAAGCGCGCTCGTTCCTTTTGAATGAGGTTTGTTTTTGAGTTCCATAATCGTAGAAGCACTGGTAATTCTAAGATATAAATGACCGTTTTATTTTAGGCTAAATAACGGAAGAAGCCCTGGATTGGTTTTTTTCTAACGTGATTTTGTAGAGATCAATGTATCCCTGAAGGATATTGCTCACGTCAAACTCTTTGGCTCGGTTCAGGGCCCCAGTTTTGAATGTCTGTAAATTGGCATCATCTAATATATGACACGCTTTTTTCGCCATGGTTTCCACATCGCCCACATTACATGTAAATCCTGACACTCCGTCCTTGTTGAGTTCAGGCAATCCGCCGGCATTTGTAGAGATCACCGGCACCTCGCAGGCCATGGCTTCCAGTGCTGCCAAACCAAAACTTTCCTTTTCCGAAGTAAGTAAAAAGAGGTCACACACCGAAAGCACTTCCTCTACTGCTTCCAACTTCCCTAGAAACCTCACATCATCGTAATTACACGATTCGCGGCAAAGCTCCTCAATACCATATCGCTCAGGACCATCACCAACCATCAATAATTTGGCCGGCATGACTTCTCTAATTTTATTAAAAATAGCCACCACATCCTGAACACGCTTCACCTTTCGAAAATTGGAAGTGTGCACGATGAGTTTTTCCCCATTGGGGCAAATGGCTGTTTTGAAATGATCTTTCTTTTGTTTTTTAAACCTCTCCAGATCGATGAAGTTGGGGATGACTTCAATGTCTGTGGTGATATTGAAGTGCGCAAGTGTGTCTTTTCTCAAATCATCTGACACTGCAGTCACACCATCCGATTGATTGATAGAAAATGTAACTACCGGCTCATATGTGGCATCTTTCCCTACAAGCGTGATATCTGTACCGTGAAGAGTAGTGATAAAAGGAATGGAAATGCCTTTTGTTTTCAAGATCTGTTTTGCCATATAGGCAGCAGAAGCATGAGGAATGGCATAGTGAACATGCAACAAGTCCAGCTTTTCGTGCTCAACTACATCAACCATTTTACTAGACAGGGCCAACTCATAAGGAGGGTAATCAAATAATGGGTAAGACTTGACCGACACCTCATGATAATAGAGGTTCTCACTAAAAAAATCGAGCCTTGTAGGTTGAGAATAAGTGATAAAATGGACTTGATGTCCAGCTTTTGCGAGTGCTTTGCCAAGCTCCGTGGCAACCACACCACTACCACCATAGGTGGGGTAACAAACTATTCCTATCTTCATAATTGATTAATCGCAAACCTAACGCCTATTTTGGGCAGATCGTTCCTAATTTATCCATTTCGACAAAATTGCCTCGTAGACGACATCTTGAACTCTTGTACGGATGTCTTTTTGGATAAGTTTATAATTGTTTGCGTTCGGGTATATGCGATTGGATAGAAATACAAACACCAAATCGAACTCGGGATCTACCCACACCAAAGTACCCGTGAAGCCTGTATGACCGAAACTCGAGAAGGACGCATTTTCTGACGCGTTGCTTACCTTATCTCCCTTTTTGTCCCAGCCTAGTGCTCTTCTGTTGCCGGGGAAATACTGATCGTTGAAGTAATGTATGGTCGATGGCTTTAAAAGCTGTTCTCCGTCATATTCACCATTTTGAGCTATCATTTGCAGTAAAACCAATAAGTCGTGCGAATTGGAAAATAAACCAGCATGCCCTGCCACACCACCAAAAACAGCGGCGTTTCGATCATGCACTTCACCCCAAACTTGCTCTTCTCTAAAATAATAGTCGTATTCCGTTGGGGCCACCTCGAAGAGGTTGACTCCTTTTTCTCTGGGGTTAAAACCAAGCCTGCTCAGGCCGAGTTTGGAATAGAAGTTTGTTGTGAGATAATGCTCCATTGGCTCACTTGTGATGGCCTCCACCACCTGATGCAGTATCATAAACCCTATGTCCGAGTAGCGATATTGAGGGACGCTATCGTAATCCAATACAGGCGATGATACGATCCAGTTTTTCAGGGAGTCTCTCAGCGCTGGTGTAGGTTTCATGCCGTACGAACGCTTATCGTTGAGTTCGTCCTCTTCGGTTTCATAGTAAAAAGTCTCCATCATATCGGCTCCACCCAGGGCCCGCTTCCAAAAAGGCACGTAAGAGATCAGCCCGGCATTGTGTGATAGAATTTGCCTGATCGTGATATCAGACTTATTGGATCCTGCGTATTGCGGCAGATATGTGGAAAGGTCTGCATCCAGATTTATCAGGTTATCTTCATAGAGTTTCATGACTGCCAGCAACGTCCCCATCACCTTGGTGACAGAGGCCAAATCATACATTGTATTTTTATCCGCCCGAATCAGGCTGTCGTAGGTAAGATACCCATAGCCTTCTTCCAGCACGATGGAGCCGTCTATGGCCACCGCTATCTGACAACCCGGCGTGCTGCCTGTCTCTATGGCTTCTTGTACGATACTTCTAATCTCTTCCCGCGAGATTTTGGTAAGTCCGGAGATTTCGGGGGGCGCATAGCCCAATATTCGTTTTCCGGTGATCGGTTCGTTGGAGTAGGACGCAAGCTTAGACACAGCCATAGGCATGATACCGGTGGCATCTGCAGAACCAAAGAGCAATTGTGGAAGCAAGTAGCTGTAAAGCTCGTTTTCTACGGATGTAAAAAGTGCGGCATCAATCTCATCTCCATACTTGATCCCTTCGGTAAATCCACCCAAATAAATAATGGATCTGCCCTCAAAGTCGTTGAGATTTTGAGAAAAATACTGGTTGTCTATGATCACCGGAGCATGGCTTTGCCTAATGCCTGACGGTGAGGTAATGAGATAGGCATATCGCGCCAACATCTTAGCCATAAAACCTGCGGGATCATCTGTAACGAGACAAAGCGTGTCGCTGGAGAGTGGCAAAATGCCCGGTTGCCTTTGCAGAGGCACTATAGATGCCCTGCTGATTTCTACTGCCAGTTTGTTGGGGAGCTTACGTTTGACCAGCTGGTCGTGGGAACTATATTTGATTGTGATACTTGATTTAATGGTATTTTCTGCCCGATCAAAGTTCGCATGCTCGGCATGTTTTCTAATCGCCTTTTCAGCCCTTGACAATTCCTCTCCACTCAGCACCCAGAAATCGGCACCTTCAAAAAGTGACTTAAACTCCTTTTTCTTTTTGATCAGATCAAACTCAAGTCGCGATGGCGAAATAAAATAGTCAGGGTCATGCGCTTCCATTTTGGCCATGAGCCGGCCATGAGCCGAAACCGTATCTTTCGCTAGCGGAAGAACCAAATGACTGATCCCAAAACTCTTACTTATCACTTTGAGAAACCCAAAGTATTCGTGGAGCAGGTTCTCATCCCTGATGGAGGAAAGCGTGTTAAGTGTAGGCAGGTTTTCCAGATCGCCGGGTGAAGGATTCAAATTTTCATCCAGCTGGACAGCCAAAGCGGGTATAAAGCCTCTATTGAAAATGTATTCCTCAAATGGCTGGAAGGGACGACTGAGATAAACACCTCCATATTTACGAAGATCCTGCGCATCCAACGCTCCCAAACCCTGATCCCCATCGACCTGCAGCCACACGATATGGTTCACCTTTTCCTCAGGAGTAAAGGCCTTATATATACTATCTGTTTTGACAGCAGTCAACTCGCTGGCCCAGGAGGACAGGGATATTCCTATCAATATTGTGGCAATGAGAAACCGCATTGAATCAAATCTCTTAACTTTGAGTGAATCAAAGAAAGGATAAGGGTGTTTAATATTTTATTTATCGATGAATGTACCATTAATCCATACGATTGAAGGTTATTTTAGTCAAAAAACACTCACAAAACTGATCTCTCATGCGATTTCCATCATTTATAAAACTTCCGCGACATAGACGATTTGAGATTACTCCCAGGTATTATGATCCTGTAAAGGAGGAAATAGAAGAGCGCACGAGGAGAATCAAAGAAGAAATGGAGGGAAACCCATCGGAGTTCAGGTCAAGCCACATTCAGTTTGATCGCAAGACCAAATCAACGCCTAATTCATCCGGGTTGCAACTAATCATTGCGGCCGGTCTGGGCACGGTTACCTTGGGTTGGCTATACTTTGGCAACCAGATATTTTATGCCCTCTGGGTCATTGCCCCTTTTTATCTTTTCTTCCGACTCAGAAAATCTTCGCGTAAATAATTGATGGAAGACATCATTCATCTTTTGCCGGATAGCATCGCTAACCAGATAGCTGCAGGTGAGGTAGTTCAGCGACCTGGCTCTGTGGTAAAGGAAATGCTCGAAAACAGCATCGATGCAGGGGCCAAAAACATCAAACTCATCGTAAAGGAATCGGGCAAAACACTGATTCAGGTGATAGACGATGGCAAGGGAATGAGCGTCAGCGATGCTAGGATGAGTTTTGAGAGACACGCAACTTCCAAAATCAGAAGTGCCGAAGACCTTTTCAAAATCATGACCATGGGCTTTCGTGGTGAGGCACTTGCCTCAATAGCGGCTGTGGCTCAGGTAGAAATGAAAACCAAAAGGCATGAAGATGAGTTGGGCACGCTCCTGCAAGTGGAAGCCTCAGAAGTAAAAAGACAAGAACCGATCACTACCAAAGATGGCACTTCGATTGCCGTAAAGAATCTGTTTTATAATGTGCCGGCAAGGAGAAATTTTCTCAAGTCCAATCCCGTGGAACTCAGGCATATCACTGACGAGTTTCAGCGCGTGGCACTGGCCAACCCCGAAATCTCACTTGTGCTCATCAATGGCGATCTGGAGGTCTTTAACCTGGATGGTGGCAAGCTTTCGAAGCGAATAGTCCAACTTTTTGGTAAGAACTACCAGCAGCAGCTGATACCTTGCCAGGAAGAAACGCCACATGTAAAAGTGACGGGGTATATAGGCAAGCCTGAGTTTGCTAAAAAGACGCGCGGTGAGCAGTATTTCTTTGTCAACAATCGGTTTATCAAAAATCATTACCTCAATCACGCCATTACCACAGCATATCAGGGTCTGCTCAAAGAAGATTATCATCCATTTTATGTGCTCTTCATCGAGATGGATCCCGTACATGTGGATATCAACGTGCATCCTACTAAGACGGAGGTCAAGTTTGATGACGACCGTATGCTGTATGGCATCATCAGCTCGGCAGTGAGACAGGCACTGGGTTCTTTCAATGTGACTCCATCGCTTGATTTTTCGACGGATGTCAATTTTGATCATTTTATGCCCCAGTCAAACCGACCGTCTGGCGGAGGGGAGTCGGCCAGCGACAGGGCTTACTCACAGTTTAAAAACATAGATCGCGATAGAGACAAAGCCAAAAACTGGGAATCGTTGTATGATTTTGCAAAAGGCGAAGACATGATCACGCCCGAACAGATCAGAAAGGAATCGGTTGGTCTGGAGCCGGAAAGCACGTTGACTTTTAGCAGTGCTGCCAACCAGCCCATGGAAGAACCGACTACCGAAACGGGCAGGGACACTTTGCGCCTACATGAAAAATATATGCTGCGACAGGTAAAGTCAGGCATGGCTGTGATTGACCAGCAGGCGGCTTTTGAGCGCATTTTATTTGAGCGCTACCAGCAAAAGCTGGAAAGCAGATCAGGGGCATCACAATCCAGCTTGTTCCCGCAGCAAATTTCCCTGAACCCATCGGACTATGCGCTCGTAATGGAGATAAAGCCGGAGATCGTGGCACTGGGATTTGAATTTGAAGAAATGGGTCAACAGATGATCGTGATACAGGGTGTGCCTGCCGAATTGTCGAGTTGCAATGAAAAGGAAGTATTTGAAGAGCTGATAGAGCAATTTAAATTCAACAAGCATGAGCTTGGCCTTTCTTCCAGAAAAGAAAACCTTTGTCGCTCGTTGGCCAAGCGCACTGCGGCTATCAAGTGCAAAGGCATGCACAAGGAAGAAGCCGAACGCCTGATCGATCAGCTTTTTGCATGTGCACAGCCTAATTATACGCCGGACGGCAACCCAACTTTTGTGTTAATAAGTTTAGAAAAAATTAAAACCTGGTTTAGCTCATGATGAGAATGACCCCCATGGTGAAGAACATCCTGATCATCAATGTTGTGATCGCCCTTCTTCAAGGATTTGTCAATTTGCCTCTCAACGATTGGCTGTCGCTTCGCGTAATTTTCTCCGAGGAGTGGGCGCCATGGCAGTTTTTCACCTACATGTGGCTACACGCAGGCATGTGGCATCTGTTCGGCAATATGTTTGCCGTCTTCATTTTCGGCCCCATGCTGGAGCAGGTCTGGGGATCAAAGAAGTTTTTGACGTTTTACCTCATATGTGGAATAGGTGCAGGTGTGCTCTACGGTGTTGCAGATTTTGCTGAAAAATATCCCATAAAAAGAGATGCCGAAGAATACCTACTCAACCCTAGCCCTGAAAGATTTTCAGACTTTGTGGTGGAGCATAAGGACATGCTGACAGAGCAAGGCAAAGAACAAATAGCCCGACTCATAGACGACTACTATGACTACCCTGGCGATCAGGGGGTTATTTCACAATGCAGAAGCTATGTCAAAACCATCTACGACAGAACCATAAACGGGTCTATGGTAGGCGCATCAGGGGCAGTTTTCGGGATTTTGATGGCTTTCGGCATGTTGTTTCCAAACACCCAGCTCATGCTGCTCTTCCCTCCTATTCCGGTCAGGGCAAAATATATTGTCCTTTTCTATGGACTCTACGAACTTTATTCCGAATTTAGTCGGCATCCAGGCGACAATGTGGCACATTTAGCCCACCTCGGCGGAATGTTAATAGCCTTTATATTAATCAAGTACTGGGCACGAAATAGCAATAGATTTTATTGATCAATGTACAATAGCATATTAGACGATTTTAAAAACGCCTGGAACAAGCCGAATAATTCGCTTGTGCAGATCATCATTATCAATGCAGTGGTGTTTGTAACTGTCAATTTGCTGGCGGTGATCCTACGACTGTCTGGTAACGCGGATATTTTCAACTTCATTATTTCCAAGCTTTTTCTGCCGTCAAGTGTTGATAAGCTCATCACTCAGCCCTGGTCCCTGATTACCTATTTTTTTGTGCATCAGGACTTTTTCCATGTGCTGTTCAACATGCTCTTTTTGTTTTGGTTCGGACGAATCATCATGGAATTTTTGGGTTCAAAAAAGGTAATCTCCCTGTATGTGTTGGGTGGACTAGCCGGTGGCGTCTTTTATATCATCATGTACAATCTGGTGCCATTTTATGCTAGCGGAGTGGAAACTTCCAGAATGCTGGGTGCCTCAGCAGGCGTATTTGCCATGGTGGTAGGTGCCGCTGTATTTATGCCCGATTACACCTTGTTTTTACTGTTTCTTGGCCCTGTCAAAATCAAATATATCGCGATTGTATATGTACTGCTCTCATTTTTTAGCATCACTGGCTCCAATGCTGGGGGAGAGCTGGCACACCTGGCTGGTGCGGGTATGGGTTGGCTCTACATATCGCAGCTCAAAAGCGGCAATGACATAGGCAGCTGGGTGATTGGTTTTATGAATTGGGTGAAAAGCTTTTTTGTGGCTCAACCAAAAATCAAGGTGACACACAAAGCCAACAAAAACACCGGAAAATCCGCCTCATCTAGCTCCAGGTCATCACCGTCGAAACCCGATCAGGCAGAGATAGATGCCATACTGGACAAAATCTCGCACTCAGGGTATGACAGCCTCAGCAAAGAAGAGAAGCAGAAGCTCTTTAATGCAAGTAAGTAAGCACTGCTGACACCTGATTGTAAAGCTCCCACAGTGAAAGTGTGCCCTGCTGCATTTACTGAACAGCCAGTTAAGCCTGAAAATGTAAATTTACAAACACCTAAACCACTGGCTTGCGTCTCATTTAGGCGGTATATTAGGGCAGATACCAAGGAGGCCAAATCTGAAAAAATGGCAGCTCCCACCTCTCAGGTCATATCTCCTAGCCAGCCCACGGCACCTCCCGGTAAAAAACCACACCTCCCAGATGATCAATTGCATTTCACCATGGATCGCCCTTGCAACTCACTAAAACACTAAGGGAAACGATAAAAAAGCATAACTCCATGGGAAACATGCTCCACTGCAGTGATAAACCGAGAAGTAAAAACAACAAATACTTTACCAATGAGGTGTAAGGGAAAACCATTATATTGAAGGCTAAAATCTGAACCTGCTTACAAACGGGTATCTATTTGACAAATAGTTAATAAATAAAGAAAATATAATGCGGATATAGTGCATTGATGCACTATATCCGGATGTTAGTGACAATCCCCATCTAATGAAGAATAGACTTCCAAATTTCTTAAACGAAAAAAGTTTACCTGTTATAGTTTTCATGGGGCTGTCAACTCTTTTCACTCTTTATTTTTTGGAACACTATTGGGAAGAGATTTTTACCAAGAGACTAACTTTTGCTATAGTCTTTGAATATATCTCTTACGGAACTTTAAGTTTCATTCTATACTCTGGCATCTTCACCATTCTTCTGACAACTTCAATATCATTCAGTAAGGACCCTAGAATTTTGAAATTTAACATTAAGACTGGAGTCTTATTACTGGTAACAGCTTCCGTTTTGTTTTTATATGCAGGTTTTGTGCAGCCCAAAGTACATAAACAACAATTGAGTTTGATGTATGATGTAGCTATTACCGCGCCTAATGAACAACTGACACGGAAGTCTGGATTATTTGATGACAATGTTGCAACATTTAACATCAGCGAATTAATTGAATCAACCAAAACAGAGATAGGTAATTCCCAAGCCGAATGGAAGTTGCTTAAGATTGTAGGATGGCCAATTCACGCTTTTCTCTTTTTCGTCCTTGGAGCCAGCCTAGGAATTCTTACATCGAAGAAACATTGGTTTTGGACTGTGGTAATAAACCTATTTATAACAATTCCTATATGGTGGTACTTAATAGAGTACTTTGAACAACAAGCAGCATATGGCTATTTCCCAAAACTATTGTCGTTGGTAATACCTACCCTAATGCTATTAGGTATGAGTGTATTGATTTTAAGAAAGCATAAAAAGTCACTAACAGATGATAAGCTCAATGAGCAAACTGAGCTATGAATGAATCTTAAGTGCGAAATCGTAACTTTAGAATCAATTTGAAAGGATATGCTCACCGAGCTTATCTGAACGTTACAGCCCATCCCGCTACTAGCATGGAGACCAAGAAATACACAGTTGATGAGCCAACAAACATCGGAGTGGTTGAATCCATTTTGAAGTATACGACACTGACAATTTTAACAGCATTACTCGCCTACTTTGTTGCTTTCATTTTGCCATTTACTCGCAGAGGTTCCAGGAATAACGACGAACTAAAAAGCGAATACTACGGACTAATTTTCGGTAATCTCGAGATATTCAACGTGGTAATTGCCTTGATTGCAGTTGGTGTAATGGCCTACTACATATACTCAAAGAACAGATTCGGAAGAATTTTTGAAATTCAGATTTCACCAGATTTTGTGGAACTAACAATCAAGAACACTTTTAACAACAAAATTCGGAACGTCCAACTCCCCTTGAACACACTAACAATACAGAGAGAACCAAAGAGCAATGACCTTCATGGAAAGTTTGAAATCGTAACTTTCTATTCAACCGGTGAGAAGATTAACTATTTTAACACGGCTGTAACTCAATGGGGAAATGAAGTAGAATCCTACAACGAAATGATGAACGAACTGGAACGTATAAAATAACAGGGCTGTAACAATCTCTAGCACGAATGCGCCAAACTGCCTCTTTGCTGGCTTCAGTGCAAACATCACCATGAATCAGCCGCTGGGAAAGGTTAGTGCTTTCTACTTACTTCTGTTAGCAGGAGTTTTCATCTTTCTGAACGCAGTGCTTTCTGATACTTTGGATGCACCGGCAGATTTCACTATTTTGCTGCTATTAGCCAGTGGGGTGCACACAGCGCCATACACAGGCGTTGGCATGCATAACCTAACTCGCAAATGACTATTTCAGAAGGAAAAGCAAAGGACAAGATTCTATTGTATGCAATTGAACATGAGGAAAATGGATTTGTAGCTGCAAGCGAACTTGCTAAAAAAGTTTTTGGAGATGGCTTGAACATTGATGAAGTCACTCTACTAATTAAGAAGATTTCAAATTCTAGAGATGAAATCGCGACAACTCAGTTTGGCGAATTAAACTCCTATATCTGTGCAACCGGTCTAACACAAAGATTTCTAGATCAAGGCGGATATGAGCAACTTGAAATTGAAGAGCAAGCTGAAGTTGAAGAACAAAAACAACATCAAAATATTCAAATCGAACTTGCTCAAACTACGATAGAGGCGAATCGACTAAATACCAGAAATAGCAAATTCAATCGGTTTACGACCATTATTAACATTCTAATAGGATTAATAAATGTTGGTTTGCTGCTTTATCAGTTATTCCGCTAATGAAGGACTCCACACCATCGAATGTGACCAAATTAACAGTTATTGATACGGTCGAACGAATATTAATCGCTGAACTAAAGTCAATGGTTTATGATCATCAGGGATCAGCATTCATCAAATTCATCAACATTGCAGTTGGTATAGAATATTTTGGAGCTTGTCTTGACGTACATGCCTTTCAAGATTTTAATAAATCCGAGGAACGATTTAATAACGCTCTAAAAAAACTGTTTCCTAAGAAATATGAGAAATATGCAAAATCCGGTGCTGAAATTTACTTTTTCAGAGATTTCAGAGGAACATTCATTCATCAGATTCGACCTGGAAAAAATGTGGTTGTAACTCATAGAAATGAATCCAAAAGAGAAGGAACAACTCACTTGAAAAAAACAAAATCTGGTGATTTGGTGCTAGTTCTTGAGGATTTCTTCGATGATTTCGAAAAAGCCGGAAAGGCGCTGATAAAGAAAGCCAAAGACGGTAAACTAC
This sequence comes from Cyclobacteriaceae bacterium, assembly GCA_039970095.1. Taxonomy (GTDB): domain Bacteria; phylum Bacteroidota; class Bacteroidia; order Cytophagales; family Cyclobacteriaceae; genus JAMZMI01. Next base: position 40,679 of record JBDVMP010000015.1, read on the forward strand.
CAACCAAGAAAGATCAACAGAATTACATTCGATTGGTAAGCATTCAAAACAACGGATAAACGCATGCCAACAGGCGATATAGCGAATGGCCAAACTGCCTACCTGCTACTTCAGTGCAACTTGACCGTGACCCTGCCCATTCTGCCAGCTTTTGTGCTTCTAGCCACTTTGTTCTTTCTGGATTTTGACTTGTGGAACGCAGTGCATTGTGGATACTGTTGCGGAGGTTGGGCAGTTTAGCTACTTTAGTGCTATCTACCAGCTTCAGACACACGGCGGATAGCTGGTTAGAGGTAATACGCGAAACGAAAATCGAGAATAGTCAACAAGATATAATTAAGCACATTGCCCTACTTGAAGAACTTGAAACCTCTTCAAAGTTGGTCGCTTTAGGTTTTGGTGAACTCCAGAACATTGATCAATCAAATGACTTCTATTTTTTACCTTTTCAACTCCTTTCTCAAGGATTTGAACGACTCATGAAATGTCACGTATGTTTGGGATATCAAAACACAAACGACAAATATCCCAATCATAAATATCTGAAGAACTTGGGGCATGACCTTCTTGACTTGAGAAAAGAGATTTTAAAAAATTACTTCGGAACTAGCAGACCAGTTCTCAAAGAAGATTTTGAATTCCTCAACAACAATGAAGAGCTAACCAGCCTTTTACATATTATTTCAGAGTTTGGAAAAATGGCTCGATATCACAATTTTGACCTAATTACAGATTCCACTAAACTCCCAATCAACGCAAAAGCCAAATGGGAAGAGTTTGAAAACAACCTTATCAAATCCAAGAAAGGAACTATTGATAAATTGATGAACTGGGATTTGAACAACGAGGTTTATGGCGAAATTTCAAGACATATAATCACAATTTTTGAACGCTTTATGGCAGGAATATCCAGACAGTTCCTTTTCGGTTGTCTTGGAGATAAAGCCAAACAACTTTCAATATCCGTTTTTGATTATGCAATGCTTTATGATGAAGATTTGGGAGTTAAGAATTACCGAAAGAACACGACTAGATATAAAGAAACGCCTAGAAAAATCCATAAAAGAACTCTGGCAGACGATTTACAGAGGAAGTACAACCCAAAAATAAAATCACAAAAAATCACAAAATCAGATTACAATCAAGATTGGCCATTTTATGCTGATGAAGTGATTGTTGAATGTCGAGATAAGCACTGGTGCATCCTAACAATTGACGGATACGATTATGCCCTGAACGGAGCAGCTAGCGGAAGATACAAACTTGAAACACCCCATGAAGCCGGAATGGCCATAATTGGAAAAAGCGTGAGCGATTTCACTCAAATTGCCTTGAACCTTGAATAAATAAAAGCTTCTTACAGGCCTTTAGATTCACGTCATTGAATTATTTCAAGATTAGGATATAGCTTAATGTTCTAAAACTATGTTTAATCAGAAAGGATACTAATAGGGGGACATTAACTAACAGACCAGGTCTTCAAACCCAATTAGCGATTAAATCCCCTATCTGATTATTTGGACAAACTTCAGATAAAAATTAGGAGCAGTTCGCCATCTGATCTGGACGAATGTGATGGACTTTTTGATGACGAAAGAAGCTGGCGCTATAATGCTGGCGAACACCATAAAAAAAGGCTCCCTGCGGGAGCCTTTAAATATTTTTAGTTAGCAACAAATTCTTTGAGCCTTCTGTTTTTACCTGGCTCTCTGAGCTTCTGTAGTGCTTTTTCTCTGATCTGTCTCACACGCTCACGTGTCAGTCCCATAGCATCACCTATTTCTTCAAGTGTGTAAGGGTTGTCATGACCGATACCGAAGCTCATCATGATCACTTCTCTCTCACGTGCGGTGAGCGTAGATAGCGCTCTTAGTGTTTCCACTTTCAATGAATCATTGAAAACCAACTCGCCATCAGTAGGGCCGGTGGTGTTATTTTCCAGTACGTCCAAAAGTGAACCTGACTCGTCTTCACCGAAAGGCGCATCCATAGACATCTGCTTCACTTCAGCCCCCAGCGTGTTTCTCACTTCACTAGGTTTCATATCAAGCACGTCGGCCAGTTCCTCTTCTGTAGGCTCACGCTCAAACTGCTGCTCTAGCTCAGCGTACGCTCTTCTGATCTGGTTGATAGCACCCGACTTGTTCATAGGAAGACGAACGATCCTGGACTGCTCAGCCAAAGCCTGCATGATAGACTGACGAATCCACCATACAGCGTAAGAGATAAACTTGAAACCTTTGGTTTCGTCAAATTTCTTTGCCGCCTTAATCAGACCAAGGTTTCCCTCATTGATCAGGTCATTCAAAGGCAAGCTTCGGTTTTGGTATTGTTTAGCCACTGAGACCACAAAACGAAGATTTGCTTTCACCAGCTTTTCCAATGCCAACTCGTCTCCTTCTCGGATTCTTTTAGCCAATGTTACCTCCTCATCAGGAGTAATCATAGGCACGTTACTTACCTCGGTGAAGTATTTCTCCAGCGTATGGCTTTCGCGTCTGTTGGTAATGGATTGGGTGATCTTCAGTTGTCGCATATGCGTAAGATTTTTCTCTTATATGTATTATTAGCTTCGAAAAATATCAGCCCAATGCATCAGAAGCAAAACCGATTTTTTCAAAATTTTCGCTTGTTGTGAAATTTTAGTTTACACGAAAGCGAACCGCGAATTTACTTTTAATATCGATTCAAGTCAAATATTTATTGTAAATCCAACACAGAACAAACTAAAATAATGTGAAATAGGTTTCGAAACCGCCAAAATATTAGATGATCCGGTATTATAAACGGTTAAGTAAAGGCTTTCAGTACATAAGGCTCATTGAATTGAGACGGATAAGATTTCCTTCGGAGAAATGACCTGATTGTGTTTATAGTCACCCCCAGCACCTGACATGGGGCCTTATCCATCCCATTAAGCGAATATGGCCTTAAACCACGAGATTCCCGCTTGCGGGAATAACGAAAGGTTAAAACCCGAACGACGAAAAAAGATTAATTGAAGAAGGCGTAGGCCGGCGGCTTGATATCGTTCATGCGGATATACAGGTTGGCCTTGGCCTTGTGGTTCGTTAGATGATCCTGTATGAATAAAACCGCCACATATCGTTTTACCATTTTCCCACCAAAAGCCTTGATTGTCTCATTGGCCGCTTCATCTGGCATACCTGCAATGATTTTGGTTGATTCGTCCAGGTTTTCTTTTAGCAAATCCACCACTTCAGTTTTGGACTTCCCAGCCATACTTCCGTCGTTGTAGGTTCCCCAGTCGCCATTCACAAATCCTTTTGACAAATACAAAGTAGTCATGGCGATGTGGCCGATCTGATCTGCGAAGGTCTTACTAGAGTCGTTAGGCTTGTAGTCATAAAAATCTTCCGGCATGGCCTCCGCAATGTCAATGACATTTTTGGTGGTCACCTGCCAGATAGAAAGATAGTCTTTGGCAAACTGTGACTTTGGCTCCATGTCCTGAGCAAAAAGGGAAATGGCCAGCAATGAAAATAGTATAGTAAGGTTGAGTTTCTTCATGATTTAAGTTTTGTTAAGTGACATAATCAATACGCAAGAATGGACAATCCAGTCAGAAATGTTATTTGAGTGGTAATTGTCTCTTCATCTCTCTAAACTGCTGAATAAATTAATGACTATAACGGGAAAAATTTTGCAAAAGATTACATCAGCTATATACTATTTTAATTATATTAGCTATAGCGTATCCTACTTATTATAATTATGAAAAATTCAATTGGCATCTTGTTTATAACTCTGACTATAACTTTCTCATGTCAACCAAATAAACACTTAGAGGAAAAACTTATACAATGCCAAGCAAAAGTTGACAGCTTGAACTCTCAAATTGTAACAATTGAGCAATCCCTGAAACTTGCAAAAAAGGAAGCTACTGCTAGTGCCAGTCAATATTTGAAACTCAAAACTTTATATGATGAAATGTCAAATGAAAAATCCAAGTAATATGAAAAATTCTCTTAATCATTTTGTCCTATTAGCTCTTATGCTATTTTCAATTTCATGTTCCGACAGTGGTAGTGAATTAGAGCAGATGCCTTCCCTAAAATCTGAACTGATCGAATACTTCCACTCTCAAAGCTTGGAGATTCTTTATTCCGAAGACGGCTTCCAAGTCTTAGAAATTAGTGAAAATAATTTGGAATATATCTTAAATATTATTGAACTCCGTTCAATACAACTTCCCGACATATTTGCATCATTAGATAGTAACTCGAATGGAAGAATAGAAAAAACTGTTTTTAAGTTTTTATGGCATAGCGATTGTTTTTTTAGTATCATGGCATGTTATGATTACAATGCGAATGATTGGCATTGTGAATATGTTGCACATAATGTTGACGGTTGCGGTTAATAATTTTTAGAAAAACATTAACAGACCCTCCTAAATTAACTTATCCAATTATTGAAATATTTCCGATGTTGGGGTGTCCATTAACCCACCTTCACCTCATCCAGATTGATAAATTCGATTTTGTTGTCATTACCCAAAGTCATGCCGATGATGGCGTCTTTCTGAATTTTGCCGCTGAGAATCTCTTTAGACAATTCATTGAGAATTTCTCTTTGAAGCAATCGTTTCAATGGTCTGGCTCCAAACTGCGGATCGAAACCGGCTTTACCCAACTGCTCCAACACCTTGTCATCCGCCTCTATCTTGATACCATTTTCTTCCAAACGTTTCTGGATCAGTTTGAACTGAATACCCACGATCTTTCTGAGATCATTTTTACTCAGTGGTCGGAACATGATGGTTTCATCCACGCGGTTAAGAAACTCGGGCCTCACCGACTTTTTCAGTAATTCAAAGACCTCAGTTTTGGTTTCCTCCACCAATGCTTCTGCATTCTCTTCGTTGAGTTTTTCGAAACGATCCTGAATCAGGCCCGAACCAATATTGGTTGTCATGATGATGATGGTGTTTTTAAAGTTGGCCACACGACCTTTATTATCCGTCAATCTACCATCGTCAAGTACCTGCAACAGGATGTTGAACACATCAGGATGAGCTTTCTCAATCTCATCCAGCAAGATCACGCTATACGGCTTTCTCCTAACCGCCTCAGTCAGCTGACCACCTTCATCATAGCCCACATATCCCGGAGGCGCTCCGATCAGTCTGCTCACGGCATGGCGCTCCTGATACTCTGACATATCAATGCGTACCATTGCGCTATCATCGTTGAAAAGATACTCCGCAAGCGTTTTGGCAAGCTCGGTTTTACCAACTCCCGTTGTGCCCAGAAAGATAAAAGAACCAATAGGCCTGTTTGGGTCGTGCAGCCCTGCGCGACTTCTTCTCACCGCATCAGAAACAGCGGCAATAGCCTCAGCTTGTCCGGCCACTCTTTTACCCAGCTCCTCTTCCAGATGAAGCAATTTTTCGCGTTCGCTTTGCAGCATTTTGGAGACAGGAATTCCCGTCCACTTGGCCACTACTTCCGCTATATCTTCCGAGTCAACTTCCTCTTTGAGCAAAGACTTTTCGCCCTGCATGTCTGCAAGTTGTTTGGTGTACTCTTCCAGTTTTTTCTCTGCTTCCACGATTTTACCATAGCGGATTTCGGCCACCCGGCCGAAATCGCCACTCCTCTCCGCCTGCTCGGCCTCTGTCTTGTATTTTTCTATATTCTCCTTTTCTGACCTCAAGCCCTGAATCACACCTTTTTCATTTTCCCACTTGGCTTTCAGCTCATTTCTTTTGCCAGTGAGGTCAGCTATCTCACGGCTCAACTCGGATTCCTTGGCTTTGTCTTTTTCTCTTCTGATGGCCTCACGCTCGATCTCCAGCTGCATGATTTTACGGTTTAGCTCATCCAGTTCCTCAGGCAGAGAATCAATTTCTATCCTAAGTTTAGAAGCTGCCTCGTCCATCAGATCTATGGCCTTATCAGGCAAGAAACGATCAGAAATATAACGGCTGGAAAGCTCTACTGCAGCTATGACAGCATCGTCTTTGACACGCACGCCGTGGTGGACTTCATATTTATCCTTGATTCCACGAAGTATCGAAATGGCATCTACCACAGACGGCTCATCTACCAGAACAGTCTGAAAACGTCGTTCGAGAGCCTTGTCTTTTTCCACATATTTCTGATACTCCTTCAAGGTAGTCGCGCCGATGGCATGGAGCTCACCACGGGCCAGCGCAGGCTTGAGCAAGTTGGCCGCATCCATGGCACCCTCTCCGCCTCCACCAGCACCAATAAGCGTGTGAATCTCATCAATGAAAAGAATGATCTCACCATCGCTATCGGTCACCTCTTTGATGACGGATTTTAGACGCTCCTCAAATTCGCCCTTGTATTTGGCTCCTGCCACCAACAGTCCCATGTCCAGTGAAATGATGGTTTTTGATTTCAGATTTTCGGGCACGTCACCATCCACGATACGCTGCGCCATGCCCTCCACGATGGCCGTCTTACCAACACCGGGCTCACCCAACAGAATCGGGTTGTTTTTAGTCCTTCTGGCCAGGATTTGCAGCACACGCCTGATCTCCTCATCCCGCCCGATTACGGGATCTATTTTCCCATTTTTGGCCATTTCGTTGAGGTTCTTGGAATATCGTTCCAGCGATCTGTATTTTGACTCAGCATTTTGATCTGTCACCTTGCTTCCCCCTCTTAGTTCTTTGATAGAAGCAACTAATCCTTTCTCTTCAAATCCAACATCTTTCAATACCTGTGCGGTCTTGTCTCCGGCGGATAGAATTCCCAAAATGATATGCTCAACGGCAACAAATTCATCGCCGAAATTTTTGAGATATTTTTCTGCCTTTTGCAAGGCGGCATGCGCCTGGCTCGACAGATATGGTTGTCCTCCGGAAACTTTTGGGTAAGATGTAATCAGTTCATCGAGCTTGCTATCCAGCAATGCTTTAGAAGTTCCCAATTTTTTCAAAAGGAACGAAATCAGGTTTTCATCAGACTGCAGGATCGCCTTCATGAGGTGCCCGGTCTCAATGACCTGCTGACCACTGCTAGAGGCTATTTCAGTTGCTTGCTGAAGTGCCTCCTGTGATTTTATGGTGTAGTTGTTAAAGTTCATCTTCTGTTCTTCTTCTTGTACAATCCGAAGATATCAAATCCCAGGCCACAGCTTTTTTAGGATTATTTCAAGTCAAAATGTCAGCAAAACGAAAGGAAATCCATAAAATCGCGTCAGATCGACAGGGTTTATTTGAATTGAGAAGACCCCACATTTTCTCTTAGCCGAAGGCCATAAGACAGGGAAATCACAACCTGATCAGCGGAAAGGCTATTTGCCAGATTCTTATTGATGGAAGTGTAATATTTTGTTTCAAACATAAGAAAAGAGCCCGGCCAGCTTTTCATCAGCACAACACCGGGAGCGAAATATCCATTGCCTTGCATCTCATCACCGTAAACAGGTTCATTCAAGGCAGTATAATACGATACATAATTGAGCATCTGGGTTCTAAATGAAAGTGTGCCTGTAAGGAACAACTCTGCAAAACCTAAGCTGATGATATGTTTCCCAAATGCGAGATCGGCGAAAAGAAATTTGACATCTTTCACCTCTACATCATTTCCATTGACTCGAAATTCCATCTTTGGGTCGGAAATAAGCCGCGTACCGAATGCCGCCTTTACCAGATACTCTTTGGTTATCCACGCATACCCAAGCCCCAGCTCTGGTCCAATATTCACCTTTTCTTTGTTAAGGGAGAAATTCATTCCGGCCTGAACGGTGATCGCATCATCTTTGTATTTTTTAGCCTCGATCACTTCGTTGTAATAAGCCTGCAATTGAAAACCCGTCAGTTCTTGATTTTCCAGCTTTGGCCAAATACTGATGCCCGAGTAGTGTTCGGTCAGGGCTCTTTCCAGCACTCCTAATTTCCTAGGTGCTAGCAACCGAAAAGCTTCGGCTGTAGCCTGATCATAAAACTCAGTTTCCGGATCATCTACATGGTAACTCAGCGCATGATAATAGGGAATAAGCGACTGAGATTCCTGCTTTTCGAAAGCGAGTAAATAACCAATAATGTCCGAATCATAGTTTTGCTCTGAAAATGACCCATTGGAAATACTTAGGAATAATTCTATCCGAATCATTTCTTCATTTTCCGGTGACTGGACTTTCCATTGCTCCAGAACCTCTTTAAGGCTAACGAGATCCTCATTGACCAAGGCCTCTGTGGCGGCAACCACTGCCTGATTTCTTGCCTGTGCTGCTGCGGGGCTCTGCGCGATGGATTGCAGACTCAGGGTGAGGCCGGCTATGGCTATGACGACTCGAAGATGCATGAAACGAATATAGGGAATTAGCAATCAGTTTTCCATTCTGTCTTGTTTCTATTACTTTCGGCTGGATACAACCCCCCTCCAAAAAATGAATGAAAAAAACCAAAGGCGGAAATTTCTGAAAAACACTGCTGGCGCAGCTGTGGCTACTGCCACTCTGGGTATTTCCTGCTCCGAAGACAAACCACAAGAAGCTGTAGGCTCCAATGTCAACTTCAACAAATCTTATCGCTGGAAAATGACCACCACCTGGCCGCCAAATTTTCCGGTGGTGGGTGCAGGGTGCAAGCTGCTGGCCAAATGGGTAAGAGAAATGTCCGGAGGACGTATGGATATTACTGTCTTTGGAGGTGGCGAGCTGATTCCCGCGCTGGAAGGTTTTGATGCCGTGAGTAATGGTGCTGTGGAGATGAACCACGGTGCGGCATACTACTGGGCCGGAAAGATTCCCGCTTCGCCCTTTTTCTGTGCTGTACCCTTTGGGATGAATGCACAGCAGATGGGTTCATGGATCATCTCGGGGGGAGGACAGCAGCTCTGGGAAGAACTTTATGCGCCTTTCGACCTGCAGCCATTCCCATGCGGAAATACGGGTGTGCAGATGGGCGGCTGGTTCAACAAAGAAATCAATTCGCTGGCAGACATGAAGGGCCTGAAAATGAGGATACCGGGTTTGGGCGGCAAGGTAATGGCCAAAGTGGGTGGATCCCCTGTGACCGTTTCAGGAGGGGAGATATACACCAACCTGGAACGTGGCGTGATAGACGCCACAGAGTGGATCGGCCCGTATCATGACTACATCATGGGCTTTCATCAGGTGGCTAAATACTACTACTATCCCGGATGGCACGAACCAGGCCCAGTACTGGAAATGGTTGTGAACAAAAGCAAATTTCTAGAGCTTCCGTCGGACCTACAGGAAATCATCAGAACGGCATGCTACCGACTGAACCGCTGGATGATGGCACAATTTGATGCGAAAAACGGCGAATACCTTCAGAAAATTGTCAACGAAAATCAGGTTCAGATCAAGGCCTTTCCGAAAGACGTGCTGGAAGGCCTGAGGCGAGCTACCTCCGAAACGATCAGCGAGCTGACGGCAGCAGACGCTCAAAGCAGGAAGATTTACGAACACTACCGAAACTTCCGACAGTCGATCAAAGACTGGGCGGAGATCAGCGAGAAAATCTATTATGAGCAACTGGGGTGAAACTCCTATTTATCCGTATGCTTTTGAAGTGACTCTTTGAGCTTGCCGATGGCGGTGTTTCTGTCATCAAAATTAGCAACCCACTGTCTGTTTTCTGCTGAAATAGGCTCCTGCACCGCATCTATAAAAGTAGTGAGCAAATCAAAGTTGCCATCTGCTATTCCTCCGACAACAGCATCCGATTCTTTTTTCAAATTGAACAGGATATCTCGTGTGCTTTGATAGCGAGCTGCGTTGCGATTGTGCTGATTGACGGACTCCTGATTGGTGAGCATGCTGGCATAAGCGTTGGCAATGAGGGCAAAACCGGCCATAGAAGTCCATGCCAGGTCTGTAATACCCAGCGCACCTGAGAGCCCGTTGATAATGGCTACTACTCCCAGTGCCACACTTGCTCCAATATTGAGCTTGCGCCCTTTTAGCTTATGAAAATCCGACTTGGATGTATAATAGTTGAGCTGAATATCCAGCTGATACCGCACAAAATAGTAGAACATAAGCAGGCACGTTTTCTGTTCGCCTTTGGCAAGTGCCAGAGCCCCTAAATCTCTGAAGTAGGCCAGCCGCTCATTTTCAGCTTTGGATCTGTTTTGCATCCACTCACCTAAAAACCCCGACCCTCCAATCTGACTGACAGCTACAGAACCTAGACCTGCCGCAGAAACCGTGAGCACCATCAGGAGGGCCACAACATAGTTGCTATAAGCTTCGGACAAGTCCAGCAATGCGCTGATGCCTGAATATGATGCCAGCATGATACCAAAGGCTGCCGCCAAAAAGGTCAACCATAGTCCCCGTTTCTGCCATTTATTGAAAATGGCTTGCGCATCCAGCGCTTTTTTGTCCCAGTGATGATACTCCGAAACGCCCAATTTTATTGATTCGGGGCTCAGGAGCTCCACTAGTTCTGGTACCTGTTGGTATCGCCTGCGATGCTCCTCTATATCCAGAATATAGTCGTCTGGTTTAGTTTCGCCGATAAGGTCGAAGCAAGCAGTATTTATGTTTTTTTCACTCATTGGCCGATTGCATTTTTTATTCTGACAGCTCGTTCATCCAGACCTGCTATGATTTCGAGCTCCGCTTCAAAATCTTGATAGTCAACCAGTGCTGTTTGTTCTGTGGGCATGACGAGAGGTAGTTTGGTGATTAGTAGATGAATTTACCATAAAAATCATATAACACGCAATACCACAAAAGGGGTGAATACCGCTATAATCAAACTAAATATGATTATTCAGCAAATGTTTTGCATTTTGCCAACTCTCGCCGGCTTTAGAGCGCACGGTAAACAACAGTTCATCACGAGATCTTCTTTAAATTCATACAACGCCATTGCCTGATTCAAATAAAACGGGTAGGTTTAAGAGAACAAATGGGTAACGGGCACCTGCATAGTCGTTTGCCAACGCTTATAAACGGGTATCTATTTGACATATAGTTAATTAAATAAAGAAAATATAATGCGGATATAGTGCACAAGTGCACTATATCCGGATGTTGTAGAGCATCAGCAGAACGCATAGTGAACGAACAAAAAATCAAAAAATACTACTTAACCCTAACGCTGATAAACCTAATACTTGCGTTAGCTTTTTTATTGTTACCAAGTGAAATAGCCATTTCAGAACGAATAATCCTTGCTGTAAAAGTCAACATGGTGTTTCATCTAGCCTATCAACTTATCAGCCGATTTTACATTTGGATGTTTGTTCTTTCTAACAAAGACAATCCAAACAATCTGAAATTTGCGATCAAGTTTTTCATTGGTTTTGCAATCGTATTAATGATTCTGCCTTTCATATCTGCAACATTCATAATTATATCAGTCCTCTTAGAACAAGAATATCAAAATCTTTTCAATCTCATTTTCCTTTCAGGGATGGTTCTAGGTGGATATTCTATGAAATCAAAGTTTCAAGCAAAGCTTGCTCTCCTGAACAATGATAACTGAAACATGCTAACAACTAGGATGGCTAAATGGTCTCTGAACCTTGAACACCGATATAAAATAGGTCCAGCTAACTAACTTTTGAAGGTCCATCGACAAACTGAAGAAACGCTCTACAACAAGCGGTAAAAATGCATGTGACTGCTGCCGATCTGCCACTTTTAGTGCAACTGAACCGCAATTTCTGGCTTTTGGAAAGGTCTGTGCTTTCTACCTTTCTCACTGGCTCTCAAAAAAATGCTTGAGGAACGTGCTGTATCTGAACCGTTGTGAGTTGGAGCCAGAATCGCTACTTTAGTGCTATTAAAAAAGCTCAGGCCACACAGCATTTTACCTGAGCGTTATCTGTGATTACTGCGCGAATGAAAATCAAGGAAATAAGAATAGAATCAGAAGACACTGGGGTAATTGTTGGCGGAACCAAATTCGTTAATGACAATTCAGATATTGACGTGATTTTTGAAGACGGTGAACAATTTTCCGCAACAGCATTTACCTATGAAAACATAAATTGGCTCAAACAAAAGAATATACAAACGGGTGAACACTTAAACGGTAAATATTTGTGGGCAACAGGCATGTTCATAGTTGAATCCTTAGAGAGAACAATTATTGAGTACATAATTGACGACCTTATCGAACAAGAGGAATTTAAAAACGTGTTTCGTAAAGTTCAACAGAATAAGACTGTTTGGATTTTCAACGGGGCTGGTGGTCAACTACCTTCTGGAGTTTTCGAAGAACTAGAAGAAGCGAAAAATTGGATTAACGAGAACTTACTAACAGGAACACTAACGGAATGTCCGATCAACATAGGTGTTTTTGACTGGGCTGAACAAGCAGACCTAATCAACATGAAGCCTGAAAAGTTAGATGAGAAAAGGAACGATCCATTTTTTGTCGGAACATTTACAACAGCATCAATGAATCACTTTCACTTTGAAAACGGGCAACAAGAATGACCACAGATAACATCATACATCAAATCATGCTTTTTCCTGCTAGACGTAAGGTTGGAGCACACTCTAGCCCCGCTGAATCTGCGATTCAGCCCATGAGAAATGAAAAGATATGAGCTGAATCCCAGATTCAGCTATATTGCATTCGAAACTTAACTACATAAAAAACGCACGCTTGATGTATAGGCGTTATGGGCAATCCTGAAATCTTAAGATGAATCTCAATAAACTACCTATTCTTCTACTAATCATCATCTTTGGATGTACGGAACAAGAAAAATCAGATTCATTTATAATTGGGCAGTGGCAAACAACGAACAAAAATGCACCACACTGGGTAAAGTTCGATTCGCTTAACAATTACTATCGTTGGAGCTTTAATGAGGAACCCCCTGAAAAACCTGGTGCGAAGTATATTCTTCAGGATTCTGTAATAACCTTCATTTATCCACCTCTTAACATCCATCCTCCAATGGGAAATGAGGATATAACAAGCCAACTAAAGTTCAAGCTTATAGACCAGAATTCTTTTACAATTCTACCTTTGGATAGCGGGCTAATGCCAACATACATTTATGAACGAGCACAATTTGAGGGGCCTCGGTATGCTGAAATTTACATTTTATGCTTAACAGATGAAGAAGCTGATTCAATGCAAGATAGAGTTCCGAATTATCAAGCTTCCGAAGATTCACTTTTTGCAGATGCATTTTATCTACTTGAACACTCATGGATCAACTACCAGTTCATGGACTCAACTTATGTAATTACGAAGGACGGCTCAACATACAACAAGTTCGATTTGGATGGATACGGTATAATCTACTTCACGAACGACAGCACCTATCTTCGACGAGGGTTTCCTGAACGGCAGAAATTTCAAACCGAAATAGACTCATTTTTCCATTTTGTAAACAGAATACCAAGCTTCAATAATTGAAAAAGCCCATAACATGGTCTGATATCCCATGGCGGTTTAGCTGTTAGGTTTGTTTTTCTGCTTTCTATCAGCACCGGAAAAATCTCCGATTTTTCACATTGGATGAAAAATCGGAGATTTTTCCTACTTTGAATCCGACACTTTAAATTACACCACCGCCACAGGATATAGACAGGCGTTACAAGCAATTATCCCCAGAGCAAATTTATGAGTCAAGAGAATTTCAACTTTGAAAACGCCTGTAAATTGGTTGGAATAAAAGTCAGCGATTCTAAGGATGCTTTAACTATTCGAACTCTCTTTAACCCTTTTAACAAATTCGGCCTTGGGAGTGTATTTTTCCTGATCAGCGGGCTAACAGTTGGAATCTTATCAATAACTCATTCGAAAGAATACTTCTCTCTGATTATCGGAAGTATTTTAGGCTTTGGTATCGGAACTGTAGCGCTTCTATCGATCCTTTCCGAACTGACAAGCTACTTTAAAATCTCTGGTAACAAACTCGAACTTAGGAACAGGCTTAGACTGAAAACAGAGCGATTATCCAACGATTACAAGGTGAAAATGAAAACGCGCTCAGAATTTGTTCAACTCAAATCACAACCCGGATCTGGGTCGTATTTTAGAATTATCGAACTGTACATTTCTAATGGAACGGACGAACACCTGATCCTAGACTTTCAGACTGATGAGAAGAACTCATCTATCGCCAACCAACTTGGGAACGACTTATCCTCCATGGTCAAGAACAAAATAGAAAGCTTGTAACAGGCGTAGCTGTTGCACAACCCCTCCCAAAAAATGAAGACCCTTGATTGGTCATCGCAAATTTTTTTCAGTTGATCGGATGGGTAGTCATTATGCAAGACAAGTTCCGATAGAGATTTTGCTGGCTGAAACAGAGCCAAAAAGA
>JBDVMP010000016.1:0-30410 GCA_039970095.1 Cyclobacteriaceae bacterium
TAGATGGATCGTAAGGATATTGTATTCCCCATCCAAAGACCAAACGTGATTATCATGCACATCAGTGATTTCCGAAATGTCTTTCAGCTTCTCTTTGATATCCTCCAGAGACACATCCTCGGGGATACCCTGCAGGATTACCAACATGCTTTTGCGAAGGTTCTTATAGACATTGTACAGTACAAAAAGGGAAATTAGAACGGAGAGCAACGGATCAATAAATGGTGTATCTGTGTACATCATGATGATGCTACCGATAAGGACTGCTAACCATCCCAAGACATCTTCCAATAGATGTAATGAAACAACCTTTTCATTCAGAGATTCACCTTTTCGGAGTTTCAAAACAGCAGCTCCATTGACCACTATTCCCAAAATAGCGAGATAGAGCATTCCTTGAACGTTGGTTTCTCCTGGATTGAAAAGTTCCGGAATTGCTTTCGTGAGTATGAAAATGGATCCGGCAACTAAAACGATGGAATTGATGATAGCTCCTAACAGTGAAAACCGCTTATATCCATAAGAAAACTTCTTTGTTCTTCCTTTCTTGGAGAGTTTTTGAAAGTACCACGAGAGTCCCAAACTGAGGCTGTCTCCCAGATCATGCAATGCATCTGAAAGGATAGCTAAACTATTGGTGTAGAGACCACCAATGACTTCAATAATGGTAAAACTCAGGTTGAGGAAGAAGGCAACTTTTACATTGCCTTCTGAATGATTATGTGAATGATCGTGATTATGAGACATAGTTTTTCATTTTAATCTAAATGGCTGATCAGTAAAGAGTGGTCTAACCTGGTTCGATATGAATATGAACATCAATTATTTGTGGGATGTATTCAACTAGCCTATCTTTTACCTTGTGTGCTATCTGGTGTCCTTTCTCTACTGATAATTCACCGTCTACCCAAATATGAAGGTCCACATGGAACGCAGGCCCCATTTTTCTGGAATGGCATTGCTCCACTTTTTCAACCTCTGGTATTTGCTCGGCAAGATGGATTACCTCCTGATGAAATTCAGGTTCCAGCTCTTCATCTAATAATTCACCAATGGCAGGGCGGCCAATCCCGTAGGCATTGTAAATGATAAAAGCTGCAGCGATAAGTGCCGCGTAATCATCAGCTACCTCATATCCTTCACCACCCCATAAAGCAATGGATATTCCTATGAATGCCGCTACAGAAGTAATGGCATCACTTCGATGATGAAAGGCATCTGCTTTTACTGCTCCACTTTGTATTTCTTCGCCAGTTTTCAAGACAAAACGATATAGTAGTTCCTTTGTAATCACCACCACCACTAAAATTATTAGGGTATAGGGTGCCGGAGTTTTATGTGGACTTTGAATATGGGCAATACTGTCTTTTATAATAATAAAGGCTGCCCCCACAAGTGCCAGTGAAATTCCAAGTGCCACCAAAGCTTCCGCCTTACCGTGCCCATAAGGATGGTTTTCATCCGCAGGCTTGGTAGACCATCTCAAGCCCAACCAGAGCATCCCGGACGTTACTACGTCTGTCCCTGATTCTATTGCGTCAGCTATAAGTGCATAAGAGTGGCCGAAAATTCCTCCCAGAGCTTTTACGATAGCCAATAATGCACTTACAACAATACCAATCAGGGTGGTTTTTAACCCTTTTTCAGATATGGCATTGGGGTTTCTCTTATTTTTCATTTAGCCAGTTTCAATATTCTCACAGCCCCGCGCATCACAAAGGCGAAAACTATCCCTCCAATGGCCAAATCGGGCCATTTACTATCCAGGAAATAAACCAATACCCCCGCCAGGATCACCCCACCATTTACGATAATGTCATTCGATGTGAATATGGCGCTGGCTTGCATGTGAGCTTCATCGCTTTTGGCTTTATTGATCAACCAAAGCGAAACCAGGTTGCCGATAAGTGCCAACACTGATATGATGATCATCCATTGAAACAGGGGCGTTTCGCTTTCGCTGAAAAACCTGCGCAATACCTCTGAGAAACCCAACAGTGCCAATCCCATCTGGAAATAGCCACTGATTTTGGCTACTCTTTTCTTACGTGATAGAGCTGAACCTACAGCCAATAAACTAAGGCCGTAGACAATAGAATCTGCTAGCATATCCAGTGAATCGGCCACCAAGCCCATAGAACGTGATATCCATCCGGTAGTCATCTCTATTACAAAGAATCCAAAATTTATCCCCAGCACCCACCACAATATTTTACGCTGGTGAGAATCGTCAGATGCCAGAGGCAACTCAACTTCATCTTCCGTTTTTACCAGCCGGTCGCTGAGTTTGAGTTCACCAATGGCCTGATGGATCTCTTCTATATCATCTGTATGATATACTTCCAGTCTACGCTTGGGTACATCGAAAGAAAGTTTCTTTACCTCTTTATAAGATTCCAACTTCATACGGATCATCTGCTCCTCTGAAGGGCAGTCCATTTTGTTTATATGGAATGTGCTTTTCTTCAATTTTCTCACTTTTTGTAGGCCAACAACCTCAACGCATTAAACACCACTACCAGCGTAGAGCCTTCATGAATCAGTACGGCAATACCAATGTTGGCAAAGCTGAAAATCGTGGCTGGTATCAATAAAGCCACAATACCCAGACTCACCCAAAGGTTTTGCTTGATAATGCCTTTGGCTTTTCTACTCAAACCGATAGCAAAAGGCAAGGTCTCCAGCTTATCAGCCATCAGGGCGATATCGGCTGTTTCCAGGGCTACATCACTGCCCGCTGCTCCCATGGCAATACCTACGGTGCTATTGGCCATGGCTGGTGCATCATTCACGCCATCGCCCACCATCGCTACTTTGGATTCTTTCTCCCTGAGCTTTTTAATGGCTTCTACCTTTTCTTCTGGCAGCAAACTACCCCAGGCATCCGTAAGGCCAATCTCTTTGGCTACTGCATCGGCTACTTTCTGGTTATCACCCGTAAGCATGATCATGCGCTTAATACCCATCTTCTTGAGTTGCTCAAGGGTATTTTTAGCTTCCTTTCTGGGGGTATCCATCAGGGCAATGATGCCTATGTATTTGTCATTTTGACGGATCAGCATGGTGGTATTGCCCTCTGATTCCAGCGACTTTACTTTTTCTTCTGTTTCCTTCTCCGGCTTTTTATCGTCCAGGGATTCAAAGAGCTCCAGATTGCCAATGTACACTTTATCATTACCCAGGGAGGCCTTAATCCCCTTGCCAAGCACCGCTTTCAGGTCTTTTGCTTCCGGAATATCAACCCCATCCAATCGCTCTTTACCATCCCTCACTACAGCTTTGGCCAGTGGATGGTCACTCAGGTTTTCTACGGCTACTGCTATTTTCAACAGCTCTTCCTCTCCTACATCGCCTAAAGCAACTACTTTAGTGAGCTTGGGTTTACCTTCGGTAAGTGTTCCTGTTTTGTCAAAAGCCAGGGCGGTGAGTACACCCAGATCTTCCAGCGGACGACCCCCTTTGATAAGCACCCCGCTTTTGGCGGCCCTTGCTACTCCGCTTAATACTGCACTTGGGGTGGCTATCGCCAAAGCACAAGGGCTGGCTGCCACCAATACGGCCATCGCACGGTAGAAGCTTTCGCTAAAGGTTTCGTCCAGTACCAGAAATGCGAAATTGAGTATGACTACCAAAACCAGTACAGACGGCACAAAATATTTCTCAAATTTGTCGGTGAGCCGTTGTGTAGGTGATTTCTGGGTCTGGGCTTCATTGACCAGTTTCACCAGGCGGGAAAGTGTAGAGTCCTTCGCTACTTTAATCACCTTGATTTCCAGCGTACTGTTGCCATTGATCGTGCCCGAAAAAGCCCGGTTCTCATCTTTGATGTCTTTTTCCTGCGACCAGTCTTTATCGGGATTATCCACTGGCACTTTATCTACCGGTACACTTTCCCCGGTGATAGGCGCCTGGTTTACACTACTTTGGCCGCTGACAACCACCCCATCAGCTGAGATTTTGCTATTGGGCTTCACCACAATGATGTCACCGATGCTCAATTCCTCTATGCCAACTTCTTCGGTCTTGCCATTTCTCTTGAGCAAGGCCGTTTTAGGAGCGAGCTCTGCCAAAGCAGCAATGGATTTACGGGCTTTGTTCATAGCATAGTGTTCCAGCGCATGCCCCATGCTAAAAAGGAAGAGGAGTAATGCACCTTCCGCCCATTCGCCCAGAATTGCCGCTCCAATGGCCGCTACCAGCATCAAGAAATCAATTTCAAAGCCCCCTTTTGCCACTGTTTGAATGGCTTCTTTGGCTGTAAAATAGCCGCCAAAGAAATATGCTCCGATGTATAATGTGAGGCTCACCCAGGAAGGCACAGCTTCGATGTAAGTAAGCCCAAAGCCAATACCTAATAATGCTCCGCAGATGATGGAAAAGATCAGCTCGGTGTCTTTACCGAAAATGCCACCGTGCAAATGTTCATGATCTTCACCTTCCTCATGGTCATGTTCCTTGCGAGCTTCTTCTTTTTGTTCTTCGCCTTTTTCAGCTTCTTTTACCTTATCAAGAAAACGTTCGGCACTTACCTGGGTATCCGGTATACCAAGTCCCTCTTTTCTCAGTGCTTTCATGATTTTCGCCTCATCCACTTTGGCCGTATCATACTCTACACGCACCATGCCGGATGCCGATACGGAGGCCTCCAAAATACCGGCTATACCCCGAAGATCCCGCTCTATATGACGGGCATGGCGGGTATGGCGAATGCCTTCTACTTCTATGAGTTTGTGTCCAAATTTTTGCGTGATTTCCGCCCCTGTTTGCTCTGCCAGCGACTGGATACGGTCTATGGAGATCAACTCCGGGTCGTAGTGAAAGCATAGCTGGGGTACGCCATTATCTGTTTTATCTGCTACATGTACTTTCTCAAGGCCTTCTTTATTCTCAAGTTGTTGAATGAGTTTTTGTACACATTGATCTTTTTCATCTGGTACTTCGGGCAGGAGTAATGGTATTTTTATTTGTAGCTTTTTCATTTTCTGATATTTTTCTTTTTTAAAAAAGGGAAATGATGTGAAATCAATAATAGAATAAGCAAAGCGGATGTGACACTCCCGATAAGGTACATGCCATATCCAATAGCCATTCCTACAGCAGCAGTGGCCCAAATAGTAGCTGCGGTTGTCAAACCTGAAATGAAATTTTTGGATCCATCTCTGAAAATAATACCCGCCCCCAGGAAGCCAATGCCTGAAACAATATTGGCAACAATTCGGGTCTGATCTGCAACTTCAATGTGGGAGTTGATAATTGTGACTAAAGCCGCACCCAGGCAAACGGCAGCATACGTTCTGATTCCTGCGGCATGCCCGTCAATTTCCCTGTCTAGTCCTATCAAAACACCGAGTACAAGGGCGACAAGTAACCTTGGTATGAGCGTTATTTCAGTTTGAAAATCCATTGTTAATATTTTGTGTTATAAAACATAATAGTCTTTCGGTTTTTTCTTTTCAGGAACATCCGTTTCTCCAATCATTTGCCTGATGTTTATTTCTATCGTTTCCGCCAGGTCTGTCATGGGCGTGTCCAAAGGCTGGTTCTCAAAAGGATCCTGCATGAGAATGGAGGTTTTTTCGATGGCAATAAAAATGATCGGTATACCAATAGTCAGGCCTATTTCTACAATTAGGTATTCATCAGTTAAACCGAATGGCAGCATGGTAGCAAAGACATAAATAATGGTATGGATCAACAGGCTGTGTGCTTTGGGGAAAACCGTGTTTTTTATGCGTTCGCACTTGCCCATAGAATCACATAACCTGGCGATGGTGCTATCGATTTGCACCTGCTGAAAATCATTTACCATACCTTTTTCTTTTGCCTTTAGCAAAGTTTCAGAATGTTCTGACAATAAGGCATTTGGAATATTAAATGCTTCGGTCTTATTGGATTCTTTATATTTAATGACCCTGTGGGAAAAAGGTAGTTTTCTTAGTGATTCTCCGAGCGCATAGCTCCAAATGATCTGACGATTGGCCATTTCATTGACCAAGGTATCGTACTGCCCGTTGCTCCTTTTGAAAAATGAAACACACTGCCTAACCAGTGTTCTGGAATCGTTGACAATAGCACCCCAAATAATGCGAGCTTCCCACCATCGCTCATAGGCTTGATTGGTTCTAAAACCCAACAGCAAGGCTACCGCAGTACCAAAAACGGCAGTGACGCCAATAGGAACCGAAATTTTGTCAAGAAATCCGTATTGATCGAAAATGCCTACGACAACCGCATACGAGGAGATAAGTACGATATCAACCTTAATGGTTTTGATAAAGTCAAGTATGGATATTCTTTTATTTAAGAGCATTTTAATTCAGTTTTGTTGATCTGATTTTGGTTTTATGGTTACTCCAATAATAGAGCTGTGATAAATTCCTTGTCACAATGAGCGACCATTTAAGTTTTCTTCGATATAATTTAACGCTTCGGGTATGTCAAGCTCACGAGTACCATTTCCTGTACGGATATAAAAGTGTGAACGGTCGTCCTGATGCAGATAGACCGGAGAGTGCGCATGTTTAATCTCAAGATGACAGACATCAAGCCCTTCTATTTGGTAAAAAGAAACATCTACCAGAGCGCAATAATTTGTCCCTAATTTGGTGGAGATCAGTTGCATTATATACTGCTCAAAACCATCTCGTCCCGGTTTTTTCAGGCTTGCATAATCTTCATGTAAACCTTGTGCCTGTCCATCATCGTCAATACCAATAAATAGGTGCCCTCCCCGGGTATTCATAAATCCGGCAATTGTTTTGGCTACTACGTCTTCCAGAGCCTTATTCGGCTTAAACTGTCTCAAATCCCACCTTAAGGTAGATTTGAACTCAACTTGCTGGTTTTCTCCTGCC
Organism: Cyclobacteriaceae bacterium; assembly: GCA_039970095.1. GTDB lineage: Bacteria > Bacteroidota > Bacteroidia > Cytophagales > Cyclobacteriaceae > JAMZMI01. The sequence goes on from JBDVMP010000016.1 coordinate 6,855, forward strand.
GCAATCAACTCCCTGATCTCCTCCAACCTATCCCTTCTTATGGTAAGCTGAAACATTTTTTGCCTGACCATAAACATAAGCGACAAGGCAATGCCCAGTAAACCGAATAGCAATTTGATGATGGCCTGATCCAAATCCCATGAACTAACGACTTGCTGATATGAGGCAGGCAGATATTCCCACCAACTGCCGTTATCTCCTTGCATGTCATACATGTGAAGTGAAATAGCCAGGGGCTGTATCACAAATAGTCCAAAGGCTAATCCAATAAGTATATAAAAAAGAAATCTCTGGTTTTTCATTTTACAATATCCTTTTATAAACCACAGGTGTCACCTCGCTTGGGATATACCTGTGGCTGTATAACTACTTCTTCTTATCCTGAAGGACTTTCTTCTTTTGTTCAAATTCCTCATCGGATATCTCGCCCCGGGCATATCGCTCTCTCAGGACTTCCATGGCCTTATCCTTCCGTCTGTTTTGTCCGGGCGTAGGGTAAGGGATTAAGAATATCCAGCATAGGAGGATAAGCCACAAGATCCACCAGATCCAATGCATTCCTCCGAAATACCAATCGTGCATCATAGCTGTAGATTTTAAGGTTAAACATATATTTAATTGTCGTTTACAATTACCGGTGATTTACCATCGGTTACAATTACTTTAGTGTTCTTAGAGCCGACCAGCTCCCTGGTGATTTCCAGGCTCTTGTATTTGATGAGCCGGTCATTCAGGGTGGCGTTGATGATGGCCTGCTGCTTTTTGATAGCCTCTGCCTCAATCAATAGCCTTTCCGCCTCTTTCTTCTGCTTCTCAATGTTGAAATTGATTTGCAAACGCTCTGTAATGATGGCCATCTCCTTTTCTTTCTTTTGTTTCTCCAGCTCAAAATCCAACTGGTTCCTTTTTATCTCATTCTCGATTTTTGTCTTCTTGGCTATCTCGTCTGCATTGAGCTGAGCTTCGATGGTCTCCACCACTGCCTGTGGTAAATCGACTTCTTTAAGCATTACCAGGTCCATGGCAAAACCATATTCACCGATCACCCCATTCATTTTTTCTTTAATAGTATTTTCGATGTTATTTCGTTCGGTAATCAACTGAGTGGCTTTATAATCAAGTCCCGTTTGCCGAAGGATTGTGATTAAATTATCATCAATGACCGTTTCCTGATAACCGCCACCAAAATCCTGATAAATGCGAATGACCGAATCAGGAACAATATGGTATAATATGGTTATTTCAGAGCTTACCTCAATCCCTTCTTTTGTATGGAAATTGAGTTCCCGGGAGTAATTGACAATCCGCGTGTCAAAACGTTCTATTTTCCTCCCAATAAACCCCATAAAATGATGAGGGCCCGGCTTCATTACCGCTGGTTTCACCTTTCCAAAATGCACATCTACACCCACCTCTCCGGGCCTTACAATGGCACATCCCTGCAACAGCATAAATGCCGTAATCATGGGAATTAAAACTTTTATAGCTTTCATAATAATATCAATTTTAATTTTTCAAATTATCCCTACATTTCCTGCACCAACTCCCCTGAATCACACTATCAGCGGTAGCCCGGAAACGATGACCGTTTTTACATTGCCACCTCAAGGGTATTTTGGAGTTTATGTATTCGTTAGAAAGACACTTACCTTCCTTTGCATGAGCCAGGAATTGCATCTTCTCTATTCCATGCGGAACGTTGTTAGCACATTCAGGGCACCAGCTTTTCCGTATCTTCACACTAAAAGGGGTGGCCTGCCACCGGTGGCCTTTTGCACATTACCACCACAATTTGGACTTGCTGTTGATATATAAGTCTGATAAACAAAGCCCACCCCTTGTCCTGGCTAATTGCCTCATTTTTTCAATTGGAAACTTCATAACATTTTTCACTTCATATCAAATCTTTTGATAGACTTTCCGGTCTTTATTCTGTAGGCATCATCTATTTCAGAAACGTAAATGATTCCATCGCCCGGATCAGGCGTTTGAGCCTTTCCGCATATCAATTGCACTGCTTTATCCATTTCTTCATTTTGGCAAACAAGCTCCAGTTTTACTATCGGGCTATCGGTAAAATGAAAATTCAGGGAAGGAGATGCATCAGGATCCTTATAAGCTCCCGTACCTTCTCCTTTGGATAGTGTGACACTTTCAAACCCTGCATCCCGCAGAGACTTTACCACTACCTGTACTCTTTTTGGCTTTATAAATGCTTTTATTTCTTTCATCTTTTTAGTCGTTATAATTTTTAATCAATTAATAAAGTTGGCAAGGGGCAAAAAGGCAGTTGGTAATTGTGTTGCAAGCTCACTTTCAGTGTTTGCCTACTTGCCAACTGCCCTTTGCCAACCTTTAATCACCAACTATTCCTCACCCACTTGGCACTTAATGGCCGTGCTCTGTATCACCTTTTTTCATCTCTCCTATAAGATAATAGGCGTTGTTCCAGGCTACTTTAGTACCCTCGGGTAACGCCTCCAGCAGCTTGATCTCTACCCATCCTTCATCGATAATGCCTGTTCGAATTTCCACTGGTTTAAATGCCCATTCGGTTTCTCCGTCTTCCTGATGAGATTCCGCAATAAAAATATAAGGCTTGCCTTCTTCTTCTATGATGGCATCTTCCGGTAAGGCCATAACTTCCCGGCTGTTGGTATGGATTCTTCCATTGATGTACATCCCGGGAATCAGAAAATCTTCTTTTTGATCAATTTCAGCGTGTACATGCACTGCTTTCGGGTTTTGCTCGAATTGTTTGCCAACAGAATAAATATCGGCCGTCAAAGTAGCTCCGGGAACCGACTCCACGGTGAAGGTTATTTTTTGTCCTTTCTTTACTTTATAAACATCCTTTTCAAACACCATCAGGTCGGCATGGATGTGGTCGGTATTAACAACCCTAAACATTACGGTCTGAGGATCTACGAACTGCCCTAACTGAACTTCTACTTTTTCTATGTAGCCACTTATAGGGCTAACCACAGGCACTTGCTCATATATTTCTCCCTGCCGTATCTTCTCTACATTCAAACTGAGTTGTTTGAGCTGGGCTTCATAGCCTTTTGCTTCACCTTTTGTGGTTTGATAGTCAGCTAAGGTTTGCTGATAGGTCTTTCCCGAGCCCACATTTTCTTCATAGAGCTTTTTTTGACGTGCGTGTTCTTTCTCCAGGTATTGCAACTGGCTATATGCCCTTACATAGTTGGATTGAATACTGCTCAGATTGGGGTGAGCCAGGTAAGCCAATATCTGACCTTTTCTTACCTTGTCTCCCTCTATCACTTTGATGGAAGTCACATTGGCCCCCAGAATAGCGGTAACGGTAGCCTCATGCTGTGGAGGTACTTCTAGCTGACCGTTGGCCTCTACTACGTCCGATAGTGCGCGAGTGGGTAGCGCATCAATCTTTATCCCCAGACTTTTAAATTTGAGGTCCGAAAGGTGAAGCTCGGCCATTCCTTCTTCTTCGTGTCCTTCGTCCTCATGTCCTTCTTCACCTTCTTTATGTTCATGAGAAGCTTCTTCCGTGTTATCAGCAGACTTGCTTCCGCAACCGGTAAATACCGATACCATCAGTACCAATGCCAGTATATATATGATTTGCTTTTTCATTATTTGCTATTTTATGTTTCTTTAAATTTTATTGACCGATCAGGAACTCCAGGTTGATGACCGCCTGGTTGTATCCATTAAGCGTATTGAGGTAATTGAATTTGAGGTTCAGGGCCTGGTTGAGATTTTGAAAGTATTCTACATAATCAATGTTCCCGCTCTCAAAGCTCTTCTGGGCATTATCTAAGATTAGATTGGCCTGGGGAATCGCTTTTTCATTGTAGTATTCCAGACTATTGCGGAACTTATTTACTTCTTCTACCTGCTGACTAAATTGTCCCTGAACGGTGGTTCGGAAGTATTCCAGATTGGTTTTAGCCATTTGTTCACGCAGGCTGGCGGCCTTAATGTCTGCCTTATAGGAGCCAAAAAACAATGGAATGGCTATGCCTGCCTGTATGCCTCCAAACCGGTCAGAAGATGTTGCAACACCACCATCTGCTGTTTCACCACCAATCAGTGACTGGTTGAAATACCCCACAAAAAACTCAGGCATTAATTTGGAAGAAACAACGGATTTCTGCGCATCCGCAATCTCCACCTGCTGCTGTGTAAACTGCAGAAATGGATTGTTTGCAATCAGTGCACGATCCTGGAGTGCCAAAACCTGTCGTTCCTCCAGACCGGAGGGCGCAAAAGCCAAATCCGTGGTGTCATTAAGCAGGATCTGAAGCTGTTTTTCCTGGATGATCATATCGGCTTCCAATAGCTTCAACTGATTCTGGACTTCCATCACCTGCGTTTCTGCGGCCGCTTTTTCCAAATAACTGGTAGCTTCCGTCTCAAACCGGATAGTTGCGGCATTGAGGAACCTTCCATAGATGGAGTCCTGGTAAAGCAACAGGTTTCTGGTCTCGTGCAAATAGGCCAGCTCGTACCAGGCTTGTCGGATACTCGCTTTGAGTTCGTTCTCTGTAACAGCTAGCTGTTTTTGACTCCCCTCAACCCGTTCATTTGCCAGATTGCGCTGTTTGCCGTAAACCGTAGGAAATTCAAAGGACTGGCCAACATTGAAAGAAAAATCATTTTCAAAGCTGTTGTATTGTCCGTATTGCATGCCAATACCTGTCTTGCCCGGGTTGAATGCGGCCTTCTTTCCTTGTCGTTGAACGTCAATGTTGGTTTTGGCCACTTTAACATTCCCATTATTGGCCAATCCTATTTCAATGGCTTCATCCAACGTATTCACAGACTTGGTTTCCTGCGCATTTCCCACAGCCGGTAATCCAAACAATCCACCACAAACGATCAGGGCAATAATCACATTGGCATTCGGTGCTTTCAGGCTTTTTCTTTTGTCACTTCTGCCTTCTACAAACGTGTAGAGCACCGGAAGAACCACTAGAGTAAGTAGGGTGGCAGTGAGCATACCACCAATCACTACGGTAGCCAATGGTCGTTGTACTTCCGCTCCTGCAGAGGCTGAAAATGCCATGGGTAAAAATCCGAAAATGTCTGTAGTTGCTGTCAACATAATAGGTCTGATTCGTTCTTTTGTTCCTGTTAAAATTCTCTCTCTAATACTCGTCACCCCTTCTTCCTTCAATGAATTGAAGCGGTTGATCAATACAAGACCATTGAGGACCGCCACGCCAAACAGCACAATGAACCCGACACCAGCAGAAATACTAAATGGCATATCCCTCAACCACATAGCAAATACGCCCCCAATAGCCGCCAGGGGAATAGCCATGTAGATCATAATGGATTGAGAAAATGACTCTAAGGCAAAGTAGAGCAAAACAAAAATCAGAAAGAGGGCTATTGGCACTACGATCATTAATCTGCTTTTCGCTCTTTGCAGGTTTTCAAACTCTCCACCGTAGGTGATGTAGTACCCGGCCGGCAGATCCAACTGCGCATCCAATTTGGCCTGTATGTCATTCACCACCGACTCCACATCGCGTCCTCTCACATTCACTCCAACATACGTTCTACGGTAGGTGTTGTCCCTGGAGATCTGCATCGGTCCAGGTACATAGCTAATATCTGCTACCTCTTTTATGGGAACTTGAGTCCCATCCGGTAGATCGATATAGAGTGTCCGTAAGTCATCTATGCTTTTGCGATGTGCATCGTCAAAGCGTATGACCAGATCGAATCGCTTCTCGCCTTCAAAAACCACTCCGGCCACCCCACCTGCAAAAGCTGAGCTGACATACTCATTGAGTTTTTGAATATCTAACCCGTATTGAGCTATCTTATTACGATTGTAATTCACTGTCATTTGGGGAAGTCCTGAGGTCCGCTCAGCATTGACATCTCCGGCACCCGGTACTGTGGAAATGATCTCCGCCATCTCCTGAACCTTGGTGGCTAAAACCTCTAAATCTTCACCGTATAGCTTGACCGCAATATCTTCCCGTACTCCTTCAAGCAATTCGTTGAACCGTAATTCCACAGGCTGGGTAAAGACGAGGTTAACCCCAACGAGCTGTTCATCGAGTTTGTCTTTGATTTGATCAATTAGCTCGTCTTTGGTTGCTGCGGAAACCCACTTGTCTTTGTCCTTTTCCAGAATGATGTACATATCCGCTATGTCCATGGGCATTGGGTCTGTGGGTATATCTGCAACACCAATGCGTGAGGTGACCGTTTTGATCTCAGGAAAGTTTTCAAGCAAGAGCTTTTCAATTTTCATGGAGACTTCATTAGACTCTGTGAGCGAACTTCCCGGTCGTATCAATGCCTGCATGGCCAGGTCTCCTTCATCCAGCTGAGGGACAAATTCCCCACCCATACGCGAAAATGTAAATCCGGCAACTCCCAGCAGCACAATAGCCACAATGATTACGATAGCCTTAAAACGGAGGGCACTTTTTAGCAATGGCAGGTATGCCTTATGAATACCGCCGATTATTTTGTCACTCACCTTTTCCAACCAGCGTTCAAACTTCCCAAACCAGTTCTTTTTGTTTTGGATGGGCTTCATAAATAAGGCTGACATCATTGGCACGTACGTCAGACAAAGGAAAATGGCACCAATCATGGCAAAACCAAAGGTGTAGGCCATCGGCTGGAACATCTTACCCTCAACACCTGTCAGAAACAGGATCGGAGCGAACACAATGAGAATGATAATCTGACCGAAAAAGGCAGAACCCATCATGGTGCTTCCGGACTCAAAAGCTACCTCGTCCATGACACCTTGGTTGAACTTAATTTTACCAGAGCGTATGCGTTTCTGGATTTCATAGACCGTTCCTTCTATGATGATCACCGCACCATCTATAATAATTCCAAAGTCAATGGCACCCAAGCTCATCAGGTTGGCCCAGACATTGAATTGCTTCATCAGTATGAATGCAAAAAGCAGTGAAAGTGGAATAGTAGTGGCCGTGATGATACCACCACGCAAACTTCCCAATAGAATGACGAGCGCAAATATGACGATGAGTGCTCCTTCGATCAGGTTGGTTTGCACTGTACTGGTCGTTCTGGAAATAAGATCACTTCTGTCAATGATGGTATTGATTTCCAATCCTTCAGGAAGCGATTTCTCAACCTCTTCCATTCGCTCTTTCACATTTTGTATGACCGCATTGGGGTTAGAGCCTTTTAGCATCATGATGATGCCGCCCACCGATTCACGGCCATCCTGTGTGAATGCACCATAGCGTACCTGGTGTCCAAAATGGACTTTAGAAGCAACATCACCAATCGTGACAGGAATGCCATTTTCGGTTTTGATAACAATTTTTCGAATGTCGTCTAATGAGCGAATCAATCCTTCTCCTCTTATGAAGTTGGACATTCGATTCTTCTCAATATAAGCCCCTCCGGTATTGACATTGTTTCTCGCTAGTGCTTCATATACCTGCGATATGCTAACTTTTTGTGCGTTGAGTTTTTCAGGATTGATGGCTACCTCGTATTGCTTGATGTAACCCCCAAATGAGTTGACTTCAACTACTCCATCCAGTAGCGTGAGTTGTCGTTTTACAATCCAGTCTTGGATAGTGCGCAGGTCTGTTGGCGAGTATTTTGTTTCAAAACCCTCCTGAGGTTGGATGGTGTATTCGTAAATCTGCCCCAAACCTGTGGAAATTGGTCCCATAGTGGGACTTCCGAATTTTTGGGGAATGGTCTCCTGGAGTTCGTTCAGTTTTTCCTGCACCAGTTGGCGTGGCAAATAGGTGCCCATGTCATCTTCAAAGACGATGGTCACCACCGACAGGCCAAATCTTGAAACAGAGCGAATCTCATCTACTCCCGGAAGGTTACCCATGGCCAACTCGACCGGATAGGTGACGAACTGCTCGATATCTTCAGTAGCCAGATTGGGTGAAACCGTCATCACCTGCACCTGGTTATTGGTGATATCCGGGACGGAACCCAGATTGACCGTTGACATGGAATAGATCCCCACACCTATGAGTGCAAGTGTGAGTAAGCCCACAATGAATTTGTTCTTTATCGAGAACGATATGATTTTATTGATCATGTATGAAATGATTTAGTATCAGTTAAAATGATTCTGTTTCGATCCTTTAGAGTAGGATCGAGTTGGACGGAGTTGTCCTTATGAAACTGATATTAAACCTGAGGTGGCTGTAGCAGTGAGTCGACAAACCCTGATGTTATAGGGTCTGAGTAGGTGCTTCTCTGGAGAGGAAATGTAAGGATACCTAACTCACTTATAAATATTTGCTGAACGACAAGATGTGAATGGCAGCAATGACAAACACATAAAGGAGAACACAAATCTTCGGATTCATTGTGGTCGTGATCAGACCCGGATTCTTGGTAGGAAACCTCTATGCTATCCGCTGTGGTTTCATCCGCGCAAGGTGCCACCGATAGCCCTAGCAGAAATAGTGATAATATGAATGCGAAAGATTTCACTATGCAACAATAACGAAAAAGGAGTGCAACCTGTTTGCATTGTTTTAGGAGCAGTTCGCGCAAGTGCCCTTGTACACCATGCTGGCACTGGCTGCCTTGAATCCTGAAGGAATGTTCGTTTGAGGGATTTTCGATTGGGTCAGGCAATAGGTTTCACCACATTTCACACAATGAAAGTGAATGTGTTGATCCTGTGGTTTGCATTCACAGCCTTCTTCACAGAGCGCATATTTCACCGCACCGGTTCCATCATCAATGCTATGGATGAGCTTCTTTTCTTCAAAGGTTTTGAGGGTTCTGTAAAGCGTAGCTTTATCTGCTCGTTCAAACTTTGTTTCCAGGTCACTGAGACTTATTGCTGCGCCTGATTCTACGAGCTTTCTGAGCACCAACAACCGCATAGCTGTTGGCTTGATGTCTCTATTTTCTAGTTTTTGTTCGAGCATTCGTTAGAATAAAAAAGATATAATTTGAATTTAAGGCATATTTGAAATAGTCAGGCCAAATTTATCGGCCTGACTATCATTTATCTAGTTAATTCTTCTTTGAGCTCACCAGCTCATATACACACGGTATCACAACCAGATTGAGCAAAGTAGCAGACAGCAATCCACCCAAAATCACCACTGCCATGGGGCTTTGAATTTCGTTTCCCGGTTCGCCACCTTTCAGTGCAAGCGGAATCAAAGCAAGCCCTGTGGTAAAGGCAGTCATGAGAATTGGATTCAACCTGTCCAAAGCTCCTGTTTTGAGTAATTCAAAACCTTTCATGCCTTCTTTCCTCAAATCCTCATAGCGTGAAATCAGCAAAATTCCATTCCTGGTAGCGATACCAAATAAGCTGATAAAGCCAATGGTAGCCGCTATGCTGATGATGCCCGAAGTGAAGTAAACAATCAAAATCCCACCAATCAAAGCCAGAGGTAAATTGATCAAGACAATGAATGAAAGTTTGACATCCTGAAACTCATAGTAGAGCAATAGAAAGATGATGATAATAGCCACCACCGCAGTAATGAGCAACAATTGTGAAGCTTTCGCTTCACTCTCAAACTGACCTCCATACTCTACCCGATAGCCTTCAGGCAAGTCAATATTCGCATCTACGATCTGTTGAATCTCATTGACTACTCCACGTAAATCACGTCCCTGCACATTAGCAGCCACAACGATCTTACGCTTTACATTCTCTCTGGAAATGGTATTCGGAGAACTCACAGACTTCACATCTGCAAGCTGATCCAATGTTATTTGACCTCCGTTTGGTAAGGTGACTAAAGCCGCTTGTATGGATTCCATACTGCTCCTTGACTCCTTTTGAAAACGGACGATAAGGTCAAAATACTTCTGCCCTTCATAGATTTCTCCGGCCTTTTCTCCGGCAAAAGCGATATCCACCTGCTCCATCAAATCACCAACCGTCATACCATAAGCAGACAGCATTTGTCGCTTGGGTGTAATGCGAATTTGTGGCACTTCGATCTGCTGATCTACTGCCACATCGGCAATTCCATCAATGGAATTGATATTGGTTTCTACGCTTTTACCCAACTCAAACAAACGCTGCAAGTCATCGCCAAAAATCTTGATGGCAATGTTTGCTCGAGTACCAGAAAGCATGTGATCAATTCGGTGAGCGATGGGCTGACCCAAAGTGATATTAACACCCGGAACCACACTTAGCTTGGTTCGAACCTCTTCAAAGAATTGCTCCTTTGATTTTCCGTCCAGCATAAAAGGCACATCTATTTCAGCCGCATTCACGCCCTGAGCATGTTCGTCCAGCTCAGCTCGTCCGGTTCTTCTGGTTACCACATCCACTTCAGGCATTTCCAACAGCAATTGTTCAATCAGCTTTCCGTTCTTGTTACTTTCTTCTAGCGACATACCGGGTATACCCACTGCGCTGATCACCAAGGATCCTTCATTGAACTCTGGTAGGAAACTACGACCCAGTTGCGTTAGCAATATCAAACTGATTATGAATGCACCCACTGTTAAGCCAATGACTGTTTTTGGAAACTTCAGTGTCCGTTCTAATACACCAACATAGCGAGCGCGAAGGAAGCGTTCCACTTTTGTCCCTTCAGCCTGCCTGGTAAGTACCTTTTCACTTTTCAGTAAGTACGAACACAACACCGGGGTTACCGTAACTGCCACAATCAGGGAAGTCAATACCGAAGTGATAAATGCTATGCCAAGTGGCTGCAACAATCGTCCTTCCATCCCACTCAGGAAAAATAGAGGCACAAACGATACTATGATGATGAGCGTAGCAATAATGATCGAGCTACGAATCTCCACTGAAGCGTCCTTCACTACAGTAAGTACAGGCTGTTGCTCCTCTTTTGGTTTTCGAATATTCTCACGCAATCGCTTGAAAACATTTTCCACATCAATGATCGCATCATCTACCAACGCACCGATGGCAATGGCCATGCCTCCTAAACTCATCGTATTGATGGTATATCCCAGCATTTTAAGAACAATGATGGATACCAACAGCGAGATAGGAATGGCGAGCAATGAAATAACCGTAGTTCGCCAGTTCATCAAAAAGATGAATAGCACGATCACCACGAAAAAAGCACCTTCCAGTAAGGTCTGATTCAGGTTGTTAATGGATGCCTCAATGAAATTCGACTGACGGAAAATGTGACTTTTGATTTCCACGCTTTCCGGCAAAGTGTTATTCAAATCAGTGATCGCTTCATCGAGCCTTTCGGTCAATTCCAAAGTGTTGACATCCGGCTGTTTAGAAATGGTCAAAATCACCGCGGGATCCGCATTCAGCGAACCATCACCGATCTTATCAGCCGCACCGATTTGAACTTCTGCAACGTCTTTGATCTTGATTGGTCCGGCATACCGGGTTTGACCATTTACATTCTTAAGAACCGCTTCTTCGAGGTGCTCTACTGAATACGCTCGTCCACTTCCTTTAATGATATACTGATTGCCGTATTCATTCAAAAAGCCTCCTGGAGCATTCACATTGCTTTCCTGTACTTTTTCAAGTAGTTCCCAAAGGCTCACATCATAGTATTTGAGCAGCTCCGGATTGGCCAATACCTGATATTGCTTGTAGTCCCCTCCAATCACAATCACATTGGCAATACCGCCAATGGATTTGATTCTTGGACGAATGGTCCAGTCAGCCAGTGTTCGCAGCTCCATCGAAGACAAACTATCGGAACGAACTCCTAAAAGCATCACCTCACCCATGATGGATGAAATAGGTGCCATGGTAGGAGTACCAACACCAGTAGGCAAATTCTCCCGAACCATCGGAATACGTTCACTCACAATTTGTCTTGCCCGATAAATGTCCGTACCCCATTCAAATTCTATCCACACAATGGAGATTCCTGCTGCAGATGAAGAGCGGATTCTACGCACATTGGGCGAGCCATTCATGGCCGTTTCCAATTGGTAGGTCACCAGTTTTTCTACTTCCTCAGATTCCATTCCATGAGCTTCCGTCAAAATGGTCACTGTCGGAGCTGTCAGATCCGGGAATACATCCACGTTCATATTACGGGCTATATACAAGCCCGCCACACTCAGCACCACAGCGCCCAAAAGCACCATTAATCGGTTTTGTAGTGAAATCGATAATATTTTGTTTAGCATATCATCAACCGTTTAATGAGCGTGACCATGAGCGGGCGCTTGTCCAGACATGGAAGCCATTTTCACCGCATAGGCACCATTGGTAACTACTACCTCTCCCGACGATAGTCCTTTGATGACCTCCACTTCACTACCATTGCGTTTACCAAGCGTCACATTCCTGCGTTCAAAACTTTCTCCGGATAGCTGTACGATCACCGAGTAGTTGCCATAATCTTCCAATAAGCAGGAAGCAGGAACAGTCAAACTTTCAATTGCAGAACCAACAGCCAGTTGAGCCTCGGTGAAACTACCTTCCGGCATTTCCACACCTTCATTCACTTCTGCAAAAACAGAAATCAATGGTTGGTCAGCTTCAACCTCTTTACCCACGGAAATAATCTTACCTCCTCTATCCTTTAGGCTTGACCAAGCACCAGGTTTGGGCTGATACCATAGGTTTTGAATGTTCTGCAGCTCGGCACTGTACTTCGGGCTAACCCGTACTTCCAGCAAACTACTCTTATGGCTTGTCACAGTCACCAAAGCATCGCCCTGGTTTACAAATCCACCGTTTACTGCCTGAATAGATTTGATGTATCCATTCATTGGAGCAGTGACTTGTTTGCCTCCTGCACTGTACCCATTGCTCAACGTCTCGTAGTTGGTTTTTGCCACCTGGTATTTCTGCTCTACTTGCTCAAACTCAGCTTTAGCAACGATTTTGGAATTGTACAATTCCTTTTTCCGTTCGTATTCCGATCTGGCTTGCTCGAATTCAGCTTTTGCTTTTTGAATCTCCGCACTCAGATTATTGGACGTAAGTCCTGCACTGCTAATGGTCATCAAAACCTGACCTTTTCTTACAGCGCTCCCTTCCGTCAATATTCCAGAACTAAAGCTCACTCGTCCATTGGCTGGAGCCACAAGCGTCTGATAATCCGAGGGTGCTACTTTCCAAACACCTGAAGTGGGAATGGTTTGAAAGACTTGCTTCTTCAAAACTGGAGCTGTTTGAAACTCCATTTTCCAGGCCTGTTCTTTCAAAAAAGTAATGGCATTACCCTCATCTTCACTACCCATTTGGGCAATGGCTTCTTCCTCTGAAGCATACACAGGAATATTATCCATTACGATCTTATCCGAAAACGCAGGCGTCTTGATTTCAAAAATCAATTGATAGGTTCCCGGTTCTTTCGGTTGCAGTGAGGGTGTGAATATCCCAGGTGAAGAAGGTGCTTCAACCTTGTGTCGGATGCCCTTTCCACCTTTTATCAAACTCACCGTTACACTGCCTTCCAGAACAGGTAGATGCTTTTTCAACACCGTAAAATGTGCTGCAAAACGGCTGTTATTTCCAACAATCAATGCCGGGTATTCAACAAACAACTCCGTTTTATCTGTCCAGATAGTTGCGACCACCGAAGGCACTTCATCACTCTCAGTAATGTGGCTACCATCCGGGGCATGTGCATGTCCTTCTTCCTCTACAGGTTGGCAGGAAAACACCACCAACGAAAACAATACTATTATATATCGCATATCAACTTTTGTTTTTAATGATTAATGATCATGATGAGAACTACCTTCCTTATGGGAATGCGTGTCTTTTTCTACTACTTCGGTGGAGTCGCCTTCAATAGTAAACTCTTCTTGCTCCTGATGGTCGTGATCACCCTCATCATGGCTGTGCCCGTGATCTTCACTCGATTCAGCGTGCGGATGCGCTTCTGATTCTGTTTCATGTGAATGTCCATGACCTGATTCAGATTTTTTACCCGAACAGGCAATGGCGAAAACAAAAGTAAATGCGATAAGGATATTTGAAATTTTCATAATTCGATGTTTTACGATTTTATAATTGATGTTTTAAAAGTTGTGTTTGCGATACATAGAGTTGGTATTGCATGTCCAGCATAGTATCATATGCCTGGCGATAAAACTTTAGCTCCATGTAGTATTCCAGGAAGGATAATTCACCTAGTTGATAGGCCTGAAGCAATAAGTCATCGCTGTTTAAGCCAGATAAGGTTGCTTCATACTCCTGAAACTTGGAAAGCATAGTCTCATAGTCATTGTATTGCTTTTCGAATGCCGAGTAGGCTTGCAATGACAATGAGGTATTGATGGACTGTTGAAAGTCAACTTGAGATTGAGCAGCCTTCACCTTGTTTCGGTTACTCCATAATGGAATACTAATGCCAGCATACACACCGGAAAACCGCTCACCTGCAAAACCCTGACTGTTGAAGCCAGCTGTCAAATTTGGGAGCGTCCTGTTTTTAGCCAGCCTTAATGACTGCTGAGCAATCGCCTCCTGTTGCTTGAATTTTATCAGCTCAGGATCTTGCGCTTTTTTTTCCTGCCAAACACTTTCCTTGTCTGCCAAATCCAGGGATAAAGCATATTCATCGGATGAAAAACGTATCTCTGCTCCTCCATTGAGATTCTTAAGGAGTAGCATCGTGTTTCTCTGATCGCTTTCAATCTGCTGGATTTTAAACTGTTCCTGCATCCAGGCCACTTTCGCTTTATTCAATTCCAGGATACCTACCTGTTCTTTTTCATAAAGCTCCTGCACCTGCTCAAACACCTCTTTTGCCTGCTCCACTCTAAATGTTTCGGTTGTTAGGCGTTTGTTCAGGTAGATCAGGTTCAGGCAGTATTCTTTGGCTTGTGCCAATATTTCCTGCCGCCTGGCCTGATAGTCCAGCTGCAACTGATCAGTTTGTTTGTCAATCAGATTCCTTCGAGTGCTATAGACCGTTGGGAACTCAAAAGACTGACTCACCTGAAATTCGCTATAATCTCCCGTGGGATGCTCACCAAAGGGGAGATAGTATGCGCTCAGTTGAGGGTTTGGCAGATTATTTCCGGATTTCAGTTCAAGAGCTCTACTCTCAGCATATTGACTGAGGGCTTTCAGCTCCTGGTTGTTTTGTTCTACTTCCCTGAGAATGCTTTCTATTGAGGTCGATTGGGCAATCAAGCCAAACGACAAGAAGCATCCGCAAAGAGCGAACACGATTTTTTTATACATGTAAATTGATTTTAGGATTAATCAAATAGTGTAGAGCATAACCTAATATGCTCAGTAAGCGGGATTCTTCCTGCTTGAAATGATTATCCTAAAGATGGGGGGCCTCTTAACGAAACCGAAGTTAGATGGGGGGATTTTGTTGGATCCGGAGGGTGTTGCCAGAGTATCTGTTCTTCCGGCTCTCTTTCCGATATCTTAATCTCATAAGCAACAGCTGCTACTACAACCTTTAATGATACCTGTTGCTTGGAGATACTTTTGGCAACAAGGACATTATCAACCTGGAGGGTGTGAGCATGTGTCCCAAAAAGAAATCCTAAGAAATCAAAACCTTCACTGGAGTCATCATCGTCATGGTGGTGGTGATGATCGTGATCATGAGAATGCTCAGCCTTAGTCTCAGCAATGCTTATGTGCTCTGCACTGTGCTCATGATGTACATGCGGCAATACCTGATGCAGCAGATACATACTGAATATGCTCAGAAAGGAGATAGCCGCTATTTTTCTAAATTGCTGCATTGATGGGCAAACTTAATGAAAATCAAATTGGAACAAAGGAGGGATATACTGAGTGATGTTCTAAAGATCATTTAGCAATTACAACTTCCATATTGTACCGGTGGACACTTCCTAGTACCATAACTACAATACACACAGCAATCTCCTGACTTTGGTTTCAGCACCTTGTGACAATTCTCACATTCATAGAAGTACTGGCATGCGTCTGTAGGCATGGCTTCTTCTTTTTGATGTCCACAATTAGGACAGGTGATGGTAGATTGTAAAACGATTTCTTTTGCCATTTTTTGATCATTTGGCTTTTCAATTAAAACACCAGAAAGTCCCTATCTATCTTAATCTCAAACTATTTCCAATGACTGAAACGGAGCTGAGGCTCATGGCCAATGCCGCAAGCATCGGACTCAACAAAAGACCAAATACAGAAAAAAGTACCCCTGCGGCTATTGGTACACCTAGCATATTGTAAACGAAAGCAAAGAACAGATTCTGCTTGATGTTTCGCATCACATCTGTGCTGAGTTTCCTCGCGCGTACGATTCCATCCAACTCTCCTTTCACCAAGGTAAGACTTGCACTTTCAATAGCTACATCAGTACCAGTCCCCATGGCAATTCCTACATTGGCCTGAGCGAGGGCTGGAGCATCATTGATTCCATCACCGGCCATAGCTACAATCTTCCCCTCTTCCTGCAGCGCTTTGACTTTCTCGTATTTGCTTTCCGGTAAGAGATCTGCTTCATATCCATCTAATCCAAGCTTATCTGCAACCGCTTTGGCTGTATTCTTATTGTCACCAGTGAGCATAATCACCTCCAGTCCTTGGTCTTGCAAATGCTTGATGGCATCAGCAGATGATTCCTTAATTGGGTCAGCTACGCTGATGAACCCGGCCACTTCCTTATCAATCACTACAAACATGACCGTTTGTCCTTCCAGCTGTCTTTGCTTCACATCTTCGTCATGCTCCTGATCCAGTGTTAAATCAAATTCCTCCAGGAGCTTTTTGTTGCCAATAGCGATTTGCAGCCCACCTACTTTGCCGGTAATGCCTTTACCAGTAATGGAGTTAAAATCGTCAACCTTCTGAACTCTGAGTCCTTTATTTTCAGCTCCCTCGACAATGGCATGTGCCAATGGATGTTCACTACTTGATTCGAGTGAAGCGACATTTTTCAGGATGGCATCTGCACTATATTTTTCGTGAATGGACTGTACATCCTGGAGTGATGGTCTCCCTTGTGTGATGGTTCCAGTTTTATCAATCACCAATGTGGTCACCTTGTGCATTTCCTCAATGGCTCTGGCATCCTTTACCAAAATCCCC
Source organism: Cyclobacteriaceae bacterium (assembly GCA_039970095.1). Lineage (GTDB taxonomy): Bacteria > Bacteroidota > Bacteroidia > Cytophagales > Cyclobacteriaceae > JAMZMI01. The sequence goes on from JBDVMP010000016.1 coordinate 23,815, forward strand.
TGCTTCGCACCTTTTCCTGTTCCCACCATGATCGACATGGGAGTAGCTAATCCTAATGCACACGGACAGGCAATGATTAGCACGGTCACGGCGCTGGTGAAAGCATAAACCAATTGAGGATCAGGGCCCCAAATCGCCCAAACGGCAAAGGCAATGATGGCAATCGAAACAACGATAGGCACGAAGTAGCTGGATACCGTATCAGCCAGATTCTGAATGGGTGCTTTCGTTCGACTGGCTTTATTGACCATTTCAATGATCTGTGAAAGCAATGTGTCACTTCCGACCTTTCGTGCCTTCATTTGAAAGGAACTGGTACCATTGATCGTTCCACCAATCACATTGTCTCCTTCGGATTTCTCAACGGGAACAGGTTCTCCTGTGATCATCGATTCATCGATACTGCTTTTTCCTTCGGTTATCTCACCATCTACAGGGATCTTTTCACCCGGTTTAATCTTAATGATGTCATCCAGCTTCACATGTTCCAATGGAATCGTCATTTCCTCACCATCTCTGATAACCGTTGCTTCAGGTGGTACAAGATTGAGAAGTTCCTTGATTGCAGAATTGGTTTGACTTCTTGCTTTTGCTTCCAATAATTGTCCCAATAGAATCAGGGTAAGAATGACAACTGCAGCTTCAAAATATAAGTGAACAGCTCCTCCCTCTGATTTGAATTGATCAGGGAAAATGTCAGGAAACAGCAAGGCAAAAATGCTAAACAGGTATGCAGCTCCAGCTCCCAATGTGATGAGAGTCCACATGTTTGGCGAGCGATTGATGATGGATTTGTACCCTCTCACAAAGAAATTCCAACAAGAGTAAAAGATGACTGGTGTACTCAATGCAAACTGCACCCAACCCCAGGTCTTTTCGCTTGCGATTTCGGATAAAGAAACACCTATCATCTCGCTCATGGCAATGAAGAAGACAGGTAGTGTAAAAGCCACCGAAATCCAGAACTTGGTCAGCATTTTCTTGTATGCTTTCTGTTCCTCCGAACCACCATCAGCAGAGGCTTTTTTCTGTTCCAAGTCCATTCCACATTTCGAACATGATCCCGGATGATCCTGCTCTACTTCAGGGTGCATCGGGCAGGTGTAAATGGTTTTCGAACTTTCTTCCTTTTCTAAATCCATTCCACATTTAGGACAATCGCCTGGCTTGTCATATTTCTTATCTCCTTCGCATAGCATGGGACAATAGTATTTGCCAGATCCTCCAGTGTCCTTCTTTTTATTAATTTCTGGCATGGGATGATGATGATGCTCGTGAGACTCTGGAAGGTGAATGTCATAGCGATCTCCGTCTTTTTGCAAGGCTTCTTTAAGTGTTTCAATTGGGATATGAGACTCCATTTGAACAACCGCTTCCTTATTTGCTAAATCAACAGAAACATCAGAGATACCCTCAACTGCTTTGAGCGTTTTCTCTACATGACTCTTGCAACCATTGCAGGTCATTCCGGAAATTTGATACGTGTGTTTCATGTGTATTGTCTATTTCTTATGGTCACCGGTTCGCCGGAGCGATGGAATTGGTCCTTTCAGGACTCATTTCATTTCATTAAAAAGTTAATGAAACAAAGTTCGGAGGTGCAAAACTGAGTCGATTTCATAATCATGGATTTGATTTACACAATCTTGTCAAGTGGCTTTCTACCCGATTGAACCATGGTCTTGTACTCAGACATACTGAGGCCTATTTCCTGTTTGAAATGACCAGACAAATGATTAATGCTTGAATAATCAAGCATCGAAGAAATTTGAGAAAAGGAATGGGAACCATCCTGAATCAGCTCTTTGACCTTCTCGAGTTTCAATCGTAGGAAATACTTCTCAATGGTGATGTGTTCTCTTTGAGAGAAAACTTTGCTTAGCGATGAATAATCCCTTCCTAATTCATCAGAAATCATGGTCGAAAGCTTGTTCTTTCTTTGAATAGGAAGCTGGTCAATCATGTTAATGAGAAACACCTTTATTCGCTCGACAATTATTTCTTCCTTACTTTCTATTAATTCAAAACCATGTGCTTCAATGGTACCGGCGATGGATTCAAGATCAACTGATTTTGGATCAATCTCGAGCACTCCTAATTCAATAGCATGCACCTCCACACCGAGGGTGGTCAACTCGTCTTTGATCACTTTCTTGCAGCGATCACAAACCATATTCTTGATGTGGAGGGTAGTCATGATTACAGTTCTTCAGTTACTTTTCCGCACTTCAGCATCTTGTCACCGAAGTATGGATTTCTGATCTGATCTGACATGCTCAACCAACTGGCTCCTGTATTGTCAAAAGCCATCGGACAGTACTGAACATAAACTCCGTCTTCTGAATCATTCGCTTTTAATGAAGCAATGAGGCCGTCAGTCACTGTTTTGAAAGCTGTACGCTGTACTTCAACATCGCTACTGGATGCGATTGTTTTTGCAGCCTCAACAATGGCAGCATTCCAATTCTCATTGGTAGCAGATTCAGCCAGTTTAGTAGCTGCATCCTTTGCTGCTGAAGCATCCGTTTGAACCAAAGCATCTTTTAGTGACATGTAATCGGAAATGCCGGAAGGTGCCTCTGTTACTTCAGTTTTAGCCGCTTCTTTGGCCTCCGATTTCTCTTCCTTTTTTGCAGAGCTGCAAGAAGCAATCGCCAATGCTAGCCCAAGTGTCAATAGTGTTGTTTTCATCGCATTTAAGTTAAAGTTTAATTAATTGATTCATTTAAATGATCTTCTATATTCCCGCAAGTGAGCATCGCATCACCGAAATAAGGATTCAGGATTTTATCTGAATCGCTTAACCAAAAAGCTCCATTGTTGTCAAAGGCCATAGGGCAGTACTGACGGTAACCATCTACTTCTACCTGGTATTTTTTTAGGGTATGAAATAATTGATCACTTAAGGGTGAAAGCATCATTCGAGCTTTTTCCAGATTAGTTTCTTGGCGAATGCTTTCTGTCGACTTCTGTAACACATCCAGATCTTTCATCCATTCGATGTGTGCTTCATCTTTGACCAATTTCATATCTACTTCATCAATGGCTTTTTTAAGATTTTCAGCTTCCTTACTTGCTGTATTTACATCACTTTCTATAAGTGCATCTTTTACCGGTAGGTAGGCTAAAAAGACCGCTTGAAGCTGTTCTTTGAATTCAGGATCACTATCATAGGTTATTTCAGATTCATTGACCTGAAGCATGTTCATTTGATTATTGGTTTGTGAGGATCCTTGGCTCATTCCATCCTGCCCGTCCGGCAAGCGGGTATGATCATGACCTGTCATGGCAGCTCCACCTTCCGGTGACATCATCGATGGCTTGCCTGCAAGCTGGGCCGCAGCATCAATACTAAACGTTCCATTCACTGCGATTTCTTCACCTGGTTCCAACCCTTTCTCAATGTTGTAAGCGTCTCCCAGTGATGGACCAAGCGTCACTTCACGCATTTTGAAATGCAATCCTTGATCTGAGGATAGTTTCACATAAACCACGGATCGTTTTCCGGTCCACATCACTGCAGATTTGGGTACAGTCAATTGATCGACTGTCTTTCCTAGTTGAGCTTTCACCTCACCGGAAGCAAACATCTCAGGTTTCAGAATTCGATCATTGTTTTGGACGACTACTCTCGCTTTTGTCACACGAGTTTTGGGATTGATCACAGGATCGATGTAATCAATCTTGCCTTTAAACGTTTGCCCCGGAAGCGAACTAATATTGAACTCAATGGAATCACCTTTATTAATCCAGGACAGGTCACTTTCATACACATCGAACAGCACCCAAACTCTGGATAGGTTTGCAATTTCATAAAGGGTCTGCCCTCTGTTGACATAGTCACCGAGATTGACCTTCTTAGTAGTCACATAGCCCGATTGATCCGCCAGTACCGGAAACTGATCCTGAGTCTTTCCAGTAGATATGATCTGATCTATTTGAGATTCGGTCAGCTTCCAGTTCTTCAGCTTTTCCCTGGCCGCTCGATATAAATTGGGCTGACTTTCTCTGATTTTATAAGCCTCGAACAGCTCTTCCTGAGCAGTTACCAACTGAGGTGAATACAAACTTGCAATCACGCTTCTCTTACTGACATACTCTCCTGTAAAATTCAAAGCAAGCTTTTCAATCCTTCCTGGAAAGTGTGTGGTCTGGCTGAAGATCAATCGTTCATCTTCCTGCACTTTGCCGTTCAAGCGAATGGTTTTCATTGCTGATTCACTACCTACAATTGCCGTAACAACATTGGCCAACTGCATCGCAGTAGGTGACATGGTTATGGCCATCGGGTCAATACCTTCTCCATTGTCGTCTTCAAGTGGGATGAGATCCATCCCACATATCGGACAAGCACCTGCTTCATTTTGGCGTATCTGCGGATGCATGGAGCAGGTCCAAACGGTCTCTCCGTTGATGACTTCTGTGTGGGAGTGATCTGTTTGGGAACTTCCACCAAAAAAGGCCCATCCAAGTAGCAAACCACCTGTAAGGGTTGCTACAATCACAAGGATTAGTGTTCTTATTGAAATTTTCATTTTAATATTTTTTAGCTGTCAAATAATTAAGCCTCGCCACTGCAACGTGATAGTCCATCATCGCTGTAGCCTTCATTTTTTTATACTTCAAGAGTTGTTGTTGCGTACGCAATACCTCTTCGAATGCTGTTCCTGAGTTGCCGTAGGCAGAGAGTAAAAGGTTAAGCACCTGTTGTGTCTCTGTCATTTGCTCATCATAGAGATGGAGAAGTTCCATTTGTTTTACTCGGTCGAAATCAGCCATTTCATATCCGGATATGAGCTGATTGATTCGATCCTCTTTTTGAAGCGAATAACTATCCTGCATCAGCTGAGCTTCCTTCCTTGCTGATTTGTACTTTCCTCTGAAAATGGGGATTCCTACAGTGACCATAGGCATCAAAGCGTTTTGACCATTGTCAGAAACAGACATGTCTGTTCGTTCACTGACAATCACGTAATCCAAACCCACCCCGAGCTTTGGCAATCCTTGCTTCTCAGCCAAAAATTCTTGTTTCTTGCTTGCCTCTAATCGAATTTCCAACTCGTCTAACACAGGGTTATTAGCTAGCAAGGAATCTCGATTGACTGCCAAATCAGTGACCATTAGGGAATCTGTAACTACCACTTCAGCATGCTCTTCTCTATTCAAGAGCTTGTTGAATGAGGTCACCAATGGTTGTTTTTTCTTTCTGAGAATTCCCAAATTGGTCAATGCATCCTTGAGCATGATGTCCACTCTAAGTACATCAACTAATGTCCCTTGATCATTTTCAAACCTAGTGGTTGCAATGGTCTTGTATGACTCAAGGATTTCTGCATTCTCACTTTCCAGCACAATCCATTTATCCAATTCATAGAGCGGATAGTAGGCCACCGCAACTTGATAATAAAGCTTATTCCGAGCATCCAAAAAGACCTGATATTGAGCTTCTGCATTCAGGGTAGCTACATCACCGCTTGCTTTTAATGTTCCAAACCAAGGGAACATTTGAGTGAGTGAGAACCGTGCTCGCTGTGGGCCAACTCTTGTTTCAACCGGAGAGATAAAATATCCGAATGAAAAGGTTGGATCCTGTAAGCTGTTAGCCTGAGGGATGCGTTCCAATGCTGCTTCGAAAGCTTTGTATTTGGCTTCTAGTCCTGGATTGTTTTCCGCTGCAATTTGAAAGTATTCCTCTAAAGTTTGAGCACTTCCTGGAAGCACTACACTTAATGTCATCACTATGATTAGATACTTTTTCATTGCTTATTCAGTTTTCGTTCTTCTCGCATACAATACAGTACCGGCACCACGAAGTATGTAATTGCCGCCACGGCCATACCTCCAAAGGCTGGAATTGCCATAGGGATCATTATATCAGATCCTCTTCCGGTAGATGTAAGAATTGGAAGCAAGGCAATGATGGTTGTGGCAGAAGTCATCACAGCCGGTCGGATTCTTCGTAACCCTGCTTCTACTACTGCCTCACGTATTTCGGGGATCGTTTTGGTCCTGTTCCGATCAAAACTTTGATCCAGATAAGTGCCCATCAACACGCCATCGTCAGTTGCTATTCCAAATAAGGCAATGAAGCCTACCCAAACAGCCACACTGAGGTTGATGGTTTTAATCTGAAAGAGATCTCTAAAGTCAACTCCCAACAATGAGAAGTTGAAAAACCAATCTTGTCCGTATAGCCAGATCATGATAAATCCACCACTAAATGCCATGGCGATTCCTGTGAAAACCATCAGTGAAGTAGTCGTGGATTTGAATTGGAAATAAAGGATCAGGAATACGATCCCCAGCACCACCGGGACAATGATGGCCAATCGCTTTTCAGCTCTCACCTGGTTTTCATAGCTGCCGGAGAACTTATAACTGATGCCCGAGGGTACATCCAACTCCCCACTATCAATTCGCTCTTGGATAGTACGCTGAGCATCATTCACCACATCCACTTCTGCATAGCCATCTCGCTTATCAAAGAGGACATACCCGACCAGAAAAGTCTCTTCACTTTTGATGGCTTGTGGCCCTCTCACATATTCAATGTCTACCAACTGCCCGAGTGGAATTTGTGCTCCTGTCGGAGTTGG